>NZ_JAELTN010000025.1 GCF_016428855.1 Pedobacter sp. ASV28
CCCCCCCCCCCCCCCCCCCCCCCCCCCCCCCCCCCCCCCCCCCCCCCCCCCCCCCCCCCCCCCCCCCCCCCCCCCCCCCCCCCCCCCCCCCCCCCCCCCCCCCTCCCAATCCCCCCGCCACCACCCCGACCTACACTATGGCTCGATCGTCGGCAGCGTCAGATGTGTATAAGAGACAGTCCTTAATATGGCCAAAGGCTATTGGGGATCAAGAAGCAAGGTTTTTACCATTGCTAAAAACACGGTAGAAAAAGGTTTGCAATATGCATACCGTGACCGTAAAGTTAAGAAAAGAGAATTCCGCAGTTTGTGGATTCAACGTATCAATGCTGGTGCTCGTGAGCACGGTATTTCTTACTCTCAATTAATTGGTAAATTGGCTTCGAAAAACATCGGTTTGAACCGTAAAGTTTTAGCTGACTTAGCCATGAACAACAAAGATGCTTTCAAAGCAGTAATTGATGCAGTAAAATAAGATACTGGATATCAGAAATAAAAAGGGATAACGAAAAGTTATCCCTTTTTTTATGCTTTTTAATTTTAGATACCTAATTGATAGGCCTGTTCTACTTTTGATAGTTGAAATTCAATTGGTTTCCTTAAAAGGCTAAAATAATTTTTAATTTATTTGCCATTTAAAAGGATTTGTGTTTACTTGGCGTGATTATAATTATAAATACCGGCAGCTACTTATGTTTCCAAGATTTTTCTTACTAATGGCAATATTTCTTTATTGCACCAAACTGTCTGCACAGCAAAAAATTGCAGAAAACATGTATTTCAAGAAATTGGCCAACGGATTGGAAATCGTTGTTGTAGAAGACCATACTGTGCCTTTGATCACTATCGAATTGGGATGTAGAAATGGCTCTTTTACAGAAACAGATCAGTTTAACGGCTTAAGCCATCTATACGAACACTTGTTTTTTAAAGCAAACAAAGATTATCCCACTTTTGAAAGTTTTAACAATAGAATGAATGAATTGGATATTAATGCCAATGCAACAACTAGGGAAGAAGTGGTGAATTATTATTTCACACTTCCATCGTCCAATTTAAAGCAGGGACTAAATTTCATGAATTCAGCGATAAGGTATCCCAAGTTTAGAAAGGAAGATATGAAATTGGAAAACGAAGTGGTGAATGCCGAATTTACAAGACATGAATCTAGTCCTATTTTTGCATTGATGGAGGCTAACTCAAGACATATGTGGGGGCAGAATTATTCCAGGAAAAACGTTATTGGTAGTCATGATGTGATCTTGTCGGCCACGCCGGCCAAAATGGATTCGATCAAAAACAAATATTATTGGCCTAATAATTCTGTACTGATTATTGCAGGCGACTTAAATGTAAACGATACCTATAAGCATGTAGAGTCGATTTTTTCTTCATGGAAGCCCTCATCATTTGATCCATTTCAAAAATGGCCGATCCCAGAATTCAAACCCTTGGTGAAAAACGATTTTTACTTTGTCGAATCGGACAAGATTGCGGTACCATTTATGTTGTTTAGTTGGCATGGTCCCGATACCAGAAATGATGTGGCTGCAACCTATGCAGCTGATGTATTTTCTTTCATTGTGAATCAGAACGGTTCGAAAATGAAAAAAGCACTTATTAATTCAGGACTGGCCCAGGAAGCAAATGTAAATTATTATACACAGAAATACACAGGTCCGATAAGTTTAATGGTTAACCCAAATCCCGATAAAATAAAAGCTTGTTATGAGGAAGTCCTCAGGCAATTAAGTTTATGGGCAGATGAAAATTATTTGTCAGATACACAGATTGAACGGGCTAAAAGATTGTTGTCCATTGAACAGGTTAAAAGGAGAGAGGTTACCTCCGATTATGCGCATCTACTGTCATTTTGGTGGGCCTCAGCTTCAATAGAATATTATACGCACTATGAGGAAAACCTGAATAAGGTGACTAGAAAAGACCTGATAGATTACGTAAAGAAATATATCTTGAATAAACCTTTTTGTGCAGGTTTGATGTTGAACAAAGAGGGGATGGAAATCGTTAAGCCTCAAACATTCTTTAAATAAACTGATAATGGCATTCCCTCGTTAAAAATATACCATACCCCAATGAAAAAATATATACTTTCCATAAAATTGCTTTTGATTTTTTTTGTAGCCAATGCACAAACTAAGCCGATTAGTTTTGAGGTGAATGGTTTAAAAGTGATCTTACAGCCAACGCAAAAAGAAACAGTGAGCATGAAGATGTATTTTAGGGGCGGAGTAATGAACTATAGTGCAGCGCAAGAAGGTATAGAGAATTTGGCCTTATCAACTGCAGCCACCTGTGGAACCAAAAATTATAGTGTAGCTGATTACCATGAACTTGCCGATGAATATGGTATTGAGATTGCTGGTGAGTCCACCAGGGATTATGGTTCCATCAGTATGGACTGTATTTTGAAATATTATGAAAAAGGTTGGAAGTTATTTTCTGATGCCATTGTAAATCCTGTTTTTGATGAAGCAAATTTTAATATAGAAAGAGACAAGATTCTATTATCCATCTTGGGTAGTGGCTCCAATCCAGAGATTAGGGTAAAACAATTATCCATTCAAGCTATGTTTGCGGAAAGTCCATACAGTAAAGACCCACTGGGATCAACAGATGCTGTTAGGAAATTAAGAATAGATAGCGTTAAAAACTACTATTATAATGTGCTATTGAATAGAAATAGAATGTTTTTGGTGGTAGCAGCAAACCTTACAAAGGAAGAACTGGAAAAAGCATTAAAGAATCATTTGCATCAATACAGTCTAAAGCATATTCAGCTCCAGTTTATGAACAAAACGAACTCAAAGGAGAAAAGTTATTGGTTGAGCATAGACCATTGGCCACAAATTACATTAGCTGTATCTTGAATGCCCCTAAAATGAATAATCCTGATTATCATTCTTTCAGATTACTGATCAATATTCTTTCGGGTAATTTAAATTATGAACTAAGAACCAAAAGAGGGTTGTCTTATAGTCCAGGTGCGGAAGTTGTTGAACAACAAATACCTTATATGTCAATGTATGTAAGTACAACGCAACCTAAGCAGGCCTATAAAGCCATGGTAGAAGTTTATGCCAACATTAGGGCAGGACATTATAGTGAAGATCACCTGATCGGTCTGAAAAAAAGCCATAGAGATCGGTTCTATCGCCATCAAGAAAGTGCAAGCTCCATCGTGAGCGATCTGGGAAATGCAGAAATTTTTGGTGATTATAAAATGTATGAAAATATGGTGGAAGCGTTCAACAAAGTGAAGTTACAAGATATTGCCAGTTCATTCAACAAATACCTAAAAGGTGCCATATGGATTTATGTAGGGGATGAACAGCTGGCAAAAGAAACATTCAAATAATACGGAAACAAAGGAGAGGGATGTTAAAAGTTAGGATTCAAAAAAAGGTATAATAATGACGCTAATGTAGCACCTATGATTGGGCCCACAATGGGGATCCAGGCATAAGACCAATTGCTGCTTCCCTTACCTTTCATGGGAATTAAACTGTGAACAATACGCGGGCCTAAATCCCTGGCCGGATTAATGGCGTAACCTGTAGTGCCTCCCAAGCTAAGCCCAATGACCCAAACAAGAAAGGCTACGGGTAAAGCACCAACCGAACCTAGACCAATGGGTGTTTTTTCTTTGCCCAATTCACCTCCTGTAATATAGAAGATCACAAAGATGAGTATGAATGTACCTAATACCTCTGAAAATAGATTAGAGCGTTTGTTAGGGATAGCTGGAGCGGTAGCAAATGGTGCTGCTTTTAAATTTTTATCGTCGGTAGCCTTAAAATGATCTTTGTAGAAAAGCCATACCAGGAAAGAGCCTGTAATCGCTCCACTAATTTGTGCCATAATATAATAAGGGGCTTTTGCCCATTCAAAGCTGTGCGTAATGGATAGGGCCAATGTAACGGCAGGGTTAAGGTGGGCTCCACTATATGGGCCAGCAACTACCACTGCTACAAATACGGCAAGGGCCCAGGCGGTAGTGATTACTATCCAACCACTATTATGGCCTTTTGTTTCTTTCAATACTACATTGGCTACCACGCCATTTCCCAAAAGGACCATAATGGCGGTGCCAATAAACTCTGCTATATAGGCATTCATTTGTTTCTTTTTTAGATTAATCTTCTGTATTGGCTATGGCTGCTTTAACGGCTCTTTTCCATCCTTTTATGTTCTCCCTATAATTTTTCTGGTCTGTGGCATTAAATGTTTTATTGATTTGCCACTGTGACCTTATTTCATCAATATTTTTCCAGAAACCTGTAGCTAGGCCAGCTAAATAAGTTGCGCCAATTGCCGTAAGCTCGGTAACTTCGGGCCTGATTACCTTACATTTCAATAAGTCGGCCTGAAACTGCATTAACAGGTCATTGCTCGTGGCTCCACCGTCTACCCTAAGTTCGGTAATAGGCACTCCTGCATCTGCCTGCATGGCGTTGAGTACATCCATGGTCTGGTAGGCAATGCTTTCCAGTGCAGCTCTTGCCAAGTGCGATTTGTTGGTGCCTCTGGTCAGTCCGGTAATGATACCACGTGCATGTTGCTTCCAATAGGGAGCGCCTAGACCTGCAAAAGCAGGGACGATATAAACACCCTGTGTATCTTCTACTTTTTTTGCTAGTTTTTCTACATCGGCAGATTTTTCGATCAAGCCCAGTTCATCCCTTAACCATTGTACAACTGCACCCCCTATAAATATACTTCCTTCCAAAGCATAATTAATTTCACCATTTACCTTCCAGGCAATGGTGGTTAGGAGGTTATTGGTTGACAGTTTAGGGCTTGTTCCAATATTCATGAGCATGAAGCAGCCTGTGCCATAAGTGTTCTTTACCATGCCTGTTTGTGTGCACATTTGGCCAAATAAGGCAGATTGTTGATCGCCTGCAATACCAGC
This sequence comes from Pedobacter sp. ASV28, assembly GCF_016428855.1. Lineage (GTDB taxonomy): Bacteria > Bacteroidota > Bacteroidia > Sphingobacteriales > Sphingobacteriaceae > Pedobacter. The sequence continues at coordinate 4,937 of NZ_JAELTN010000025.1, forward strand.
AATGGGTAATTTAGCTGCTAAAATATGTCCTGCGGTTTCTCCATAAATTTCGCTAGACGATTTTACTTCAGGTAGCATGGAAGGCGGAATATCAAAAAGGGAAAGTAATTCCTGGTCCCAGGTTAAGGTTTGGATATTATATATCATTGTCCTCGATGCATTGCTTACATCGGTCACATGGGTTTTGCCGCCGGTTAAATTCCAGACGAGCCAACTGTCGATAGTGCCAAATGCCAATTCCCCTTTTTCCGCTTTTTCCTTGGCCCCCTCTACATGATCGAGTATCCATTTGATCTTGGTTGCCGAGAAATAAGAATCGATAATCAGGCCTGTTTTTTGTTGGATCATTTCGGCGTTGCCTTGTCTCCTGAGTTCATCACAGTAGGCCGAGGTTCTTCTATCCTGCCAAACAATGGCATTATAAAGAGGTTTTCCTGTTCGCCTGTCCCATACTACGGTTGTTTCCCTTTGATTGGTAATGCCAATTGCATGAATATCGATGGCAGTTAAACCTGCTTTGGCAATAACCTCTGTAGCAACAGCTAACTGGGTAGACCATATTTCATTAGGATCATGTTCTACCCAGCCTGCCCGTGGGTAGATTTGGGTAAATTCTTTTTGTGCTAAGGCAATAATCTCACCATTATGATTAAATATAATAGCACGTGAACTGGTTGTCCCTTGATCAAGGGAGATCATGTAATTGCCCATCATTTATATTTGGTTTAAGTTCTAGCTGGCTAAAGCTTGCTCTTCTTTTTTGTTCTTTGCTTTAAACAGATACCCTTCTGCTAATTTAGTGAAAGATTCGATTTGTTGTGCTTCCCACTTTTTATCGGCTCCGATCTCTTTGGCCATAATAGCGGAAACAATTGCGCTCATTTCTATGGCCGCCTTGGCATCTATGATTAGTATCCTTAACCTTCTGCTTAAGATGTCCTCTACGGTTTCGGCCATCTCATTTCTTATACTCCAGATGACCTCTGCATAAGTGTACGGAAAATCGGGGTGTAATAACTGCGACAGCGCTTTGTTTTGCTTAATCAAGGTTTCTATATGAGATCTATCCGTTCCGTAAATGTTCATATAGTTATGGTCTGTGGCATTGTTGCAACCATGTATGGGTAGGTGTTCCGTTTTGCAGGAACTAAAAGGTAGACCTGCTTCTTTTATGGCGAGATCTACCGTTTCTTCAGCCATGCGGCGATAAGTAGTCCATTTGCCTCCCGTAATGGTAATCAGTCCTTTTGCTGATACGATTAATTTATGATCCCTACTGATTTCCTTGGTGCTATTGGCATTGTTGTCGGTGGGGGCGGCCAATGGTCTTAACCCAGAAAATATGCTGAGTATGTCATTCTCGGTAGGTTTTGTCTTGAAATAAGTACCTGCCGTGCTCAGAATGAAATCTATTTCTTGTTTTAAGGCCCTGGGCTCGAGGCTATGTTCATTTAAAGGAGTGTCGGTTGTGCCTACCAATAAGTGATCGTGCCATTGTACGGCAAATAGTACCCTGCCATCAGATGTTTGTGGAATCATTAATGCAGAATCGCTGTTAAGAAATGATTTTTTTAATACAATATGTACACCTTGACTTGGGCGTACCATATTTTTGGCTTTCGAATCATTCATTTTCAGGATGTCGTCTACAAACACGCCGGTAGCATTGATAACTACCTTTCCGAAAAGTTGAAAATGCGCTTTGGTAATGTCGTCTTGAACAATAACACCTTTAATTTGGTCATTTTCTTTGATCAGGTTAACTACTTTCATGTAGTTGATTAATTTAGCGCCTTGTTCTTTTGCGGTTTGCGCTATATTGATGGCCAATCTGGCGTCATCAAACTTTCCATCAAAATAGCGTATAGATCCTTTAAGGTTTTTTTCCTTTATCCCGGGCATCATGCTTAAAGTTTCGTTTTTGGAAAGATATTTAGAAGTACCAAAACTAAATCTTCCGGCTAACCAATCGTATAATTTTAATCCGATGAGGTATTTGGCTACCGAAAACCAGGTGTAGCAGGGAATGATAAATTCTTCTTTATGCACCAGGTGGGCGGCATTTTTTTGAAGTAGGCCTCTTTCCTTAAGTGCATGTCTTACTAATGCAATATCGCCTTGTGCAAGGTATCTTACCCCTCCATGTACCAGTTTGGTACTTCTGCTAGAGGTGCCCTTGGCAAAATCCGATTGCTCAACGAGCAGTGTTTTTAATCCCCTGCTGGCCGCATCTAATGCTGTTCCAAGGCCAGTTGCTCCCCCTCCAATAACAATTATATCCCATTCGGATTGATCAACTAGGTGATGATTGTGTATTCTTTGCATAGTGAATATGTAATAAAACGAAACAATAAGCAATTATAAGTAATCGAAATCGAAATAATAAATTCTTTATTGAAATATTTTTCTATAGTAAATATTATGACACTATTTGTATTAATTATTAAATTGCGATTAAATCAAGTATTATGATCATGACCTTGGCCGAAAGGCATCAATTTATTCTGAATCGCATACAGCAAGACCAGTACATTAATGTCGTTGAGCTCTGTAAAGAGTTAAAGGTGTCTTCTGTTACCATACGCAAGGATTTAAAGCTTTTGGAAGATAAAAACCTGTTGTTCAGAACACATGGTGGTGCTACTATTAATAATCCCTATACGGTTGATCGGCCAGTGAATGAAAAGGAGAAGCTTCAATCTGTAGAGAAAAACAAAATCGGTGCTGCTGCTGCTAAGCTGTTAAAGGAAAATGATTCTATTGTGGTGGCTTCTGGTACCACGCTTTTGTATTTTGTGAAAAATATTCCACCTGGGTTAAACCTTACCGTGGTGACTTCTTCATTAAACATTTCTGTGGAATTTATAAGGGATCCGGAGGTAGAGGTAATCCAGCTTGGGGGCTTGCTAAGGAAGAGCTCTTCGTCTGTTATGGGGGCCTATGCAGAACAGATCTTGCAGGATTTTTATTTTAACACCTTGTTTTTGGGGGTTGATGGTATTGATCTAGAGCATGGTTTTACCACAACGAATGCTATGGAGGCGCATCTAAATCGCCAGATGATCAAAGTTTCGCAAAAAGTGGTGGTATTAGCCGATTCTACAAAATTTGGTAAACGAGGTTTTGGGAAGATTTGCGGATTTGAAGATGTGGATCACATCATCACGGATAAGGGAGTTTCACAGCAGATTCTTAATCATCTGGAGGGTTTAGGGGTTACGGTGACTGTAGTTTAATTTGATTTTCTTCTTTTTCTTTCTTGTCTTTCATGTCAGTTTAGTTGATTCACCTTAGTTTCTAGGGGTGTCTGTATGAATGTTTTATTTCATATGGTTGTTTTTTATTTTTTTGTGTTTTTTCTTGTTTTCTTCTTTTTGGCTTAAAGTAGCTTTATGAGGTGTTTTGCCTTGTTCGGAAAATTAATTCTTATTTATTTTTGATAAATAGAAATTTATATTTAGTTTCAATTTGTTTTTATATTTATATTGCGAAATGTTTAGTAATATAAAACTAAATGATTTGTAATTGCGAATTGTTTCAAAATTGTTAATTGTTAGTTAACATAGCCTTAACAAAGACGGGGTAGTTTTGGGCATTCGGGAAAACCAACAAATAAAAACTAGTAAATAACCCGATATAAATTAATTATGGACAAAACAATTACTCGCAAGGCTTGCATGCGCCAGCATGTCGCGAATTATGAAAATGATTCGAAATCCCAGCTTTCTGTAATCGGTACCGTTAAGAAAGGTCAAACTAAAAAAAAGCTGAATCCAGGTATGTTCGGCTTATTTTTGCTTTCGCTTTTTTTAATTTCGCCATTATTGAAAGTGGCAGCTCAAACTGCATCACAAAACATTACGGTTAAAGGTAAGGTGGTAGATAGTGAAGATAATGTGCCAATCCCAGGTATTAGTTTAACTAATGCGATTACTAAGAAAATGTTGGGGCAAACTAATAATCAAGGTGAGTTTAGCATTACCATAGCTAAGGGTACCATTGTTAATTTTAGTATGATCGGCTATAATACCAATGCCAGTACTTTTTCTACGGCCTCAAGTGATATCGTTATTGTAATGAAATCTTCTTCCAGTACTTTAGAAGCGGTAGTCGTTACGGCTTTGGGCATCAAAAGAGAAGAAAGATCTTTAGGGTATGCAACGACTACGGTGAGCGGTGAACAGTTGACCGATGCGATTGCTGGAAACTGGACGGACGCATTGTCTGGTAAGGTAGCTGGATTAAATTTGGTCCGTTCTAATAGTGGACCTACGGGTTCGAATAAAATTATCTTGCGTGGAGAGAATAACCTAACTGGAGATAATGAGGCGCTTATAGTAGTAGATGGGGTGGTGGTGAACTCGGGTAGTGGTAAACGTACGGCAATTAGTGGAGAATCGGTTTATGCTACAGGGTCGGATAATTTACCCGCAGATTATGGTAGCGGCATTAACGACATCAATCCGGAGGATATTGAAAGCGTGACCGTCTTAAAGGGGCCTGGTGCAGCGGCGTTATATGGGCAAAGAGGAGCAAATGGAGCGATTATCATCACTACAAAATCTGGTACGGCCAATAAAAAAGGTTTGGGCGTAACCATCAATTCGAATACATCGTTTGAAAGTATAAATCGTTGGCCAGATCTTCAATTTGAGTATGGGCAAGGTTTAGATGGAGCGCTATACTACTCTTATGGTGCTACAGCCGATGGGGCTAGTACCAGTGGTACATCTTCTGCATATGGTCCGCGGTTTGAAGGACAATATTTTTATCAATGGGATCCCGTTACTCAAACAAGGGGGGTGGAAAGAACACCATGGGTGCCTTATACCAATAAGTTAAACCAATATTTTGAAGTAGGTTCTACTTATAATAACTCCATTAGTTTAGATGGCGGTACAGATAAAACTACGGCTCGCTTTTCATTTACCGATGTCAGAAACAAATGGATCATGCCCAATACTGGCTATAATAGAAACTCTTTGTCATTATCGGTAAATTCAAAAGTTAATGACAAGCTGACCATTAGCTCTAAGATTCTATACAATAAGAAATGGAGCGATAATTTACCTAGTGCAGGATATGGAAACCAATCTATTATGTATTGGTATATATTCTGGCAACCCAATGCCGATTTGGATTGGCTGAAAAATTATTGGAAAAATGGACAGGAAGGAAGAGCTATTTCTTATCCGTTTAGTTCATTTCCCGAAAACCCATACGCTATAGCCAATGAATTTTTAAATAAATCGGATAGGGATGGTGTTACTGGGAATGTTCAGGCTAACTATAGTTTTACCAAAGCGTTAAACTTAATGATAAGAACCTCTGTTGATTTGTCATATGAGCAGAGGGCACAAGAGCGTCCTTATGATGCGGGTACGAGATTGCCAAAAGGCTCTTATCGTGTTCAGAATATTTTTTCTCAAGAAATTACAAGCGACTTCTTGTTGAGGTATAATAAAAAAATTCATAAAGATTTTAACATAACCGCGAGCGTTGGTGGAAGCACCTTGCAAAATAGGTATAACAGAGATGAAGTAAGGATAGATTCATTAGTGTATCCTGGAGTATATAGTTTATCTAATAATTTAGGCCCATTGGTCACTATGCCATATAAGGCAAAATATAAAATCAATAGCTTATATGGTATGTTCTCGAGTTCCTATAAAGACTATTTATATTTAGACCTGACCGCTAGAAACGATTGGTCTAGTATATTGGCCAGTCCGCAACGTACCAATAATGTAGGTTTCTTCTATCCTTCTGTAAGTGTTAGTTTTATTCCAAGCTCGTTATTTAAACTTCCTAACAGCATCGATTTCGCCAAACTGAGGGCTTCTTGGTCTGAGGTGGGAAGTGGTGCACTTAATCCTTATTTAACGGCATTTAATTATACAACAGCTGGTAGTTTGTATAATGGTGGATTGACGAATCCTGGGACGTTGGCCAATCCGGATTTAAAACCGCTATCTACCAGGACATTTGAAGTTGGTGCAGAATTAAAAATGTTCAAAAATAGGGTAGGGCTAGATTTAGCTTTATACAAGGGCGTGACAGATGATCAGATATTGGATAGAATTGTAGATAGGTCTACAGGTTATTCAAGAATGGTTATCAATGCAGGTAGTGTATCTAATAAGGGGATTGAACTTTCGATAAATGCGACCGCTGTTACTTCAAAAAATGGCCTGAATTGGAAAGTGTTTTATACTTTCTCGGCCAATAGGAATAAGATCTTAAAATTGGCAGATAGTTCGGTGGTGTTAAGGACAGGGCCTGTTGGTGGTGGGCAAATTGTAGCAAATGTTGGCGGTAGTATGGGAGATTTGTACGGCCGTGGATTTGTAAATGCTCCAGACGGACAGATTGTATTCGATGGTACAACAGGATTTGCTTTGATTAGCCAGGATGTTAAATACTTAGGGAATACCATTCCGAAATGGAAAATGAGTATCGGTAACGAATTTAGATATAAGCGTTTTAGGTTGAATGTCTTGTTTGATGCACAATATGGCGCGGTAGCCCACTCTTTAATGAATTACAAGATGGTGGAACAAGGTAAATTAAAAAGTACATTACCAGGAAGGTATAGTGGAATTGTAGGTAACGGCGTGGTGCAAAATGCAGATGGTAGCTATAGGAAAAATGATGTGGCGACTTATGATATAGACGAATATTACCGTTCCGTAATGGGTCAAGACAATGCTGAGGGCAGTACTTTCAGTACAGATTTTCTTAAATTTAGAGAAGCCAGGTTAGATTATACCTTCGATGCTAAATTAATAAAACGTTTAGGTCTTCAAAAAGCAACGGTTGGGGTATTTGGACGTAACTTATTTATATGGTCTCCATGGCCAATGTTTGATCCGGAGTTTGGTACGCTGAGTGGGACCGATATTGTTCAGGGTTTCGAAACAGGTCAGTTCCCGTCAACAAGAACTTTCGGATTAAATCTAGTAGTAGGATTTTAATATTACTTACTTATATGAAAATGAATATAAAAAAAATAATTGTGCTCTTGATCGGGGTTGGCATTTTAGCTCCATCGTGCACAAAGGAATTTGCTGATATTAATACAAACCCAAATAACACACCAAATGCCTTGCCACAGCAATTATTGGCACCAGCGTTAGTAAATACACTTTCTACTAATATGGTTAGAAATCGTAATTTCAACAATGAACTGATGCAGGTTACCGTAGATGTAAATGATTCGGAAGGTAAAGTGTTTAGGTATGACTTCAGGGACAGCTGGTCTGATTATACGTGGAATGGCTGGTACAGTCAATTGACAAATTTCAAAGATTTATATAAATCAGCAGCAGATCCTGTAAATGATAATTCAACTTACAGGGGTATTTCATTAGTATGCCAAGCTTGGATCTATTCTTTATTAACAGACACTTATGGTGATGTGCCTTTTTCGGAGTCTAATAAATCTAGGGATGAACAGATATATGAGCCTAAGTTTGATAATCAGAAAGACATCTATCAGGGGTTATTTGCAATGCTAGAAGAGGCAAATGCCTTGTTTAAGTTAAATAAGGCAATTGTAGCGAATAGCGATCCAATTTATGCAGGTAATATTACCAGATGGAGAAGGTTTTGTAACTCTTTGTATTTAAGGTTGTTGTTGCGTGTTTCGGGAAAAAGTGATGTGGCCAATGATGTTGTAGCAAAGATTCAGCAAATTGCTGGAAACGCTACAGAGTATCCAGTTTTTACCAGTAACGATGATAATGCGGTGCTAAAGTGGACAGGTGTAGCGCCTTATGCTTCGCCATTTGTTACAGCTGTACGTGATCAGGATTTTCGGGTACCTGCAATTGGAAGTTTTTTCATCGATAGACTTAGGGATTGGGAAGACCCAAGATTGAATATTCCGGTATATGGCAAGAATGGATCAAATAGATTAGGTATTGCGCCTGCATCAGGCTTGTTCATAGGAGTTGAAAGCGGTTATTTGCCTGGTACAGGTGTTGTTAGGAATGCCTATTTCTATTCGATGTCGCAAACTGTAACGGTAAATTCAGTGGCTTATCCTGCTCAATCTTTGCAGTTAGAGCCGTTAACAGGTATGATCATGAACTATGCCGAATTGCAATTTATTTTAGCCGAAGCCTCACTTAGGGGTTGGATCACAAATCCTGCAGATGTGTATTATAAAAATGGGGTAAGAGGAGGAATTACACAATGGTTGCCCAATTGGCCTAATGGTACGGCCGTAACTACCGTTCCTACTTCTACAGAAGTAACTAATGCATTAAATGCATACTTGACTTTTACTGGAATGGATTGGGATACAGGTTTGCCTTTGACGGATTTGATGGAAAGACTTCACGTACAAAAATATTATGCCATGTTCTTGGTAGATTTTCAACAATGGTTTGAATATAGAAGAACAGGACATCCTATTTTACACAAAGGTTTAGGGTTGAGAAACAATGGGGTAATGCCGGCACGTATGAAATATCCAATTTATGTTCAGTCCACAAATCCAACGAGTTATAAAAAGGCCATAGCTGCACAAGGTACGGATTTAATTTCTACACAAGTTTGGTGGCAAAAGCCTTAACATATAAAAGTAATTAATTAGATATGAAAAAGTTATCAAATTTAGTTTCATACCTGTCGTTGATCCTGATGGCAACGATAGTGGTATCCTGTGATAAGAAAAATTATAAAGGGGGTGAGGCAAGTCCCATAATCAATATTGAGTTGTTAAGAGATTTGTATAAAGGTTCCGATTTGACCTTAATACCCGATGTGATCTATAATGCCCAACATGTAGGAGGTGTCGTAATTTCAGATTATGTAGAAGGAAATATTCCCTCCAATCTTTTAATCATCCAGAGTTCAAGGGGGTATAGAGGATTACGAGGTATAGCAATTAACATAGGGGCAACTGAGGCGGCCAAATATGCTCCAGGCGATTCGGTGCACGTTAACATTCAAAATGGAGTATTAAAAAGAATAAATGGAATTTTACAAGTAACAGGAGTAGATGCAAGTAAAATACAAAAGGTAGCTACCAATAGAAGTATCATTATGACCTCGGCGTCGGCCGTTGCAGTAAAAAATGATCCAAATACTTATGAAAGTAGATTGGTTACGATATATGGTAGTAATTTTGAGCCTAACATTGGAGTAGAAACTTTAGAAGGGGTGAAAGATTTAAACGATGGTAGCGGCGACATGCAGTTATATGTATCTTCAAATGCTATTTTTAAAAGCGAATTTTTACCGTATTCGGCTAACGTTACTGGTATTCTATTTGGTTCAACTACAGGTAAGATGCAGATCTACCCTCGTAAAAAGGCTGATTTTGTACCGACTAGTATTGTTGTAGACCCCAATATTCCATTGGGACCTACACCTGTTGTGATTACCGCATTGATGTGCGATCCTGCAGGTACAGACACTAATCAAGAGTATATTCAGTTTATGGCTACTCAAGATTTAGATTTTAGAAAGACTCCTTTCTGTGTGATTACGACCAATAACGCTGGCGCTTCTAATCCAAATAACGAAGCTCCGCCAAGAGGATGGGCCACAGGCGCTTTACGTACTTATAAATTTAACATTACCAGAGGTACTGCTGCTAAAGGAACTTTCTTTTATGTAGGCGGATATAAGAAAATAAATGGTTCGAGTTCTACTGATATTGCGGGTACCTCTAATTGGGCGGCAAGTAAATTGTATGGTTCGGACAAGGGTGATGACGATATCGGTGATATTACGACTAACTTGTTGGCTAATAGTGGTAATGCGGCAGGGGTAGCTATATTTAAAGGCACTAATGTAGATATAAATACTATCCCAATAGATGTGGTAATCTATGCTGGAAATGGTACGATTTTTAGTGCAGGCCCCCCGGCTGTCGGTTATGCGATATCTGATAACGACAGGTACAAAAGATATAACGGTGCGACCTTCCAACCCTTCTTAAATCAAGGAAACAATACGGGAAGGTATTTTACAACCATTACCCAAGGATCTATTAATGTTTTGGGGGGAGTATTTGATGTAACGCAAAATAAATGGACAACCGCTAGGGCTAGTAATTCTTTGATTGCACTTACCAATACATCTCAAGTTAGCGAGATCGAAACGGGTACCAAAATAACCAAATTAACTTACTAATAATTAGGGGAGTTATGTATTTGAAAGCCTTTAATAGTATCATTTGAAAACCTATTAAAGGCTTTCATTTTTAATCAAAAAAATAGTTTAATGAAAAAAACAGCAATGGCTATTTTGTTAGCCCTAAGCATTAACTATGCCAAATCACAAATCATTATTTCTGGTTATCTGGCCAATCCATCAGGCGCTGATAAGAACCAGGAATATATACAGTTGTTGGCTACAGAAGATATCGATTTCTCGAAGAAAAACTATGCTTTGGTAGTTTGTAAAAATGGAACCACATTAACCCCAAATCCTGGAGAGCCGGCGCCACAAGGTTGGGCTACGGGAGGGGATCGGACCTATAAATTTGATTTGGTAAATGGTACAGTTAAAAAAGGGGAGTTTTTCTATGTGGGCGGAAAAAAGAATATCAACGGCGCTAAATCGACAGATGTGGCTGGAGCAAAATGGATAGCCAGCAAAAACTATTCTGACGAAGCGGGAGATGGCTTTGGTAATGCCACTGGAGGCCTGTTTCCTAACTCGGGCAGGGCTGCTGGTATTGCTATTTTTGCAACTAAAGATGTTGCCGCTATTACATTGCCAATTGATGTTGTATTTTTCCAATCTGCAGGAGGTGGTAATTTATGGAGTGAAGGCCAGGGCTATCTGATCTGTGACAACGATCTGTATAACATGAAATTAAGCCCATATTTTAGAGGGCAAGGGAAAAATAAGGCTGCTTTCGCCAATGCTACGGAAGAAGATATTGCTCCTTACTTTAGCAAATTGGGCGGGGTTTATGACACCATGCTGAAAAAGTGGATTAGCGCGAGAGAAAAGAATTGGGTAACGCTTAATGCTGCTTCTCAATTAAATGATATAGAGAGTGGTAATACATTGTTGAAATAAAAAAACTAATAGCTTTTTATAAAGGGGCAAGGGGCATTAATATTTGCCCTTGCTTCTTTTAATAGTATTTAAGCTAAATTTTCAATTAAAAAGATATAAACGCAATAATGAACCGTAGAATTTTCCTAGAAAGAGTTGGATTGCTGGCCACAGGTATGGTGGTAAGTCTTAAGTCAAGCGCTTTTAATCAATTAACGCATGGCAATACCATTACCGGAAGGGTGACAGATGGTAAAAATGCTGTAGCTAATGCAGTATTATCTGATGGTTTTTCCGTAGTGAAAACAGATGCTAATGGACGTTATAGCATTAACCTTAGTGATAAATCAGAGTTTTTGTTTCTAAGTACACCATCTGGATATGATTTTAAAACGGACGTAGGTAGCATCAATAGGCAATATGAAAACTTAGGTGCCCGTAATGAAATCGACTTTGTTTTAAAGAAACTAAAACAGAATGACGATAAGCATCACTTTATTATTTGGGCCGATCCACAGGTAAAAAACAAAAAAGATGTGGCCCAGATGATGGAGACATCCGTACCCGATGTAAAACGTCTCGTTAGGTCTTTAGGTGCAAATGCCTTGGTTCATGGTATAGGGGTGGGAGATTTGGTGTGGGATAATCTGCCCCTTTTTGACGATTATAATAAGGCCGTTGAACAAATGGGTATTCCTTTTTTTCAATGCTTGGGGAACCATGATATGGATTATAGGCAAGGTGGGGATGAAACTTCCGACAGAACATTTAAAAAATATTATGGGCCAACCTATTATTCATTTAATAGGGGAAAGGCACATTACATTATATTGGATGACGTAAGGTATTTGGGCGAGGAAAGAAAATATGATGGCTATATTACCGAAGAACAACTGGCCTGGATGGAAAAAGACTTGCAATTTGTGGGTAAAGATCAATTGATCATTGTAAATGTTCATATCCCTATCCACAATAGCGTAAAGAATAACGAGGCCTTTTATAAAATCTTAAATGGGTTCACTAATGTACACGTGATGTCGGGGCATACGCACTACAATAAAAACGTAATTAAGCAAAGTGTTTTTGAACATAATCATGGTGCAGTTTGTGGTGCCTGGTGGACGGGTCCGATTTGCAGCGATGGAACACCAAGAGGTTATGGGGTATATGAGGTAGAGGGTACAAAACTAAAATGGTATTACAAAGGTACCGGTTTAGAGAGAACCAAACAGATTAGTATAGATATTGAGCCGCTTACCGGAAATCATCGTATCATCGCTAATGTTTGGAACTATGATCCAGAGTGGAGGGTAGAGTGTTTCTTAGATGGCCAGTCTATTGGACAGATGGAAATGATGAAGGGGTTTGATCCAGAAGCTGTGCGTTTATATAAAGGAGAGGAGCTTCCAGTTGGCCGTCCGTTTGCAGAGCCAAGCCGGACAGAACATTTGTTCATGGCACATTGCAGTACATCGGTTAAGAAGGTGAAAATAACGGCGACCGATCGCTTTGGCGAACAATTTGTAGAAGAGAAAAAACTATCCTAAAATCAATCATTCAGAACCAAAAAAATAATAATGAATAAATTTATCCATCCCATCGGTATCTTTTTACTTGCCCTGAATGCCTGTACGGTAAAGAAAAATACCAATGTAGATCATGTGGGTTTTCCTGTTTTTAGCGCTGAGGCACACCGTGGAGGTAGGGGATTGATGCCTGAAAATACCATTCTGGCCATGAAAAATGCCATGAGCTATCCGGCTATTACAACCCTGGAAATGGATACCCATATTACTAAGGATAATAAAGTAGTGGTTACCCACGATGATTATTTAAGTCCAGGTTTTATGCTCACGCCAGAAGGGGAGGAAATACCCATAAAAGATGCAAAAAAATATAATGTATTTCAGATGGACTATGATTTGTTGAAGGGCTTTGATATCGGGACAAAATTCCATAAAGACTTTCCGGAGCAAAAAAAGATAAAGACCTACATCCCTTTATTGGCAGATTTGATAGATACTGTTCAGCATGAAATCAAAACAAAGAATAAGCATCAATATTTTTATAATATAGAAACCAAATGCAGCGAACAGGGAGATGGTATTACCAATCCCAATCCAGAAATTTTTGTGGCACTCTTAATGGAGGTGATTCAATCGAAACGGATAGAGCATTATGTGGTTATCCAGTCATTCGATAAGCGAACCATTCAATTATTGCATAAAAAATACCCGCATATTAAAACTTCATTTTTGGTAAATAACAAAAAAACATACGAAGAAAATATAGCGGACCTGGGCTATAAGCCATTTATTCTTAGTCCGAACGTTAAAATGGTAGATGCAGAATTGGTAAAAAAGGCGCATGCAGATGGTGTTAAAATTGTACCTTGGACAGCCAATACAGCTGAAGAGATTAGTCGGTTGAAATCCTTAAAGGTAGACGGCATAATTTCTGATTATTCTAACCTATTTTAAAACACTAATGAAAAAACTATTTCTACTGTTGGTTTCCATCGGTTATTTGAGTTCTTCTGCCCAAACCATCCGTATAGACACCAAAAACACGAGCCTTATTTTTAAAGTTGGAAACAATAAGCGCTTGTATCAAAGTTATTTGGGTGTTAAACTTGAGCTCGACAATTATCCTGATGTAAGAACGGAAGCCTATGCTGCGGCAGGTATGAATTTTGAATTTGAGCCAGCAATTAGAATGGTCCATGCTGATGGAAACCCTTCTTTGGAGCTCAAGTATCTTAAAGATGTAGTTAAAACCCATGTAGATGGTTCGCTGCAAACTGATATTTTCCTGAAAGATGAGGTCTATCAAACGGAAGTGACCTTGCATTTCCAAAGCTATCCCGATCAAGACCTGATCAAAACCTGGGCTGATATCAAGAACAATGAAAAAAAAGAGGTAGTACTTACTAATTTTGCCTCTGCCATGCTTCATTTCAATGCCGAAAAATATTGGCTGACGCAGTTTCACGGAGATTGGGCCAAAGAAATGCAAATGGACGAACAGGAACTGACCAGCGGCATGAAAGTAATTGACAGTAAGCTTGGGGTAAGAGCAAATAAATATCGACATCCTCATTTTTTCATTACTTTGGGCAGTCGGCCTGCTACTGAAAATCAGGGAGAACTGTTAGCGGGAACTTTGGCCTATACAGGCAACTTTCGTTTAAATTTTGAAATAGATCAAGTAAATACCCTGCATGCTGCTTTTGGTATAAATGGATATGCTTCTGAGTATTACCTAAAACCGAATGAAAGTTTTACTACACCCGAGTTTATTTTTACTTATAGCCATAACGGTAAGGGCACAGCTAGTAGAAATCTACATGATTGGGCCAGGAAGTTCGGTGTGATGGATGGTCAAAAACCGAGGTTAACCCTGTTGAACAACTGGGAAGCTACGGGAATGAAGTTTGACCAAGCCCAATTGACAAACTTGTTTCAGGAGACTAAAAAATTAGGCGTAGATATGTTTTTGTTGGATGATGGATGGTTTGGTGATAAATACCCCCGAGATAACGACCGTACAAGTCTTGGCGATTGGATGGTAGATAAAAAGAAGCTACCCGATGGTATCTCTTATTTGGTGAAATCAGCAAAGGCGAAAGATGTAAAGTTTGGCATCTGGTTGGAGCCCGAAATGGTAAGCCCTAAAAGCGAGCTTTATGAAAAGCATCCAGAATGGGTATTAAAATTGCCTAATAGATCGGAACACCTGCAGCGGAACCAGTTGGTGTTGGACCTGACCAACCCAAAAGTTCAGGACTACATATATAGTATTGTAGATAAATTATTTGCTGAAAATCCAAGTATAGCCTACATAAAATGGGACTGTAATCGAACAATGACCAATGAGTATTCTGGTTTTTTAAAACACCAATCCCATCTCTATATTGATTATACAAAAGGACTTTATGATGTTTTAAAAAGAATAAGGAGCAAATATCCACATATTCCATTTATGCTCTGTTCTGGAGGCGGTGGACGTGTAGATTATGGAGCCTTGAAGTATTTTACCGAATTTTGGCCAAGTGATAATACTGATGGCTTGGAAAGGGTATATATACAATGGGGGTATTCCTATTTCTTTCCCGCTAATACCATTTCTGCCCATGTAACCAGTTGGGGAAAACAGTCTTTAAAGTTTCGTACAGATGTAGCCATGAGTGGTAAATTGGGATATGATATAAATGTTGCCGAATTTACAAAAGACGAACTTGCCTTTAGTCAACAGGCAGTTCGTAATTATAAAAATCTGAGTGTTGTCATACAGCAAGGTAATCTTTACCGTTTAGTGTCTCCTTACCAAAGCAATAGGGCCGTACTTATGTATGCCGACTCTTCAAAGAGTAATGCTGTGTTATTTGCCTATAATCTTAATTCGAGATATAGAACGTATTATGACCTTGTGAAATTGGAAGGTTTAGATCCACAGAAAAAATATAAACTAACCGAAATTAACCTAATGCCGAATGCCAAATCACAGTTGAGCTACAATGATAAAATATACACAGGGGAATACCTGATGAATATTGGTATAGAGGTAAATAAAAAATATCCAGAGCCATTGACTAGTGTGGTTTTGGAAATAAAGATGATCAACTAAATATTGAATATGGGATTTAGACTTTTTCCACCACCAGCGGCACACAGCCCGTTATTATCAACTGATAAAGTAAAAGCAATATACAGTAAAGAACGGATTAAGGTTTTTGTAGGTATATTTTTAGGTTATGCTGCTTACTATTTTGTGAGAAAAAACTTCTCCTTTGCTATTCCGGAACTTCAAAAATTAGGATTTAGCAAGGGTGAATTGGGTTTGGCAGCATCTGCTCTGTCTATTGCGTATGGTTTTAGCAAGTTTTTAATGGGAAATATATCTGATAGGAGCAATGCAAGGTATTTCTTGTCGATAGGCTTGGTGCTATCTGCCTTTACCATGATTTTTATGGGGCTTATACCTTTTGCTACTTCATCCATTGCCATTATGTTCGTATTGCTATTTATTAATGGATGGTTTCAGGGGATGGGATGGCCGCCTTGTGGCAGGGTAGTGGCACATTGGTATTCGGTTAGGGAGAGGGGTACGGCAATGTCTATCTGGAATTTGGCGCATAATCTTGGTGGTTTTCTGGTTGGTCCCTTAACTGTCCTAGGATTTGAGCTTTTTGCAGATTGGCACGGAAAGTTATATTTTCCAGGTATGGTGGCTATTTTATTTGCTTTGGTAGCCTTATTGTTGGTTAGAGATACGCCACAATCTGTAGGTCTACCACCCATAGAGGAATATAATAATGATTATCCTAAAAGTTATGATGCAAAAACACAGGAACAGGAATTTTCAGCCAAAGAAATCTTTCTAAAATACGTACTAAATAATAGGTTGCTATGGTTTATTGCGGTGGCAAATGCCTTTGTTTATTTGGTGAGAAATGGTATTATAAATTGGGCACCTACTTTTTTACAGGAAGCAAAAAATTATACACAATCTGAAGCTGCCTGGTCTTCGGGAGGGTATGAATTGGCGGCCATTCCAGGTACGATACTTTGTGGTGTGATCAGTGATAAATTATTTAAGGGCAGAAGAGCCCCCGTAACCATCATTTATATGGCAATGACCTTCATAGCTGTGTTGGTCTATTGGCTTAATCCAGGTTCAAGTCATCTTATACAGAATTTAGCACTATGGGCAATCGGCTTCTTTATCTATGGTCCTGTAATGTTAATTGGGGTGCAGGCCATAGACTTGGTTCCCAAAAAAGCAGCTGGAACAGCCGCAGGCTTAACAGGGTTGTTTGGTTATTTTATTGGAGACTTATTGGCCAATGCCGCACTTGGACATTTAGTTGATCAATATGGCTGGGATACCTGTTTTATAACCATTTCGATATCTTGCTTGTTGGCTATCTTCTTTACTTCGTTTACATGGAACAGAGAGAAGAAAAATTTAGCTCACCTTGCACCATTAGCTCATTAATTAAATGATTTTTATATTAGGCAGTCTAAAAATAAAGAAAATGAAATCAACCATTAGCAGATTATTATTAACGTTAAGTATAATCTTTATTATCTCCTCTGGTGGGGTGTATGCCCAAACCGTAAAATGGGATACTACTTATCGTCCCGGAAAGTATAAAGAACTGGTACAGAAGTTTAGCATAGAGCCAAAGTCGAATAAAGATTATGTTTTTTTAGGGAATAGCATTACGGCGGGTACAGATTGGGCTCAGTTGCTGGGACTTGCGCAGGCCAAAAATAGGGGTATTTCGGGGGATATTACTTTCGGGGTGTTAGAGCGGCTACAGGACATCATTGACGGCAAACCAAAAAAGGTATTTGTATTGATAGGTATTAATGATATCTCGAGAAACATTCCAGATAGCCTGATTTTGGCCAACTACAAAAAAATTATAGATAGGATAAGAAAAGGTTCTAAAAAAACGCAGATTTATTTTTATACGTTACTGCCTGTGAATGCTACCTTTGAAAAGTTTAAAAATCATTATGGCAAGGATGAGCATATTCTATACCTTAATGATGAAATCAGAAAATTGGCTGCTAAAAATGTAACCATTATAGATTTGTATCCACACTTTCTCGATGAAAACAAAAGGCTTAGGGCGGAACTTACCAAAGATGGCCTGCATCTTATTCCTGAAGGGTATAAGGTGTGGGCGGATGTGCTCAGGAATGGCGGATATCTAAAATAAGATGGATATATTTATAAATAAAAAAAAGTCCCAGCTATCGGGACTTTTTTTATTTAATTTTCTTGTGTTTTCGATGCAGGGTCTTTTTCTCTTTTTGGACCTTTACGTCCTTTACCTCTTTTTTCTTTTAATTTCCCCCGCATTTCTTCTTTAGAAGCCGCAAAAACCTTTTGTTGTTCTGGGGTTAATATGGCATCCAGTTTTTCTTTATGTGCTTTAAATGCGGCCTTTCTTTCTTCGGTTTTACCATTTGTGGCTCCTTGGTCTTGTTTGCGCCATTCGTTTTGCTGCTTAATCCTGTCTAGCTCTAACTGTTGAACTTTTATCTTCTGTTGGTCGGTTAAGCTTAATTTTTGCTGCATGGCTAAGGCCACTCTTTCTGCCCTTTGCTCAGGTGTAGCCTTTATTTTTCCTGCTTGTTGCGCATAGCTTGCCGTAAATCCTAATACTACAAGAGCTAAGCTGTAAAATAACTTTTTCATCTCAATTTCTATTTATGTGATTATATAGATTATTGATTGAATAGATAGCTAAAATAAGATTAGGTTTAAAGTTGGGCTTGTTAAAATTTGTTAATTTTTATTGAGCTGAGAGATTGATTTTTGCATTTGTGCCATCATATTGGACAATGTTTCTATAGTAGGTTCTGGAGTAGGTTCCGGTAGGGAAGTGGAAAGGTAAGCCTTTGCTTTCCATATTTCTAATATGTCGTCAGCCGGAATAGCATAAGGATCATACACTTTATTGTCAGAGATAAGCTTCAATTCCCTGTCTTCTCTAAATTTGTTACCTGCGCGCTTATAAACTACCCCTTCATTTTTACTGATAATTACATAGGTTTCTCCAATTTTAACATCGTTCCAGTTGTCTAAGTATTCGCCAATGATGATGCTTCCAGAGGTTATAGGCAGCATAGAATCTCCCTTGATTTCAAAAGCCCTATATGTACCTTGTTTTAGGGAGGGGATAGGTAACTGGAATTTAGGTAGGTCTTGTATGTATTGAGGGTCGGAGAAACCATTAAGGTAACCGGCACTGGCTTTAACCGGTACAAGTTCTATATTTTCGTTGTCGTCTTTATCCACAGATATACTTAATACCCTTAGGTTGGAACCCTGACTTTTAGGTTTTGGTTTCCAGTTGTCATTGATTTTTTCATTAATAAATTCATCAATGGTCAATTCAAAGTATTCTGCTATTTTTTTTAGTAAATCATATTTTGGTTCAGCCCTGTCTTCTTCATATGCCCCAATTAAAGATCGCTTAATTTTCATGTTATCAGCGAATTGTTGCTGTGTTTGACCTTTTTTCTTTCTAAGGTACTTTAGATTGGATGAGATGTTAGACATAAAAAAATATTTTAAAATAAATTTGTTTTTACTAAAATTGTTAGTATTATTGTGCCAATAAAATTAGTAAATATAATTTGAACTGCCAAATAATATCTAATATAATTAGTTTTTAACCTTAGTTGTAAGTGCCATGAAAAAATTTGTTTATATCGTTACCGACAGAAATCGTACTACACTTCATGTAGGTATGAGTGCCGATCTAATTAAAACATTAGATTTCTATAAAAAGATGCCTAATTTATTTTTTGATAGCGCACAGCAACTTACACGTTTGGTCTACTTTGAAGAGTTTAGGACAGAAGCACAGGCGCTTCATCGTTTTAAAATAGTTAGCCGTTTTACAAGGGCTCAAAAAGAAAGGATGGTTCGCTCCTGTAATCCAGATTGGATTGATTTGACCATTGGACTGGATTTTGAAAATATGTTCATTCATCAGCAATTGACCAATCAAGCCGTTTTGCCTTTTGCTGTATAAAAAAACAGTTATTGCCATAAGCAATAACTGTTGGAGAATTTTATGACTTATGATGGTCTACAGCAGGAATAGGATTACCAGCCTGGAGCAAAAGTCAAACCAAACACTCCGCCGTTAACATCTTTACGTGTAAAAGGGAAGGCATAATAAGGCTCTAAAACCATTGCACCAAATAAATTTACTCTTACAGAGATACCAACACTTAATGCGGGTACACGTTCTATCAAGTATTGTTGTCCATTAGGATAAAATCCTATCCTAGTGGCAGAAGGCTGGCTTTTGAATTTAACCTCAGTATCTTCGGTCCAAGCAACACCCGCATCAAAGAAAAGGTTCAAATCTGTAAATAAGAAATTGGATGGTATTTGGGCCAATTTTTTAGGACCGGTAAAAGGTAGGCGTAATTCGAAATTGAATACAGCTAATTTACTTCCAGAAAGCTGATTGATATCAAAAGTGCCGTTGCTGAAATTTTGATTATTGTAAAACGAATTAGGCTCATAACCTCTAATTAGGTAGTTATAACCTGCATATAATGGATAAAGATTTTCTCCGTCTCTTCCGATACGCATGTAATTATATGCACGTAATGCTACCGTAACTGGTTTAATTCTGAAGTATTTCCTTAAATCGATACTTACTGCCGTAAAATTATAATCGCCAAAATATTTTTCAGCACCAACTCGATACCTAAAGCCATCTAAGGGCGCCGCTACCCCAAATATTGAATTATCTCCAACAAAGTAGGCATTAGTTTGTATAATGTTGAAGCTTTTTAACGGAGTGCCAAGGGTATTTGTGGCCTCGCTTACATCTACTTTTTCTCTATCTGAGCCTTCGTAGACTAAAAATCCACCGCCATCGCGATAATAATTATTGAATCGATCTAATCTATAGCTATACCTAGATATTGCCCCCCCCATCTCGAAACGATGAACTTTGTTAAATGGATATGCACCAAATAATTGTAGCTGATCCTCGAACGTGCGTAAGATATTTGTACGCTCTACGTATATATTTTGACTATTTTCTTGAATAACATCTCTAGTAAGAAATCCCGTAAGGTATGGAATATGTGAAATACCAACACCCCAATTGATACGGCTTGATTGGTTAACGTAACCTACCATACCGCCAAAATCTTGTATTTCTCCATTAATGGCCAAGTTAGCTACAATTTGGTTTTGCCCTAAAATATCACTGAACATGCCCATTACGCCGCCCTGCATACCAGTACCAAAGCGACTGGTACTTACGCCAATTCCGCCACTATTGGCCAAATAGTCTAATCTGAATTTAGGTCTATAAGGGATATTTTTCAATGAATCTATTGGAGTGTGCTCAAATCTTCCAAAATTGCGCAGATTGGAGTTCACTACGTTTACCCCAATATTTTCTTTTGGAGGTAAAATAGCCGCATCAAAATTAACCTCATTGGCATCAACAGTTTTTGCCTTGAAATTGCTATATGCGGAGTTGTATAAGGTGTAACGCTGATAACGGTAGTAGCTATATATAACATCATCATTCCTGGAGACAGTAATGGCGGGAGAAAATTCTGTTATTCCGCTAATGCCGGTAAAGTAATCTGTCAGCTGTTTTACATTTTTGCTCTCCAATGAATATTCGTATAAGTTTCTGAACCCATCTCTATTGGATAAAAAGAAAATACGCTTGCTGTCTCCCGAAAATTGGGCATTCAAATTGTTGGCACCCGGAAAAACAGGGACATTGCTCAGTGCTTTGGTCTCAAGGTCGTATATGGTAAGATTGATCGGATTCACTGCATTAAAATTTCCAGCCTCTACAGCTGCCCTGTCTGAAGAGAAAACCAATTTTTTGCCATCCGGAGAGTAGCTGGGTGCATAATCGGAATATTCGTCGTTTGTAAGCTGGGTAACTTCTTTGGTGTCGAAATTATAAGAGAAAATGTCGCTTTGACCTTCTACCATACCTGAAAAAGCAATATCCTTTCCATTAGGTGACCATGTTAAATTACCAAATTGCTCTACTTTGCCCATATGGGTACGTAAAACGGTGGCTCCGTTTGAAATGTCTATAACCAACAGCTGGTTTCTACCTTTACTGAAAATACTAAAAGCAAAATGTTTGCTGTCTGGAGACCAGGCTCCTGCCGATTCCAGAAAATTGAAATCGTCGATATGAGAATTGGAGATTTGGCTGCTTAGTTTTTTGATGATTTTGCCAGTTTTTGCATCTGCCAAGAATAAATCGATTCCAAAAAGATCCTTTTCAGATAGAAAAGCAAGATATTTTCCATCTGGACTAATGGCTGGCGCAACATTCATATTTCCAGCATTTTTATTATCTATAATTTTTGCGCCAGAAATCTTAATTTGCGAACTATCGGCCTTTAGCATAGGCCTGTAATGTTGTTCTATGGCATTTTTCCATAAACCGGATAATGTTCTGTCGTCATAGCCGAAAGTATATCTTATGCCATTTTCATATCCAAATTTTGCGGTTGCCTTAAACAGGGGCACAATGGTTGTATCTCCATATAATGAGCCAATGAAGGTCCAGAAGGCCTGTCCATAACGATAAGGAAAGTATTTGTTGGAATTGGTCAAATCTTTTAAAGAAGGAATATCACGATTTAACAAGGCGTCACGCATCCACATGGAAGTAAAAGCATCTTTTTTGCCTACCGAAAGATATTCTGCCATACCTTCCACCATCCAAAGAGGGGTTTGTCCCACATTTTCCAAGGGAATGGAATCTTTTTCCAATAGGAGGTGATATTGAAAAGCATGTACCAATTCGTGACCCAATACATGCCTCGTTTGGCTGCCCAGTTCCATAATGGGCATAATTACCCTGTTTTTAAAAGCTTCGGTAACCCCACCAGTACCTACGCCAATTTCACCCTGAAGTGCCGTAGTTTGTTGAAAATCGGGATGGTTGTTATAGAGTATGATTGGATTTTTCTTAAAAAAAGTATCCCTGAAAACTTCCTGATGCATTTTGTACCAAGTTTCGGCATCTTGGGCAAACTTTTTGAGCATCTTGTCATTTTTTAGATAATAGTAAATCTCAAAATGTGGCGTTTCCAGTACCTTAAATTTTTCATTTTTATAACGAACCTTGTTTTGACCAAAATATTGAGCCTTCACCATAGTGATAGATAGTAAGGCTAAGAGTAGAACTAGGGTTGTTTTTTTTTGTAAATTACTGTTCATAATGGGTATTTTAAGGCAATAGCATATTAAAATTAGAGAAAAGGTTAATTATTACCACCTGTCTTTTCCTTTTCTTTTTGTTCTTTACGTTGTTTTCTCTTTAATTCCCTTTCTTCTTTTCTGGTTAGCGGAGCGGTAGCAGCTGGTTCTTGTTTTTGAACTGGTGTTTCCGATACCTTTTTTTCATCGACCTTGGTTGGTTCTGTTTTAATGGGCTCGTGAGGTTCAAAAACGGGAATATCTGTATCAATGGTATCCAATAAAGTGGTATCTGCCTCTACCGTGTCTATGCGAGGTCTTGGTGTTGGGCAATTATAGGTCCTGGTGATTTCTACCTTTGCTTTAGGGAAAGGGCCATAAGTGTAACCGCTATTAGGGTCATTATAGACTTTTTCCATAAACTTGGCAAAAATAGGAAGTGCAGTTCTGGAACCTTCTCCCTGTTCCCCATTCTTAAAATGGGCAGTACGTTCGTCGCAGCCTACCCAAATCCCGGTTACCAGATCTTTGGTGATCCCCATATACCAAGCATCAACATAGTCGGAAGAGGTTCCCGTTTTCCCCCCAATCTGGTTGTTTTTCTTGAATAAGTCCCAAGACCATAAAGCCTGTGAAGTACCACCAGGTTCTTCCATCCCTCCTCTAAACATATAAAGCATTAACCATGCTATTTCTTCACTTAGCGCACGTTTTGTTTTGGCTGTAAATTCTTCGATCAGATTGTCGTTCTGATCTTTTATTTTTTCCACTAAAATAGGTTCGGTCTTATTTCCTTCATTTAAAAAAGTGCCATAGGCTTTGACCATTTCATAAACGGAAACGTCATTGGGACCAAGGCTAACAGAAGGTACAGATTCCAAATGACTGTCTATGCCACATTCATGCGCCCATTTTACTACATTATCCCAGCCAACCTTTTCGGTAACTTGCGCCGTTATCGTATTTACCGATTTGGCCATGGCCCAACGCAACGACATTTCCTGATAGCTTACACTCCAGTCTGCATTTTTAGGTTCCCAATATTTGGTTTGGCCTTTATCCTGATAGGAAATTCTAACAGGTTTATCGGTAAACTTATCACAAGGACTCATACCACTCTCTAGGGCGGCCAAATAAGCAAATGGCTTGAAAGTAGAGCCAGCTTGTCTTTTTGCCTGGTTAACATGGTCGTATTTGAAGAACTTATGGTCAATGCCGCCAACCCAAACTTTTATCTTTCCGCTTTTAGGCTCTAGGGTCATCATGCCTGTATTCAATATTTTTCCGTAATAACGGATAGAATCCATCGTCGAAAATAACGTGTCTCTATCTCCCTTGTAAGAAAAAATCTTCATCTTCTTCTTTTTGTTGAAATAGGCATCTATCGAATCTGGTTGATTTGGAAATTTCTTTTGTAAAAGCGCATAGATAGGGAGGTTTTTTTTCGCCCTCTCCGGATAATCTACCTTTTTACGTTCGCTATCTTCCCATGGATCTTCATTGCCCCATACACTATAGAACCTTCGCTGCAAAATCCTCATCTGATCTTTTACAGCTTCTTCGGCATATTTCTGTAATTTGGAATCTATAGTAGTGTAAATTTTCAAACCATCTTCATATAGGTTGTAATTGTTGTCTTCACACCATTTTTCAAGGTATTTGTCAACTGCTGCTCTCAGGTACGAATCATTTTCACTGCTTTCCTCATCATTTCCTTGTTCTATACCTATGGGTGCATTTTTATAAGTGGTTAGTTCCTCTTTAGATAAATAATTGTATTTATTCATCTGCGATAAGACCACATTTCTACGTTCTAAAGATTTTTCGGGGTTTTTTATAGGGTTATAAGAAGTGGTTGCTTTTAGCATGCCTACCAATAAGGCAGATTGGGGCACGTTTAATTGGCTCGCCTCTTTGTTGAAATAGATACGGGACGCTGTCTTGATGCCATAGGTGTTATTACCAAATGACACCGTGTTCAGGTACATGGTAATAATATCGTCTTTACTGTAGTTTGATTCGAGTTTCATGGCAGTCATCCATTCCTTAAGCTTGGAGACTAGCGTTCTTACCAAAGGGATGTTCTTGGTTAATCCAGAAGATTTATTGTAGCGCGTCCGATAGAGGTTCTTTGCCAATTGTTGGGTAATGGTACTGGCGCCACCTTCTTTCCCTAGGCCTACTACGGCTCGGCCCAAGGCCTGCACGTCTATGCCCATATGTTTATAAAATCTTACATCTTCGGTAGCAATCAATGCATTTACCACACTTTTTGATATTTCATTAAAGTTGACCGGTGTACGGTTTTCCTTGAAATAACGACCAATCAATTTGCCGTCGGCTGTATACAGCTCGGAACCGATCCTCTGTGAGGGCTTTTTAATGTCGGTATAGGAAGGAGAGTAGCCAAATAGCCATAAGAAATTGATTTGTAGAGCGCAGAAGAAGATAATGACGAAGTATATGAAGATGCTAAAATATCGAAGATATTTATTTTTGATTTCTTTAAACATGGTATAAAGATGAAAAAAAACGTAAAATATTATTTGTTAAATTGTGTTAAAACAAACGATACAAATTAACGTATTTAATTTACTTAATTTTAGTTCTATATTTAAAAATATACTAACAGCACTAAATATTAACTTATTATTCTGCGTAATGAAAACAAATACAGATAAATACTTGGTCAGCTCAGGTAAAAAAATAAAGCTTAAAGACTTTGATACAGGTTATAAAGGACATCTGGACAAAGAGACTGGAAAAGATGAACTGGATCGGGTGAAGAAAGATCTTGGCAAATACCAGCAGGTGCTATATGCTTCGAATAGCCATTCCTTATTGATTATATTTCAGGCTATGGATGCGGCCGGAAAAGATGGGACAATAGCCCATGTGATGTCGGGCATAAACCCACAGGGATGTCAGGTATATAGTTTTAAGACCCCCAGTGCAAAAGAATATGAGCATGATTTTTTATGGCGGCATTACAAGGCGCTGCCAGAGCGGGGAAGAATAGGTATCCATAACCGTTCACATTATGAAAATGTGCTAGTTTGTAAGGTACATCCCGAGTATATCATGAACGAAAGTATTCCAGGTTATGATGAGGTTTCTAAAATCGATGAAAAATTTTGGGAGAAACGCTATGAAAGCATTAGGAACTTTGAAAAACACCTGACAGATAATGGGATGACTATTCTTAAGTTTTTTCTAAATGTATCTAAAGATCAACAAAAAAAACGGTTTTTGGAACGTATAGACGATCCTACCAAAAATTGGAAATTCTCATCGGGCGACATTAAAGAAAGAGCTTTGTGGAAAGACTATATGAAAGCTTACGAAAAAGCCATCCAAGAAACATCGACTGCAAATGCCCCTTGGTATGTGATACCTGCCGATGATAAGTGGTATACCCGGTTGGCCGTTAGTCAGGTTATTGCCGAAAAATTGGAGAGCTTAAAACTTAATTATCCGATATTGCCAGAAAAGGAGAGTGCTTTGCTGGCCGACTATAAGCAACAATTACTAGAAGAACAATAATTTTTCCTTTATCGCTGATAAAGACATACCTTTGCCGCACTTTTGGGTTTTCGCCCTAACCCGGTGAAATTAAAAGGGAATACAGTGAAATTCTGTAACTGTCCCGCAGCTGTAAGCTCTATCAAAGGTTTTTTCATCCAAGCCACTGTTCTGATCAATTAGGATGGGAAGGCGGAAAAACCTGGAGTAAGTCAGAAGACCTGCCCAAGAATTATATTCATAGCTTTCGTGGACTGAAGCTAGGGATGGGCCTTACTACTGTATACTCATTTCCTTTTCATTCTATTGCTGTGTGTTTAACCCACAACAAGTGAAAAACAGAACCAAATTAATTGTAGCTGGTCTAGGACTGGTTCAATTAGCCCTTTTGGGTAAGCAAGCTGCCGCACAGGACGCAAAATCATTAGATGAAGTGGTTATTTCTACCACAAAAAACAATCAGAAACAATCACAAACAGGTAAAGTGGTCACCATTATTGACAGCACGCAATTGCAACGTAGTAGCGGTCGTACGGTTGCCGATCTGTTAAACCAGCAAGCGGGTATTCAAGTATTGAGTACGGGTAGTAATTTGGGCAAGGACAAGAGTGTGTTTTTTAGAGGTGCGGCAAGTGCCTACGCCGTCGTATTAATTGATGGAGTGTTAGCAGCCGATCCATCAGCCACTGGCGCTTCATTTGACCTTAGGTTGCTGTCTGTAGACCAAATCGAACGTATAGAGATTTTAAAGGGCGGACAATCTACCTTATATGGCTCCGATGCAGTTGCTGGGGTCATCAATATCATCACCAAGAAAAAGGCCAAAACGGGCAATAATGTTTATGGCGTAGCCAGTGCAGGATCTTATGATACTTATAAGGGTACCTTGGGATTGAGCAGTAAGGTAAATGCTTTTACTTATAACATCAACTATACGCACCTTAAAACTAATGGAATTTCTGAATCTGAAGCTCCGGAAGGCAATACCCAAATCTACGATAGAGATGGTATGAAACAAGATGCGGTAAATGCCAATTTCTCTTTGCAGTTGGATAAACATTTGGTCGTTAATCCTTTTTTAAGGTATGTTCATGCCACCTTTGATTATGATGATGGACCATTTTTAGATGCAGCCAACACTTCGTTTACCAAAAATTTTAATGGAGGGCTAAATGCAGTCTATCAACTGGATAAGGGAAAATTTACCTTAAACTATAGCTATCAAAGCACTTCGAGGGACTATAAAGATGCCTATCCAAGACAATTGGAAGGAAGAATGAACCTCATAGATTTCTTTTATGACCAAAACTTGGGTAATAAAGTCAATTTATTGTTGGGTGTAGACAATAGGGCTACCGCGGTAAGTTATTATGAAGCAACGGGAGTGAGCAGACCATCTACCAACTTGTTCAGTACTTATGGTTCCATCTTTTTACACGACCTTAGTATATTTAATCTTGAAGTTGGAGGTAGGTATAACAAGCATAATAAATATGGAGAGAATTATACCTATACCATTACCCCAAGTTTGGTTTTGACCAAACAGGTGAAATTATTTGGTACAGCTTCATCGGCATTTAGGGCACCTACCCTCGATATGTTATTTGGGCCATGGGGTGCTAATATCAATCTAAAACCTGAAAAGTCAAACGGTTATGAGGCTGGTTTAGACCTTAATTTTCTAACTGAAAAGATAAAGTTGAGGGCCGTGGCGTTTAAAAGGGATATAACTGATGCCATATTCTATGGCGCTAATGGTTATATCAACCAAGATGAGCAAAAGGATAAAGGATTTGAGGTAGAACCTCGTTTACTTCTTGGAAAACTAGACTTAGGTGGATACTACACCTATGTAGAGGGAAAACAAACTTCTGGAACGGTCGTTTCTAGTATCTTGTTACGTAGGCCTAAACATATCTATGGTATAAATGCGGGCTTCAAGGCTACAGAAAACCTATATGTTAGTGCCAACTATAAGTTTACAGGTAAGCGCACAGATACAGAATATGGCGTATGGCCTGCTCCCAATGTGGATAGGGTTTTAGCCAGTTATAAATTGCTCGATTTTTATGCGGAATATGCCTTGGCCAAAAAACACCTTAAGGTTTTTGCAGATTTAAAAAATATAACCAATGAAAAATATACAGAAATTATTGGTTATCGCACTATGGGGTTCAATATGAATGCAGGAGTAAGTTTTAATATAAGATAAACCTGAAAAGTAGTGAAATTACCTGAGGTCCCCGATCTGTAAAATAACCTCATGGTTTTCATAGGTGCTATTGCTTCTTTGAAAACATCTTTTATGCTAAATATTTTAGTTAAAATTAATTTGCTAAAATATTTAGCATTATATTTGCTTTATGATTAGCCATATAGCAGATAAACAGATCATCCATATGGATCAAGACGCTTTTTTTGTATCGGTAGAGATCAAAAAAAATAGTAGCCTATTAGGTAAGCCCGTTATTATTGGGGGAATATCTGATCGGGGCGTAGTGGCCTCTTGTAGCTATGAAGCTAGAAAATATGGAGTGCATTCGGCTATGCCTAGCCGTTTGGCACGTCAACTTTGTCCACATGCTGTTTTTATAAAAGGAAGCATGGATGAATATACAGAACATTCACACCAGGTTACCGAACTTCTACAGCAAAAAGTACCGTTGCTGGAAAAAGCCAGCATCGATGAGCATTATATTGACATGACGGGCATGGATCGTTTTTTCGGTTGTATGAAGTTTGCCCACGAACTTCGTCAATCAGTCATCCACGAAATAGGCTTACCCATCTCATTTGGCTTGTCTGTTAACAAAACGGTGTCTAAAATGGTCACCAATGAATGTAAACCCAATGGCGAGAGACAAGTGGCCAAATATGAAGTCCAGCCGTTTTTAAACCCCTTATCCATTAAAAAAATTCCTGGCCTAGGTGATTCTACCTTTATCAAACTCAGTAAAATGGGAGTTAGGAAAATACATACATTAACCCAAATTCCTCAGGAACTTATCTATAAAGTATTGGGTAAGAATGGTCTGGGTATTTGGGAAAAGGCCAATGGTGTAGATCATTCCTTGGTAGTACCCTATC
The DNA here is from genome assembly GCF_016428855.1 of Pedobacter sp. ASV28. Lineage (GTDB taxonomy): Bacteria > Bacteroidota > Bacteroidia > Sphingobacteriales > Sphingobacteriaceae > Pedobacter. Next base: position 34,304 of record NZ_JAELTN010000025.1, read on the forward strand.
GGGAGCAAAAATCTATAGGTAAACAAACCACGTTTGAAATGGATAGCATGGATGTGTCTGCCATCAAACTTATCCTTACAGACATGATTACCAAGCTAGCTTTTGAATTAAGACATAAGCAAAAATTAACAGCTTGCATTACGGTAACCATCCGTTATGCGAATTTCGAAACGGTGAGTCTACAGGCTAAAATTCCTTATACTTCGCTGGATATGCCCTTGATTGCAAAATCTAAGGAGCTTTTCGATAAGGTATATGAGAAAAGAATGTTGTTAAGGTTGGTAGGCGTAAAGCTTTCTCACCTGGTGAGTGGCCATGAACAGATAAACCTTTATGGAGCATCAGAAAAAATATATAAACTATATCAACGTATGGACCAGGTACGTGATAAATATGGTATTAATGCGGTGCAATTGGGAAGTTTGGTTGTTAAAAAGTAAGAACAGAAGATGTTTATCAATGTACATTCGGAATATAGCCTACGCTATGGTACAATGAAAATAAGGTCCATTATCGAAGAGGCCAGAAGAAACAGCATCCACCAATTGGTGTTAACAGATATTAATAATTCTTCGGGCTGTATGGAGTTTATTCGCCTTTGCCGTAAAGAAGGGATAGATGAGGTAGATGAAAATGGTGCAATTACAAAAGTGGCCTATCCCATTAAACCGATCATTGGTATCGAATTTAGGCGAGCGGAAAAACTTCTTTACATAGGCATTGCTAAAAATAGGGAGGGAATGAAGGAATTGAATGACTTTCTGAGTTATCATCATCTTAAAGGACTCCCCTTGCCAGATGAGCCTTTTGCCTTTTCAAATGTTTTCATTGTTTTTCCTTTTCAGTTTGGAAGGCAATTGAAAGCTTACGAATATCTGGGCATTCGTTCAAACCAGTTAAATGGTATTGCAGGAAAATCTTTGGAAGGCATAAAAGAAAAATTGATTGCCTTACATCCGGTAACCTTTAAAGATGAAATAGAGTACAGACTTCATCAATACCTAAGGGGAGTTGGATTAGGTACGGTGCTGAGTAAATTGACTAACAATGACATATGTCTGGATAATGAACAGTTTATAACGGAAAATGAGTTAAGAAGAAGTTATGAACCCTATGACTTTATCATGGACAATACACAATCATTGCTGGATAGCTGTACAACAGAAGCTTATACTTTTGGACATAAGAATAAGAAAACATTTACAGACAGTATAGAGGGAGATTTGGCATTGCTTACCAAATTGGCCATGGAGGGCTTGGCTTATCGTTATGGTTTAGGTCATACAGAAGCATTAAAAAGAATCAAGGAAGAACTGAGGGTGATTGAGGAAATGAATTTTTGTGCTTACTTTCTCATCACCTGGGATATCATTAGGTATGCGATGGAGGAAAAAGGGTTTTACCATGTAGGCAGGGGATCTGGAGCAAACAGTGTAGTAGCTTATTGCTTGAAAATTACTGATGTTGACCCTATTCAGTTAAATCTTTACTTTGAACGATTTCTGAATCATAAACGCAGTTCACCTCCTGATTTTGATATTGACTTTAGCTGGGACGAAAGACCGGAAATCCAAAAATATATCTTTAACAAATATCCTTATACGGCATTGCTTGGTACCATGAGCAGCTTCAAGGACAAGGCCATCATTAGGGAGATAGGTAAGGTAATGGGACTGCCAAAATCTGAAATAGACGACTTTACAGATCCAACTAAGTCACAAGTCAATGCCCTTAACCCGAATTTTAAAAAAATCATGGCCATTTGTAATTATATGGAAGAAAGGGATATGCCTAACCAGCGATCTATCCATGCAGGAGGCATATTGATCAGCGAGGAGCCCTTGACCTATTACACCGCACTCGATTTGCCGCCTAAGGGCATGCCAACCGTACAATGGGATATGTATGAGGCAGAAGCTATAGGACTGGACAAATACGATATTCTGAGCCAAAGGGGGATAGGGCATATTAGAGAGGCGGTACAATTGGTGTTGAAGAATAAAGGTCGGCAGGTTGATATTCATGATTTTAAAAGGTTTAAGGATGATCCAGATCTGAATGCCCAACTTAAAGCAGGTACGCCAATAGGTTGTTTTTATATCGAATCGCCCGCTATGAGACAATTGCTAAAGAAACTACAATGTGATAATTACCAAACTTTGGTGGCTGCTAGCTCTATTATCAGGCCTGGGGTAGCCAGCTCGGGAATGATGAAGATGTACATTGAAAGCTATCATCATCCTGAAAAAGTGAAATATCTATCCGAAGTGATGAAAGAACAGTTGCCCGATACTTTTGGCATTATGGTTTATCAAGAAGATGTGATTAAGGTCTGTTGTCATTATGCAGGTTTAGATTTGGCCGATGCAGATATACTTAGACGAGGCATGAGTGGAAAATATAGGACGAAGGATAGTGATTTTGAAAGATTGTCAAAACGTTTTTTTACCAGTGCAAAGGCATTGAAAAGAAATGAAGACACTACCAAAGAAGTATGGCGACAAGTATCTAGTTTCGGGGGATTTAGCTTTTCTAAGGCCCATTCCGCAAGTTTTGCCGTAGAAAGTTACCAAAGTCTCTATCTGAAGACTAATTACCCCATGGAATTTATGGTGGCCGTATTGAATAATTACGGAGGTTTTTATCAGCGATGGGTTTATGTAAATGCCTTACAGCAAACTGGGGCACAAGTTCACCTGCCTTGTGTAAATCATAGCGACGAAGTGGTGAATATAAAAGGAAATGAAGTGTATCTAGGGCTGATTGGTATACAAGGATTGGAAAACAGGCTGATCGAACTTGTTCCAAAAGAAAGGAAGGTAAATGGAGCCTATTTGAATTTGGAAGATATCATTAAACGCAATGGTCTCACCTTAGAGCAGGCCATTATTCTTATCCGTGTCGGCGCTTTAAGGTTTACCCAAAAAAGCAAAAAGGAACTCCTTTGGGAAGCGCACCATTATTTAGGGCATACAAGCAGGCCAAAACCAGCTAAAGAGCTGTTTCAAACCCCTTCGAAAACATACCGTTTGCCAAGTTTAGACAATAGCTTGATCGAAGATGCCTATCAGGAATTGGAATTGCTGGGCTATCCTTTAACCATAACGATGTTCGATCTATTAAAAACCAAGTATAGGGGCGATGTTAAGGCTGAAGACCTGGTTAAATATAATGGTAAAATGGTAAAAATGTTAGGGAATTATGTTTGTGAAAAAAGTGTGCGTACCAGCAAAAATGCCAAAATGTGGTTTGGTACTTTTATGGATAGCAATGGAGATTTTTTCGATACGATCCATTTTCCTAATAGTGCCCCTGTTTATCCTTTTAGGGGTAGGGGATGCTACCTCGTTTATGGCAGGGTACTTACAGATTATGGCGTGCCAAGTATCGAAGTGATCAAGTTTGCCAAGTTGCCTATAGTTGATAACCCGGTACTTGTTCATTAACTATTCATCACTCAAATTTTTCAATCGCTCTTAACGTTTTTTTCTTTCCTATGTTATAGAGAACAAAGCCCATTAATAGAAAGAATAATACACCTAAGATCTGATAGCCTCCTTTTCCAAACCAGGTGGTGAAAATTGGCTCAATATTAATCTGGCCCAGGTGATCTCTAACAGATGGGATGACCATTAAAATGGCAACAATTACACCTGCTATCGCCCCACCTGCCACCAATCCCGTAGCAAATAAATTTCCAGGAGCAATTTCTTCCTCTTCGGAGACTTTGTTTTTTCTTTTCTCACGCCAATTGACCAAACCTTTTATGGCTCCTCCGATAAATATGGGAAGGGTTGTAGATAGGGGCAGATAGGCGCCTACGGCAAAAGATAGCGCATTGATGCCACATAGTTCGATCGTTATTGCTATAAATACACCCACCAATACATATTGCCAATCCAAATTAAAGGAAAGCATTCCCTTGATCAAAGTGGCCATTAAGGTGGCTTGGGGTGCGGCATAAGTTTCTGTGCCAATGGCATGTTTTATGCCCTGTTTTAGCATTTCATCTGTAGGGGTGTCCAATATTCTTACGGTAATGCCTATAACGATGGAGGAAACAATGGCGCCAATGAATAGGGCGATTTGCTGGTATTTTGGGGTGGCACCTATAATATATCCCGTTTTAAGGTCTTGTGATGTTGCCCCTGCATTTGCTGCTGCAATGCAGATCATGCCGCCAACCACCAAAGCCATAGGTTCGTAGATTTTTCCAGTCCAACCAACGGCAATGAATACCAGGCAGGTGCCCATAATGGTGGCAATGGTCATTCCAGATATAGGGTTGTTGCTAGAGCCGATCAATCCTACTATTCTACTAGATACGGTTACAAAAAAGGCGCCAAATACAATGACCAAAATACCTATGATGAATTTGTTGACCAGGCTATCGCCAGGTATTTGGGGTAAAATAGCCATCAATAAGATAAGAGCCAGGCTGCCTATACCTACTATTTTAATGGATAGGTCTTGATCGGTTCTTTTGGTATTGCCCTTTATTTCATTTTCTTTGATGGCGCCTAAGCTTTCCTTGAAAGAAGAAATAATTGTAGGAATGGTTTTTAATAAGGTAATGAATCCTCCTGCTGCAACCGCACCGGCTCCAATTTGTTTAACAAAAGCTTGGTAGATGGCCTTTGGGTAATCGGCGAAAGTTTGGGTTAGGGGATCCCAGTTTCCAGCACCACCACCCTTATGAATGTCGGATAATAGGCCCAGTTTTACCAATTGCTTGGCCGCAACAAGTGGATCTATTAAGGTAGATAATAAGGGAATTAAGGCTAACCAGGCCAATACACCACCCGCCACCAATACCCCCGCAATTTTTGGACCTATAATATAACCTACCCCCATGTATTCTGGGGTGATTTCGCCACTTACTTGAGCTGAAGGCAAAAACTTATTGGTTTGTTTGCTGACCCAAGTGGGTGCTTCGGCAATCACATGGAATACTTTCTGTAACAAGGCATAGGCCAACGAAAAACCTAAACCCCAAAAAGCCGTCTTGGCGAAATCCCCACCTTTTTCTCCCGCTTGTAGTACAGAAGCGCAGGCTGTACCCTCGGGATAGGGTAGGTTTTCGTGTTCCTTTACAATTAACGATCTGCGTAAAGGGATCATCATTAACGTGCCCAGAATTCCTCCTAAAATCGCCAGTATGAGGATGGTCATATAGTTGAAAAAAGCTTCTCCGGAACTTTGTCCATTAAGGCCCGTACTTAAAAACAAGAAGCCAGGAAGAGTAAACACCACTCCGGCGGCAATAGACTCGCCCGCAGATCCCGTAGTTTGGATAATGTTGTTCTCAAGAATGGTGGTCTTGAAGAATTTTTTGCCTAACGTAATGGCCAAAACGGCAATGGGTATAGAGGCAGATACGGTTAATCCAGCTTTCAAGGCGAGATAGACTGTGGCCGCTCCAAAAATGATCCCGGCAATACAACCTAATAGGATAGATTTGATGGTGAATTCTGCGATCTTCTGGTCTGCAGGTACAAATGGTTTAAAAGTACTCTTGCTCATTTTGATGTAGGTTAAAGAAATAAAAATACTGATTATCTGAATGAATGCGATAAAAACAGGATCAAAACAACTCAAACTTCATATTTTAGCGCAATAAATAAAGTAATTGATGAAAAACAAAGCGATTTTTTTGGATAGGGATGGAGTGCTTAACCGCGAGAAGTATGATTATATATGTAAAGTAGAAGATTTTGAGGTTTTGACGTATCAAATTCCGCCATTAAAACAATTTTATGAGGAAGGTTATCTGTTGATTGTAATTACCAATCAAGGTGGTATTGCCTTAAAAAGATATACAGAGGAAGAGCTGGCCATTATGCACCAGATTCTAAGAAATGAATTTGCCAAGCATAAGGTGGAAATTGCCGCTTTTTATTACTGTTCCCATCATCCAACAGTTAATGGGGAATGTAAATGCAGGAAACCCAAGTCGGGAATGTTGTTAGATGCTATAGAAATGTTCGATATAGACCCATCATTGTCTGTAATGATTGGCGATAAGCCCCGTGATGTGGAGGCTGCAAATGGAGCAGGCGTAAAAGGGATATTAATCGAACCAGACCAGCAAATTGACTACACTAAAGTAAAGGATGTGCTAATGATGGATGGAATGAGTTTTCGTTAAAAGTAAAAAGCTCCGAATTTCGAAGCTTTTTACTTTATAAGTATATGTATTGAAGAACAATTACTTTTTGTTGGCCTTAGCGTGGTCTGCTAAGAAAGTGGCTAGGCCACTATCGGTTAACGGGTGCTTTAACAAGGCGGTAATTGCAGAAAGTGGAGCAGTAATGACATCTGCACCAATTTTCGCACAAGCTACAATATGCAATGGTCCACGAATTGAAGCAGCCAAGATTTGCGTAGGATAACCGTAATTATCAAAAATTAACCTGATATCTTCTATAAGCTGTAGGCCATCTGTAGAAATATCGTCTAACCGACCCAAGAATGGAGATACATAAGTAGCCCCAGCTTTGGCAGCTAACAAGGCTTGAGCGGGAGAGAAGACCAGGGTACAGTTTGTTCTTATGCCTTTTCCGCTAAAGTATTTAATAGCCTTTATCCCTTCTTTGATCATGGGAACCTTCACTACAATTTTTGGATTCAAAGCAGCAAGCGCTTCGCCTTCTTTAACTATGCCCTCATAGTCGGTCGAAATCACTTCGGCACTTACATTATCATCTACGATATCACAAATGGTTTTGTAGTGGTTGATGACATTTTCATCACCTGTGATGCCTTCTTTGGCCATTAAACTAGGATTGGTGGTTACACCATCTAAAATGCCTAAATCTTGCGCCTCTTTGATCTGATCTAGATTGGCGGTGTCAATAAAAAATTTCATAATTCAGAAGTTCTGGAAAAGGAAAATATGTTTTGAGATACCCTGATTTATATTTTGGTTCGCCCCTTCAGGGGTAGGGGAAAAAGGGCAAGCAACTTTTATCGCATCGCTACAACCTCCTACCCTTGCTTTGTTCCCAACCTGGGGGAGTTCAAAGGGAGCTGATCGTAAAAGACTTGCCCGGCACAAAGGTAGCAAAAGCACTCGTTTTACAAAATATAAAATGACTAATTTTTAATGTTTTTTTAAAATATTGATTTATAGCTGATTGTCTATTGTGCTATTTTGGCCAAGTTATTATAGAATGTTCTTTTAAATGGTATACATGCATTATTTTTAGATTATGCGTTTTGATAAAATTATAATTGATAACGATTGTTATTGTTATATTGTCAATTATTTTATTATTTTTAAGACATAATATTATTTATTCATAATTTTTTTATCAAATATATAATTAGTGGATTTTTTTTCTTAACTTAGTGTTCATTACACACTAACTACAACCAACTAATAAATGGAAAATTTAAATGAACAGCAGGGGTTATACCGTGACAGTTTTGAACATGATGCGTGCGGTATAGGTTTTGTTGCCCATGTGAAAGGGAGAAAATCACACCAGATTATTTCGGATGCATTAACGATATTGGAGAACCTAGATCATCGTGGTGCGTGCGGAGCTGAACCAAATACTGGTGATGGTGCGGGGATTATGATACAGGTGCCGCATGAATTTTTGTTTGACGAATGCTTGCGTACAGGTTTTAGCTTACCAGAATACGGCGATTATGGAGTGGGCATGCTCTTTTTGCCAAAGGAGATCAGGGCAAGGGAAGAATGCCGTGAAATTATCTATCGCACTGCCGAAAAATTGGGTTTTGAGGTGCTGGGCTTTAGAAAAGTTCAGGTAGATACCACGGATATTGGTCAAATGGCTTTGTCTGTTGAACCAGAGATAGAGCAGGTTTTTGTGAAACGACCTTACCATGTGCCTGCAGGTGCCGATTTTGAGCGTAAGTTGTTTGTGCTTAAAACCTATATTACCAAAACTATTTATAGTGCCGTAAAAGATAGTAAGCAAGATTTTTATGTAGCTTCTTTTTCGTCGCGTACCTTAATATATAAAGGTCAGTTAACCTCTTTGCAGGTTCGTACCTATTTTAGTGAGCTGAGCGATAAGCGTATGGTCTCGGCCTTTGGTTTGGTGCACTCACGTTTCGCTACCAATACCTTTCCTTCGTGGCGTTTGGCTCAGCCTTTCAGGCATATTGCCCATAATGGTGAAATCAATACTTTGCAGGGCAATTTAAATTGGTTCAGATCTAGTGTGAAATCTTTTGCCTCACCTTATTTTACACCTGAAGAGTTGAATATGATCCTTCCGGTAATTGATGAGACCCAATCCGATTCGGGCTGTTTAGATAATGTGGTAGAGCTGTTGTTGCATGCAGGTCGTTCATTGCCGCATGTGTTAATGATGCTTATCCCGGAAGCTTGGGACGGTAATGAGGATATGGATCCGAATAAAAAGGCTTTCTATCAGTTTCATGCTTCCTTGATGGAGCCTTGGGATGGTCCGGCAGCTATCGCATTTACCGATGGTAGTCTGATTGGTGCTACTTTAGATAGGAATGGCCTACGCCCGTCTCGATATGTATTGACCAGTGATGATCGTGTAATTATGGCTTCAGAATCTGGGGCGCTTACTATTGATCAGAGTACGGTGGTTAAGAAAGGTCGTCTAACACCTGGTAAAATGTTTGTAGTAGACATGGAGCAAGGACGTATAATTAGCGACCAGGAGATAAAACAACAGGTATGTGGTCGTCGTCCCTATGCAGATTGGATTAATCAATACCAGATTAAACTGGAAGAACTACCAGAACCTAGGGTAATGTTTACCAATCTTTCTGAGGAATCTATTTTTAAATATCAGCAGGTTTTTGGTTATACCAGTGAAGATATAGATTTGTTGCTTAAGCCAATGGCTATTGAAGGTAAGGAAGCTATAGGCTCTATGGGAACAGATACCCCACTGGCCGTGCTATCTAAACAACCTCAACATCTTTCGTCTTATTTTAAACAGCTATTCGCTCAGGTAACCAATCCGCCAATTGACCCCATCAGGGAAAAAGTGGTGATGAGTTTGGCCGGATTTATGGGCAATAATGGCAACCTGCTGGAGGAAAACCAGATACAATGCCACTGTGTGGGAATTAAGCATCCTATATTGACTAACCTTGAACTGGAGAAACTAAGAAGTATAGATACTGGACTGTTTCAGTCTAAAACACTTCAAATGTATTTCAGGGCAGATGGAAAGCCGGGCTCTCTGTCGAAAGCTTTAGATCGTTTATGTCGTTACGCAGTTGATGCGGTTGAAGATGGCTTCCAAGTAATCGTATTAAGTGATAGGGCAATAGATTCTACCCATGCAGCCATTCCTTCTCTGTTGGCAGTTTCCGCTGTTCACCATCATTTGATCAGAAAAGGATATAGGGGAGCCGTTGGTATAGTGGTGGAGGCTGGTGATGTTTGGGAAGTTCATCACTTTGCTACCCTGATCGGATTTGGAGCTACCGCTATTAATCCTTATTTGGCGCTGGAAACCATCAGGAGGTTTGATAAAGAAAGTGGGCTAACACCTGAAAAATTAATATCCAATTATACTTATGCCGTAAATACGGGATTGTTGAAGATCTTCTCCAAAATGGGAATTTCAACCTTGCAATCTTATCATGGCGCACAGATTTTTGAAATCTTAGGCTTGAACCAACAAGTGGTAAATACGCATTTTACGGGAGCGGTGTCTCGTATAGGTGGCCTGGGATTAGATGAGATTGCGTATGAAACATTGATTAAGCATAATCGCAGTTTTGGCCCTCAAACGCAGGCAGATCAAACTCTGAATGCAGGAGGTACCTATAAATGGAGAAGACGCGGAGAAAAACATTTATTCAATCCGGAAACCATTCATTTGTTACAAAATGCCACTCGTAGAAATGATTATCATACCTTTAAAAAGTATTCGAAACTGGTAAATGATCAAACTACACAGGCCTATACCATAAGGGGCTTGTTCGAATTTAATTATACCCGTCCCTCTATTAGCATAGATGAGGTAGAACCTATAGAAAATATCTTTAAACGATTTGCTACAGGCGCAATGTCCTTTGGTTCGATTTCGCACGAGGCACATTCTACCTTAGCTATTGCCATGAACCGTATAGGTGGAAAGAGCAATACAGGAGAAGGTGGAGAAGATGAAATCCGTTATCAAACTTTAGAAAATGGAGATTCTATGCGCTCTGCCATCAAGCAGATCGCTTCCGCTCGTTTTGGGGTAACCAGCTATTATTTAACTAATGCCGACGAGCTACAGATTAAAATGGCACAAGGGGCAAAACCAGGTGAAGGTGGGCAGTTGCCAGGTCATAAGGTTGACGATTGGATTGCAAAAGTACGCCATGCTACGCCTGGTGTGGGTTTGATCTCTCCACCGCCACACCATGATATATATTCTATCGAGGATTTGGCGCAGTTGATCTATGACTTGAAAAATGCCAATCGTGCAGCTAGAATTAATGTGAAATTGGTGTCCAAAGCAGGTGTGGGTACGATAGCTGCTGGAGTAGCCAAAGCCCATGCCGATGTCATCCTGGTGTCGGGTTATGATGGTGGAACAGGTGCATCTCCGTTAACTTCTATTCAGCATGCGGGCTTGCCTTGGGAACTTGGTTTGGCCGAGGCACATCAAACCTTGGTGAAGAACAGGCTGAGGAGCAGAGTAGTGGTGCAAACTGATGGGCAACTTAAAACAGGTAGGGATATTGTTATTGCAGCTTTATTGGGTGCAGAAGAATGGGGAGTGGCTACAGCTGCCTTGGTAACTACAGGTTGTATCATGATGCGTAAATGTCATTTAAATACCTGTCCGGTGGGTGTGGCAACGCAAGATCCTAATTTAAGGAAACTCTTTACAGGGCAAGCAGACCATGTGGTAAATCTATTCTACTTCTTGGCGCAAGAAGTTCGTGAGCTTATGGCTGAACTTGGTTTCAGGACAGTGAATGAAATGATTGGCCAGTCCGATCTGTTAAAAATGAGACAGATCGATGATGCAGATTGGAAGCTTAAATATGTGGATCTTTCCCCAATCTTGTATAAGGAACCCTCACATGGAGGATCTTTATATCAAACGGAAGCACAAGATCATGGTTTGGATAAAGTGTTAGACCATAAACTGATTAAAGAGGCACAACCTGCCATTTTAAACAATGAACCTGTGTTTGCCAACTTCGATGTCAAGAATACAGATAGATCCATAGGAACAATGCTTTCCAATGAAATATCCAAGGTGCATAAAAGTTCAGGTCTGGCGCCAGATACCATCAACTTTAAATGTTTTGGTTCGGCCGGACAAAGTTTTGGTGCATTTGCTACCAAAGGCTTAACCTTATCTCTGGAAGGTGAAGGTAATGATTATGTGGGTAAAGGATTATCGGGTGCTAAATTGGTCGTCTATCCTTTTAGCAATATCAAATATGTTCCTGAACAGAATATCATTATTGGGAATGTGGCTCTATATGGAGCTACTTCGGGAGAGTTATATGTACGAGGCAAGGCTGGTGAGCGTTTTGCAGTTCGAAATTCGGGAGCTACGGCAGTTGTTGAAGGTGTAGGAGATCATGGTTGTGAGTATATGACAGGCGGAGAAGTACTCATTTTAGGGGATACCGGAAGTAACTTTGCTGCGGGAATGAGCGGTGGTATTGCCTGGGTTTATGATACCAGCAAAACATTTGCAAAAAAATGTAACCCGGAAATGGTCGATCTAGATCCGTTGTTGCCAGAAGATGAAGAAAGAATAATTACATTACTTAAAAATCATATCAGATTGACCAACAGTAAGGTGGCTGAGTTTATTTTAAGCGATTGGGAAAATCAATCCGTACACTTTGTTAAAGTTTTCCCTAAAGAGTACAAAGCAGTTTTATTACAACGTCAACAAGTTAAAATCAATTAAGATGGGAAAAGTGACAGGATTTTTTGAATACGAAAGGGTTTCGCCTTCAAAACAAGTGCCAGAAGAACGTTTGAAGCATTATGACGAGTTTGTTTCACTTCTGCCATCTGATCAGTTAAATAAACAGTCTGGACGCTGTATGGACTGCGGTGTGCCGTTTTGCCAATCGGGTTGTCCGTTGGGAAATGTGATCCCAGAGTTTAATGATGCTGTTTATCAAGGTAAATGGTTGCAGGCAGCCGAAATCTTATTAAGTACTAATAACTTTCCGGAATTTACGGGAAGGATTTGTCCGGCACCATGCGAAAGTGCTTGTGTACTGGGCATCAATAGGTCGCCAGTTTCCATTGAAGAGATCGAAAAGCACATTATAGAAATAGCCTTTGAAAAAGGTTATATTAAAGCGAATGAACCGTTAATTAGAACGGGTAAAAAGATTGCGGTGATAGGTTCTGGCCCTGCCGGATTGGCTGCGGCCGCACAACTCAACAAAGCGGGGCATGAGGTGGTTGTTTTTGAACGCGATGATGTGCCTGGTGGTTTGCTGCGTTATGGCATCCCTGATTTCAAATTGCAGAAAAATGTAGTGGAAAGAAGGATCAAGTTGATGGAAGATGAGGGCATTACTTTTCAATGTAATGCCAATGTGGGTGAAAATGTAGAGATCAGTACACTTTTAAGAGAATATCAGGCCATTGTACTGGCTGGAGGATCTACTGTTCCACGAAACCTGAATATGCCGGGAAGGGAAGCTAAAGGTGTTCATTTTGCCATGGATTTCCTGAAGCAGCAAAATAAGCGTGTAAGTAACCGTAAATTTAACGAAGAAGAAATTGTAGCGACAGGTAAGCATGTGATCGTGATCGGTGGAGGTGATACAGGTTCTGATTGTATTGGTACATCTAACCGCCATGGCGCTAAATCTGTAACGCAGTTTGAAATTATGCCTATGCCTCCAGAACTGCGTACGGCAAATATGCCTTGGCCAACTTATCCTATGCTCTTGAAAGTGACAACTTCACATGAAGAAGGTGCCCAACGTGCATGGTCTGTTAATACCAAAGAGTTTATTGCCGATGAAAATGGTAATTTAAAAGCTTTGAAGGTAGTAGATGTAGAATGGGATATAGATTCCAATACCGGCAGGCCTGTAGGTTTCAAGGAAATTCCTGGTACGGAAAAAGATTATCCTTGCGAACTTGTGCTTTTGGCCATGGGCTTTGTGCATCCGCAAAAGGAGGGTTTATTGGAAAAACTAGGTGTTGAACTTGATGAACGTGGAAATGTAAAGGCATTGGAAGGTAGCTACCAAACTAATATTGCTAAAATATTTGCAGCGGGAGACATGCGCAGGGGTCAATCGTTGGTGGTATGGGCTATCTCCGAAGGAAGGGAAGCCGCACGTAAGGTAGATGAATATTTGATGGGATACAGTAAGCTTCCATCGAAAGACGCTATTGCTTATGCTTAGGGACTAATGTTATTATAAAAGGAGAAGCCTGGGTAATATTGCCCAGGCTTCTCCATTTTAGGGTTTATCTAAGTTAAATGCTGTTTTTGTACAAAAGCCTGCTGCTTATCGTTTTAGCAAATAGCTGGCCAACTCCAGGTCTTCTGGATAGGTAACCTTTAAATTGTATCTGTTGCCTTCGATGAGATTGATGGAAAAACCGGCTGCTTCTACTACGCTGGCATCATCTGTGAATTTTTTGCTGTAGTTTTGCCTATAGGCCTCCCTTAATTGTTCTGCAGAGAAGGTTTGAGGGGTTTGAATGAGGACCAATTTGTCTCTATTAATGATCTTACTGGTATGGTCATTGAATTTTCTTACCGTGTCGCTAGGTTTGATGCAAGGTACGGCATTGCCTTTTTCGGAAGCCTCTTTAAAACATTTATTGATCAGGTGAGTGGCGATCAAGGGCCTTACGGCGTCATGAATGGCAATAATTCCATCTTCTTTAATAGCCAATAGGCCATTTCTAACAGAATGGAAACGCTCTCTACCACCTTCAACTACGAAATGCGGGATTGTAAAGCTATACTTGACGCAGAGTTCATTCCAGTAGGAGATGGACTCTTTGTTCAGTACCAAAATAATTTCCGGTTGAATTTCCGATTGATGGAATGCCTTTAAGGTGTGCATCATTAAAGGTACTCCATTAAGCAATAAAAACTGTTTAGAGACACTGGCCTGCATTCTTTTGCCCGAGCCACCCGCAACAATTATTGCATAGAATTTCATATTTTTTAATTTAGTATCAAGATTTAAGCATCAAGTATCGAGCCATGACTTATATCTCGATACTTGATACCCAATACTAAGGTCTAAATAATCAACATCGCATCGCCATAGCTATAGAAACGATATTTTTCTTTAACGGCAATTTCGTAGGCGTTCATTACATTTTCGTACCCTCCAAATGCACTCACCATCATTAACAGGGTAGATTCTGAGGTGTGGAAATTGGTAATCATAGAGTTGGCAATGCTGAAATCATAAGGAGGAAAGATGAACTTACTGGTCCAATCATTTGCTGCCTTTAATGTTTTGTTTGCAGAAACAGCAGACTCGATGGCACGCATAGAGGTAGTACCTACGGCACAGATCCTTGCTTTATTTTCAAGGGCCTTATTCACAATGTCGGCATCGTGCTGTTCAATAATAAACTGCTCAGAATCCATTTTGTGTTTGGTCAAATCTTCAACCTCAACAGGTCTGAACGTTCCTAAACCTACGTGCAGGGTAACTTCTGCAAATTCGATGCCTTTCAGCTCTAAACGTTTCATCAGCTCCCTGCTAAAGTGCAAACCTGCGGTGGGCGCAGCAACAGCACCTTCATGCTTGGCGAAAATAGTTTGATAGCGTTCTTTATCTTGTTCTGTAGCCTTACGTTTGATGTATTTAGGTAGGGGCGTTTCACCCAAGATCTCTACATTTCTTCTGAATTCTTCATCAGTTCCGTCAAATAGGAAACGAATGGTACGGCCGCGTGATGTGGTGTTATCCACTACCTCGGCAACCAGCAAATCATCATCACCAAAATATAATTTGTTACCTACACGTATTTTACGGGCAGGGTCAACAAGAACGTCCCATAAACGAAGTTCCTTATTAAGCTCGCGCAATAAAAAAACTTCTATCGTTGCACCAGTTTTTTCTTTGTTGCCATATAAACGGGCAGGAAAAACTTTGGTATTGTTTAAGATCATCACATCCTTGTCGTCAAAATAACCTAAAACGTCTTTGAAAATTTTATGTTCAATCTTGCCAGTATCTTTGTGCAAAACCATTAAACGGGCTTCGTCTCTTTCTTCTGCCGGATTATTCGCCAAAAGCGAATCGGGTAAATTAAACTTAAATTGTGATAACTTCATTTTTTTTGGATGTAGTAAATTAGGGCGCAAATTTACAAATTAATATTGTGTTTTCCACAATTAAAATGTATGGCAATAAACTTATCAGCGTTAAAGTTTGTATCTTTTATATTATGTATAGGTTGCTGTAACCTTTTTGGCTATTTTTGGTCTAAAGGTTATGATGCTAATATTTAGACTTATCGGAGAAAGTTTCAGGTTTGCCTGGGATGCGCTTAGACAGAACAAATTAAGGACTTCTCTTTCTTTGTTAGGCATTACAATTGGTATTTTTATCATCATAGCGGTTTTTACTGGCGTAGATACCATGCGGAATAAAATTCAGAGCAGTGTAGATAAATTAGGGTCCAATACCCTGTTTGTTGAAAAATGGCCCTGGATATTCAGTGATAATTTCCCATGGTGGAAATATGTAAACAGGCCCGAACCTTCGTATAGAGACTATTTGGCCCTGAAAGATAGGATGGCAATGGCCCAAGGTGTTTGTTTTCAGATTTCGGCAAACAGTAGGACCATCAAATATAGGAGCAGCTCGGTGGAAGGCGCAAACCTAAAGGCAGCTACCCAGGAATATGATCGGACCTGGAATTTGGAGTTTCAATATGGCCGATACTTTACAGAGAGTGAAGGTAGATCAGGAAGCCCTATTTGTATTTTAGGGGCAGAAATAGCCCAAGGACTTTTCGCAGATGAAGATCCCATAGGTAAGCAGGTGAAGTTAATGGGCCGCAGGGTAACTGTGGTGGGCGTTTTCAAAAAGGAGGGCGAAGATATGATGGGCATGTCACAAGACAAAAATGTACTCATCCCGATGAACTTTGCCAAGGGCATTTTTGACATTAATAATGAAAGATATGGTCCTTTTATAACGGTAAGGGGCAAGGAAAACATTAGCTTGGAAGAAGTGGAGAGCGAGCTTAAAGGTCAAATGCGTGCCATACGAAGGCTTAGCCCGGGGCAGGAAGATGATTTTTCATTGAACAAGACCACCATGTTGTCCAACCAACTTGATATTATGTTTACCGCGGTTAATTGGGGGGGATGGATCATAGGTGGCTTTTCTATTTTGGTAGGCGGTTTTGGCATAGCCAATATCATGTTCGTATCGGTTAAGGAGAGAACCAATATTATTGGTATACAGAAATCTTTGGGGGCAAAAAACTATTTTATTCTTTTGCAATTTATTTTTGAATCTGTAGTGTTGAGCCTTCTGGGAGGTTTATGTGGTTTGGCACTGGTTTATATAGGTACTCTCGTATTTACCTATGGTGTTGGCGTAGAAGTGTCTTTGTATGCCAGTAATATTATATTAGGCATTGGTGTTTCGGTAGTGATCGGTGTAATTTCTGGTTTCTGGCCTGCATTTGCCGCATCCCGCCTAGATCCGGTTGAAGCCATTAGGAGCTAGTAACTTCATTCAAACTTGCGCATAAAAGTCTTTGTTTTGTAGAAGGGGCCTTTTATGAAATAAACGGGAGATAATAAAAGTGCCGCTGAAGCATTGGGAATTGCCTGGCATTCAAATAAAAAAAGAGCTTCCGAAAACCATCCGAAAACTCTTTTTTATTAGGCTTATCAGCTATTAGCTTAGCTTGCCTAGTGCTTCTTTAATTCTTCTTATGGCTTCTACCAAACTTTCGTCTGAAGCAGCGTATGAAAGGCGTATATAGTTGTCATTACCAAAACTATCACCACCTACAGTGGCCACATGACCAACATTTAAAAGATAAAGTGCCAAATCTGAGGAGTTTTTAATGGTATTGCCATTGGCATCTTTTTTACCAAAGAAAGAACTGATCTCGGGAAAGAAATAAAATGCACCTTCAGGAAGGTTGGTTTTAACACCTGGAATATCTTTCAATAGGCCATATACCAGTTCACGGCGACGGGCAAAAGCTTTTTTCATTTCGTTTACGGTTTCCAGTCCCTGCTCATAGGCTACAATACCTGCACGTTGTGCAATGGAGCAAGTGCCAGAAGTAGTTTGTCCCTGTAACTTATCGTTTGCTGCAGCAATTTCTTTGTTGGCCGCAATATAGCCCAAACGCCATCCGGTCATGGCAAAGGCTTTAGAAAAACCGTTTACTATGATTACACGATCTTTAATGCTCGGAAATTGGGCAATTGATTCATGTTGGTCTACAAAGTTGATGTGTTCATAGATCTCATCAGAAAGAATAAAGATGTTTGGATGTTTCTCAAAAACTTTGGCCAAGGCCGCCAGTTCTTGCCTATTGTAGACCGTACCCGTTGGATTATTTGGAGAAGAGAACATAAACAGCTTGCTTTTAGGCGTAATGGCTGCTTCTAACTGTTCTGGTGTGATCTTAAAATCACTTTCAATATCGGTATCAATAAAAACAGATTTACCTTCTGCCAAAGTGACCATTTCCGAGTATGAAACCCAGTACGGGGTAGGTATGATTACTTCATCTCCAGGGTTGATGAGCGTTAAAATTACATTCGATAACGATTGTTTTGCACCGGTTGAAACAACGATTTGGGAAATATCGTAATCTAAATTGTTTTCTTTCTTAAGCTTGTTTACTATAGCTTGTCGCAATTCTGGGTAACCAGGTACCGGAGAATAACGGGTGTAATTTTCATCTAATGCCTTTTTAGCAGCGTCCTTTACATGTTGTGGCGTGTTGAAATCGGGTTCTCCAACGCTTAAACTGATTACGTTGATGCCTTTTGCCGCAAGTTCACGACCTAGTTTGGTCATTTTAAGCGTAGCAGATTCTGATAGGTTATTTATTCTGTCTGATAAAATATTCATGATTTTTATGTGAGATAACAAATATAAAAACCTTATTTATAACACACTAAAAAAAGATACTTTTTATTAAAATTTACCACTTTTAACCGTAGTTTTGACATCTCAAATTATATATTTTGCAATCGAACAAAAAAGCCATACTCGTTTCACTTTGTGTGAGTATCATATTGATGCTGGCTAAATTTTCAGCATATTTTATCACGGGGTCAAATGCTATCTTAACCGATGCTGCAGAAAGCATCGTAAATGTAATAGCCAGTTCTTTTGCTTTTTACAGTATCTATTTAAGTACGCAGCCAAAAGATGAAAATCATCCTTATGGGCATGGAAAGGTAGAATTCTTTTCGGCATTTGTAGAGGGGGTACTGATCTGCCTGGCCGGTGTTATCATTATCCTAAAATCGGGACATGACCTCATTTATCCGAATAAATTAAAGCAACTGTATGATGGTGCCATTATTATTGGAATTACAGGTTTAATTAATACAATTGTTGGCTATTACCTGATTAATACGGGCAAAAAAAATAAATCCATTACGCTTGAAGCAGATGGTAAACATCTATTGACCGACGCCATATCAAGTGCTGGTTTAGTGGTAGGTATAGTTCTCATTGTCCTCACAGAGATCAGCTGGTTGGACAGCGCCATTTCAATTGCACTTGGTTTCTATATCGTGTTCAATGGTTATCGACTAACCCGTAGATCTGTTGGTGGATTGATGGACGAAAGCAATATAGAACTGGTGAAAGATATTGTTCAAATTCTTCAAAATAATAGGAACGATAGCTGGATTGACATTCATAACTTAAGGGCGCAGCAATATGGTGCCGATTTGCATATCGATTGCCATGTAACCTTGCCTTATTATTTCGATTTGAACAGTGTTCATCAACAGATTTCAGATATTGACAAATTGATCAATGTTAATGGAGAGCATCAGACAGAATTATTTATACATGCAGATCCCTGTCTGCCCAATTGCTGCAACTATTGCAAAATGAAAGACTGTCCTGTAAGAAAGGAAGCATTTAGGCAGGAAATTGTTTGGAATATGGATAACGTAACCAAAAATCAAAAACATTTTAGTCAATGAGCTATTTTAACATACGAGTGTACGGTCTGCTCATCAATGAAAGGCAAGAAGTATTATTGAGTGATGAATTTGAGCAGGGGCAATATTTTACCAAATTTCCTGGTGGTGGGGTAGAATTGGGCGAAGGTTTAATAGAAGCGTTAAAAAGAGAGTTTGTGGAAGAATGTAGTGTGGAAATAGAAGTGATGGAGCATTTTTATACCACAGATTTTTACGAAAAATCTTCGTTCAATGATAGCCAGATCGTTAGTATTTACTATCTGGTTAAAGAAAAACAACCATTAAACCTCAATTTCAAAAAGAAAGCTTATGATTTTGATGTGGCTGATTTAGAAGTTAACCAATCATTCAGATGGGTACCAATAGATTTGATGACCGAAGAAGAGGTTACTTTTAATACAGATAAAATAGTAGTGAAACGTCTAAAAAAACTTTTAGTAGCCAATGGAAGATAAGCTTATATACTATTTGACCCCTATTTTTAGGGTGGCGCTCTTTATCTTATTTTCATTTTTGTGTGCCATTCCATTTGGGTTGATTGCAGAATGGAATTTTTTGCCACCTATTGCAAATGAATTGTTTAAAGAACTATTATTGCAGGCCAGTTTGGTATTGATTGTGGTGAGTGCCTTATTAATGGTGTTCAAGGTAATGCCCTCACTCGATTTTTATACTGTATTCATTAAGAAAAAAGGAGCTTTTGGGGGGCTTCTTAAAGGAAGCTTAATCGGTCTTCTGATCATGCTGCTCTGTGTGGCCATTCTTTATGTGAATGGTAATGTAAGCTTTTCTGCCAATCATATTCCTTTAGGGGTTTTTATACTTTACTTGTTCTATTTCATACTCATCGCCATTTTTGAAGAATTCTTCTTTAGGACCTACCCATTATATGCCCTAGTGGAAAGATTTCCGGTATGGTATGTCATTATCTTAAATGGAATGCTGTTTGGTCTGGCACACCTTGGCAATCCCGACGTTACCATATTGGGGATATTTAATATTTGCCTTGCCGGGATGCTATTCTCTATTTATACGCTCCAAAAACAAAATATAAGTTGGGCTGTGGGCATCCATTTTGGTTGGAATTTTACGCAGGGTATTTTGCTGGGATACAAGGTGAGTGGGAACGATCTTCCCGGTGTGATGAAAGCCAAACCATTGGGTGTAGAATATTTTTCAGGTGGAAACTTTGGTGTAGAGGGCTCTATATTTTGTACGTTT
Organism: Pedobacter sp. ASV28; assembly: GCF_016428855.1. Taxonomy (GTDB): domain Bacteria; phylum Bacteroidota; class Bacteroidia; order Sphingobacteriales; family Sphingobacteriaceae; genus Pedobacter. The sequence goes on from NZ_JAELTN010000025.1 coordinate 54,667, forward strand.
ATTTTGATTGTTTTAATCGCCTGGTTAGTGTTTAACTATAAGTTTGAGGCTTTACAGACCTATAGATATCCCTATCTAGAAGAAGAAAAACAAGAAGATTAGTTCAATTTATCAGCTGCGTACACTAACAAGATACGCTAAAAAACAAAAAATACTTTAATACTTTTACTTCAATGATCTTTTGACAGAAGAAGCCAAGATATTCCCCAAACAAGTAGGCTAAAACCAATTATGATCAATTTTGTTGTATTACAAAAGAATTTAAAATGTCGAAATTTTCGGAACTAATTAATGGCGATAAACCTGTACTGGTAGATTTTTTTGCCGAATGGTGTGGGCCCTGTAAAATGATGGCCCCTATATTAAGTGAGCTGAAAAGCCAAATAGGAGATAAAGCTTCCATCATAAAAGTGGACGTTGATAAAAATCAAGTCGCTGCAGGTTCATTTAATGTTCAAGGAGTACCCACATTGATTTTGTTCAAGAATGGAAAAGTGCTGTGGCGTCAAAGCGGTGTGGTGCCGGCCAATCAGCTTAAACAACTGATAGAACTGCATAGCAGTTAAACTGTAGCATTAATAAAGAGGGGTATATAGATTAGCTTTTCTGTACTGACTTTCCTATATACCCTCTTCGGTTCATAGTTTGTGGTTAAATAAAGTAGCTTTCTTTATGGTTTCCTTCTCAGATAAATGTTTCCATAAGAAGAACTGATATCATATGACGGTCCTTTACCAGGTTCGGCAGTAAGGGAAGTATAGAAATTTTTCTCAGTTTTTTCTGTTGGCGTTAGCTTAAGGTTACTGTATATATTTCCATATCGATTGGTAAGCTTGATCTTTCCGATCTTAGCTTCATCTAAACTGGCATCTACACCACCGTATTTAGCGTCTATTTTAGCTTCGCCGTTAAAGTCAACCAGCTCTATCATACCATAAATGGAGGTAATGGCTGTAATTATGTTTGCGGGAACTTTGATTTCCATGGTAATTTCCGCATTTTTTTGTTGGTAAATAGATACGTTTTGAAGTGAAGTGCCCTTTTCTTTTTTATAATTTTCAAGATCCTGTTTGCTATTAAAACGCGTTTTTACGCCCTGTTCCTGAATGTAGTATATTTCTGGTATATTGTCCCAGTCTATTTTATTCTTAATGCTAAGCTTACCGTCTATAATCGTATCCTTTAATATAAACCTGTCATCACTATCCCCATCATTGATCTTTACGCTTGCACTGATACTGACCTCATTTTTATCCCAAGTACTTATCTTGATCAATTTTGGATAATCGAATTTCAACTCTATTTCTTGTCCGTTTTTAACAGGATAAGACTTGTTTATTTTTGTTTGCGAAATGGCTGAGCTAGACATCAAAGCCATGATCACCATACTTAATATGTATTTCATTACAGTCGGTTTAATAAAGTGGATAAACTTTTTTTATGGCATAGATAGGCTAAAGCTATTTTTGCCTTAGATAAACATTTTTGTAGTTGGATTTAAAGATGAGATCAACTCCACCACCATTAATTGTACCTTTTATGTTCTCACCCTGTTTAAAACCTGATGAAAAGTAGAGGCCATTTCCTGATGAAACTGTGGTCACTACACTATGACCTTCTTCTTTACCACTTTGCGCAACCACATTACCTCCATTTATAGTACCCGTTAATGAAATGTTTTCTTGTTTTGGTTTGCTCGTATTGTTTTTGTTGACCACAATGTTAAACTCTTTGGCAGCATAAAGGTTACCAGAAGAAGTAGCCAGCTCTATGTTTGCTTTAATATTAGTTGGCAAAGCCACATCTACGTGTTTGTAAACAGAGATGATAGATACTGGACCCTTGATGTTATCTTTGAAAATGGCATCTACAGATCCATACATAGTTTTAACATTCATAGGTCCTGTGTTGTTTTCCAACTTAATATCGTTGTAAGTGGTAGATATCTCTATTTCACTGTTGAGGTCTTTAAGAACCACATTATCATAATAGGTATTACTATTGTTGTTAAAAGAGATCTTTATGTTCTTTGGAACCTTAATGCTTAATATGCCATTTCCCTTCCTACGGTTATTAACCGTATTGACATTAACTTCTTGGCCATTTTCAACTACACTAATGCCTAAACCAGTATTATCTGTGTAACCTGCGCCACTAATGGCCAGTAGTCCCTTAGCTCGTTCATCTATCTTTTCATCTTCGGTTTTCTGCATAGAGAAAATGATTTCTTTACCATCATAACCCTCTATAACGGCACCATTGATATTGAGGTTAAGTTGTCCGCTTGATTTGGCTAATCGATATTCTTTTTGTGCAGAAACCGTTAAGTTCAAGGCTAATAAGGTGAGGAGTACTATAAATTGCTTTTTCATATTTATCTTATATTTAATAATTGAGATTAAAGTTTATTTTGATTTAATAATATTATATAGGCTTGATCTTTTACCGCTTCAAAAGTAGAGGGGTCATTAGCGAGTGCGAATAATTTGTCATCAATTTTTACATTATCCATCTGTCCAAGTAAGTTGATCAGACCGAGTTGAACCAAAGGATCTTTTTGTGTAGACAATGATTGTTGCAGCATAGTTGATACATAACTATCATTGGCATATTTGCTCATAAGGTTAAGGGCTGCCAAACGTACATTGCTATTGCCATCATTATTTAGGGTCTTGGTCAATTGCGCAATAACATAATTGTTGATGTGCTCTGTTTTTTGGATTTCCAATATAGCTGCCAATCTATTGCTCGCCGAAGAACTATCTGTTAAATTCACGAGCATTTCTGCTATTGAAACACTTGTAGGTAAATGACTTGTACTTGCGATGACCTTTTTCGCTTGATGCTCGATCTTATTATTAGCTAATAATGAGCCGCCTTTATCTTCCTTAAGATCGATTTGTTTAAGAACACTAGGCTTTTCGATACCAGTTTTTTGAACTATTTGCGGTTTTGGGGCAGCTATGTACTCAGAATGGTTAAATAAGGCATAGGTAATGGTCAGTGCAATCAATATACAGGCCGCTACCGCCCACTTCGTATAAGCAAATAGTTTGATCGTATTTTTTTGTACCAGCGCTGGTGCTTCTTTCTTCAAATTAGATTTTATCTTTTGAAATAGGTCGGCAGCGGGTTCAAGATGATCAAAGGCATCTCTGTTTTCCTGTACATATTTTTTAAATGGATCACTCATAGTATGTTTTATCTTTTAGTGATAGTAAAATTTTCTTTTTTGCACGGTGGTACTGTGTTCGTACCGTATTGTGCGATATGCCTAGCATGGTGGCTATTTCCTCCTGCGGAATATGCTCGAATAAGTAGAGACTTACTATGGTTTTATAGCCATGTGGCAAATGCTCGATACAGCGGCGTACATCTTCTACCTTATTTTCAAATATTTCATTTTCCTGTAGGTCATATTCCTCTTCTGCTTCTATTGTTGAAGAATCCAGGTCCGAAAACAGGATCTTCTTTTTTCTTAAATGAGAAATGGATCTGTTAATGGCAATTCTTTTTACCCATGCCTCAAAATTGATCACGTTGCTTAACCGTTCTATCTCCTTAAAGACTGTTAAAAATGTCTCTTGGAGAATATCTTCAGCTTCTGCAGTGTGCGAAACGATTCGACAGATGGAATTGTATATACGCTTGGCATATTTTTGATACAACCCAGTATAGCCCAAATCATTATTGGCCTGGCACATCGCAATGAGCTCATGATCATTTTTATTCTCTATTGACGTCAATTATATAATGTTATGGTATATATAAAAATCTTTATCTATAGGGTAGTCGCACTTTTCCTATTATTGTTGCATCAATTGTATATATTTTTAAATAAATATACTACTACATGGGCAGGAAGCTCAAATTTAATTGCCTAATGTTATATCCGCTACGTTTTTTTGAAGGTGATATAAGGGGTAAAATGACATGTTAGGCTTTAGATCAATTGCCACTCCGATATAGATGAAAATGACCTATTATACCTTGATGACCTTATTTGGGGTAATGGCAAAGACTTGTTCGTTTGATTTAGCTTTTATTAAAGATAGCCCTGTGAAGGTACTAAATGCCGGTAAAATGCCGTATGCTTCCCCAAAATAGAAACAAGGAAACTTTAGGCGCTGCTTAGCATTATTGTAAATGGCAATGCCTGGATGAATATGTCCGCTAATAGGATATAAATTTTTTTCTTTACACTTAAATGCCTCATGGATGAAACAAAATTTATCTGTGCAATAGCTGGGATCATGGAGTTGGATACCTAATTCCTGGTATAGCTTCTCGTCTTGTTTATCATGGTTTCCTTTAACCAGAACAAGATCTATGCTTGGAAAATTCTCTTTCCATTTTCCAAAATCATCAATTTCCTGATTATGGTCGCTATGGAACATGTCTCCATTAATTAACAATGTTTTGGGTTGGTACTGTGTTAAAAGAGAAGACAAACGTTGTAAATCACTTTGTGCTGTTGTTGCTGGAACAGGCAAACCTGCCTTGCGAAAATGTGCGGCCTTACCTATATGGAAATCACTGATGGCCAAGAGTTCACGATGTATAAAATATACAGCTCGTTCCTTTGCCAAAATTAATTCTTCTTCTCTAATCGTGATTTTCATCAGCACAAAAATAGATAAATTATACTTGTTTGCCGTTATGGCAAGTTACGAAGCAATCTTAAAAATTTATCTACTATTTGTCGTTTTGTGGTAACTCTTCACCATGATGACAAAAATTATTTAAAAACCTCTTTCTTCATTCGTTCTATGCGCTGTTCCAATTCTTCAGAGCTCATATTTGCCCTTAAGCTATCTACCTTTATAGGGAAGGATAGGGGGGTGAAGCGTTTTGGATAGGTAATAACGATATTACTTTGTTGAATGCGTTGTAGTGCCGCTGCCAACCGTGGTTCTTCCAACTGTTGATAAAACACTTCTTCGTAAGCTTGTCGCAGCAGAAGATTATGTTGGTCGAAATCATTAAAGACATCAAAAAATAAGCCTGCGCTTGACTGTAAGTGTTTATTGGATACATATTTGCCAGGATAACCCTGAAAAACCAGTCCAGAGATACAGGCGATATCCCTAAACTTTCTTCGGGCCATTTCTGTAGAATTGATACTCAAAGTAATGTCCTCTGCCAGGTTTTTGGGCGAAAATACCTCGTAGGCAATGGCATCATCCATGGGGATCTCGGTATCGCTTAAGAGTTCAAAACCATAATCATTCATAGCTATGGAAAAAGTAATGGGAAGTAACTTGCTTAGACGATAGGCAACCAATGCGGCTAAAATTTCATGCACCAATCTTCCTTCAAAAGGGTAGGCAAACAAGTGAAAACCTTCTTTGTTGTTGATCATTTCAATTAACAGCTCATCACTCTGCGGAACGTGTGATCTTTCCTGCTGAACGAGGAATAATGGGTGCACGATATCCAATTCTTCCTCTTGATGGTTTTTATGTAGAACTTCATTGTATTTTTTGCGAAGCACAGCGCCTAAATTTGATGATAATGGCAAACGTCCTCCCAGCCAACTAGGCGATATGGCTTTTTTTTGTTTGCTTCTACGTACCATCACTGTCATTTCTTTAATCTGTATAAACTCCAATATCCTGCCTGCCAAGGTAAAACTATCTCCAGCTTTCAGTTTGGATATAAAGTATTCTTCTATCATGCCAATATACCCGCCAGAAATAAACTTAACCTTTAACATGGCATCGCTTACAATCGTACCAATATGCAAACGATGCCTCATGGCTATTTGTCGGCTTTTAACTTTCCATAACCCATCAGTTTCGTCCTTTTCTACTTTTTTAAATTCATTATAAGCAGTAAGGCTGTTTCCACCAGAGGTAATAAACTGCATAAGCCAAATCCATTCCTCAGGTAGGATTAATTCGAATGCGTGGGTATTTTTTACTTCTTCGTAAATGATTTGATCATCAAAACCATCGCCAACGGCTAGAGTGACCAAGTATTGCACTAAGGTGTCAAATATCATTACAAATGGTTCCCTGCTTTCTATATTCTCTGTTTTGGCCGCTTCTTTTATGGCTGCTGCTTCTACCAATTCTAAGGCATGGGTGGGCATAAAGTAAATTTTGGAGGTTTCTCCTGGCGAATGACCAGAACGTCCGGCCCTTTGTAAAAAACGGGCGACACCTTTTGGGGAACCAATCTGTATTACCGTGTCCACTGGCTTGAAATCAACACCTAGATCTAGGGAAGAAGTAGCAATAACCGCTTTTAATAATCCATTATGTAGGCTATCTTCAATCCAATTGCGTAATTCGTAATCAATAGAGCCATGGTGTATGGCAATTCTGCCTGCCAGTTCAGGTTCAATATTAAGCAAGTGTTGATACCATATCTCTGCCTGTCCACGGGTGTTGATAAAGATAAGTGTGGTTTTGCTTTTTTCGATGATTGGTAATAATTTATGGGCTAGTTTTAGCCCTAAATGCCCGGCCCATGGCAAGGCTTCAATCTCATCGGGCAAAATAGATTTGATCTCTATTTTCTTCTTTAGGTTTGCCCTGATAATTATTTTTTTTACTGTAGGATCTGGCTCAATTACCCTCAATGCCTCGTCAATGTTTCCTATGGTGGCAGATATGCCCCAAACCCTAAGGTGTAGAAGGCCATTTGCTCTTTGTATGCCTTTGATCCTGGAAATAGCCAATTCAACCATTACGCCCCGTTTGCTTCCCAACAGCTCATGCCATTCATCGGCAACGATACATTTCAGGTTTTTAAATAGAAGGGAAGAACCTTTTTGGGCCAGTAACAGATGTAAGCTTTCAGGCGTAATCAACAAAACTTCCGGCATAGCTTTTTTTTGTTGTAGCTTTTCGGTTGCAGAAGTATCACCATTTCTAACACCTACCTGCCAATCTAGGTCTAGTTCTGTTAGCACTTCTCGCATTGCCCTTGCAATATCTTTAGCCAATGACCGTAATGGAGTAATCCAGATGAGCTGTAGGCCCTTTTGCTTTTTTGATTGGTTTAGGCCTTCTATCACTACAGCCAGAAATAAAGAAAAAGTCTTTCCAAAACCAGTAGGGGCATTGACCAAACCGCTATAGCCATTTAGATAATGTTCCCAGGCCTCCAATTGAAATTCAAATGGCTTTTTTTGATTGGCCTTAAGCCAAGTGATTATTCTTTTGTATCCAGCGCTTTTTTTCATCTCATTGGTTTGCTGATCTTGACTATTTTTTTAATTGAAAGCACAGGCTTACAGGGTAGAGTTCAATAATTGTCTCAGGTCATCTAAAGTATTAATTTCATCGGCTTTTTTATCTTTTCGCCAACGTGAAATGCGTGGAAAACGTAAAGCTAAACCTGCTTTATGACGTTTGCTTTCGGCAATGCCTTCAAAGGCAATTTCGAAAACCAATTCTGGCTTTACTGTTCTTACAGGTCCGAATTTCTCGATGGCATTCTTGTTCACGAAAGTGTTTACTTCTTTTATTTCTCGATCTGTTAATCCGGAATATGCCTTAGCAATGGTAATCAATTGTTCGCCATTGCGAACGGCAAAGGTATAGTCGGTATAAAAATTGGCACGTCTTCCACTGCCTTTCTGGGCATAGATCATGACGGTATCTATAGTATATGGATTAATTTTCCATTTCCACCAATCCCCACGTTTGCGCCCGGCATGAAAAATAGAATCTATTTTCTTGAGCATAATCCCTTCACTATTGATATGTCTTGCATTTTCCCTAATTTCGGCCAACTGTTGCCATCCGGTAAATTCAATAATGGGCGAAAGCAGGACAATGTGCTTTGTGCCTAAGCCATTAATAACCTGCTCTAATATTGCCCTTCTTTTGGCTAAATGTTCATTTCTAATATCTGAACCGTTTAGCTCCAAAATATCATAACAGAAGAAACCAATAGGGGCATTGCTTAATTGAGATTTATGAATGGTTTTACGATTCAATCTTTGTTGAAGTATGCTAAAAGGTAAAACATTTCCGTCTTTCACCGCCAATATTTCTCCATCTAGCACAATGCCATCATCCAGTTCATCTTTTAAAAAATGAAGCTCTGGAAATTGCTCGGTGACCAATTCTTCGCCTCGGCTCCAGATAAATAATTCACCTTTACGTTTTATAATTTGTCCGCGAATGCCATCCCATTTCCATTCGGCCTGCCAGGTGCTGGTTTCACCCAAATTTTCAGGGGCTGTATCCAACGCATACGCCAAGCAAAAAGGATAAGGCCAGGAGTTGTCTGTATTTACATGTTTCCCAGCAGTAAGCTCATCGTAGGTAATGGCATCAGGTTGCCACTTGCCCATAATGCTATGCATGATCTTGTTGCTGTCTTCATTACTTTGTTTGGCAATGGCATTCACCAACATTTTATTAGAAACCCCAATTCTGAAGTTGCCTGAAATCAGCTTGTTGAAGATAAAACGTTCTTGTATGGTTAAGCTATTCCATGCGGTTAGGATATAATCCTTTTTTTCATCATCCGTTTTATGGTTTAATAAGGTCAATTCAGACATCCATTGGTGCAAAGGTTTTTCAAGGTGGTATTGGGCTGGAGGCAATATCAACGCAATGGTTTCACTTAGATCGCCCACATTGTGATAGCTTTCCGTAAATAACCATTCGGGTATACCACTTAATTCGGTTGCCCATTGTCTAATTAAAGCGGTATTTACGGGCCTTTTTGGTTTCTTTCCTGTAAATAAGGCAATCACATAAGGCTTATCCTTATCCTCGGCTTCATTGAAGTAGTCAACCAAAGCATTTATCTTGTCATTGGTCTTATTACTGAGCTCAAGCTCTTGTATCAATTGCGAAAATCGTCTCATTTGTTGGTGTAGAGAAATTATTTTGAAAGCAGTTTTTGTATGTTTTTGGCCATTTCAGTCCCACTTTTCGTTCCAAGTTTTGGTTGAATCTCTTGTGATCTCATTTATGTTAAAAAGCTTTCCACTCCAATTGGGTTTAGCTTACTGAGTTCAAGTGCTTCAAGCAAAATACCTTATTCTTTTTCTTCTATTCCTTCATCGTCTTCCTCGCCGTATTTAGTTTTTACTTCCTCGGCTGCTATACCGATCTCATTTAAGTATTTACTGAAAACCGCTGTTGAGCCATGGGTAACATAAACCTTTTCTGCTTCGGTAGCTTTTATGGCATTTAATAAACCAGGCCAGTCTGCATGGTCGCTCAATGCAAAGCCTGCATCTGCACTGCGCCATCTTCTACCAGCCCTAACGGCCATCCAACCACTACAGATACCAATTGCAGGATTGATCAAATTTTTGATCCAACGCCCTTCAGCTAATGCTGGTGGCACAATAACAATTCCTTTTTGAAGTTCGTCTTTCTTAATTTCTGCAGTTATCCTAATGGTATTGGGCAATATTACGCCTGCGGCAGCAAAACTTTCATTCAAATTGGCAATAGAATGATGCACATAAATAGGGTGGGTATCAGCTAGGTTTTTGATTAGGCGCTGTGCCTTTCCTAAGCTATAGGCAACTAAAATGCTCGTTTTGTTTTTATGGTGGTTATTGGCTATCCAGTTTTTCATCTGATCAAAGATTTGTTCCTGGGTTTCCCATTTATAAATAGGTAGGCCAAAAGTACTCTCTGATATAAAATGATGGCATTTAATGGGCTCAAATGCTGTACTTATGCCATCGAATTCTATTTTATAATCGCCAGAAACAACCGTTATTTCGTCTTTAAATGCCAGTTTGATCTGTGCAGAGCCAATCACATGTCCTGCAGGATGTAAGCTTAGTTTTACGCCATTAATATCAATTTCTTTACCATATGGAAGTGTTTGTACCTGATCTTCTAGTCCATAACGTTGTTGAAGGATAGGTTTGGTCAGTTCATGGCACAGGTAATTCTTATTGCCCCATTTTACGTGGTCTGCATGTCCATGGGTAGTAACCGCATAATCTACCGGATACCATGGATCAATATAAAAATTGCCCCGTTTGCAATAGATGCCTTTATTTGTAAATGACAGGAGCCCCATACGGATTATAACAGGAAAATATATAATAAGTTTTGGTCTGGAGTACTTTAAAATTAACCAGTATTATATAGATATCTCGTAAAAAAGCCACAGTTTATTAAACTGTGGCTCTATATTAAGGAAGTGGTAAATAAATTATCTTCCACCTGGAGGGCAGTTTTCCTTTAAAAATTTGGTAAAAATTAAAGATAGGTGTTCCCTGGTCCCTGTCCCTTCGTTAATGCTGTGTGACCTATTCGGATAGCTCATCAATTGAAACACTTTTTTATTTTTTATCAGCTCGTTGATCAGCATTTCGGCATTCTGGTAGTGTACATTATCATCGCCAGTACCATGAATGAGCAGTAAATTACCCTTTAAATTTTTGGCATGCGTAACAGGAGAGCCTGCAACATAGGCATCGGTATTTGGGAATGGGGTGCCCATGTAGCGTTCTTGATAAATATTGTCATAAGTGAGCTGATTGGCTACTGGAGCAATGGAAATTCCTGTTTTATAAATATCAGGGTATTGAAACAATAGGTTTAGCGTAGAAGAACCTCCTCCGCTCCAACCATGTACCGCCACACGGTCTTTATCCATAAATGAATAGGTGGCCAGTAATTTTTTTGCGGCCATTGCCTGATCGCGTATGTTCAATAAACCTATGTTCTTGTATATGGCCTTGCGCCAAGCTTTACCTTTGGGTACTGGTGCTCCGCGATTATCCATTGAAATGTAGATATAACCGTCTTTTGCCATGTCGCCATCATATAATCTATTCATGCCCGCTCCGTAAACATCTAATGCCGTAGCCGATGCAGGCTCGCCATATACGTAAAATACAACGGGGTATTTTTTGGTTACATCGAAATGATCAGGTTTTTTCATCCAACCATCAAGCTCAATACCATCTTCGGTAGTTACTTTGAAAAATTCAACTTTGTTTTTAACAGCAGCTTGGCTTCCTATCTGACTGGTAATACTGCCTGCCATAGTTAATGGATTATTTGTTTTAAAGTTCATCCACTCGTTCACTGGCCTTACTGTAGCACTTTGGTAACTGTGAAATGCGAAAGCTCCGGTAGGAGAGATGGCATAGCTATGTGTACCCGGTAATACAGAAGGGGTAACCTGTTCTAATTTACCCTTGCCATCTAATTTAGTTTTATAAAGGTATTTTTGCGTAGCATTGTTGGGCGATGCACTGAAATAAACCAAATTGTTGGCCTCATCAATAAGCTCAAGATCCATTACGTCAAAATTACTATTGGTAATTAGGGTTACTTTCTTGTTTTCAATGTTAATACGATATAGATGTGCCCAGTTGTCCTTTTCGGTTAATAGTACAAATTCTTTGTTGTTATTAATCCAATGAAATTTGTCAATGGCATCAATCCATGCTTTATCGGTTTCCTTGTAAATTTCGGTGATGGTATTAGCCGTAGTATTTGCCAAAAAAACAGTACTTATATTCTGCTCACGGTTCAATTGTTGTAAAATAATGTTGTTGGTATTAGGTACCCAATCCATTCTCGGAATATAGTTCTGCACTTGGCTACCTGGTACGGCCAGCCATTTGGTTTGTCCATTAGCGATATCCACCACACCCACTTTACATGCAGAAGGATCTTGTCCAACCTTTGGATATTCTACAGGAATATTATAAGAGTAGATAGAATCTGTATTATTGATCATTAGAAAATTCCTGATCTTTCTGGCATCTATTTGCCAATAAGCAATGGATTTGCCGTCTGGACTCCACCTGAAACCATCCCTGCAATTAAATTCCTCTTCATAGGCCCAATCAAATGTACCATTTATCATGCGGGCACTCCCATCATTGGTCAATGCTTTGTTAGTACCTGTGGCCAGGTCTTCAACATAAATATTATGACCGCTTACATAAGCTACTTTTGAAGCATCTGGAGAAAATTTGGCAAACATTAGCGACGAAGCTGGTTTATCTTTGCCAATTTGTTTAATCGTATTGTTGGCGATGTCTGCTATCCAATAATCGCCCCTGGTATCATAGCGCCAAACCTTTTTGGTATTGGTATATAGGAGGGCCTTAGTGCCATCATCACTTAGCTGGAAGCTTCTCACCGAGAGGGTACCAGCACCATTGTTAATACTTAATAAATCTCTGCTGATGATGGTTTTTCGCTCGTTTTTAGGTAAGGTAATGGATACAATTTCTCCTCCAACATTTTGGTAATAGCCCGTGCCGTCTTTAGTCCAATTGATGGTTTGAGCTTTAGCTTTTGTTCCAAAAGCAACCATAAGGGCAATGGCCCATAAAATTTTGCTTGTCTTCATAGTTTATAGATTAATGAACTGATGATAGGCCGATTGTAGATATGATTGGCCAATTTTTAATATTTCATTGGTTTGTGCCGTGTCTGCTGGCTTATCATTATATAGTGTCTTTTTTCCAATATTATCAAAAGTTACCGTATGCTGGTCCTTAATAAAACCAAATCCGTTGTCCCAACTAAAATAGGCAAAATGTTTAGCATAGGGATTTAACAGGTTTTTACTCCAGGTAAATTCTGTTGAAGGAATATTGAGCTGAGCTAATAAGGTAGCGGCAAGGTCTTGCTGGCTGCCCGTTTGACCAAATGATTTTCCTCTATAGGCTTTTTTAATGACTTCGCCATAAAGAATCAGTGGAATATGGTAACGTTGGGGCTCGTAAATTTCATGGTTGTTTTTAGGTAGGGGGTGACCATGATCGGCAATGAAGATAAACAGTGTGTTCTTATACCAGCTTTGTTTCTTTGCATTATTCAAATAGGCACCAATACACGAATCGGTATAGAAAGCGGTACTTTTAAATTTTTGAACATTATCAGAATCGCCAAATTTGTGGGCAACGGGTAGTTCAAAAGGTTCATGGTTGGTAAGCGATAGAATGGTGGAGAAAAACGGCTGTTTTGTTTGGTTGGCATCGTCCAATTGCTTATTGAAAACCAGGTCGTCATATGCCCCCCATTTTGAGTTCATGTCTTTTTTGGAAAAACTATTCCTGTCTACCAATTTTTTGTAGTCGTGCCCTAAGATAAAGGCTTTGTAATTGTCAAATTCAGATTCACCACCATAATAAAAGGAGGTTTGGTAGCCATGCTGATATAGTTTTTGACTAATGGCAGGAATTTTTTGCATTTTTTCTGGCCATTTCACTATGCTCCCTATGCCTAAGGTGGGAAACCCAGCCAGGGTTCCAATCAATCCTTTATCGGTACGATTGCCAGTGGCGTATATACGATTGAAAAGAATGCCATTTTTTGCCAGACTATCAAGGTTTGGAGTAATTCCATTTTCATTTCCCAATGTTTTGGTCAGATCGGCCGTAAAGCTTTCCAACAGAAAAATAACCACGTTGGGTCGGTCAGTATCCAGTATAGAAATTGTGGTGTCCTTTTTAACCGTGTAAAGCTCTTTAATGGTCAGTTCTGCCTGGCGTTGATCTCCATACATATAAGGATTTTTATCTGTTTTGGAACTGGCCAATATGCTAGACATTAAATTCCATTCTGTATTCAATGAAGCATGGTTTAAAATCTGATGTTCGGAGAAAAAAGCCATGCTTTGCGTGTTGGGTGCAGTACTGGTACCTCCTCTGATGAACAAAAAATTAATGCCAAGTATTAAAATAGAAAGGATCACTTTTGCCCAAATAGGTGTTTTGGTAAATGAAACCTGTTTTTTGACCAAGATAAAATGTAGATAAAAGGCAGCTCCCAATAAAACCAAAAAAGTAAGCAAGGTTAAAAATATGGGAGAGGAGGCACTTGATGCCAAAGATTCGTTAGGTGTAGTAATGGCAAAACCAATTGCCCTTGCATTGATTTTGCTGCCCCATTCCCTATAAATATTAAAATTTATGATAGAAATTAAGCTGAACAACAAGATTAAGGTTCCATTGTATTTGCCTATCCAATTAAAGTTGACCTTTTCCCTTTTGGTAAAATACCAAAAGGTGTAGACTAGCAAAGGAATGACAGCAATGTAGGCGGTCATGGACAGGTCTAGCCTTAAGGCATGGTAAAAAGTGTAAACCTTTTCAGAAAAGGGTATATCTCTCAGTTTTTTGTGAAAGATAAACATGAAAATAAACCTATCTATGGCAAAATAGAGTAGCCAAAAGATAAAATAGCGAACAAAAAAAATCAGACTTTTAAACATTGGCCGCTAAATTAATAAAAAAGCCAAGATAAAAGCCTGATTTAATACAATGATAGGTTGTGGCTATTCGCCTCCGCCTTGCATCATTGCCATAATCTCTTGCATGGTTTTAACTTCGTAGGTTTTAGGGATCTCTAAAGTTAATGGTCCCACCTTACCTTCGCTCAAGTTTTTAATGGTTAAAGTTACTTTTGTACCGTTTTGAAAAGTAGTGTATTTAACTAATGCACCCTTTATGTCCTTAAATTGCGCTCCGGAAAAACCCGTAGGCAACTCAATGTCTGTGGTAGCCCAAAGTTCATAAGTACTACCCTTGTCATCTTTATAAGTATATTTTTCGGTATTATAGCCAGCAATGGTCTGTTTATCGCCGGTCGCCTTAAAATCACTTAATTTTGGAACAGCAGCTTCTGTTTGTTCAATTTCCTCTTTACTTATTTTAACGGCATATTGCTTTTGAATAATAGGTACATCGATTAGCATAAGTCCCACTTTGTCAACAAAATTTTGTAATATTCCTATTTGGGCTGCCCCTTGCTGCATATCTAAACGCAATATATTATTGTCAAATTTTATCTTTTGTTCTTTGGGCAATTGACTAGCCATTGCCGCTTGTTCAGGAGGCAAAGAGTATTCTATACCATAAGTCACGGTGCCAGAATTAATCTTTTTCTGTGCATTTGCAATCATTGTAGCGCCTAACAAGATAACCGCTAACAGGCCAGTTTTTACAGATTTGAACATCATATTTTTTTAAAGTTTAGTTACCAATTAATTTTTTCTTTAGCTAAGAAAGCTGTAATTCCCTTTTTGAAATCGTCGCTCTCTCTTGTCATGGCATTCGTGCCAACTGCATTTTCTAAACAACTATCAAGCCAAGTATTGCTGGTCTGATTAATCAGTTGCTTGGTTAGCTTTAAGGAATTTCCCGAAGCACTGTGGCACAAATTTATCGCAAAATCATTTACTGTTTGATTAATTTCGGCTTTATTTGTTACGTAGGTTATTAAATTATATTGTAATGCTTGCGCTGCAGAGAAGAGTTCTCCAGTGAGCAATAATTTTTTAGCAATGGTTTCTCCAACCTTTTGAATTAAATAACAGCTTACAATGGCGGGTACGAAACCTAGTTTTACTTCGGTATAACCAAATTTTGCTGCTGGAACCGCAAAAATAATATCGCATATAGTGGCTAATCCGCAACCACCTGCAATAGCATGGCCTTCCACCTGGGCGATGACTACTTTAGATAACTTTCTAATGGTTTCCAAAAGGTTTTTCAGTTGTTCCGAATCGGCTATGTTCTCTTCAAACGAAAAATGCTGTAATTGTTGCAGATAGGCAAGATCTGCTCCGGCGCTAAATGTGTCTCCATTTGCTTTTAAAACTACGACTTTAACTTCTTTGTCATTTTCAGCCATCAAAAAAGAGGCTGTAAGCGCTTTCACTAATTCAGGGTTTAGCGCATTCCTTTTTTCAGCCCTGTTAAGGGTAATTTCCGCTATGCGATGAGCTACCTTATATATAACGAGTGGGTTATTCATTTGTCTTATGTTTTAAATCAACCAAATATGAGTTATTTTTCTTTAAAATATGATGGTCTATTTTCATGGTAGCTAGCTGTTCCTGAAATTTTGATAGGCTATAATCATGATTGCTGGAGTCGATGATCAACATAGAGAAGTCTATTTCCTTCTCGATATTGTCAATGGTCTGCCTAGGGTTATTATGCAGCCATACCATGTCAAATTTTGGTTTATTTACAAGCTTTTTGTAATTGAAACTTTCATCCATCAACAATAGGCTGTAGTTGTTAAATATGATCTGCTTATCTTTTTTGCTAAAATTTTTCATGATCAAATCATCCTGCCACTTGACTAAATTGATGGTCTTTACCAGCTTTTGCTCAAGGGCAGGTTTTACAAAAAAGTCGAAACTTTTATCATCTAGTTCTAAATCGCTAACCAAAATGCTTTCCCTTCCATAAATAAAAGCAGCCGCAAAATTTTTTCTCAAGCTAAAAAAGACAATTTGTTTTTGTTGCATAGCCTTTATTTTGTCATAACTAAGGGTTAGTTGTAGCACAAGCAAAATGGCCATAGCTGTCATCAGGTATTTTTTCCGGTTGTAGGCCAGGCCAATGGTTAATATCATAATAAATAAACTGAGCAGCAATAACTGGTATCGGTTGATCCAGATGGCGGTAATGCCCGAAAAGGGCAAGTTTGCAATCCATTTTAATCCATTGTTGGTAAAAACAATTAACCATTCAAATGCAGGGGCAAGAAAATAGACCTTGAGCAATAAGATAGAGATACCAGCATACATGAGCAAGGTGATGGGAAATAGGATGAACAGATTACTAATGATAAAGTATACAGGAAATTGATGGAAGTAATATACACTTAGGGGAAGAGTGGCAATTTGTGCGGCCAAACTCAAGGCTATGGCAGACCATAGTTTATCTAACCATTTATTCTTGATTTGGAACCATTTATAAATTTTAGGTTGAAAATAGATTAAACCAAAAACCGCTAGAAAAGAGAGTTGAAAACCAACATCCCAAATAAGGAAAGGGTTATAAATGAGTAGGCAAAAGGCTGTAAAAGCTAATATATTATAGTTATTGGTCGTTCTTTTAAACTGCTTGGCCAAAATAAAAACCGTAAGCATAATAGCCGATCGTAAAACGGATGGAGAGAAGCCTGTGAGCAAAGAATAGTACCAGATCAACGTACAGATCAATAGCAGTTTAAAGAGCTTTAATAAGGCATTCTTGTCAAAATAGACCAGTAACCAATTTAGTAGTATATAGATAATCCCTACGTGCATTCCAGAAACCGATAAGGCATGTATGGTACCAGTTCTACTGTAGGCCGACAAGGTTTCCTTGCTTAAATCTGCCCGATAACCTAATATGAGGGTAGAGGCCACGGCAAAGGCCTCATCATCCTTTATGAGTTTTCTATAGATGTCTACTTGTCTTTGTCTAACCACCAGCGCATATTTTATCACCGGATTTCCTCTATTTTCATTTAGTTTAATTATCTGGTCTTGCCTGATAAAGCTTTGCTGATAAATATTTTTTGAAGCTAGCCAAGTCCTGAAGTCAAATTCGGCAGGATTATAAGGTGGTTCAACTGGCAAATGTTTGGCCGGTATCAATACCTCATCTCCATAATTAAGCTTCAAGGGATGTAAAGTGTCTAGCTTTAAAGCAATGAGCAGCCTTCCTGTTGCTTTTTTGGATACCTCATTGCTATATCCCTTGGCCAGCTTGATCTCGAAACGAAGAATATCATTGTTTTGTTGAGGCTCACTGTCAATCGATCCCTTAAGGTCTGTCTCTTATACACATCTCCGAGCCCACGAGACCTGCGTTACCATCTCGTATGCCGTCTTCTGGTTGAAAAGGGGGGGGGGGGGGGGGGGGGGGGGGGGGGGGGGGGGGGG
>NZ_JAELTN010000026.1 GCF_016428855.1 Pedobacter sp. ASV28
CCCCCCCCCCCCCCCCCCCCCCCCCCCCACATCTACACTATGGCTCGATCGTCGGCAGCGTCAGATGTGTATAAGAGACAGATGTAGACAGCTTAGGTACCGAACGTATCTCTACGTTGGAGTTATTTTCCAATGCACTAAGCTTGACATAGAAATTAGGCGTTACCCTACCCAGGTTAATGGAGTTGTTGTTGCCAAGCCGGGAAAGGAAATCGTTTATAGAATTGGCCCCAAAGGTATAATCTATACCTGGTAAAATGGTTCCCCCTGTCTTTATGCTGTCTGAAACACCTGCCGATATACCCGTTTTTACACTTTTTCCTTTTCTAATATCCACCAAGGTTACTTCAATAAGCACCATGGGTACCACCTTATCTATTTGCCTAATATAGTTTTCTATCTCGTTGATCTGCGGTGCCGAGCCAGATAGCAAAAGGGTATTCTGTTCCCTAAATTCCTTAATTTCCACTCCCTTTTTCCATTCGGCAGGTATCATCATCTGTATGGTATCCAAAGAACGGTGCTGCAACTGTACAATACGGTTGGAGCGTAATCCTTCCAATCTCCTATCTCCTATCAGATAAACCCCTGCCTCTCTTTTATAAGTGTACTCTGTACCCTGAAGCAGCGAACTTAGAAAATCCTCGTAACTGATATTGTTCAAACGGGTAGTTACCGATCCCTTTATGTCCGAATAAATAAAATAGTTCACCCCTACATCTGCCGATGCCGATTTAACCAGATCTAGGATAGGCGTATTCACCGCATCTATACTAAGCAATCTGGTCCCGCTGGCATCTTTCCTGCTATTGAGGTTAAAATTTCCGCCCTGTGCTCCGCCCACATTGGCCTGTGGCCTATTGTTCTTTTTAACCGCCGTGGTGTTATCTCCGGTAATGTAGAGCTCTTCTCCTTCGCCCAATGCCTGAAAGATAAATACATTGTCGCTTGTCTTGTTCAGCTTTAGGCCGTTGGCATAGGCCAATTTGTCCAATGCGGTTTCAAATGGAGCAGCAGCTATATAGGCCGAAACCGTCTTGGTTAGCAGGTTATTGGGTACCACCACATTTTTTTGGGAAAGCTGGCTGATCTTCTTGGCCACAGCGGCCAAGGTGTCATTATTTAGTTCGAAACCAAGTTGATCATTAGCCGGATTATAAGTGGCCCTAATGGTTCTAATAGGCACTATAGCTTTGGGGGCCGCTACCCTGCTAATGGACATGATGGTTCCAATGAGGTTAATGTCAAGATCATATTCTTTGGCCACAAACAATAAGATATTCAGCGCCGTTTCGTTGGTAAAGTTATAGTATACCTTAAAGTTAAGTTGCGGATCTATGTTAATATTCAAATTGTTGGATTGGGCCAAAGCTTTGAGAAATTCAGAAGCGGTAGCACCCGACATGGAAAGCTGTACCTTTTGCGTAAGGCCAGGTACAGTTACTGCCAATGTTTTCAAGCGGCTTTCTATTTGCTGTAGGCGTTCGTTTTTGGCTTGGTCTTGTGCATTAACCTGTCCAAAAGTCATCAGGCAAATTGCAATAGTCAATAAAAATGGGGTGAGTAGCTTGTAAATATACTTCATCTAGATGTTTAATAATAAGGGAAAAATTTCTTCTAAGCTGGTTTGGCCTTCAGCAAAAAGCGCAAAGGCATTGCCCGAAAGCGTCTTAATGTCCCTGCTCTTTAAATGCTCGTCAATATACATATTCTCTTGTTTGATTTCAAAAGCTAATTCGGCATCGATGGGTATTACTTCATATACGGCCTTTCTGCCCTTATAGCCCGTATAATAGCAAGCACTACAGCCCTTGGCCACAAAATGTTTCTTTAAGGCTAAGGGCGGCTTAAACTGTTTGGGATAGCCATCAGCATTAAAATCTTCTTCTTGTTTGCAGGACGGGCACAGCAACCTGACCAAACGTTGTGCTACTGTGGTATTCAGCGTATTGGCCACCAAAAATCCGGGAATTCCCATATCCATTAAACGGGAAACCGTACCCCACGCCGAATTGGTGTGAATGGTAGATAGCACCAGGTGGCCCGTTAAGGCTGCTCTTATGGCCATATTTGCCGTTTCCGGATCACGGATCTCGCCCACCATGATCACATCTGGGTCTTGCCTTAGGAAAGTACGCAATGCCGAGGCAAAGCCCAAGCCTATGTTCTCTCTCAGCTGCACCTGGTTAATGCCCTCTAAGGTATACTCAATGGGGTCTTCTATGGTAAGAATATTCCTCGTGGTCTTGTTCAACAGCTTTAGGGTAGCATAAAGTGTGGTTGTTTTTCCAGAACCTGTAGGTCCACTAATGAGTATAATACCATTAGGGCGTTGTACCCCCTGCATATAATGGTGCATGTCTGCCGTTGAAAGCCCTAGTGTATTTAAGTCTATATTCGTACTGGTGTTACTCAACAAACGCAGTACAATTTTTTCTCCGTGCAAGGTTGGCAGTACCGACACGCGAATATCAAAGGGATGATCCTGGGCATGCTTATAGTGAATTCTGCCATCTTGTGGCAAACGCTTCTCGGCAATATCCAAATTGGCCATGATCTTGATCTTATTCACTAATGCGGGATAATCTTCCTTTTCTATCTGGTAGCGTTCAATCATCATCCCATCAATGCGTACACGCACCCTCGACTTTTGTTCAAAGGTTTCAATATGGATATCACTACTCTTCAGTTTTCTGGCCTCATTAATCAGCGTGCTCAGAAAATCGTCATTTGCCGTTATGGCCCCCAATTGTTGGCCAGTGCGGTCTTCGGCGTTATTCTTCAGGTAATGTGTAGCCAGCAGCCTACTAATTTCTATCTTGGGCAAGGTTTCCAGCTCAATATCATAATCGAGAATAACTTGCAGCTCTTCCATGAGGTCTTGATGGTCAACGTCTTCTTCTGCATACAATAACAGTAGTCCGTTCTGTATGCCCTTGGGTACAATGCGATACTGCATGGCCAAGTCCTGATGGATAAGATGAAGAATGTCTGCAGGGATATTCATTTGATATGATTAATAAATTGAAGATAATCTGTTTTTACCAATTGCTAAAACGAATAAACCATAAATCATTGCTCAGGTCTATTACGCTACTCCACTGGTCTATCGCCATAGCTAGTACCAAGCAAAGTGCCTGCCCGCCAGCCAAAGGTATCTTGGCATCGGTTTTACGTACAAACACACTGATCAACATCACTATAAAGAGACTTATAAGGTGAAACCATACGAAATTGAAAAAGGAAAGGTAGGTAGCTACGCCCACCAAAAAAAGAAGGTCACCTTCTCCAAAGTATCCGTTAAACAGGTTTACCCATCTTTTTTCCTTCCAACTAAAATATAAAAAGAGACAGAGCAATTGCATGGCAAGAAAGATCATATTGACCTTAAAATCACTAAACAGTACTGTCCGGCCCAATAGGCTATATTTTAAGCCTATCAATCCAATAAACAACAGGACAAACAACCAAATTGCAATAGCCCTATCCCTAAAATCCTGCCAGGCCATAGCCAACAAAACCAAAGCTATGCCTATTTTTACCACCAGCATCTATTAATCTGGGGTAATTTCCTTCAGGTTTCGGTCTTGGTCTATTTGCCAAACGTTAAAAACCCCATCGCCATCAAAATCTGCCACAGCAGTAGCCTTCGCTATAAAGGCATTATTATTGGCCGACACGATCTCTATCTTATAGTTCGCCTTGCCATCTTTTTCATCAGTCGTTAATTTCTCTTGTATAAAACCTATTTCTGCCAGGTCTGTAGCATATCTGGAGTGTTCATAAAAATAACTTTGCTGCAGCTTGGCCAAATGCTCTAGTTGCAACTTGGCTTCGGTAGTCTTAGCCTTGGTAATTAAGGGCATAAGATTAGGCAGTGCCAATAGCACCAATATGCCAATAATCACCAGTACCACTAATATTTCGGTAAGGGTGTAGGCTTTTATTTTTTTCTGCAGTAAGCTTCTCATCTTAATATAGCTTGTTAATCCCTTATACATCACTAAATGTATTTTTATTGCACAAGGGAGGTCGTTCTTTTTTCAGCAAACTAAATTAGAAAAAATATGGGGTTTAAGGCAATTTTGTTAAAAATACGTCATATTGAAGTACAAAATACTTTTAAGAAATAGGGAAGTTTAGACAATTAGATCTTGTTTAAAAACTATTGCTCATTTGGAACATAGGCAGATACATGGCAATAAGAATAACACCTACGGCCAAGCCCAAAAAGATAATGATCAATGGCTCCAACAGACCACTGATGGCATTGGTCTGGTATTCTACTTCTTCGGTATACTGATTGGCCAGTTGTTCGAAGAAATATTCCAGTTTGTTTACTTCTTCTGCAATCTTGATCATCTGGATGAATTTTGCCGGATAGAATTCGTGCTTGCCCAAGGTAGCAGATAGGCTACTGCCCAATAGAATATCTTTTTCCGCCAGTACCAACGACTGCTCTATGGGATAAAAGGAGATCATCTGTTTAACCATGTCCAAAGCCTGCAACAATGGAGTATTGGTTCCCGTTAGCAAACGCATGGTATTGGCAAAACGCGCTAAATAAATCTTCTTGAGTATTTCGCCCACAATGGGCACTTTTAACAAAGTAAGCGATGACCATTTTTTAAACCAGGGCTTACGTTTATTGAACAAGTAAAACGAGATTACCACTAGGATGGAGAATAGGATAAGATAGATATAACGGTCAAACCAATCGGAAAAGCTGACAATGAGCGAAGTGATATAAGGCAGCTTACCACCGAAACGCTTAAATACATCGGCAAACATGGGCACTACAAATTTGATCATGAAGAAAATAGCGGCAAAGGAAGTACTGAGCACCAATAAGGGATAGGTAATGGCTCCAATGATCTTGCGTCGCTGACTGATCTTACTTTTGTAGTACCTGGCCAACTCGGTAAGCACTTCTGCAAGCTTGCCCGTTTCTTCCCCTATGCGCACGCTATAGTATTCATAGCTACTGAATTTCTCATTGTTCTTTAAGGCCTCCGACAATGGACTGCCTGCTACGATTTCCTGTTGTATCTTGTTGAACAACGCTACATCTTTTGCCTGTGTATAGGAACTTGCCGTTAATTCCAAGGCTGTCTTCATGGCAATACCAGATTGGATCAGTGTACCCAGCTCATGATAGAAAGTCTCTTTTTTCTTGTCGGGCAGTTGGCCATCTCCAAAGGTAATATCCTTGTTCAATAACGCAAAAAGATCTGTTCCACCTGGTTTTTGGGGTGGTTTTTGCTTTGGCTGATAATTAGAGATATTAATGGAAGGCATAATTACTTAAAGAGGTTTTCGGCACTATATTTCTTGTTAAATTGCACGGGTACAGTGGTAAGCGAATCCAATATGATCTTAAAGTTCAGCTGGTCTATAGTATCGGCAACCATTATTTCCCTTCCTTCAAAAGTATATCGTAGGTCGTGATATTTAAGGCTGAAGGTATCGGTATGTTCTTCGTTCAAACGTCTCTGTATCGTTTCGGGACTAAAGTTATAATAAATACTTAAACCATCCTGCTGTAATTCCAGTCCATCTTCATGATGGATAATGAGCTTACTTTTAAGAAAATCTCTGGCCAAAACCTGCCTTAGGGCAAGCACCGTATTTGCTGTTTGGTTTTTCTGCTTGAACTTGGCATAGTAATTACCGATAATACCGTAAGCGGTATAGCAGATGCTAATGCAGATGGCCGAAAGCAGCATGGCAATGGTCACTTCCATTAAGGTATAGGCGTTAATTTTCTTCATGTTTTTCCTTTAACTGAAATAGACACTTTAAATTACCTAGATTTTTTCCTTGTTGCGTAGCCCTAATCTCCAATTTTGAGACCCCTTCCACCTCACTAAGAGTTGTTGTCAATTGATAATTTACACTATCTAATTGCCTATCATTCTCCTCAAGATATCCTTTCTCCTTTACTTCTTGGGCTAAAAGCTGTAACTGGTTCTGTACCTGTATTTTTTTGAAAGAAACCCCTGTATTCAATACATTGGAGAATACCTGCATGGCAATGGCAAAAATAATCATGATGATTACCATGGCTATTAACACCTCAATGAGGGTAGATCCTTTCAGTTTTTTGTCTACTATTCCACCCATTTTAACACCTGATTTTTTCGTTTATCGTCAAATAATCTCGAACTGAGGTAATAACTACTCCTTGCCTTGCGATTAAAGTTCACATCAATGAGAAAATTCTCATATAAAGTAGTCGGGGTACGCATGATAAAGCGGTTACAAGATGTTTTACCTATAATAGAGACCTCTTTTTCGAGTTTGAGCAAACCTGTACTATATACCTCTCCTTTTACCTGGGTGTTCTTCCCCAAGGCAATAAGGGTCTGCATAAGGCTGCGCTTTTCTTCATAGCTGAAAATGATTCCGTTAAACTGCACTTCGTCTCCTAAGCTTATTTGGGGCTGGTCTACAGAATGCTCCATTTTTATAATGCCCAAAGCTGAAGGATAAGTAAAGATGGTTTGGTTGGCCACGATAATCGAATCGCTGGCAAAGAGTTGACAATTGCCTTTAAAACCTTTTTCTACCTTGATAATTGGCGCATAAAGCTGTATACCGTTAAGTTGCGCAGAGGCCGAAATGGTCACCACCGAATCGGCATATAAAACCATGTTTCCCTCTAGTTCCACATCTTGGAGGATGGCCACTTTGGGCAAGTTTATGTACTGTGTAGAATCCAAAAAAGATACCTTTAACCGTTTATGTTTTAATATGGGCCATTTTCCCTTTCCACCTTCCTCAAAGTTAGACGTTAGTTTGGCCAAGATCTCTTTTTTTAGAGGTGGTAAGATTCGTTCGCTATTGCCTATAGTGCCCTTGTAAATCAACTGATCTCCGGTATAGGGCTTGCCTTCGGCATAAGACTGCCTAATGCCCGATTTTGGCAGTAATACATTACCTACTATTTTGGTATTTCCACTAATGGATATAGGGCGGTCTTCATCACTGAGGTACAGGGCAACAGAATCTGGTTCTGTGCCTATCAAAAATGATTTTTTTATGGTGTCCTGAAATATAAATACCTGTAATTGGGCCAGTTCGTAAATTCCCCAAAGCTTCCGGCCAATAACCAGACTATCGGTTTCCTGACCATAGAGATCAATGGTTTTTGTATAGTCTAAGTTGGTTCGATCTGCCAATGCATAGGCTACTCCAGAATTGAGGTTGTTAAGCAGACGCTGATACCGGAGATCTTTCAGGTATCCATTTCTATAATGGGCTACCAGCATAATTAAAGCTGCCGAAATTATAGCTATGATAAAAGTAATGACAATAGAAAAGTATAAAGCGCCTGCCTTCAGCATCCTATTAACCACTTTAGTCATTTATCTATAGGCTTAAACATGGGCTGTATTGTTATGATTTCTTAGCTATTTCGGCTTCCTTTTTTTTCTTTTTAAATAGTCTTTTGAACCAGCTTGGTCTGCTTTTTACCTTAACGGGCTGTAAAACTCCTTCTTTATACCTGTCTACAGCTATACTATCGTTCTCTAGATATCTTTTCAATTGGCCATTTATCTGACCATGAGCATAAGTTCCTTCCTGTACCAACCTCCCTGTTTGGTCATATTTGTAAAAATGGCCATTTGCCTCTCCTCTCCTGTACCTGATCCTGGCCAGCAAGATACCCTGTTCGTTCCAGCTGTTCCATTCGCCTTCTTTCAAGCCCATTTTAAACTCGCCCTGTTCTTTCAAGTTATTGTTGAGGTAGTAATCGCTATAGGTACCATGCAATAATCTTCCACTAAATCCGCCCTGTGTAACTTTTATTTCCCTATTGCTGAACCAATAATATTTCTTGTCGGCTTCTGCCTTACCCAATTGGATATCCATAGGCTGGGTATAAAAAGAAATCTTATGATCGTCATAGGCCACATGATGCCTGTAGCTTTCCAGTGCCAAGTTTTTTTTGTAGGATTGCGCCTGACCTAATGAATAGGTACATAACCATAACATCAATATGAGGTAACAACGTTGCATTTTATTTAATTCTAATGTGTTTAGTTTCGCCCTGGTATTGAACCTTAATGGAATCTCCCAAATATTTAAGGAGCTTTAATCCATTGGCACTTTGCCCTTCAACCAACAGCGTTTCCTTTCCATTGACAGACAAAATTGCCAATTTCTGTTTGGAGGAGGGGTTGCTGATATAACCCGAATATATAATACCCGACCAATTCACCTGTGGCTTAAGCATTTGTGGGGCAGCTATTTTTGTAACGGGCCCAGACCTATCTGCTTTTTCTTCTATATTCACAAAGTTTTTCTCTTCAAATGGGTTTCGATAAGCCAGGTCAAGCTTAACGGTATCATTTGCATGATTAACCATCTTAAAATAAGCTACTTTTGTCGTGGGGGCAGTAGCAATTGTCGGTTCATCTTCTGCCACACTTAGGTAAATACGATAAAATATAATGCCCCAAACTGCTGCTACGCATGCCATTAAAACATAGGTAAGTGCCTTGCCTTTCATATTTTACTGAATGGTAAAAGTATAAAAACTGCTGAACTCTCCCTTGTTACCTGCTTTGTCTATAGCTCTTACCCTCCACACTAGGGTTTCGTTTGTATTCCCCAAGTTAAACTGTTGTGTATTGGTACTGAGCAGTTGCGGATAATTGGTGTGATATAAAGTAACAGAATCACTTCTATATACCAATAGTTCATATTTATCAGCATCCGAAATGGCATTCCACATCAGGTTAAACGGCTTGGGTAAAGTTTGTTTATTGGCCGGCGAAGTCAATACTACTTTGGCCGGCGGCGTACGGTCGAAAGTAAGGTTTCTCACTGTTGACCATTTGGAATTTTCTGTAGCATTTTCACCCCTCACCCTAAACTGGTATTTTCCTTCGGTTTGCAGTGTATTCAAATAGCTAAGGTTTTCTGTAAGTACATTCAATACCAGGTTATTTTCATTGGCAAAGTTCTGGTTGTCTATCTGTATACGGTATTTTGTAGCTCCAAATAGCCTCAACCATTCATATTGTATCTCTGCATTTGCGGTGAAAATATTATTGGCTGGGCTCTGCAGCTGTACAAGCTGATCTGTCAAGGCTGAGGGGTGAATAATGAAGTTACGGGTTACATAAGGGGTTTGACTACTCCCATTTTCGGCTCTTATACGCCATTCATAGTTACCTGGCTCTAGGGTATAGGTAAATTTATCATTTTTGACCACCGTGTCGAGCACTAATTTTTCTATGGCAGAAAAGCTAGGTGAAGCCACCTGTAAACGATATTGAAAGGCATCCTGATGGGTTTCCCACCAAAAAGTGAGCTGATAGCTACTGGTCTCTATCCCATCTGCAGGTGCTATGGCTTTGATCTGTTTTTTTTCTAAGGAGGGCTCTATAAATTCCCTACAGGAAATTAGGCTAAGCATAACAAAAAGGTATAATAGGTTCCTGGTTTTCATCAACATGATTTATCGAAGTTAAAAGCTATACTTAAGGTGGTACAAATTTGTAAATTTAAATGGTTAAAAAGTTATTTTCACCCAAAAAATCCATATAAAGTAATAAACAGGATATAAATGTCGGTTATCAGTTCGTATTTCTTTTAAAGCGCATTGGATCAAATTAGAGGTTAAAAAAGCCATTTTTCATCTTTCTAAGATAGGGATAAAGCGAAAAAATACAAATTAAAATTGGGAAAACAAGGAGAAAGGAATAAGGAACAAAGAGCAAAGACCAGGGTTGGTTAATCGGTGAATTGGTTAATTGTTGAATTGTTTAACTGGTTAATTGTTCGAAGTCAGAGGCCCGGATTCCGAAGACCGAGGCTTGGGTGTTGGGAGAACGGGGAGAAAGGAATAAGGAGTAAAGAGCAAGGAACAAAGAGCAAAGACTAGAATCGGTGAATTGGTTAACTGGTTAATTGTGGAGTGGGGAACAAAGATAAAGGAACAAAGACTGGGATTGGTTAATCGGTGAATTGCTTAGAGACCGAGGCCGGAGGTCAGGAGTTCGAAGTTTGGGGCTGTTTTTTGGGGTTTCCTGTTTTTTCTTGTCCTCTGCTTCTTTTTAGACGTACAGTTTCTTTTAAAGAATCCCTAGTTTTTCTCCTGTACTCCATTTTTGTTTATTGAATGCGCTCGATTATGGGAAGATTAACGAAAAGAGACTATCGTGATCTGTACCTACAGCTAAGGGTCTGTGTTGAACTGTGCATGGTCTTCCAACAAGATCTTCTGGCCAAAAAAGTGATCAGCTGTAAAGAGATCATTGCCAAATACTATGTTAGCGAACGTACCTTACATCACTTTAGAAGAGAAGGAAAACTGGTACCGATTATCGCATATAGCTGTAGGCCTTGGCGCACAAGTACCGTTACACTTATGCTTGCGCTAGAAATCGCTTAAGCTAGAGGGGGCATTTTGATTTTTATTGATTCCAAATTTCATTAAATTCATCTTCTGTTATAAAGTCTGAATCATTTAATTCAAGTTCATCCAAAGATTGGTCATATAACACTGACTCTCCTTTATGAGGGTTCTCAGACGTCAGTAAAACTCTACCTTTAGAGGTCTCCTCTATTTGCCTAACTGCTTCTCCATCCTGAAAACGAATATAAAATAAAATATTTTCTTCATCCCAAAATTTCTTTACAAATAATTCCTGCATATATAATACTTTACTTAAAAATTGAAGTCCCATGATTAATTATTTGCCCATTTAAAGGCAGGCTATTGGTGCCGGGAACCAGAAAATTATGTGGAGCATTTTTTTAATCACATTTAAGCCATTCATATCTATATCTATGAAGTGTGTCAATTGCTTTGTATTCCACGGCACACCAAATAGTCGTCTTGAAATCTGCCCTGAGGTATATCCACTTGTTAAATCTGTAAAATATTGACCTGCCCCATGTCTTGCATTCTTAACTCCAATCGAGGGCAATAATTCTCCTGACTCCATAATTGCTTTATACCCTGCTTCAGTTGTATAATGCCTTAACCTATTTCCCCCCTTAGCGGCAACTGCTATTCTTAATCATACTTTCTATCTTCAGAATATTATTTTTATCAGATAAATCCCAATACCACCATTTACCAGGATTATTTTTCTCTTCAATGAATCTTCTCTGGTAAGCTATTTTAAATAAACTCATGAGCAACATCAAAACCTTTTCTAATTCAGCCTCTGGCAAAGTGATTATTTTTTTTAAATTATGATTTTCAACTCCTTTTCTAAGTAAAACACATGGCGTATAAGTTACCCTTAATTGACTTTCTTTTATTGCTGTCCCTATATCATTATTGTTTGGCTTAGATTGTAAAATAAGAGATGCTATTTCTTCAAGATAATCTCTTTTTTCTTCTATACTAAAATTTTTAAATAGACTTAGAATGGGAGAGATATCAGTTATTCCCTGTCCATATTCATTAATTAGTATTGTATCTTTTATTTTTAACATATTGAAATGATTAATTCCTTGCTTATCTAACCAAAACTGTTTTGAACCAAAGTTTGAACCTATTTCAAAATTGTTACCACTTGCACGAAGTGCTTTATACTCATTCCATCCAAAATTCCTATAAACTGTCGTAGTTCCCCCCTTAGCGGCTTTATAATTAACCTAACTACATTTCTTCCATTCCTAAAAAAATATCCTGCAAATCACCATTAATTAGTTCGTCCTTTTCCTCTGTCTTAAGAATAAAGTTTACATCATTCTCAGATAAGGTAGTGCTACCATCCAACACTCCCAATATATGAGAAAGAGTATTCACTTGGATCATTCGTAAAAACTGCAAGAAAGCCGCTTGCTGATCTTTATTCATATTTTTATACGTTGGTAAAATACCTTGCCATATTGGGTCTTTTGCTTCGATGGTTGTAGCAAGCAAATTTTGATAGACTTTATTGTCATTTTCAATTACTCGTTCTTTGAGTTTTTTTACAAATTCTAATGCTTCCATATATTTTATTTTATAAATGCACCTGGGTACATTGTTTTATTCATTTGAATTAATTGTTGAAGGGAACTATTAGGTACTCCTTGTCCACCATAAACACGTCTTAGCTCAAAAATATCTCTTCCTAATACTTGCCTTGCATTTGTAAATCCTGATGTGCTTCTTGATACAATACCATTTACTCCTCTAATTGTATGTCCAACTTCTGGAACCAAAATAGAAGGGGCTGTATTTAAGTTATATCCTGGAACAAAGTTTTTCATTAATGCTTTCTGTCCTACGTGGTGTGCATCTAGCCCAACTTCTAACCCTTTAATCTCACTGTAAGAACCGACCTTCCAAAGGTTCCCTCCCCCCTTAGTAGCAACTGCTAATGTTGTTGGTCGCTATGAAATGTAACACCTGATAAATTCCTTCATAAGGTTGCCCTTTCTCCAATTTACAAATAAAATAATCCTCATTTTTCGTTTTTATTTTTAACCGTGTAAACTTTTGTTTATCGCTAATCCTATCTTTCATTTCCTCTTGTAATGCTGGGCGCACTTCAATTATATCGGCAAGATATAAAAATATAGATTGTCCCTCATTACACATCAAAATTCTATTATTAGTAAGCAAAAACCAATTCAGCAAGTTTAAAAAGTAAATAAGCAATGGCTTTTCATTTTTTTCTAACTGAGCAAACAAACCATTATAATCTTTATTGTCCGCTTCTTTAATAATTTTAGTGGTTAAACCTTCACCGCCTTTTCTTTTGAAAATTGATATATATGTTGACGATTTATCAGTAGTATTCATAGTAGATTTATTTTAAAGCTTTTTGTAAAAACACTCCACTCCCTGATTGCTCAAAAGAGTAACCAAAGCGCCTGGCTATGTTAGGATTAAGAAAGCCTTTGTTAATAACAGATGAACCGTAAATAGATATTTTATTTGTACCGGCGCCTAAAGCTTCTCTTTCTAAACTTCCAACAAAAGACCTAAATCCTGATAAGCTCTTACTGCCCGAAGCCTCCAGCAAGAAAATGTTTCTATTAAATGTATTTCCTACTAACCCCTTTGTCCCATAAACGGAATAGCCTCCAACATTCTCTGCTCCTTTGAATAAGGCTTGTGAAAATGTTTCTTCAGTCAGGTTAACTAATGAACCTCCCGTCTTAGCAGCAACTGCATTTTTACTCTATTAAGCCTGCGATAATCTTCGCCAATTCATCTTTCACAGGTTTAGGAATATTACTCTCATCCCTTATTAGTTCTTTCATAAAAGAATAACTTTCTTGTTTCAAATTCATCCTCTCGCCAATTTTAGAAATTGATTCATAAAACTCATTATCAATTTCAATATCGTATTCATACATCTGTGTTATTATTGTGTCAAAGCACAAACCAAACTCATTATGCATTAAAAAATCTTCAGCATTTTTTAAATCACGATTATCTAATCCAAGAATTCTTGCAATCTCAATTAGTCTTAACAAGACATTTACCAGTGTTTTCATGATCTTATTTTATTGGAAAAGCTGTTATTATATCTGTATGGGTTGTAATTACTCTCATTTTTGTTCCTTGATAGGTTCCTTCTATTACAAACCTTACTGGCTGCCCACTTTTGGTAAACATTGCACCAGCCTTACCCGTCTGCTGAATCCACTGATTATTAACAGCAACATCAGATACTGCATGCATAATTTTGGAATTACTCCATGTTGCAGGGAACATACTTTTAGACCCCGTCAATCCGTTTGCAAAACTTTTTAAACTTCCAAACCATGCATGCCCTCCTCCAGTTGCGTCCCCAGCTATAATGTGAGCTGTTCGTCCAGAGCTTGCCAAATTTATATATCCCCCCTTAGCGGCTGCCTTAACAGCCATTTTCTTGGCTGCCCCCTTGGCCAACTGCAAAGCTACCTTTTTTGCCGCATATTTATAGGCAGATTTAGCCAATGCCACACTAATCTGCGCCAATTCTATAGTTTCGCCTGCTCCGGTTAGAAAGGAAACGGCCTCTATGTAATAGAGTTCTATTGGAGGTTGGTCGTGTATGGCCTTGTATGCCGACAAATAGTTCTGTACCTGATAATCTGGACGACCATCGGTATAGTGGTCCATAGGATACCCGTACTTGTTGCGGAACTCCATCCTGTCCTGCATGCCCATACGGTAGCCCAGGATATTGACTTCCTTTAGCCGTTCCTTGTATGCAAAGGTTTCTTCGCCAACATAGTCGTAGTCCTCGGGATCGTCGGGCCCCTCCCAAAGGCCCGTGGGATCGGTAAAGTTGATCGGGTCGTTAAATGCGTAACGATACATCGTCAGGGAATATTCCATCTCCGCCAAGGGATCGGCACCGGTCCAACGGCCAAGAACAGCATCATATTGCCTAGCCCCGAAATCTAAAAGACCGGTAAGTTCCTGACCTTCCTTGCCCCCGAAACCATATCCATTGAGCGTAGCTGGCAGGATATTGCCGCCATAGGCCAGCTGAGAACCAAATGGATAATAGTCACGAAGGTCAAAGACCTCATCTGCGTCTAGCTGACCATTATTGTTCCTGTCGGAAATAATGGCCCTTAGGCTGCCATTATGGTCATTGATGAAGTATTCCAGAGAAAATCCTGTTCCAGTGGGCACCAACCTACCAGAAGGTGTCCAGCAGAACAGCAGATTGCCGTCATTGCCATATTCAAAATCTTCGGTATAATATCTAGAGATCCGGTTGCTACCGATGACAACATCGGTCTGAAGCTTATTGCCATCAGCATCGTAGTAGTATTTCAGCAGCCTATTATCGGAAAACTGCACCTCGTCGATCAGTCCATAATCATTGTAGAGGATATTTGATATCAGTTTTCTACTGTCGCTCTTCAAGTTGCCTGAAGCATCATAACTATAATTGCTCGATATACCCTCACTACCTGTATCGGTTACACTGGCCAACTTGTTGCTTCTTACACCTGCAGTGCTATAGCTATAGGCAAGGTTGTGTTGTTCGTCTCCTTGCTTATTTTTACGCATCATGGTCTGTACATTCCCCAAGTTATCGTAAGTGGCCTGCTCCCTAAAAGTGTTAGGAAGGCTGGCCGAAGAGAATCGACCATCGATTAAACGGCCTAGCTGATCATATTGATAGGCAAAGGTCTTTTCGTCCTGGGCAATTACACCGGAGAGCAGCGAAGGCACCTTGGTTTGCCAGGTAGCTGCACTGATCTTACCATTATATCTGGGAGTTGCCGAACTATTGGCCGAATCTTCATACCATAGCGTCATGGCAAAAGCATCCATTTTTCCGGTATCGTGTTCATCGACAAGATTGCCGGGATTATTGATGCTCTTTAGCTGTCCAGCTATCGTATATCGCATATCGATGTGCTGTAGATATTGCGTTCCGTTAACAGCATGTAACTTCTTTACCGCCAGCTGTCCCAGTTCATTATAGCTATAGCTCTCTAATACCACCGGATCCGAACCATCGTATTTCTGCGATAGTTGCTGTAGCCTTCCGATATGGTCATAGCTATAAAGGGTCTCGATATTGGTCACTGCGGTACCTGTAGATTTATTTACCGCATGTGTTTTGGTTTCCTTAACCGGTTCGCCAACAAAATTGTATAGGGTGGTATATACCTCATAATTGCCCGCATCTTTCTTTTTCCCATAGTAATGTTGTACTATGGTTCTTACCACGTTGAGGTTCTGATCGTAATGTAGTACCTGCAACAGGTAATCACCGGTGCCCAATACGTTAACCAACCTACCGGTAACCATACCTTCTGGCACTTTCATCAGGGTATCTGCAAGTGGTGCAGTAAATACAGCTGCGTCAGTCTGATTGTTGATGTTGGTATTGGCCAGGAAATTGTAGTGGTCATAATAGTCTACCGTATGTATCTTACCGTTGGTACCGTTAAGGCCAGTGGGGAAACTCACATCCGTATAGCCCATGCCCGTAGCTGGTGCAGCACTTTCGTACAGGGCACCGGTGTAGCTGTTGGCCATGTTCTGCAGCGTTTCTCTACTGTCTGCCGAAAGATAGATCCCACTATATACGGCACGATCGTTGGCGTCATATTTGGCAAAGCTCCATTTGCCTTCTGCCTTTTGTACGGCGTTCTGCGTGAGCACTGCTTGGTTACGTTTGTTGTACACCAGTTCCGTCCAGCCCTGCGAAGGCACATGCTTCTCTGTTACCCTACCATATTTATCATACCTGTAGGCATATAAAAAATTCTTGAACACATGGTCGGTTTCCTCAATAGAGCTTGGGCTGCCGAGTTCTGCAGGCAGCGGTGGTATGACATAGGCCAAACGGTCGAAACCATCGTATACATAATAGGTGGTCAGTGGCGTGCTCCCCAGCATTTTGGTACTGGCCAACAGCCTGCCCTCCACGTCACTGTAGCTGATGCCGGTCTGGCCGTCTCCATCTACCGATACGGTCTTGTAGATGGTATTGATGGCGGGATCATAATACCCTGCTGTAGACAGTCCACCTGTTGTAGCCTGCCATTGTCTCAGTTCGCTGATGCCATTAAAGGTATAAGCGCTGGTAACAGTATGGCCGCTTCCTAGCTTGTGGTGCTCGCCAGGGCCGGCCTGCTCCAGTGGTCGGCCCCCAAAGTCTTCTGTCCTGATTTCTGAAAAGGCGTTACCGGAAGCCCCCGCCCCCGTTACATTTGCCGGTGGGGCCAGGTAGTACTGGCGCTGCTCACTATCGGCATAGCCATTGCTGCCCTTTAGCGCATTGCTACGAAAGCTGTCGCCATTGTAGCTGGCTGTATAGGGCAGGTAGCTCTTTTGTCCCCTAAAGGACATTTCGTAGGTCTGGGGCTGTATCAGGTCGGTGCCCATATTGGCGTAGTCCTTGACCACCGTCTGGCCCAGCCTACCGAAAGCGTCCAAAAAGCTGTAGCTCCTGGTCACGCTACCGGTTACGGCTGTGCCCACGGCGGTGCTAGTGGTCAGCCCTGGCCTCCTTACCACATGGCTGATCACCGCTGGCCTGTTCAGTTCCAGCAGGTTGGTATTGATATAGGGCCTTATGGCAGCTGAAAAACCGGGTGCCGAACTGAAGGGCGCCTTGATGGTGATCTCCTGTTCATGATAATAGGCCTGCGACACATTCTGACCGGTGATCGGCAGGCCGTTGGTATATTGTTGGCCCTGCAATGCCAGCGAAAAAATGCACAGCAGTACGGGCAGTAATAAAGTCTTCATAAGTATAAAACTCTTAATGGGTGAGCGTAACAATAAATTCATAGCGGCTATGGTTCTACATAGACCTTGTTCTCCTTGATATTCTGCTTATGGTCGCGAACATTGAGCGGCCTGCCGTTCCTGTCGAAATCAGCAATACTGACCATTCCGTTGGGCACCGTACTAAAGGTCCTGAGGAAATATTGGGCCCCGTAAGCGGTATTGTAGTGATAGGCCGTGGCCGTAATACTCCCATTCTCCGGATAGATCATCAGGTTATCAAGATAGCCTCCGAAAATTCCAAAATCTATCCTGCCATTTGTAGGTACAACCATTGAGAAATCGTATAATTTCCATTCGCTAGACAAGTTAACCACCGTACCAAGTTGGTTAAATTCAACTACGCCCTCTGGCCCCACTATTAAAATTCCCGATCCTTTTGCCCATAATTTGATGTGGTATTTTCCGGCAGGCATTTCTATAAAGAAATCGCCCTCTATAGCCTTGCTTCCACTAATGGCCTGTGTATCTGATAGCGAAATTCTCGATCCCGAAAGACCGATCCTGGTATTGTTGAATATATCCGGTTCTATATAACCTATTTCGGGGTCTAATACTTGTTGTTCATAGTCTTCGAATGAAAAATATTTAAACTGGTTGCTTTCTCCATTGTGAAAAGTGGCAATGGGTTTCTGATATTTGTCATACAGGTAATGGGTCTTTACCCCAAATTCATCGGTTTCGCTGATGGTATTTCCATAACTGTCAATGCTTTTTTGTTCAACCAACTCCAATGCCCTTCCAGGCTGTATATTCAAGCCACCATTATATAAAGGTATGGTACCCGCAGCAACGGGACTTGTCATTCTGGATTGATATATTTTTGCCAGGCTATAATCCATCATTGGAAACGCTGCCGCTTCCTTAAGGTAAGGGTAATGAGATCCTACTAAATAACGGGAGCTTTTAACATACTCATAATTAACAGCTTCTATTAGGTTATTATTTTTATCATACTTTTCTACCAATGTTGGGATATCGTAATCGTCCAAATAATAATACTTATTAGATTTATAGTGTTGCCCATTATTATCATTAAAGAATTTCGATGATAATTGATTAAGGTTATTGTATGTGTAAGTTTCACTTTTAGATGTACTATAGAGGTTTGAGCCATTGCTCAAATCATATTCTATAAAAGTTTTACTAGCCAAATTAACTTTACCGGTAATCGGATAATAATATTGAGCTAATACTTTTCTATATATACTATTAAAATATTTCGTATCATTCCATATATGCCTCACAGCATAAAGTTCCAGTTTCATGGATTTTATCTCCAGGTCCCTATATTGTGCAATGTCATAAGTATTGACTTCCTCTCTTATTTTCTTGCCATTCCTATCGTATTCCGTTTTGTTTAGCAGGTGTCCAAAAATCCACGTAGGCATATCCATATAGATGTCGATCGGATAATCATAATCGGCAGGCATAAAACTACTGTTTACATTACCTGCATCAGTATAGGTATATTGTATGGTCTTGAAATGTTCATAATTGCTCCCATTGAACTGGTATTGTTTTTCTTTTACCGCCGAGTAACCTATTAGATTAGCAATTTGTGAATTGTGTCCCAAAGGATGGATAATATAATAATTTGTGTTAATCGCTGCCGGATAGGTGTTCTGATGCACATGGAAATATTTGACTAATTTGGGCGTATTACCTAAAAAACCAGAAGATTTTGTGGTATCTGCTATGTTTTTATAGCTATACTCCATTATCCTATTGTTCATGGGGTTGGTAGGGTCTATTAGGCTGTGCCTCCTGATCCGTACGCCACCTACCGTCATGGTTATACCCAAGCTATCCCTGAGATTGGGCTCGTATACGAAATGTTCATAACCGCCATTGCGGTAGTTGATCTGCTTTAACATGCCCATATGGGTAAAATTCTGGTTGGGCAATCTATTGTCTGATGATAGGCTAGATAAGGCAAACGCTGTGCTGGTCATATCTCCATTTGGGTAACCAAAATAATCTGCAGATTTTAATACATCACGGGTATAAGTTATTAAACTAGCCTCGTTCAGTACATTGCTATGGTAATATTCAAAGCTGTTCTCCTGTTTGCCATTGTATTCAAATGCTTTAAGATACCATTCGTAAAAATAGATAGGAATAATGTATGGGTCGTTAATGACCGAAAGATCTTCATAGGTTAAATTTCCACCAAGCAATTTGGCCCTTTGGTATTTAAAGTCATATTTTTTCGACACGACACCTTGATCTTCAATTATTTCAATATTATTCAAAAGTCCAATTTGATTTCCAACATTCTTACCGGCTATAAATTCGTGTTGATAATTAAACTTAACCAGGGTACCATCAGGGAATTTGATTGATTTTGGTGTCGAAACAATTGAACTTGGCGACATTAAATTTCTATCACCATATTCACTAAAATTATAAGGTTTAGGTAATTTACTGATGGTTACATAGCTAAATCCTTCAGGGTTTGAAATAATTGATTTCAAGTCTATTTTATAGTAATCGAATGTAATGGCATTTTTTAAAATATTGTTATCTCCATTGACCATCGGATAGTGGGGAATGATCATTTTCAACTGCCAACTGTCAATTTCCGGATTTTCTTTCGACAGTGTATCTCCACCTATAGATTCATAGGCAACATCTGCCTTTTCAAAGAAATAGGTATTGCTATATTCATCTATGATGCCAAATGCACCTATGGTAGGATTTAGCACCGTTCCCATCCGTAAACTGTCCTTATTCACCTCATAATCCATATACACATTGACCTTGATATTCATTTTGGGAAATGTTTTTGCCTTAATTACCCCGCCTTCCTTATACAGTACAAACTTTCCGTTTCTGCCTAACATATTGAAATTAAAGACGTCATACGAATTATCTATGTATCTATTATATACATTATAGATCGTATCTCCTTCTGATAGATCGAATAGGTGAACCTGGTCATTGGGAAGGGAAGTCCAGTGGTTATTATTGGTATGTAGTACCCCAACATAGTCGTGGTTATGATTGATCGGGCCATCTTCATGCCCTGTTTCTTCTATCATACCCTTATTAAAGAAGTCTTCATCGGCCCTGCCCCTCTTTTCCCTTACAATCATCCCTCCTACATCCAATTTCCAGCCTTTTCCTACTACACTTCCAGGGTTATAGATCTTTAAACCGTTCCCTCCATCATAATCAAGGGAAATATTGAGGTTAAAGGCATTCAAGTTCTTCGAAAATAAGTTGTAGCTTTTGGCCATCTGGCCTTTAGATAAAGTTTTTGGTGTGTTAAAGAATGAGCTTTCCGCCCCGCCAACTACAGGATCGGAAGTAATATTAGTACCCCTCTCTTGAGCATATGACTGCTGTAATCCCAAAAGGACAACAGCAATGGCCAGTATATTTCTTAGCATAAACGTTATTTTTTATTTTCTAAAATTTTGTTTATGACCTTCTGTTGCTCAATAACATATAGGGTGAGCTCCTCTATCTTCTTGAGCAAGATCTTGTTCATCTCGCCCAGGGAGATATTTCCTGCTTCCTTTACCTCCTTTTCGGAAGGTACGCCCGGCAAGTGATTATTTTCCCCGATGAATTGCTCAAGTTCTGTTAAACTTGGCAATTGATAATCTTTATGAAAAACATAGTCGGGCCAGGTGCCTTGCAATTTCACTTTAATTTCCTCGGCAATCATATTACCTGCAATAGCCAATTTATAACCTTTCGAGTCTGTAGTACCTATCGAAATATTCCCGCTAAAGGATTTATTGCCCGCAATTTCCTCATCTCCGCTACGGTGCATATAGTTGTAGTCGCCAAGGCTGCGCAAGTAGTTTACAAATGCTACGTTACCAGTTCCAGAACCCGTTCCCCAGGTTAGCGCAATGGGATTGCCCGTAGTACTGTACCAGGCATTTTCAGTGCTAAAGTCCGCAAGTGTCAGGCTGGTATTCATCGGATATAAGAATCCGCTGGTGGGCACTATCTTATTCGTCCTCATTTTGGGACCGCTGATCGCTTCAAAGGTGGCATTATCGTCGTTAATGCCGCAGGCCACAGTGTGTATTGCATTAGCTGTCCCCGTGCCATTGCCACTTTTGATCATCAACATATCGTAGTTGGTGATGTTAAAAATTCCTCCGGAATTGTTGTATTCAAAATAATCTCCGGTCTCGAGGGCCAGGTCCAAGACTTTATCCAAAGGATCTGTATCCTGTTGGTAGTTGGGCAAAGTGGTCAGCCTTCTGAGCACGATGACCGTACCAATCCTTAGCGAACGCCAAAAAGGGACATCCTTAAATTTAAAGTAGGCGCCCTCACTAAAAGAGGTAGTGTTAGCTGCACTTCCCCCCGAAAAATCTTTAAGTATAAGGTTGCGCATGTCCAAATGGTCCTGGGTGACCAAAAGCTCTACCACATCATCCTGGCCTTGCGGGGAGGTTACACCCGAATTATAGATTTTGTTGATGACTACACTTTGCGCATAGCCCACCGATAGGCATAACGATGCCAAGAGCGTTAGAAAAAATTTAGACTTCATAAAATGAGTTTTAGATGGTTACTATTTTCAAGACAGTATAAAGTGGCAAAAGGACCTTTTTATTTTAAAAAAAATTATTGTAATTGCTTAGAGTCGGAGGTTTGGGCATTGGAAGAGCAAGGGGTAAAGAGCAAAGACCGAAATCGCT
The DNA here is from genome assembly GCF_016428855.1 of Pedobacter sp. ASV28. Lineage (GTDB taxonomy): Bacteria > Bacteroidota > Bacteroidia > Sphingobacteriales > Sphingobacteriaceae > Pedobacter. Next base: position 21,886 of record NZ_JAELTN010000026.1, read on the forward strand.
GAATTACTTAAAGTCCGAAGTCGGAGGTCCGGAGTCCGAAGTTTGGATATTTGAGAGAACAAGGAGTAAGGAACAAAGACCGGGATTGGTTAATCGGTGAATTGCTTAACTGGTTAATTGCTGGAAGTCCGAAGTCGGAGGTCCGGAGTCCGAAGTTTGGATGTTTGAGAGAACAAGGAGTAAGGAACAAAGAGCAAAGACCGGGATTGGTTAATCGGTGAATTGCTTAACTGGTTAATTGTTGGAAGTCCGAAGAACATTCCCAAGAACGCAAAACGGTCTTATTGGATTCCACCGCAATAGGCAGCGGAACTTCCTCACTTACGAACAAGCAGCACCATACAAGAAATTAGACAATCGTGCAAAGGGAAAGCGCAAAGGGAAGACCTTCTAATTTCGCCGAAAAAGTTTCGCCAGACTAGTGCAAGGAAGGCAATACCGCCTTGACGTTATGCCTTGTTTATTTGTGATTTTAAAGGTAGGCATGCTTTCGCCTTGCTCAAGTTGTTAAACTTTGTGTCAAGACAAAGTTTAGTGAAATACATCCAAACACATGGTTCAAGCCAAAAGCAAAAGCATAAAGAGAAAGCAAAGATGGGGCAGGCTTGGCCTTTGCCCCCCTATTTCTCTAATCTATGCCCTATATAAACGGTATAAATTCCTTATGGTGGTTTTGCCCCGCTGTTTCCATTACCACCTCTATTGCCGCTTGTTCCGCTACCTGATTAAGTGCGGCCCTCATCTCCACAAACTTTTTCTGGCACATGCCGTTGGCCAGTTCCAGAAAGCCCTCTACCAGTGCCAAAAAGCGGTAGGCAAGGCTGCACTCCAACATAAAGCCATCCTGGTGGCGGGTTTCTACATATCCCTTTATGATGAGCGACAGCAGCTCCTCGTTTTCGGCTGTGCCCATAAAGTGCCTTAAGGGCTCCTTGGAGAAACAGCCGCATACGTACAGCAGGCGCCTAAGGTTGCGCACATCGGTCTTGTAGCCCATAAATACCCATATAAGGCCTATGCACACCTGCTCTGCCACCTGGTACAGCAGGAAAACGCTAACGCTCTCGTGCCCCTCCTCTATAGAGCGCTCGGCGGCCACCAGAAAGCCCATGGCCATGGCCCTGCGGTGCTTCCAGTGCTGCTTTGCCATTTTCAGTCGCCTTTCGGGCCGTGGCATGGGCACCATGTTGGGGCCGGCAAGCCCATTGGCACTGTAGAGCAGCTGCCCACGGTTCAGTACCGAACAGAAATAATAGTTGGTGTTCGCCACGTTCTGCCTTAGGGTGGCCTCCGCATGGGCATGTACAATGGCCCGTGCCCCTTTATAACTGCTGTCCGCATATTGCTGTATCTCGTTCTCTATACAGGCCGTGCCCTCGGTAATGAGCAGTAGGTAAAAGATCTCCTCTTCCTGCCGCCGCTCGCCCAAGAAGGTGCTGCCCAGCTGTTCCCGCTGTGTGGCCCATGCATACTGGTACACCTGCAGGGGGCTGAACTTTTCTACCAATAGGGCTACCAATGCATTGAGGTGCCCCGAATTTTCGGTGGGGGTTAAAGTTGCTTTTTCCATAATTGTTTTAGGTTAATATGTTTAGGTGGAATACTACAGAAGATGATGGCTGGATAAAACCATACAGGTTTATTGGCGTAGAAAAGAGGCAACAGCAGGCCCTCATTGCCTTTTCGGCAATAGTGCGGTAAAATTGATAAGCTGTTTTTTCTTCCCATGCTCGTATGGACAATACGAGTCTTGTTATGGTAAAAGAGCACTATAGCAGGGCTCTAAATACCATCTTGACGGGCTTCTCACGGCCTGGAGCATGGATTTACAATAGAGCCCGTAGCGCTATAGTGCATACAAAAGTACGCAAAATATCACCACAGGCATTAATCTATTGTCTCTGCTCTAGTTTTTGTGAGAATTTGTCAAGAGAGACTCTTAATTAAAACCTTAAATAATAATCAAATATAAAAAAATACTCTTAATTAAGAGTAAAATAAAATAATTTTTTTTCACAGATTAGTTTTTTAGGAGAAAAAATGGCTAAGGACAAAGAAAAAGAGCAAATACCAGTTGACATTAAAAAAATAGGCCTTCGCCTTAAAGCAATCCGAAAAGGCTTGAGTTTTAGTAATTCAGATAAATTTGCACTTCAGCATGGATTGGATAGAGCTCAGTATGGGAAATACGAAGCAGGATCTCAAGACCTTAGAATTAGCTCTTTAATAAAAATTCTAGATAAAATCGGATATAAACTTTCTGATTTCTTTAATGAAGAGTACGACAATATCAAAAATTAAAAACTAGCAAATTCATTTATTTTGGCATTAAAGCAATTGTAAGAATTAGAAAAAAACAAGAGGGAGGTAGATTATAAAAAAATTAACTGAGAAGCCAAATCAAAACCTCACTCTAGCGCGAGCATTCGCTGGGGCCTACTCTATACTTAGATCAATAACCAAAAACCAAAATAGCTATTTTTAATAGCTTAGTGTATGAAACAACATTTTTTACCAGAAGTTTATTTAAAAGAATTTCGAAACAAAGAAGGCAAGTTACATTGCTTGGATTGCTCTTTACTTAAATTTGATCGTAAAGTCTTTGACCAGCCTAAATATCCTGCGGAAGTTTGTAGATCAAAGGACTTTTATACATTAAAGCCATCTTTTAAAGCAAAAAATCCGGATATATTTGACCTGTCACCACTTCACATCGAAAAATCGTTTCATGCATATGAATCAGAATACCCTAAATTAATCACAAAAATAAAATCTCGTCAGAAAGCACTGCTTATCAAAGATGCACACCTGCTTATTTATGTTCTGCTAGATCTGAAAATAAGAAACAACTATTATCGGGAGAAAGTGGTATCTAAGGCACTTAAAGATATTCTTGAATACGACTTAAGTGAGCTGAAAAAGCAGATTGATCTGGATAGTGAAGGTAGATTTCCAGATGATGCTAAAGAGCAATTTGAGAAATGCTCGGAAAAAGTCAAACGTGATTATATTGAATATCCAGAGCAACATGCTGAAAGCCATCTCTCAAGTATCGCTATGGCAAGGAGTAGAAATGACGAAATGCATGTAAAAATTTCACAACACCTACAGCACTTTCAATGGAAAGTTTATATATCAGATCATAGGTTTATTATAACTGATAATCCAGGTTTCTCTTTGGATTATAATAATGTAATACACAATACAAAATTTGATAAAGAAGTTGTAGTTTTTTTCCCTTTAACGCCGTCAATGTGTTTATGTGTAAATACATTAAAAATTGATAAGCGTTTCGAAGAGATAAACACACAAAAGGTGACCACTTATGAAAGGGCCACGGATAAATTAATTGATTTCATTAATGATAATCATAACCTTTATTTTTCTAGGTATGTTTTTTCCGACAATGCTAATTTGATTAATGAAGTTGCATTTTGCATAAACAAAAAGCACTTTGGCTAAAAACCAACATTATATTATCCCCTCACTCTGATGACTATTCTATAATTTTATAGCACAAATACTGGGAATAATTGGAAAATATTTCATTCATCCATTCCATTTAAAATGGCTATTGCCTCTAGGTGGGCCTCCTCTTCAATTTCGTCCCTAGTTGGGAATTTTGCCATGCGTTCTATTTCGCTTAACAAAATAGGATCCCTGGTGTACCTGGCCAGGTTTGCAAGTACCCACATTTTCCAAGTTCCATCATTGGTTTTAAATATCTTGATAATTTCGGGCACCATTCTATCCACAAATGGCGCTAGAATATCTGCTATTGGTCTTGCAATTGGCCAATTCATATCCTGAAGCCATTCCAACAGATCGGGAACAATAGGTGCTATTTGTTCAAATGAAAGCGCTTTAAGTTGGTCTATTACTTTTTGGTCGTCTTTATGTTTGGGTATAAGTGCTCTAATATTCATAATTTATTTTAAAGTAAATAAGGTTATAGGTTGGTCAAGTCTAATATAGAAAACCAAAAGAAGTTTTTTTTAACGTATGATATAGTTATCTATTAATCTGTCAAAATCTAATGACTAACGATCTATAGATTCATTCCATGAATTATTAGCCTTTTCTAGAAGAAAAATAATTATCACTGTATAACCTATAAGGTTGATCCCGCTCTGGGTAGCATAAAGAATAGGTTTTCGATTGGAATCCAATTGGAGTATTGAATTTTAAGTCATAGGTTCGAACCCCATCTTCCACCCCTCTAAGAAGACCTAATCAGTCATTTCATCATAATATAAATAGGAAGCAATATTATCAAGTGCAGTTTTAATTTCTTCAAAGCGTTCAACAAAATTTTCAAGGTCAACTTCTACATTACCTAACTTCTCAACATAAAAATGACTTTCATAATTTGTATTAAAGGGATATCTTGAAAAATCCATGTTATCCTTTTTATCGCCCCCTTTAATCGTCTCAAATAATTCGTCAATATAACTTTTAAGTCCTATTGTCGACACATTAAATTCATGGAGAGTTATTCCCCCACCATAAGATTTAATTTTAGATACTACAGTTCTATAAAGCTGTTTTAGGTTATGACCTCGCTGAGTTCTTTCACCTGAATTTAAAATCTTGTTCAATGTCCAAATAATTGCTTTCAGATATATTTCAATCCCATGATTTGCATTATTTAAAACTGGAAAAATAAGTATATCGGCAATCTTATTGTGATTAGTTATAAGACATAACTTAGCTAATCTTATAGACGCCTCCAGATAGCCGTTTGCTATATTAATTAGATTCTGGATATCGTCATCTTTTGAGATACGCCAGTTTAAAAAAGACATCTTATCAATATCTTCATTTCTAGAAAAAACAGGCTTCATTTTTTATTGCTCAAATTTCAATCTAACTTAAAAAGATTAAGTTAACCAGTAGTCAGGAATAGCCTGTTTAACCAAACTCATAATATATTCCAAATCCTTGGTATCCTTAATCGCAATTTCATAATCACCATTTCCCCAATGTCCTAACCTTGAAACATCTCTAGCTAGCCCCTTCGGATCATCCAGTTTCCCTTTTTTAAGATTTACCCAAAGCTTCAAGCTGTTTTTAAGTATACATATATCACTAAATATCTTTCCGTTTCTAGTAAATCCAATCTCTTGCTTTTTGGGCTTAATATCCGTATCGTTCGCCAAGTTCAAAATAGCGTCCTTAAATGTTTCATAAAGCTCCTTAACCTCTTCCCTCTTATCTTGCAAATGATCCTCTTCCGTGTAAACTTTAATCTCGTTAACCACTTTTTTAAATTCGGTATCTTCAGTACCCTGAAGTTGTTTAATGCTCGGTGCCGATTTACTTTTTTTGATGGGATTAACTGTTAAAATTTCTCCTTCAAATTGCTTTACCTCCCAAAGTTCTATAGCTAGGTCTTTAAAGTTTGTGGCCTGCTTTTGGTTTTCATTAAAACCTGGCGATACAAACATGACTTTTGTCTGCGACCAATCAACTTCATCCCTACGTAGGCTTTTCGTAAATCGCTCGTTATATTCAACGATAAACTCCGCCTTGTAATCGAGCATCAAATTGAGGTAAGCAATCCCTTGGTCTACCACACTATTGCTGTTACTTCTCTTATACTCTATTACCACAAAAGCCTTAGCGGTTTCGTCAAAAGCCAAAGTATCTAATCGGTAATTCTTAATGATAAACTCCGATTTAACTAAGGTTAACTGCGTAAGTTCGGTTAAATGAGCCTCAAAAATTTTCTGTAAATCCCGCTCCAGCTTAAAGGGTATTTCTTTAAGGGAAGACAAATTTTGTTTGTTGGTTTTGAAGAGTAGCATAAAACTAAATTAACGATAAAATATGTCCTGTATCTTGAAATCTAGAAGTATCACTTTGTATTGTTGAGACTTAATTACTCGGTTATAAGGAAATTTTTGTACAATTTGACATGTATTAAATCTCATCCAAACCCAACTCCTTCAAAAACTCATTATGCCTTTTTCGAGCGTCTTCTATCTTCTCGTTAATTGCAGTAAGCTTTGTATTTACTTCAGCTAAATCTATGATCTCTTCTTCTATAGAAGTAGAAACATATCTTGAAATATTCAAATTGTAACCATTCTGCTCTATCTCATCCATAGAAACACGACGAGAGTAGCGAGTTTCTTCTAAACGATTTTTATAAGTAGCTACAATTTTCTCAATATCATTCGGTTCATCCCCCTCTCCATCACGTAGTCTGTTTTGGCGTTTTCCTTTTTCAAAATGCTCAGCACCATTAATGAATAACACATCATCAAACTTCTTACATTTTTTAAGCACGATGATACAGACAGGTATTCCTGTAGAGAAGAAAAGGTTTGGCGGTAAACCAATTACCGTATCAATATGATTGTCTTTTAACAGTTTAGTACGGATACGCTCTTCTGCACCGCCTCTAAACAGTACGCCATGTGGTAAAATGATGGCCATTGTACCACTATCACTTAAAAAGTGAAATCCGTGTAATAAGAAAGCGAAATCTGCGGCCGACTTAGGCGCTAAACCATAGCTTTTAAAACGAAAATCTTCACCCATCACTTCGTTAGGCTCCCAACGGTAACTAAAAGGTGGATTAGCTACAATGGCATCAAATTCCATCTTTTTAGCTGGGTTCATTTCATTTAAAATGTCCCAATCGTTGGCTAAAGAATCGCCATGATGAATAGCAAACTCAGTATCTTTTACACCGTGCAAAAGCATATTCATCCTCGCCAAGTTATAGGTAGTGATGTTATACTCCTGTCCGTAAATCTTACCTATTTTACCCCCTGCTTTTCTTAATTGCTCACGAACGTTTAATAATAAAGAACCCGAACCACAGGCAAAATCGATGACTTTATCTATTTTGGATTTGGCACCTAATGCAGGGTCTTGGCTATCCAACACCACAATTTTAGAAAGTATGGTAGACAATTGTTGCGGCGTATAAAATTCACCTGCTTTTTTACCTGAACCCGCAGCAAATTGCCCAATCAAATATTCATAAGCATCACCTAAGGTATCTGCATCGGATGAGAACCTACCAATGCCTTCAGATATTTTCTGAATAATGGTACAAAGTCTCTTATTACGTTCTGTGTAGTTTTTACCTAACTTATCAGAATCTAAGTTAATTTCGGAGAATAAGCCTTGAAAAGTACTTTCAAATGATTCATTCTCTATGTATTTAAATCCTTCTTGTAAAGTACTCAGTAATTCTCCATCTTGCTTACGAGCCATCTCCGCAATACTTGCCCATAAATGTTGCGGCTCTATTACATAATGCACCTTACGGCGCATTAGTTTTTCAAACTCAATAATATCTGCTTTGTTAGCTTGATACCAAACCGCTAAAGGCGCACGTTTATCTGTAACATCTAAAATTGGATAATCTCCACCTAATTCTTTTTTGGCAGCTTGCTCATAATTTTCAGACAAGTAGCGTAAAAACAGAAATGAAAGCATATAATCACGGAAATCATCTGCGTTCATCGAGCCTCGCAAATCATCTGCTATTGCCCAAAGTGTTTTACCTAATTGTTGTTGTTCTAATGCGGTCATGTTATTATGCTAGTTGCGGTGCGTTTTCTATTAGTATGTTGGTAATTCAAATTCGTGTTTATTTAAAAAAGCATTTAATATTCGCTTAAATAAATCTTTATTGTCTTCGTTCATATCTACAGGTTCGTAAATAGAATATTTACCATGACTTAATAAATTTAAAGCTCTTTCATAAAGTAATTGGTCTTCTACATCGTAAATACATTTACCAAAATCATTATAACCGAAAAAAGAAGATGTTTTTTCTAGGATACTTCGAAGCGTATTGAAATGATAAGTTTTGATATTTCCAAGCGTAGCTGCCTGCTTTAATTCATCTAATAAGGCAATGTGATGAAAATAAGGCGTGTCTGTAGTATTTCTTAACGTATAAGTATGATCAGCCTTTTTGTACAGAAAATATTTTTTATGTATTTCTTTTTTTAGTTCGTTACACACTACATTAAAGAACAACACGTGATGTGATGAAACAACTACTTTAATTTTACCTTTTGCCTGTTTCAACAATTGCGACAGGTCGCTAGCTACTGCAATGGCATTATTGTCATCTAAAGAAGAAATAGGATCATCTATATAAAAATACTTTACCCAACTATAAGCCTCAGCACCATCTATAGCTAACTGACAGATAGCTAAAAACAAACACCATATAAATACGTTTTCTTCACCTCTTGATACTTTAATGTTATGTACAATTTCCGTAACTTCCTTTATTTCGCCATCAATATTCTTTGTTACTCGCACTTCGCGATTAAAACTCACCTGCCACTTTTCGTAATTGATAGAAAAATCGAAATCTGCATAACGGCTTAAAAAAGGGCGTATCCTATTTTCCAATTCTAGTTCCTCAAAGCCACTAAAAAACTTAGAATGTGAATTAATTTTTAACACTCTTTCCTTATCATATTCTAAATCATTATCCCAAGAGAATAAATCTTCAGTAAACGCATTAAAGTAAAGCGTATCGGCTTGTTTAGTTTTACCCTTTTTTGCCCTATCTTTAAATTCCATAGATGCCCTAGTTTTACCAGTACCGTTGTGTGCATAAAGTAAAACATAGTCTGCTTCACTTAAGTCATCTTTCAACCTGATACCAAGTTTAGAAAGGCTTTTATAGGTATAAATCTTTTTAGCCATTATAGCATTAATTAATATTCGGAAACAAACCTTGCATTAATCCTTTTTTGTGAAGGTTTAAACTGTCTATTCTAGTCTCACTTGACAAAATTTGAGTATCTAAAGAGAATATTAACTCCCCTATTTTTGTCTGCTCATCCTTTGAACTTGGTATTAGTAGAGGAATTTGTTTCAGTTCATCTAACCCTATCCTTTTTCTTGTAGAACCTGTAGCTCTCTTGTCAATTGTTTCTCTTATTTTTTCGGAATTTATTAATGTGAAAATGAAATATTTGTCATAGTGTTTTTCATCTACAACAAATCTTATTCCATCAGAAGCCATCACGGCTCTTTTCAAGTTTTCTGGAATTATACAAGCTCTACCTACCGGTTCTCCCATTTTTGATAGAATAATGTCGCCAGAGTAAATATTACAACCCAATAGTTCATCTGCCTTATCTTGTGAAGTGAAAATCTTATATTTATCTATAAACCTACCTTCACCAATATTTTGTAATTGAATTATTCTTATACCATTAGGAGTGTAATCGGTTGCTTTGAGATTTGATCCAAAAGGCCCTCCTGTGAAACTCCATCGAACTTTTTTATCCGCCAATTTTATTAGTTCTTTTTCCTCCCACTCCCCATTATCTTTAAACTCTGGAAAACGCAATTTCGGTACTTTTTCCCCTTCTACAGGAAACAATTGTTGCATCAATCCTTTTTTATGCTCTTTCAACGCATTTAACCTTTCATTTTCTGCGCTAATTAAATCATCTAAAGAAGAAAGGCAATCGGCTATTTTTTTTTGTTCTTTTTTATTTTTTGAAAAATAAGTCGGTAAAAGCTTAATAATTTCGGCGTTCAGGTTTTTAACCGCCGCACCTGCAGCTTGGGACAAAAAATACCTTTGACTTACTTCTGAAGAAATATAATAATATAGATAGTCTTCAAAAGTGACACTTGAAATCTTTCTAATTGCTATCCAACCATCGTGTATACAAGTTGTAATTTTTAAAATATACGGTCTGCCAAAGCTCATTGAATTTGATAAAATCAAATCTCCATTTTTAACTTCCCTTGTACTACTTAATGCTTTTTGAATTACTCTTTCTTTTGTCTTGGTTATATATTTAGAATCTGACGGAACATCCGCAATCTTAAGCCAATTTAACCCATCCTTTTTTGTTGTTAAATAATCTTGTATGGGGCGAGGTGAACCACCTCTGACAATCTCTGAGATTTCTCCTAGCTCTTTTCTTTCCCAACCTTCAATATTAGTAAATTCAGGAAACCTCAACCTCGGCACCAAGTTATTCTCTATTTTTTTATTCATAAGCTGATAATCCTGCAATTTCCCCGCCTTGCACTGCCTTTTTCAATTGTGGTACTAAATCTTCCATTAAAGCATTTTCTTTTTTGGCTCTATCTTTCCAACCCAATTCTAATGGTGCTAATAAATCACTTAGTGCTTCACCATCAAATATCATTCGCTCTACCACGCCATCCACAAATATTTTTAGAGACTTAATTTCCAAGCCATGTTTGTGGGCAATTACCGTCAATTCTTTATTAGATTTTTCTTCTCTAAAGTTTTCATAACCTTCTCGTATTTCTTTTTCAGACAAGGTTTTGCCTACTTCTAAAGATTTAATGTAGTCGGTAATATCTTCCTTAGCATCCATTAAATTGGCACTAGAACTTAAGAGATTAATCAATTGTTCCTGCGTCATTTTCTGTTTAGAAGGTTTCGCATTGGTATACTTAGCAATCAAGCCCATAATGTAGTCGTAATCTACTACGGCAGAAGCAAACAATACAAACTCGAAATCTAATTCCTGCACATCATCTGGTAAATTGTCGCTATCCTTATCCTGTTTTTCTTTTAAACGTTTGGCGGTTTCTAAATAAGCAATCTTAAATGGTCGTAAGGCTTCCTCTGACAATACACTTTCAATTTTCGCCTTATCTTCTTCATCTAAATCGGTGTATTGCTCTAATTGGGTTTTGTAACGTTGTACCTCTTTAAAATGATTAATAAATTCCGCTCTTGCCAAATCACCTTTCAAATTAGCTACATCTTCTGCTCGATTTGCCAAACCGCTAGTCGTCATAAATTGTTCTAGCTCTTTTACAGCTTGTTCAAATTTGCCAATCACCACAGGTGCAGCGTCTACCAACCAAATCTCTTTAGCTTTGCTAGTATCTTCGCCAGAGAATAAGGCAATGGCTTCATCTACGTTATTTTGTTGGTTACGAAAATCTAAAACATGCCCATAAGGTTTACTAGCATTTAATATCCTATTGGTTCTAGAAAATGCCTGTATTAAACCATGATACTTTAGGTTTTTATCTACATATAGTGTATTCAGATATTTAGAATCGAAACCCGTCAACAGCATATCCACCACAATTACAATATCAATTTTATTGGCATGCGGATAATCGGCATTGCTATACTTTTGGTCTTTAATACGCTGCTGTACATCTTGGTAATACTGGTCAAACTCCGTTAATGTATGATTGGTACGATACTGTTTGTTGTAATCATTTAAAATGCTCTTCAACGCCAGTTTCTTCTCTTCGGGCGCAACTTCGTTATCTGCCTTTTCTTGTGGTAAATCTTCCTGTATCTGTTTTACATCTTGGTTACCCTCAGCAGGAGGCGAGAACACGCAGGCAATATTTAAAGGTCTATAATCTTCCTCCGTAGCTACTTTCTTAGCTTGTAAATCTTTAAATAAATTGTAGTAAGCAATAGCATCATTAATAGATGCAGTGGCTAATACTGCATTAAACTTACGTGAATGCGTGGCGGCATCGTGCTTTTCAAATATAGCTTGTACCACAGCTTGTTTGGCAATGCTTTCGTTTGCTTTAGGCTGTTGGCTACCTTCGCCTTTATAATAGTCAATATGAAAACGCAAAACGTTTCTATCATCTATGGCATTGGTAATGGTATAAGCATGCAAACGTTGCTGAAAAACTTCTTCAGTAGTTAAATAAGAAGCTTGTTGCCCATCTATCTTTTTATAGGTGGCATTATCCTCAAATATAGGCGTTCCAGTAAAACCAAACAATTGTGCTTTAGGAAAGAACTCTTTGATGGCTTTATGGTTTTCACCAAACTGCGAACGGTGACATTCATCAAAAATAAATACCAAACGTTTATCCGATAATGCTTTTAATTGCTCCTTATAATTCTTACGATGTGTTGGGTCTAGAGCCAAACCAAGTTTTTGTATCGTAGTAACAATTACTTTATCGGCATAGCTATCAGACAACATACGCCTAACCAAGGTATCGGTATTTGTATTTTCTTCTACACTACCTTCTTGGAATTTGTTAAACTCCTCACGTGTTTGTCTATCTAAGTCCTTACGATCTACCACAAACAAACATTTCTCCACTTCATCATTATCTTTCAGCAAAGTTGATGCTTTAAATGAAGTTAGCGTTTTACCACTACCTGTAGTATGCCAGATATAACCATTTCCTCTATTTTGTTCAATCGCTTTAACAATCGCTTTTACTGCATAAATTTGGTATGGTCGCATTACCATTAGCTTTTGCTCGCTTTCAACCAATACCATATAGCGACTAATCATTTCGCCTAGCGTACACTTGGCTAAAAATTTTTCTGCAAATTCATAAAGATTGTTTACTTTGGTATTATCATCATTTGCCCATTGGTAAACGGGCAAAAATTGTTCATCGGCATTAAAAGCAAAATGCTGATTTTTATTGTTAGAAAAATAATAGGTTTCTGAACGGTTGCTCACAATGAACAATTGCATAAAACACAACAACGAATTGTTATAGCCATTACCAGGATCATTCTTATAGTCAACAATTTGCTGCATTGCCCTGCGTGGACTAATGTGCAATGTTTTTAATTCTATTTGTACTACCGGAATACCATTGATAAGCAATATCACATCGTAACGGTGATTGCTGTCTGTGGTATTTATTCTTAATTGGTTAATAACTTCAAATTCGTTCTTGCACCAATCTTTAATATCAACTAAGGTGTATTGTAATGGCGTACCGTCCTCTCTGGTAAATGTGTTCTTTTGGCGCAAGATTTTGGATGCCTGAAAAACATCTGGTGTTACAATTTCATCTCGTAAACGAGCAAACTCTGAATCGGTTAAATTAACACGATTTAAGGTTTCGAACTTCCTGCGGAAATTTAATTCCAGCGATTTTCGATCGCGAATATCTGTCCGATAGGTATATTTTAAATCGGTCAGTTTTTCAATAAATCCATACTCAATTTGAGGTTCGTTAACTACTGAAATCATTTAATATTTTAAGTAATTTTAGGCTTGATATAAATTTAATGATTGTTGCTAAAACTTAAAACAACAGACATAACATTTAGCTAAAGTATCAAAAAGAAGTGGTAATATGGTAACGTTATTTTTGTTTCACTCATATTTAGACAATTAAAATTTAACAAAAAAATTAAAGATAATAGATTTCTAAAAGTTGTCTAAAAGCTTTACTTATCAACTTCTATGTTACAGTCATGCAAAAAAAGCAGCGGCCATACAGCCGCTGCCATCTGCTCACATGGGCAATTGACCAGTTCAAATAATTAACCCATGCAAGCAACTAGCCAATCACCACTTCCTCCCTGTACACATTCTGCGGTGTATCCGTCATTTGTACCACAACCATGGTACCCACAACCGGCGTATGGGCTACCGTAGCCGTGTACACCCAGTCCAGTTTCAGCGCACTCTGTACGGCTAAGCCCTCCTCAACCAGTACCCCGTCGGCATCATATAGGCTCACCTTTACGCTCACTACCGCCAATATATCCGTAATCCTGCATACAAGCGTATCGCCCACCTCACCGTTGTACCTGCTCCAATCAACCTGGTGCAGCACCGGCGAAGTAAGAAAATCCTTAAAGGCCATGTTATAGGCCGTTTGGTTGCCCTTGGCCTTGGCCAAATAGGCAGCCTTCAACTCTGGGTCGGCAATGGCACCTACCCCGTACATACTCGCCTCCATAAACCTAAAGCGCTGGGCGATCTGCTTGTCGGTATACACCCTATCAGGATTAATGGTAGGTACCGCTGCCATCACCGTTACCTGTTTACGCTGGCGAAAGACCAGGTTTCTTCCAAATTTGCCACTGGCACCCTCTACCACGACATTGTTTCTGTTAACTGCCATAATTTTAAAATTTAAGGTTAAACAATTAATGAATTCTAGGCAGCTAAATTCAAAAAGCCATTCAAAACAAACAAGTTAGGGCGACATATTGGCCACACAGTGTAACACTTGCAAACAAGGCTTTTTTCGGAAAATACCGTTCAAAAAGGTTTTATCACGGTTTTCAGGTTTCAAAATTGAGCACTTTTGTCTGTTTCTGGTGTCGTTCTGGTGTGTTTCTTGTGTGCTTCTGGTACACAGTTGGTATTTAGCTGGTGTCTAGCTAGCAACATTTACACACATGGCACAAGAGCCCTCAGACAGAAAAAACAGTGGATAAATGCTAAAAATTGCTGGTCCACTTTTATATTTCCAGTGAGCTACAGCACGGCACCAGGGCAGCCATTTGTCATAATGGCACTTTTTTTATATCTTGCAGTATCATATCAGGCCGTTCCCCGTTTGTTTGGCCTTTTTTCTCTCACCCTATTAACTCAGATTAACGCGATGAAAAGAAAAAAAGGAAACTATGTACTTACCGAGCGTGAGTTTATATTGCTACAGTCAATGATAGAGCAGTATGGTTTTATTTGCGAATATGTAAAACAGAAATTATTGGGCGTACATCTGCTCAGCACCCAGCAGCTGGTAGAACAATATTGCGTCAGCAGGCAGACCGTATATCGAATATGCAAGGCAGGCTTTCTGCTCCCTGTGGTAAAGCACAGGTGCTACTATTTCGATGCCGAAGAAGCAAAAGATTTCTTCTTCAACTATTGGGGCAAGTAAATAATTATTGCACTAGCTAATTGTTGGAAGTCGGATGTTGGAAGAACAAAGAGCAAGGAATAAGGAGCAAAGACCAAGATTGGGTAATCGGTGAATTGTTTAACTGGTTAATTGTTGGAAGTCCGAAGTCGGAAGTCCGAAGTTTGGGTGTTTGAGAGAACAAGGAGTAAGGAACAAGGAGCAAAGACAGGGATTGGTTAATCGGTGAATTGCTTAACTGGTTAATTGCTGGAAGTCCGAAGTCGGAGGTCCGGAGTCCGAAGTTTAGGTGTTGGGGAAACAAGGAGAAAGGAATAAGGAGCAAAGATCAAGATTGGGTAATCGGTGAATTGTTTAACTGGTTAATTATTGGAAGTCCGAAGTCGGAGGTCCGGAGTCCGAAGTTTAGGTGTTGGGAAACAAGGAGAAAGGAATAAGGAGTAAAGAGCGAGGAACAAAGAGCAAAGACTAGAGTCGGTGAATTGCTTAACTGTTTATTTATGGTTATTAAAGGTAGGCATGCTTTCGCCTTGCTCAAGTTTGTTACTTTTGGTTCAAGCCAAAAGTAAAGAATAAAAGCAATGCCCAACCAACCAACCAACCAACCAACCAACCAACCAACCAACCAACTACTTTGTCTTCCAGAGCAAAGCGAAGGAACTGTATTGCTGAATTGTTTAACTGTTATTTGCATAAATTAAAATCAATTAATTCGTAATATGCCTTTAACTACATTACTGGTTGTTTGATTGGGTTCATCCGGTTGTCCTCCACCAATGCTGATCTGCAGCTCGCCCGTAATGGGCTTTATTTCTCCATGGGCAGTTACATAAGTTAGCGCTTCTGGCAGCAATTTAAATTTAAGCTGCCTACTTTCGCCTGGGTTAAGGCTTATGCGTTCGAAACCTTTAAGTGCTTTCAATGGCATTTTAACCCTGTTATTTTTATTGGCCATATAAAGCTGTACCACTTCTTCTCCAGCTAATTTGCCCGTATTTGTTATCCTTACCGATACCTCTAATCCTTTTCCTTTTTTAAGCTGCAACGGCAACTTTAAGGCATCGTATTTAAAGCTGGTATAACTTAGGCCATAGCCAAAACCATATAATGGTTTACCTGTAAAGTACCGATAGGTACGATTGTCCATCTTATAATCGGTAAAGCTGGCCAAATCTGCATCGCTTTTGTAAAAAGTGACCGGCAATTTTCCCGATGGATTATAATCTCCAAACAGAATGTCTGCTATGGCCTCTCCTGCCGCCTGGCCACCGTACCAGGCATTTAATATGGCAGGAATATTTTCCGACTCCCAGGGGGTAGCAATGGCACTACCTGTCATCATTACAAAAACAACGGGTTTTCCTGTAGCTTTTAGCGCTTTCATCAAGGCTGTTTGTACTGCAGGCAACAAAATAGAGGTGCGATCGCCCCCCACAAAACCGGGATCGTCGACCCTCATCGATTCGCCTTCTAACTGAGGGGAGATACCACCTGCAAAAATGAATACCTCTGCATCTTTATGTTTGCGCACCATCTCGTTAAAATCTGTCTGGAGGTAATTGCCAATATTGAACTTGAGATAGGCGCTACCATCGCCCTGCCAATATTCAATAGTCAGGTTATATACCGAATCTTTTTGGACTTTCAGCTTGTAACGTTTCAATTCACGTTTTTTCGAAGACCAATCATCTATAACCAATTTACCATCTACAAACAACCTGCAGCCATTGTCTGCCTCCAGTTCTAGCGATAAGCTTTGGTCAGCTTCCGCTTTAAAGGCCGTTTGAAAACGGGCAGAAAAATCATTCGCTATTAAATTCTTGATCACATTTTCACCTTCTTGCCACATATGATTAATATGGTCTTCATTTCTCTTGGCTATCGGTTCTCCCGCTAGGTTGACATTATTATAATATAAGGCCTGATAACCTTTTCTGCCTTCAAAAGATAACCGTCCTTTTACACTTTCATAATTTAGCAGCTCATTACTGGTATAGGTAATGGCTTGTTCATAGACCACTTCCGTATTGCTTCCTAACTTATCTTTAAGTCCCTGCAAAACAGTAGACAATTTAGAGGGGTTTCCATTATAATTACCCAAAATGGAAACGGGATTATCTGCATTTGGCCCTAATACCACAATTTTTTTCAACTGTTTTTTTAGGGGCAATACATGATCATTCTTTAAAAGTACCATCGATTGTCTGGCCATTAAAAGCGCATGGTCTTTATGTGGCTGGCTTTCTAATACCGAAAACGGTGTCTGTGCATATTTGACCATGTCCACAGGGTCAAAAAGACCAAGTTGAAACCGGATCATGAATAAACGTTTTACCGATATATCAATCTGGCTTTCGGCAATTTTATTGTTTTTAACAGCCTGTACAAGTGACAAATAAGCACCCTTTCCACATTCTACATCGGTTCCGTGCATGACCGCATCAACAGAAGCTGATTCGGCATCGGGATGGGTTTTATGTTTGGTAAAAAAATCTTCAATACCTGCACAATCGGAAGTGACATAGCCCTTAAAGCCCCATTGTTTACGTAAGATATCGTTCATCAGCACATCACTTGCACAGCAGGGTTGAGTTCTAAAAGCATTATAGGCACACATGACCCCTGCAACTTTAGAATCGACAACCAATTTTTTAAAGGCTGGCAAATAGGTATCCCACAAATCGTAGGCAGACACATCAACATCAAAATGGTGGCGCAAAGGTTCGGGGCCGCTGTGTACGGCGTAATGCTTGGCACAGGCTGCCGCCTTTAAGTATTTGGGATCGTCGCCCTGCAGGCCCCTAACAAAGGCATCGCCCAAGGTGGCCGTTAAAAATGGATCTTCGCCATATGTTTCCTGGCCCCTTCCCCAACGTGGATCTCGAAATATATTGATGTTAGGTGTCCAGTAGGTTAGCCCTTGATAGCGTTTCCCCAATTTATTTGTTGTTAAGGCTTTATTATAAATGGCCCGTCCCTCAAGTGCCGAATAATCTGCCATTTTAAAAAGTGCATCTGTATTAAAAGTTGCCGCCATGGCTATGGCCTGTGGAAATACGGTCACTTTATAGGGTGTGCGGGCAACACCATGCAACGTTTCGTTCCACCAATCATAGGCCGGAATGTTTAAACGGTCAATGGCCGGTGCACTATTCAACAGCTGTGCCACTTTTTCTTCCAGGGTTAAACGTCCCACCAAATCATCTACCCGCTGCTGAAAAGATAGCTTCGGATCTTGAAAAGGAAACTGCAATGTTTGACCATAGGATATTAACGACGCCAACAATAGGTTTACCCCAAGGGCTACAAAAATGGACAACTTTCTCATTTAAATATGCTCAATTAGTATTTTTAATATTCACGATATAAATTACGGAACAAAGGGATGAACTGTTTCTATGCTACCGTTATCCAAAATCTTAAGTGGTGCTACTTTTATATTTCGTAAATGGCTTTTGCCTGATAATTGCGTATCATGGTAAAAGAGGTAAAAACTTCCCTTAAAATGGATAATGGAATGATGGGTTGTCCAACCTTGAACTGGGCTAAGCACCACCCCTTTGTAGGTAAATGGACCGTAGGGACTATCGCCAATAGCATAGCTTATTTTATGTGTATTCCCCGTTGAATAGGTAAAATAGTATTTGTTCTGATGTTTGAACACCCAAGCGCCTTCAAAAAACCTTTTCTCATGATCTCCCGTTAAAAGTGGTTTACCCAATGAATCTAATAACACCACGTCTTTTGGTTCTTCAGAAAATTCCAGCATGGAGGGTTTTAACCGAGCTACTTTAGCGGTAATAGCTACCTGATCAGCTGTCCTCACTTCTTTCCTGTTTTCTTCTTGGTCAAACACCCCTTTCTCCCATTGCTGCAACTGTCCGCCCCATATACCTCCAAAATACATATAGCTCTCTCCCGAATCTTCTTGAAATACACAGGGATCAATGCTATAACTATTTTTAATAGAATTGGGTTGAGCGATAAATGGTCCAACAGGGCTTTTGCTTACCGCTACCCCTATCCTAAAAATCCCGGCCTTATCTTTAGCAGGAAAATAAAGATAATATTTGCCATTGCGATAGGCAGCATCTGGAGCCCAAAGCTGTCTTTCTGCCCAAGGTACATCACTTAGGTTTAAAGCCACTCCATGATCTTCTACCTTGCCACCTATACTGTCCATACTAAGTACCCTGTAATCACGCATATCAAAATGATCTCCATTGGCATTGGACTTATCTGTAACTACATCATGCGAGGGATAGATATAAATCCTCCCATTGAATACATGTGCAGAAGGATCGGCCGTATAAATATGGCTTACAAGTGGTTGTTGGGCATACTTTTTCCCGTCAGGCTGGGCTGTTTGCGCATAACCATTTATTGTTGTAATCACCATAGCGGCAAGTAAAGTAAGGTAGGGGCTGGAAGAGGTTTTCATGCTAAGGTGTGTTCAATTTATAGACAAAAAGTGAGGGTTTAAAATCGGGTATCGACTACTACTTGTCATTCGGGGCTGCCAGGAACAAAGCCTTCGCTTTACCTAGAATGACAAGTAGGATATGTATGTTAGCACCTTAATTTTAATATGTCCAACGTGGGTCTCCAATTGGTGCGCCCGCAGTGCTGGCCGTTCGCAAAGGCGAGGTTGCCGGCAGGGTAAAGTTATCGGTTGTACTTACCCAGTTTAAGTTTACCGTTTGATTATTTGCTTGCGTGGTAATTGTGGCAGGAAATGTAAGTGCACTACCTCCGTTTGTATTTACAAAATTAAAAGTATTGTTATTGTTAAATACCACACCTGATCCTGTTCCAGTGGCACGTATGGTTACGGCATTTACCGTTGCACCCACCCTTGGCACATTGGCAATGATGCTGTTGGTCATGTTGAACCTTACCGGGTTTGCATTAGCGTCCATAAACACATAATTCGTACTGGCCCCAAAATAATTGAAAGTACAATAATCTACCGTAACTACTGGCGGGGTTGAAGGAATGACCGTAGAACAGGTTAGCAAAGCCCTACCAATATTATAAAAAGTAGACTTTGTTATGTTTAACGCATTAAATTGTAGCTTATCCAGATGGAAGAAAGTATAGCCCAGGGTACTTCCAATATCGTAAACAATAGAATTGTTAACAGTAATATAGTCCATTTTATAAGAACCCGCCGCTGCTCCCCTATTGGCACGCAGAAAACTGGTGGTGGCTCCATGCACAATGCTGTTATTAATAACAACCGGCGCAAATGACGCCAGCTCTGCATCGGCCAGAACACCAGTTAGGTTAATGAAATATAATGATCCGGAAGGAGTACCATCTAATTCCACACCATCCAGCTTTATACCCGCACCTGTACCTCTCAAGGTAAATTCCCTGAAATTAATTTTAGTATCCAAGGGGTTTCCCGAGGTCGATTTTAACGTCACCGATTTTTGCAATAGCGTAAAAACACTAGTTCCTGCGCTATAGGTTCCCGGATTTAAACCAATTATCGCATCGTTAGCTGCAGCATTTACAGCGGCCACAATATCGTCTCCCGGGTTTAATGTTACCGCATACACCGTTGGGCTTAAGGTATTAAAGGTTAATATTCCCTTACTTTTTACACCTTCATAAATTTCGGCCGTATATTTCACGCCTGCGTCTAGGCCGGTAATCAATTTTACACCTGTTGTGCCTTCTGTGCCACTTATGGTATAATCCATTGTATTGCCACCATCCCTCGTTAAGGTTATTTTGTTTAATCCTGTAGTTGGTTTCCAACGTAAGGTAACTTGTGTCTCTTTAATTTCCAATTCCCGAATGGGCAGGAACAATTGTTCGCCAGAAATGGAGAACGAACTGCTTACCAACCAATTCGATTCGGGCTGGTTATTGGTGGATAAAGTTTTTATCCTTACATAATACTTTTTACGCACCTTAAGCTTATCATCGTCAACGGTTACACCTGCCGTATCTGTCTGTAGTGAAAATTCAGAAGTTGCAAAAGTCGAATCCTGTGAAAACTCTGTGGCATACGAAAGTTTCAGATTTGAGGTCAGCAATGGTGCCGTCCAGGTAATCTTTGCAGAAGATTGGGTTGTTTTTATGGATATGCGTGATGGCTTAAAAAGACGAGGTTCTTCCAAGCCTTCGTTTGGATCGTTCTTTTTGCAGGCATAGACCAGGGCAGTTAACGCTACAAGCAATAACAGCTGCCATCCTTTATTTAAAATGATATTCGTTTTCATCTGTTTGAATTTTGTTTTCAGCGGCAATGAGCTTCATTGCAAATCAATTAATAGCCAAAGTTTTGTGTGATCTTGGTATTGTATAACAATATATTTTGATTGAAAGGAAATACTTCTTTCTTGTTCGATTCGAAGTAAGTGGCAAAACCCGTAGATGGACCTGTAATATACTCTTCATTTATCGAGGCACGCCAGTTTTTGGTCGTATAACCCGTAGGCGCACTCGAAGTACCCTGTCCTGGTTGAAAAAGGGTAACCGAAGGCGAACCTCCATAAGTATCTAAAGTAGCAAATTCTTGCTGAGAGGAAACAATGTTATAAGCGGCAGGCTTACTGTACACATATTTAGGAATATTAACATAAACGCCTGTGCCATCCATTAACGCCCTTAATTTAACTCGGGTTTCTGCAAATTTAGCCCCCATTAAATTCCAACGGATCAAATCATATTTTCTAATGGCCTCTCCCCCAAATTCCAACAACCTTTCTTTTACTATAGCTTCAAAAAAGCCTGTATAATCTGTGGGAATGGCGGGTATTAGATCCAAATGATCCTTAAAGGCACGCTGCCTAACTTCCAGCAGCGCATTTTGTGCCAATATTGTTGGGGCACCATTTAGTTCATTATCTGCCTCGGCAAACATCAATAAGATATCTGCAAACCGAAGTACTGGCCAATTTACCGCCAGGGTTTGCGTGGTGCCATAAATATTTGTCCATGATTTCCTAAACTTGGCATCGGTCATGTTATTTAAGGTATTCATTACTTTTTGGCCATTACCATCTATTTCATAAGATCCAATCGTGACATCACGTCGGCAATCACCTATTTGATCAAACTCATAAAAATAGGTGGCAATAGCAGTCATCCCTCCACCACCCTGGCCAAACCTCGATGCAGTATTAAAACGTATACCATTATAATAACCCAATTTGGTATCGGTTCTTGAACCTGCACCAAAGGCCCCAACTTCAAACATGAGTTCATTTTCGGCATCAAATCTAGTGGCCGTATGCAGCGATTTAAATATGTTCTCGTAAACAGGGTTTAAATTGTTATACGTACGGTCATCTAGCAGGGCTTTGCATTCGTTATAAGCTATCTGATAATACTTTTTATAATCGCTGCTACGTTCCATGGTATGGGTTTCCTTATTCATCATATATCCACCACGAAATAGGGCAATACGGGCCCTTAAACCTTTTATAGCTCCCCTAGTCCATCTTGTGCTGGTAAACTCTTCTGACTTTGCACCAGAAAACTGATCGTTCTTCAAGGGCATTAGTTTTTCGGCGGTTGCCAAATCATCTAATAAACGATCTAGTATGGCCGTACCTGCCGTAACTGGCACATCCCATACCGGCGTATCGCTAGAAGGTTCCCATTGCGCAACCACACTGCCCCAATTTCTTACCAGGATAAAATACAGCAACGACCTTAGCGTTAAGGCTTCTGACAAATACTTACCCATTAGCACCTTGCTTGTGGCCCCATCTGCATACAAAGGTGAATTGCTAATGCCTTTGATACAAAGATTAGCACGTTCTATACCGGTGTAAAGTTGTTTGTAGCCTCCCTCCAATTCTCCATTTTCGAAATTAGCACCATACATACTAATACCTCTGCGGTCTTGGGCGCTATAACTGCCCGAGGTCTTAAATTCATCGGTCGACAATGCCCAAACCATACCTTCTTTGGTAATACCATTATCTCCAGGTAATACATTATAGATACCCAAAATAGCCGTATTGGTATTGGATGTACTTTCGAAAGTAGCTTTAAGTGATATCGTTGATGGGTTTTCGATATCCAGATATTTTTTACACGAACTACCTACAGCAGTAAGTAATAGAATCAATGATATTTTATAAATCGATTTCATTTTTAATGAGCTTAAGTAGAGATTAAAAACTGACTTCCAAACCCGCTAACATATAACGGCTTCTCGGATATGCCGCATAATCTACACCTGGTGTAAGTGGATTACTACGGCGCGTATTCGCCTCTGGGTCATAACCTGTATATTTAGTAAAAGTGTATAAATTGTTTACCGTTGCGTATATCCGAAATTTCGAAAACACTTTTGTACGACTTAAAAAGCTTTGAGGTAAAGAATAACCTAAAGTAACGTTACTTATACGAAGGAAAGAACCATCTTCTATAGCATAAGAAGTAAGGATATACTGTCCGGCAGCAGGTGTCCAAAAGTTCGTGTTTTTATTCATCTCGGTCAATTGCCCTGGTTCGGTTACCTTCTTCCCATTGTCATCAAACCACCTCCACCTGTTCTTCACATCGCTCAACATGTTGTTGTCCTTATAAAGATATTGTCCGGTAAACTCGGTTTTATTGGCATTATAGGTTTCGTTTCCAACAGAGAAGTTCATGAAAACACTCAAATCGAAATTCTTATAGCGAAACTGTTGGTTAATACCTCCTGCGAAATTTGGAAAAGCATTACCTAAAACGGTTTTGTCGGCTTCTGTAATGTCATCGCCTGGGGTATTGGACAGTTTTTTCAGCTTCATATCTCCCGGTTGTGGGTCTTTACCTCCTAAAGCTACAGCCCTGGCGTTAGGTACACCTGCTTTCAGTTTATAAGTATAGGTATTTGCAGTAGCATTATAGGTCACATCGAAATCCTGAATTTCATAACGGCCATCACTTACATACCCAAAATACTGGCCCACAGGCGAACCTACCTGCACCAGAAAATCGGCTCCATTAATGCCTCCCGAAGAAGCAGGATAAGAGCTAAATGGCATGCCAAATTGATCTACCCCCAAACTTACGATGCGGTTTTTGTTGAAAGCTACGTTTGCGCTTATGTTATAACTAAAATTCTTGCTTTCTGCAGCTATACCACTTAACTGCACTTCGATGCCCTTGTTAGAGGTTTTTCCTATATTCTGTTGCTGGTTATCCCAACCGGTAGAAGAAGGCACCCTCGCTGAAAGCAATAAATCTTTTGTATGGTTGCTATATACATCGATTGTGGCATTTAAACGGTTTTTGAAGAAGGCAAGATCCAATCCAAGGTTTCTGGAAACTGTTGTTTCCCATTTGATATCTGGATTGGACAAGGCATTGGGGGCAAAACCTGGCGATACGGCTTCGCCTACTGCATAGCCATAATTACTCCCGCCTAAATAAAGTGTTTTCCATAAATCAACACCAATTCTGTTATTTCCACCGGCACCATAACTCGCTCTAACTTTTAAGTCGTTTAACCATTTGAAATCAAGCTTTTTAAAGAAATCCTCGCGACTTATTCTCCAGGCCAATTGTCCAGAAGGGAATAGTGCATTTCTATTTTGCGGTGCAAATAAAGAGGAGGCGTCATTCCTGATGATGAAGGAAGCCAAATAGCGATCTTTGTAGTTGTAAGAAGCACGGCCAAATAAAGAAAACAACCTGTTGGCCGATTCGGAAGTAGTTGGCGCATCTTGCACTCCGCCATTGGGCGGGGTAGCTTTTTGTATACCTGCAAGCGCTTGTTCTGGAGTTAAATCTGCAGGAAGCCATTTCGTGGTATTTGCAAAGGTACGGCCCTTACTTTGGTTAATCTCCTGCCCTAGCAAAAAATTGAAGCTATGGGATTTATTGATCTTAAAGTCATAAGCCAAGGTGTTGGTATTGGTCAATGTTAAAACTGAACCATTAGATATGGTAACCACAGGTAGGTTTCCGTTTTGGCGGGCCACCCCTGTTACGGCACTATTATACTGATCATTTCTTCGCTCTGTATTATTAATCCCCACTAGGGTTCTTAGTGTTAAACCTTTAATAATATTATACTGCGCATAGGCACTGGTAATCAATTGATTGTTATAATCATTTTTGGTTACCGAATATGCACCCAACACAGGATTGATCAGATTGGTCTGATTGGCATAGTCAGGATCAAATTCATCCACAAAGGTAAGCTGCCCTGGTTCGTCATATGGACGATAACGTACCGCATTCCTTAAGCTGTTATTACTTTGGGAACCTGAATTTGATGTACCCGCTCCCCAAACCTTCTGGCGACTGTATCGGGCATTAAATCCAAAACGAAATTTATCTGAAGCGGTATTATCAAAACGAAACGACACATAGGTTCTGCCAGCTCCCGAATTGAGCATGATACCATCTTCGTTATAATTATTGATATTTAAATTATAATTGGAAGTCTTGGTACCTCCCGTAATGGTTAAATTTTCAGTATGCGACCAAGCATTACGACCAAATACACGATCTTGCCAATCGCTAAAAGCAATGTTCTTGTAAATATCAAGATCATCAAATGTGCCATAGGTCCTGGCGAAAGCATCTTTAGTTTGTTGATCGGTATTGTTGTTATACAATTGATATTGATACATTACAAAATCGTAAGGCTTTAATACCTCCAGCTCATTGGTTATACTGCGTACGCCGCCAAAAATATTTAGCGAGACCAAGGTTCGTGCATTTTTACCTGTTTTTGTCGTAATTAAAACTACCCCATTGGCGCCCCTAGCACCATAAATAGCAGTAGAAGCCACATCCTTTAGTACATCTATAGACTGTATTTCCTGAGGGGATATTACCGAAAGGGCATTTTCAATCTGTACTCCATCTACAATATACAAGGGCGAGTTGTCTTGGGTAATAGATCCTCCGGCCCTTACCCTTACCTGTATTTCGGCGCCTGGCTTACCTTCAGAAGTAATTACCGATACCCCAGCCAATTTTCCGGCCAATGCCTCGGCAGCGGTGGCCACTGGAAAATCTTTCAGGTCTTTCGCACTGACGGAAGAAACGGAACCGGTAACGGCATCTTTTGAGACGGATGCATAGCCAATATTAACCACCTGAACCTCTTTCAGCATAGATGCCTCGTCTTCATACAAGGTGATGTTTATATCGTTTTGATTGGTAATTCCCATTTCCACGGTCCTGAAGCCCAAATAGCTGGCCGCGATTGTAGAGTTGCCTTTGGTGGGAATGTTAATTTTAAATTTGCCATCAGCGTCTGTCTGCACTTGTATTTTTGTGCCCTTAACGGTAACGGTAACTCCGGCAATCGCTTCTTTACCCGCATCCACAACCCTGCCCGTAATTGTTCGCGTTTGACCTCTTACCTGAGCGCAGAACAGCAACAGCAAAATTGTCTGAAGTATAACTCCTTTCATAACTTGGTTAGTTTTTAGCCTCAACAGGAGCGTGCCTGTTTAGCCTTTGGTTTAACATTTATATTTAGTTAGTGCCCACTTATCCGTAAAACTTTTCCTGCATGCAAGAAATAGCCATACAAACCTAGCGTAGCTAACACAAACATAAATAGAGCCCAGAAATGAAAGGTTTAAAAATTGATTGAAGAGGTTTAAAATCTGATAAAATTTGGCATATAACCCAAAATTACTCATTTTAGGTGCCATGGCAGGGCATTTAACTATCCTATTTTATACGAAACTATTTTTTACATTTTAAATAAAAAGACTTATCTGATTAAAGCTATCCAATGCTACAGTATAGTTTTCAATCTAACTTCTCCTCATCACTAATAAGCGAAATGCTAAGACTGATGATCTGCTCAAGTTCTGCCAATTCATCCTTCATTTGCCGAAAATTATGGCCTCCAAGTTCGTTATGGATCATATTAATTCTCGATCTGGTAATCTGCATCACTTTTAGCGAATGTTTAATCTTATTTTTGAGCTGCCTTTCATCAGCTAAATGTGTTTAAAAGGAAGAAAAATTATTAACGCCTATACCTATAAATATTGAGGCAAGGCCAGATATTACAATCTCAAGCGCATTATTCTCCGTTAAGAAGGTCATGAATATTATAGCTATTCCACCCAAGATAAAAAGAAGAACCCCTGGCTTCTTAAATGTTACCCAAAATTCCTTGTATTTTTCTTTTTTTCGCATTTATGTATATGGTTTAACTTTTAAGTACCAAAAGGAACTGTTGGCCAAGAGCCTTTATTATACGGTAACAATTAGAGAATAAACGTTTTTATTGAAACCTAGTATTCTATCCGATCAATAAATTCGGCTTGCATTACAGAGTCGATAAAAGCTTCCAGGTGTTCAGATCTACCCTGGAGCTGCCAGGTAATATAAACATGATCTGCTTCTCGGATGCGCTTCAGCAATTTTACCCTCAACTGATATTTGTTCATTATTTTTTCACAACGTTTCAATACATCATCGTTTAACTTTCCTTTTACCTTGAAGATTTTAGTTTGATTGAACAGGTCAATTCTCCTTTCTAAAAAGGAAAGTACGGCAAGTACAAAGAGGATCAGTACACTTGCACACCCGGCTGCAAAATAATATCCTCCTCCAATTCCCATTCCAACAGCTGCTACTGCCCATATGCTCGCAGCAGTGGTTATGCCATTGATACGGTTATCCCCCCTAAAGATTACACCAGCTCCTAAAAATCCAATTCCGGTTACAATGTTCGATGCAATACGATCGGGATTATCAGGTGAACCGATCACGTCAGACATTAACGTAAAGAAGCAAGAGCCGAATGAGATGAGTATCGTAGTCCTAAATCCTGCAGCCTTGCCCCTATATTCTCGTTCAGCCCCCACCAAACCTCCCCAAAGAATGGCCAACAGCAAACGAATTAAAATTTCAAAATTAAAGTCCATACCATCTAAGCGTTTATAATCAAAATATAACATTCTCTCAAGAATGGACCAGATTTACTTGCATTGTTAGTTAGTGCATCGTAGCGTAAAGTCACCTTGAAATATGAATGAAAATACGAAATTTTAGTGTATTGTAACAGGCTTATTTTAAAGCATGTACTTATCGGCCTAACGCTCTCAAAACCAGGCTATCTCTTAAGCCGAACTCGGGTTAATTTAATCTAAGTGCAATCACACCTTGCAATAGCTTTCAGTTTTTTTTTAATAAACGTATATATGAAGTTTTATGATTTAAATATAGCTTAACTACATTTAATATTATCTATATCCAACAAACATTGGGGCTAACGGCTAAACAAACCTAAACTAAATCGAAACTTTTATTTTCAAGAACGATTTCTAGCTATTATTAGAGGAAACCCCGCTATACTGTTTAGACGAAGGAGGTTTGTTCGTAAGCCAAAAGCGAGCAAGGTAGCTGTAAAATGATCTGCTTTAGCCCAAAAGATAAAAGTTGGTTTTGATGCATGATTATACCTCAAAACCAACTCCATTTCCCTTCCCTCTTTATCAATTAGAAAGGTACGATATTACTTTGGGCCAGTAAATTATGTGCATCAGTAACCTGATTAACGGTTTGTCACACGTTGATAAACCCTTACATAATCTACCTCAAAGCGATTGGGGAAAATGGTACTGCCCAATTCACCTCCATTCATACCCCCCATTGCCAAGTTCAGCAACATATAGTGTGGTTGTTTAAAGGGATTTAAGCCCACCTTATCCCTATTATTTAAGCTGCTCATTTCCACTTTATTCAACAAGATATCGTCTACATATAGTGCAATTGCATTTTCATCCCAGTCCATCCTCCAAACATGAAACTTAGCGGCCCATTCTTTTCCGCCAAGCTTCACAATGTCTTTGGTGTTACTGAACCAATGGGCCTTGTATCGTTGATCGGTACCGACTGCAATATTGGCCAATAGCTTGTTGCTATAGTATTCCATAATGTCAATCTCTCCATTGGAAGGCCAGTCTCCGGCAACTCCCAAAGTCCACCAAGCGGGCCATAGGCCACTACTCACATCAATTTTGCCACGCATTACAAAACGGCCATATTGCCAGCTGTGCTTTCCAGCAGTATTGATACTTGAAGAGGTATACTCGATATTTTTTCGGGACGAAGCCCAATGGGTGCTTCCTTCGCTATATCTAGGATTATGCTTTAGTTCTTTTCTTGCTTCTATAACCAACACCCCATTTTCGCACCAAGCATTATCTTCCTGGTACCATTGCAACTCTTGATTACGGACAAAACCTCGCTCAAATCTCCACTTTGTTGTATCTAACTTTCCGTCATTATTAAATTCATCAGACCAAACCAGCTTATAGCCGTCTTTGGCAAACTCTTGTTGAGCACCGACGTTTAAACCACAAAAGAGTAATAAAGCTATGCTACCTATAACTGTAAATGAATACTTCATCATTATAACCTATATTAATATTTTTTTTGGCCAAAATGCCATTTTTTAATCCTGCTATGCTTTTTAGTTTATTTACTCCCCTACCAAACTAATGGTATAACTGTAACTATATTTCTGATCCAGCAATCGGTATTCACGGTGCGGCAGTGCACCCCAGCTATCATCTCCTCCAACACCACGCTGTTTAAGATCTATATTTAGGAACACCTGGTTTCTCGGTGGCAAGTCGGTAGGATGTTGCTGTTTCTTAGTCAGTCCCGGGTCTAGATCCTCTGTGCTGTGGTTTATGGCACTGAAGCCTAAAGGTTGTGCACCTTCTATTTTTATGCCTCGCCCTTGGCTATTGGTCAAGGTCAACCAACGTACATCGGTTTTATTTCCGCTTTCCTGTGGACGGATATAGCCCTTATAATACTGGTTTTCCACCTTATCTTTATATATTCCCAAGAAAGCACCTTCGTTACGGTCAATGTAATTTTCATGTGGTCCCCTACCATAATAAACCAGATCAGAATAGGCATTTGACAAGGTAGTCCGCATCCCAAACCTCGGTAATTCGGGTAACTGTGTTCCAGAAAAATCCATGCTACCTGTTACCTTGATTGCCCCGTCATTTTGTACCAGATAGCTGACCTGATAAGGTACATTGATATTGGCAAGCAACCAGATCACATCAATCTTCAAACCCTGCGCATTCTGTACGCCCACCTTAACATCTTTTAACTGCCTATTTAAATGCGCAGAACGCCAAACGCCCAATTTAGCTGGCATATCATTCCCAAAATCGTTATCTGTAGGTGCCCTCCAAAAGTAAGGCTCTAAGAAATTCGTAAACCTTTGTTCTCCATTACCATATGCCGTAAACCTACCCGCTTTAATATCAAACTCACCTTTTACCTTACCC
Source organism: Pedobacter sp. ASV28 (assembly GCF_016428855.1). GTDB lineage: Bacteria > Bacteroidota > Bacteroidia > Sphingobacteriales > Sphingobacteriaceae > Pedobacter. The sequence continues at coordinate 51,741 of NZ_JAELTN010000026.1, forward strand.
GAGGTGAAACTGATTTTATTATTATCTTGATTAACCATCAATTTTTGATCGGTACCTGCCTCTTTGGCAAAATAATCTCCGGCATAATAAAATTGCGCTCTCGCTACTTCAAAGCCAGCTGCAAGCATCGGGCTTTCCTTTTTAGTTGTGGCATAGATATTAAGATAAAATTCTGTACCTGCCTCGGTTTTATATTTCGGTAGGTTCAACTGTATATCTTTTGTTTGGTGCGGAGCAAGCTCTACAGCAAAAGTTCCTTCATTTACTTTCTCGCCATTTTTAAATAATTCCCATTTAAAGTTATAATCCTTCAGATTGGTAAAATCAAATATGTTCTTTACCTGAAACAATCCTTTGGCCATATCCTTCGGGGTAACAATAATGGTCTGGTAAACCTGCTTTACCTCGTAAGCCCCCGGATCTGGTGTCCTATCTGAACTGATGATTCCATCGGCTACGCCATTTTCATCATTTTGCCAATAAAAACCACCCAGATCTCCACCATATGCCCAAAATGTCTTACCATTTAAATCTTTTGTTTTGATACCCTGGTCTACCCAATCCCAAATAAAGCCGCCCTGCATATTTTTGCTGTTGCGCATAATTTCAAAGTATGTTCTGAAATTGCCATTACTATTACCCATAGCATGTGAATATTCACACATGATATATGGTCGTTTTTTGGTCGTATCTGCTGCATATTTTTTCATGTTACCAATGCTAGGATACATTGGAGCTACAATATCTGTGTTCCAATCTTCGCCTGCCTGCTCAAACTGTACAGGTCGGGTATTGTCTCGGTTTTTAATCCATTTATAGTTGTCGTGGAAAACTGGACCGTTACCACATTCATTACCCAGTGACCAGATAATGATCGAAGCATGGTTCTTATCCCGTTCTACCATACGTACAGTACGATCGACTTGTGCAGGGGCCCATTCTGGCAAATAGGCAGGGTGTTTACTCTTATCAAACCAAGCTTGGAATTCTGCGCCCATACCATGGGTTTCGATATTAGCTTCATCTACAAGATATAATCCGTACTGATCACATAATTTGTACCAAAGCGGATCATTGGGATAATGGGAAAGCCTTACCGCATTAATATTCAATTCTTTCATTAACCTAATGTCTTTCAACATCAGTTCTTTGGTCGTGGTATGTCCAGTCACATCATCATGTTCATGACGGTTTACACCATGCACTGAAATGGCCATTCCATTGACTAATAACCTTGCATTTTTGATCTCTACTTTACGAAAACCTAGTTTAGATGATGTAATACCCAGCACCTTACCTTCAGCATCTTTCAGACTAATTACGCAATCATAAAGATTGGGACTTTCTGCATTCCATTTCAATGGATTCTTAACCGTAGTACTAAAATTTAGGGTCTGTATACTATCCGAATTTACAGTAAAATGCTGTGTGTTGTTATAGATGGTTTTGCCTTGTTTGTCCAATAATAAAACAGAAACACTTCCCTTCTTAACGTTATTACCGGTAAACTTACGTAGATCTATTGCCGCGCTGAATAGTCCATTGGTATATTTCTGATCAAGGTCTCCTTTTAAAAAGAAATCCCAAATTGCCAGCTTAGGTAAAGCATACAGATAAACATCTCTTTCTATCCCACTTAATCGCCAAAAATCCTGATCTTCCAGATAACTACCGTCGTGCCAACGGAAAACCTGAACGGTTAACTGATTTTCGCCCTTTTTCAGGTATTTAGTTACATTAAACTCGCTTGGGGTTTTGGAAGCTTTGCTCAGTCCTACCTTTTTACCATTTAAATAAACGAAGGCAGCTCCCGAAATCGAGCCAAAATGTAAAACCACTTCTTGCTGATCCCAGTTCTGCGGAATGGTAAATGATTTTCTATAAGTCCCCACGGGATTATTAGGGCCAATAAAGGGAGGTGTCTTGGGGTGAGGATAGGCGATATTGGTATAGATCGGAATACCAAAACCATTCAGTTCCCAATTTGAAGGCACCGTTAGGTTTGCCCAGCCCGAATCATTGAACGCTGGATTTAAAAAATCGGTAGGTCTATCTTTATATTGGTCTACATAATTGAATTTCCAGCTGCCATTTAAGGATTTAAAGTCTTTAGACCGAGAAAAGTCATCTGCAATGGCATCTTTCTGATTATCGAAAAGCATAAAGGCAACGTGTGGCTTTTCCATCCCAACATTTACCAAACTTGGATTTTCCCAATCGTTGTTCTGTGCCCATACAGGCATCGAGAAAAACAATGCCATAAAAATTTGGGATAATATTTTTTTAAAGTTCATGATGTATAAAAAGGTGTTTTATATTTAGTTATGTCTGACGATGTACATATGAATGCCTAAAGGCACAAAAAATAATCGTATTATTGACGTTTATTAAAAGTATACATGAAATCGTTAATTTCCAAATCAATTGTAAATAAAACTGTAACATTATGGACGTAGCTGCTGATAGTAGGCGCTTTACAACTGGCCGAATTAATTTTTTAAGGTTTCCAGATTAATACTTGTACTGCGGTTGGCGGTTGATCTGCCTTTCCCTCGGCATCAACCTGGATCACTTTTTGAACAAATAGGGCAAATATCCTTCTCATAGACCACAGTTCACTATCAAAGCTTGGTTCCCATTCGCCAACGCCATTTTCCGTGAGGTCTCGGCACGCCCACTTGTTATTTTCCAAATCATTACTTACAGCTACCGTAACTCTATTTCCCCGTTCTATATCCCTAAAAATTAATGCGGTATGGATCCGATTTTCTCTTCTCCATGTAATCAATTGAGGTCTTGATATCGGAATCTTTTTCGTTCCACCGCCAGTTAAGGTAAACGGAGTTGTTCTAAATCCCAGGTTGGCTATCTTCCACTGCCGACCGGTATGATATACCACATGATACTGCGGAACAGTTTCTCCCCGATTTCTCCAATAAGTTGCAATGAAAGGTTTTCCTTTTTCATCTGCATACATAGAAGTCTGGTTAATCAATTCGCTATTTTGAGGAATTCTAACTGCATATTCGGCATTGGCCGCATTTATGGGAAGTTGATAGTTCTCTCCCGTAGATTTTTGCCAAGTAACGCCTCCGTCCAATGATCTCGCATAACACAGATCGTGATTGCTGGCCACATCGGGACTTTCCCGCCATACCCAAGAGATATGAATGGTCCCCCTTTTATCTATTGTTGTCTGTACATATGCATTTCTCTCACCTTGCCCATCAATTAGATTATCTTGTATCCTTGTCCATTTTTTGGCACCAATATCATAGCGGTTAATTACCAGGTTGCCATTCCCCGATCCCCCATCACGGTAAAAAAACAAAAGATTTCCATTAGCCATCTTATAAAACTCCGGATAACTGACACGATTTTCTTTGATCCCTGTCATCTGATCTTTTCCACCCATGACCAAGCTTCCGCTAGTTAAGGCCTTAGCATAATTCAGCTCATTATTATGTTGTCCCCAGGCCAGATGTAAGAAGCCTGCTCCATCAACCATAATACTAATAGACTTATGGGCATCGGTAGCGTCTCCCTTATATTGGCTTCTCCATATTTCCCAATGCTCCTGATCGAGCTTTCGCTTGGCCAAAACCACATATTGTTCTTCATCATAATAGGCCGCATATTGTATGTTTTTAAAAGTTGTTAAAGCATTTTTTCTAAAAACTACTGTATTTACCGAATTCTTTGCCCAACCGTTTGTGGCAATGGTTTGCAGAACAGGTTCCTGGCCCGAAGCTGTAAGCCCAAGACAGATGACAAAAGCAAAGAAGGAGTTTAACTTCCAATCCATTAGTTCAAGGTTAAGGTGACGATACTATGTGGTGGCAATTTTACATTTAAGCGATTACCATCTTTATTGGCCTGATCAAATTTTGACAATTGGATCTGGTATGGCCTTTCAAATGTATTGACATCTGTAACATTGGCCGAGGTTAAAATTTCTCCAGCAACGCTATTCCATTTCAGATCGCCCAAATCTGCCGTTACCGAAATTTCATTTCCTGCATCGAGGTTTACCAATGAAATATGGACAACTCCATTTACGTCTTTAGAGGCCGAAACATTAATTGCAGGAATTTTCCTACCATTAAGTTGATAATCTGGCGTTATGAATTTAATGGGCAAGAGCTTGGCATCATGATGAACTTTATACATATCAAAAACATAATAAGTAGGCGTGAGCAGCATTTTTTCTTTATCGGTTAAGATGAGCGCCTGTAGAACATTTACCGTCTGTGCCAAATTTGCCATCTTTACCCTGTCGGCATGTTTATGGAAGATGTTAAGTGTACTGGCAGCAATCAGGGCATCCCTTAGGCTATTTTGTTGATATAAAAAGCCCGGGTTTGTGCCCTCTTCCACATCGGTCCAAATTCCCCATTCATCAACCACCAAAGCCACGTTCTTTTTGGGGTCATACCTATCCATAATTGCAGAATGCTTGGTAATCAATTCATCCATTCTTAGGGCGCGCTCCATGGTATTGAAGTATTCCTGCTCGCTGAAGCCCGTTGCCGAACCTTTTTTGCCCCAGTTCCCCGTTGGAATAGTGTAGTAATGTAGAGACAAGCCCCACATACGATTGCCTACATTTTTCATCAAGGTTTCTGTCCAATGGTAATCGAAATCACTTGCTCCCGCAGCAATTTTTTTAAGTTTTGCACTGCCATAGTCTTTGGCAAAGGTGGCATATCTACGATATTCGTTACTGTAATATTCGGCTGTCATATTACCTCCACAGCCCCAACTTTCGTTACCAACACCCCAAAAGCTCACATGATAAGGTTGGGCATTACCATTTTTCTTACGCAGCTCAGTCATTGGACTTAAGCCATCAAAATTGAGGTACTCTACCCATTTGCTCATCTCGTCGGGCGTACCACTACCTACATTTGCAGAAATGTAAGGTTCACAGTTGAGCAACTTGCAAAGCTCTAAAAATTCATGCGTTCCAAAACTATTGTCTTCTATTACACCTCCCCAATTGGTATTGACCATTTTGGGCCTATTTTTCGCTGGTCCAATGCCGTCTCTCCAGTGGTACTCATCTGCAAAGCATCCTCCAGGCCACCTTAAGTTTGGAATACGGATCTTTTTTAGGGCCTCAACAATATCCAATCTGATCCTTCCCTGTTTTTTTACCGGCAGATCCTTATCTATCCAAAAACCATCGTAGATACTTCGGCCTAAATGCTCGGCAAAATGCCCATAAATATGCCTACTGATGATAGTGCTACCTTCAGGCTCTATTGTTAGGATAGCCTTTGTCTGGGCACCTACCTGTATTGAAGTGACCAACATGAGTCCAACCAAACATAAAGTCAATTTACTCATCGTCCACATCATCTTAAATCAGCACTATGATCGTTTGGAAAATCCTCGCCGCCCCATATTTTCTGTGCGCTCCATTTTGCAGGAGGATTAGCCCAGAAAGGATCACTATCAGGCAGCCCCAATGGTAAAAAGATATTCGTACAGATATAAGGACTACCTTGGTTGTTGTAAAAATCACCCAAATTAGGCTGTTCGCCATACAATCCAAAAGTTAACCAGCCATTCTTATATGTAGTAGGGCTTTCCAATGTTTTTCCTATTACAGCAGTCAGTGCACAACGGACCTGTTCTGGACTTAACTGTTTTGGCAAGGCTTTTCTCCAGGCCATATCGGCCAAATGGTGGAATGCAGCGCCTCTGTAAACAATCGAACGCCCAGTAGCTGGATACGTTCCATCTGAATTGATCAGTCTTTCCTGTATAATGGCATAGCGTTCGTTACGCTTTTTGATCTTTTCGAACATGCTGTTATAGGAATTGGTTTTTGTTCTTATAATATCGGCAATAGCGGCCAAGTATGGATGGATCACATAGCTGTTATAATAGTCAAAGGCAAACGACGTCCCGTCCTTATACAGCCCATCGCCTACGTACCATTGTTCCATCTGCTGCAAAGCATAGTCTACACGCATTACATCCCAATCGTAACCAAATTTTGCCAAGAAAGCTTCGTTCATTGCAGAGAACAACAACCAATTAGAAAAAACGGGCTTAAATCTTCTTGTCGTTTGAATTGATTTTACCAGTAAAGCCTGACTTTTTTTATCCAGATTTTCCCAAAGCCAAGGTGCACGTACAAAAGCATAGGCCACGTACGATGCATCTACCAACTGCTGTCCGCCGATGTCATAGTCCATAAAATCTTTCGCATTAGAATCAAGGGAGTTTTTTAGCCCCTCTAATACCCATTTACGGTATTGTTTACGCAGCGCAACTTCTTCAGCCGCCCCACCTTCCAGTTGCAACCAAGGAGCAATTCCACTCAAAACCCTTCCCAGTACCTCTACATATTGCACTTTAATCCGATGCTCTTTATTATCAATACGAACGGAGGTCAGCTTTGGCATTACAATACGCAGGCTATCTTTAGCGAGGCTATAGATTACCGGTTTTACCATTTTGTCCATTTCACGCAACCAGATCTGCCGGTCCGTTAACGCAATAGTCTTCTTGGCGTTAGTTTTCTTTTGTGCGGTCGCAGTGCCGCAAATCAGTGCCAACACCAATAAAGCAAGTGTCGTTTTGTTCAGTAAAATTCTCATGTTATTTGGCTATTTTTTGTGTATTAACAATCTATACATTTCGCTATTGGCCAATAAAAAGGCACCTACGCCAAAATTTGCCGTGGAATTGGCGTTTACAATTTGTCCAGGAATAGCTTTTTCGCCAATAGGCTGTACATAACCCACCTGACCATTTTCCTGCAATGCCGTTTTGGCTAAATAATTCCAAGCTTTTAAAGCCGCAGGCAAATAAGTTTTTTCTTTAAGGTATCCATTATTGATGCCCCATAATAAACCGTAGGTAAAAAAGGCAGTACCACTGGTTTCTTTGCCTGGTGCATGTTGTGGATCTAACATGCTTCTGGTCCAATAACCTTCTTCTTGCTGACTTTTGATGATGGCTTTAGCCAGTTTTTTGTATTTATCGATGTACTCTTTTCTGTGGGCATCTTTTTGGGGCAAGTCCTTCAATACTTTCGCTAATCCTGCAAAAACCCATCCATCGCCACGGGCCCAAAAATCTTTTCCGCCATTTGTAGATTTATGCTTAGGGTAAATGTATTTCGCATCACGATAATACAGTCCCGTTTCTTTATCGTACATAATGCTGTTGGCATAGGTAAAATACTCATACAGCTTATCCAAATATTGTTGGTTGCCTGTGAGTTTATACATTTTGGTCATTACAGGCATCACCATGTACAAACCATCTACCCACCACCAATAGTCTTTATTTGGCGTGCTCATTTGGTACTCCATCACTTCCTTTGCCCTTGCTATTTTTTGTTCATCGGGCTGGAGATGGTACAAATCGATATAGGTTTGAAAGCAGATTTGATAATCGCCAAACAACACATAGTCATCGCTTTCGCCATAGCTATATTTCCATTTACTTTTGTCAGATGATTTGGCTCCCATCCATTTGTTGTGAATGGCCCACTTTTCTGAATATTGAAGGAAGGCTTCATTTTTAGTGATATCATAAGCTTCCATATTTCCGGTATGATAAGCGGCATGGTCCCAAAAAGACCTTACTTCTGCCTTGTTGTTGGCTTGCCAGTAGTTATTGGCCTTGTTAATAATGGCCAACACCTCTTCCTTTTTAGGCAACTGTGCAGATAAGCTTATTGCCAATATCAAAAGGCTTAAGGTTAGAAAAGCATATTTCTTCATCTCTATATCAATTATTGGTGTGTTTAGGTTTATTTCAACTTTTGAATACCTGCTACCGTGGGTACCACTTTCTTGATACTGCCATCACTATTAAATTCCATTTTATCAATACATACCTCACGATTGTATCCCGCAGCATTCCCCATAGTGATCCCTTTTGGCCTCGTAAAACGATGATATACAATGTACCATTCGTCTTTACCCGGAATTTGGATCACGCTGTTGTGCCCGGTCCCAAATATGCCATTTGCTGCATCTTTAGCTAAAATCAGGTTATTTTCAGGTACCGTTATTTTACCCATTGGCGAATCGGAATAACCATACCTCACTCGGTAATTTTCGCTACGGGTATCGTCTTCAGACCATAGGAAGTAATATTTACCATTTCTATAAAACACTTCCGTCCCTTCTCTGAATGTGGCATCGGGTGTCATCACTTTGATAGAATTGGTGTCGATAGAAATCATGTCGTCATTTAAAACAGCACCAGCCATGTAGCCATTCCCCCAATACAAATAGGCTTTTTGTGTTTGAGGATCAACAAACACATCTGGATCTATTTCCTGTCCACCTTTTACACCAGCTGGTCTTTTTGCAATCAGTGCTTTACCACTATCCTTAAATGGCCCTGTGGGACTATCGGAAACGGCCACCCCTATTTTTTGGGCAGCCGTAAAATAATAGAAGTATTTGTACTCACCATTGATCTTACGTTCTGCCATGGCTGGTGCCCAAGCATTTCGTTTAGCCCAGCTCACGTCTTTGGGCAAGTCGAGTAAAGTTCCTTCATCTTTCCAGTTCACTAAATCGGCAGAAGAAAAACTCTTGAAACTGGTGCCGCTCCAACTGGTATAACCATCACTTGTTGGATACAAATGATATTTTTTAGTCTTATTGGAATACAATATTTCTGGATCAGCATAGTAACCATTCAATACCGGATTATGGTTTACACTGGCACTAACCATATACACTTGCGGTTTTTGACCAGCAATGTTGATGATCAGTTTTACCGAACCTTTGCTAAAATCATAAGGTGCCTTTGGAGCAATGTTCACATACGGAATTTGCTGGAAAAGGGGATCTATAGCCTTAAGGTTAGCCCCATCTTTTAAGGGTAGAAAAACGGTCTTTTTAAGGGTATCTACTACGATGTTGTACTTCTTAATCACCTCTGCTTTTGCCGTGCTTAACACTTGAATTGGCTGGTACCACTTGGCTAACAAACGCTGTAGCTCCCTTTCATTGATGGGCAACACGGTACCATGCCTAGGATGGAAATCCATGGCAACAGCTTCATCCACCACTTTAAAATTCTCCAGATCCTTGCTTTTGGTAAACTGGTATTTTCCTTTCATGTACACATCATACATCAGGATGAAATCATCACTATTGTTGAGCTTAAAAACAGCGGCACCCTCTACGGCATCAGTGGTTTGTTGCAAGTATTTGTCTTGCTGCACATACCCCTCGGTTAAACGATCAGAAACGGCTTGTTTAATGCCATTTCCTTGTCCTTCAGTCTTGAAGAAAAGATGGTATTTTCCTTTATGATAGATGATGTCCCCGTCTATACAGGCGCCATTGCTTGGACTGAAAAACAATTGCTTAGGCTCACTTTCCAGATCGGTAAAATCCTTATTGGCATAAGCGTAGTAAATCTTATCGGGATCCTCACCGTGTTTCATAGACCAGTAAACCATGTACCTGCCTGCTTGTGGATCGTAAATGGTTTGTGGCGCCCAAACTCGCAATAGGTTTTCTTGATTGGCAAAACGTTTCTGAATATTTACAATGCTAGAACTCCAATTGATCAAGTCTGTTGATTTTAACAAAACCATGGCCCTATTGGAACTCCAACCTTTGGCCGAAACCATGTCCGTTACCACCATGTAAAAGGTTTTTCCATCGGCACCACGTAAAATATGCGGATCTCTTACTCCTCCGGTAGAACTGATTTTAGCAGAACTGATTACGGGTTCGTTTCCATTTAATGCAGTATAAGTATAACCATCTTTGCTTATCGCAAATCTAATGGCTTCCTCATTCCCTGTGTTGCCTGTAAAATAAGTAAACAAATAGGCTGAATTTCCGCCACTTTTCTTTTTCTGGGCAAAGCCCGTTGAACTGCAAATACCGCAAACAGCAAGCACGAAAAGAAAACCTTTAATTACACCTTTGTGATTCATATTCCTCTTAAAATCTTTATTTATCTATATTTTAACTTAAGCACATTCAATGAATTTGGAGATAAATTCAAAACCAACTGCTGCTTTTTCACTGAGATATTTTGTTCTTTAGGACTGAAATTTTTGGCTTGTTCAAAAGAGTTTTTCCCCTCAGGATCGCCAGCCATAGTGTTAATGGTTCCTACAGAAACCTTCTTTTTACCATCAAGAACAATGGTTTGGTTGATTGCTGTTTTCTCCGTATTTACGATTTTGATGATGATCTCTTTTTTGACGGTATCAATTACTGAAGAGGCATACAAACCATCTACGCCACGAATTGCTTTGGCTTCCTTCGTCATTCCTAGCACATGGGTTCCTCTGTTGGTCGAAAACAGTTTCTGCACGTAGTAATTTGGGGTGCCATACACATTAAGATTGTTTACCCATATCAGATCGGGTGCCCATTGCCAACCTTCACTATGTGCAAATAATGGCGCATACGAGGCCATATTCACTACCTCCGCATTTCTTTCTAAGCCCGTCATAAAAGCGGCTTCGGCAATGGCTGCTTGCCAAGTATTTTTATCGCTTCCAGTAATTTTGTTATGGTTATGCGCCGCAAACTCTCCAGCAAAAACCTTGGCTCCCTTTCTATCATAACTATCGTAACGTGAGGCGTTTTTCAGGAACCAATCTGGCGAACGGTAATAATGTTCATCAATGATATCGGCTTTCATGGCACGCAATTCATTATTTAAATAGTGGAACCTTTCGCTATCTGGATCTGTTCCCGAGCTGAAAATAAGCTTAATTTCTGGATGCTTGTCTTTGATTTTTTGTTGAAAAAGCTTGGCACGCTCAATATATTGCGGTCCCCAATTCTCATTTCCCACGCCCAAATATTTTAAGTGGAAAGGTTTGGCATGGCCCATGCTGGCTCTCATTTTTCCCCATTTGCTATTTTCATCGCCATTGGCAAATTCAATTAAGTCTAGCGCATCTTGAATATAAGGTCCCAAATCTTCCAATGGAACCAGTTCGGCCGTATTGTATTGGCAGGCTATTCCACAATTCAAGATGGGTAAAGCTTGTGCGCCTAAATCTTCCGCTAGCTGGAAATATTCGAAAAAACCGAGTCCAAATGTCTGGAAGTAGTCAGGTGCTGGTCGATGCCCAAATTCGACATTCCAGCGGTTCATAATGAGTTGTCTATTCTCAATGGGACCAATTGTTTTTTTCCATTGGTAGCGGTTGGCCAAATCCATGCCTTCCACAATACATCCCCCAGGAAAACGAATAAATCCTGGCTTCATGTCTGCTAACATTTGTACCATATCGCCCCTTAAGCCACCTTTTCTGCCTTTCCATGTATCGCTAGGGAATAAGGAAATCATATCGAAATCAACCAGACCATTTCCTTCAAACCAGATATTTAGTTTTGCTTTTTCCACAGTAGCTGTCGACACCAAACTAACTTCCTGTTGATGCCAGTTCGCATCAACACTACCTAACTTTAATTGAGCAGAACCAATGACGGCATTTTTTTCATCAACCAGCTCCACATGCAGTAACACATTGCCACGATGTTGTCTGTACATCAACGAAAAATCATACCTCAGGTCTTTTTTCACGCCAATCCCTCTAAAACCTTCGTTGCTAATACCCGCATCTCCCTTTGCGGCTCCTTGCACATTCAACCTTAAAAACCTCGGATTGGAAGGGCTTCCTTGCCTATTCAAGATCAAGAGGTCGCCTTCTTTTATTTTCTTCCCCTTTATACTCCAGCCCATTAAAGGTTTGGCAAATTCAAACGACCTGTTTTTAACCAATTCGGCATAAATACCACCATCTGCTCCAAAATTGATATCTTCAAAAAAAACACCCCACATGGTGGTTTGGATAGGTGCAATGGATTGATCTGTATGGATGTAAATGGCTTTGTCCTGCTGGGACAGTGCGTTAAGAGAAATGGCTGAGAACAGCAAAGCTGCTAGTATCCTTTTGTTCATTGGTGCGTTACAATTTGGTCTAACCTATTTGGTTTTGCCAAAATAAGAAAAAATAAACGTCAAATCAACAATTATTAACGGTGATTATTTTATGCCATAGGAATGTTGCAAAAAACAAATAGCTTTTACCAGCACTCTTTTCAATTGCTACTGGAAAAAGCTATTTGCACATCATAGGGATGTCTTATTCTTTGGTCTTGTCCACCTTAAATTTGTAGGTAGTACTTGTGCTGTAAGTTTGTCCAGGTTTTAAAACGGTTGATGGAAAGCTGGCCTGATTGGGGGAATCTGGGAAATGTTGGGTTTCTAAACAAAATGCAGATCTAAAAGGATAAGATTTACCACCTTTCCCATCTTTATCGGTACCTGTCAGGAAGTTGCCGCTATAAAATTGAATGCCTGGTTCAGTGGTATAAATTTCCATTACGATCCCAGTTTTAGGGCTCTTCACGATAGTTACAGGGGCGCTATCATCATTTTTGTTCAATACAAAATTGTGGTCGTAACCCTTTCCACTTTTTAACTGCTCATTTACAGCTTCAATATCCTTTCCAATAACTTTAGCAGTTGTAAAATCAAAAGGCGTTCCCTTAACCCGTTCAATTTTACCTGTTGGAATTAAGGTTTTGTCTACAGGCGTATATCCATCTGCCGCTATGGTCAGCTCATGATCTAAAATCGTTTTGCTTCCCTCCCCATTCAAATTAAAATAAGCATGATTGGTTAGGTTTAGTACCGTTTCTTTATCGCTTGTTGCCGTATAGTCTATTTTCAAACCATTATCGTCTGTTAAAGTATAAACCACCTGAACGTTTACATTTCCGGGATATCCGGCTTCACCATCCTTAGATAAATAAGTTAAGGCTAGAGTCTGATTATCTATTTTTTTAGCCTCCCAAACTTTTGCATAAAAACCATCGTAGCCACCATGTAGTGTATTTACACCATCATTTAGTTGTAACTGATATGTTTTGCCTGCCAAATTAAATTTGCCCTTAGCAATACGGTTGCCATATCTGCCGATAATTGCCCCAAAGAATGGCTCGCCCTTTTTCTGGTTAGACTTTACACTGTCATAGCCCAAAACAACATCGGTAGGTTGATGATTTTTATCTGGTACCGCTAACGAAACTACCCTGGCACCATAGTTTGTAATATAAGCGACCACACCATTTTTATTCTCCAACCTAAAGAGCTTTGTTTGCTTGCCAGCTATATCAAGCTTATAGGCATTACTATCTAGTTCTACAACCAGCCCTTGAACTGTTTTTTTGGTTTCTTCTCTTGTGGTATGCTGCTGGCAGGAAATCAGTGAACAGGATATAAATAAAATCGTGGGGATAAAGTTTAGTTTCATTTGTTTTAGTATTTGGTTAACCTGACCAAAATAGCAAAAAATAATTTAAACGTCAAATCAACATTTATTAACTCTTTAATGTGTTTTTTACGTTTATTATTGCAGATTGTTTTTAAATTGATAATTTTAAACAGAATGGAACGATGTTAAATGGTTTTATTTTACTAAAATAACGAATGAAATTGACCAAAGCAATAAAAGATAAATCTCAAGGAAAATACAAATACGCTGAACAGGCCCACATACTGGTGGCTGTTGATTGTATAATTTTTGGATATGATGGCGACGAACTCAAAATACTCTTGATCAAAAGAGCATTGGAACCCGCAAAAGACCAATGGAGTTTAATGGGCGGTTTTATAGAAGCCAATGAGAACCTATACGGTGCTGCCGAAAGAATCCTACATACCTTAACTGGATTAGAAGAAGTTTACCTAGAACAGCTTAAAGCCTATGGAGATCCAGAAAGAGATCCTTTTGAACGGACAATTTCTGTAGCCTATTTTGCCCTAATTGACATCAACAAATATAAAGAACAGATCAATGATGCCTATCAAGCCAAATGGTTCCTGATAAACGAAGCGCCCAAATTAATCTTTGACCATGAAAAAATGGTTGAGAAAGCAAAAAACAGGATCAGATATAAAGCTGCCTTCCATCCCATCCTGTTTGAGCTTTTACCTAGGAAATTTACGATCCCGCAATTACAAAATCTCTATGAACAGGTGTACAATGCAAAAATAGACAACAGAAACTTTATCAGAAAAGTAAACTCTACAGGCCTATTGATCAAGTTGGCAGAAAAAGACAAATCCAGTTCAAAACGTGGCGCATTCTATTATAAACTAGATTTGAATAAGTATAAAGCAAAATTTTCCTCTTTCATCAATTTCATTCCAAATCCTGAGAATTTTATCCTATAAGCCTCACCAGCTTCTAAAGCAAAAAACAAATGCCCATCCTAAAAGAATGGGCATTTGTTTTTTCGTAAACTAGAACAACATAAAAACCAGCCTTCTGTTTACAGACTGGTTAGCATATTCTTATTTTATGATTAATTTATGGTTAACCATATTTCTACTTCCTTCTAAAATTTGTAACGTATAAACTGCTTCTGGCAAAGCTGGCAAATCAATTTTTCCATTCAATATTTTACCGCTCGCTACCTTTTGGCCCAGTACATTCAATAAGATATAGGAATGAGCTTTGTTGGCTTCCAATCCAGATACTTGTACATGGTTAGAGGCAGGATTAGGAAAAATTGAGATGTTAAGCTCATTAAGATCATTTTTCACAGCTTCAATCTTCGAGTATTCAACATCGTTATTTAAGTCTATCTGTTTTAAACGGTAATAGTTGTAGCCGCTTACGGGCCGCTTATCTGTAAATGAGTAGCTGTTCAATGCACTGGCATTACCTTTGGCCAATACTTCTCCAATGGGAAGAAAATGAACGCCATCTGCACTTCTCTCTACCACGAAACTTCGGCTATTTTTTTCTGATAAGGTTTCCCATTGTAAAAGTACTTCGGTATTGCTTTGTTTTTTGGCCTTAAAGCTGCCTAATTCAACGGGCAAAACCGAAACATTAGCCAATGTCTGTATATTTTGAAGGGAAAGTGCATAATTATAAATCTTGAAATCATCATAAACATGATCGCTGTAAGGGTCAGATGGCCATTGTGACCTGCCCAAATAATTTTGCGTGGTAAAGCCCATATCTGAGGGTTTTACGGTCGCATTATTATCTGTAAATACCTCCTGCCCATTCACATAAACTTTCAATTGCGTGCCCTGCTGTGAAACAGCAATGTGCAACCACTGATCCAATGGCAATACATAGGGAATATCTTGTTGGTAGGTTCCTACAGGGCAAGTAATTTTATACCTCATTGCGGTTGCACTTTGTCTGGGGATCAACACCATGAAGGTACCTGTGCCCGAACCGAAATCGAAAATGCGTGTATTGGTCCCTTGGTTGGCTGGAAGTTTTATCCATGTGGCAATGGTGAAATCGTTCAAAGTACTTACTATACCCTGAGGCAACTGCACATAAGAACTCGCTGATTTTACTAGCGTAATGGCCGAAGAACCAATGTCTTTACCTGCCGTCCATGTAGGTGAATTGCTTAACGTTCCGTGATAACCACCCCAAACATCATAGGTTTTGGTTCCCGTATTCTCGTCAAAAGCAATATGCAAATGTTGACCTAAAACTGGTTTAGCATTTAGCACTGCAGATTCGGGACTTCTTCCCGCACTGTTATGCGCTACTACTTTGTAATAGTAAGTCGTTCCGTTAGCCCTACCTGTATCTTCGTATCTCACCGCATCCACATCAGTGGCAATAGCGGTATAAGTTCCGTTAACCGTTGAAGACCGCAGAATATCATATTTGACATCATACTGAAAATCCCAAGTTAACGTAGCCTTGGTATCTCCTGAGGCGATGCGTAAATTTTCAACTCCTGTTGGCACTACTAATGCTGGCGTTTTTAAATGTACGGTAACTGATGGTACACTTTCCCCAGCTGAGTTTAACGAAGTAACTACGTAGTAATAGTCCGTATTGGGATCTAAATTTTCATCTAGATAAGTAAGTACCGTAGTATTTGGGACAATGGTCGTAAATGGTCCCGCAGCATTTAGCGAGCGTTTTAAGTTATACGATCTGGCTGCTGTACTGGCTGTCCATGTCAATTTCAATTTCGAAGAAGAAATGATCTCTCCACTGAATGGCGTTGGTGCCTGAGGAACCACATCCCTTACTACATCATGTACTACAGAGTACACGAGGTTCACCCCATCTTTATCATAAGCCGCCAATCGGTAGGATGCCTTATTAAAAACATCATCTTCGTAGGTCATCTGCCCACTGGCCGTATAGCTCGTAAATTCCTGTATAGGGATAAAGTTGGCATCTGTTCCATCAACTTTTCGCTCCAGAACATATTTACTACCTAATTCTCCGTTAATATCGTTCCATCTTAATATCACTTTAGTAAAATCATCTGTCTTGATGGCACTATAGATATAAGGAGCAGCTAATTTCCAAGTATGTAAAAATGCCTTCTGCGGATTATAAGCAAGATCAGATTTATTTGCTGCATAATATTTCCCTGCAAGGGTAAGTGTATCGGCTAAAACCATTGCCCTTTTATCCTGCACCCAATCATAAATGGCATATCGTTCTACAAAGGAAGCAGTATCCAATACGTTCAATATGCCCTTGATATCATCATATTGCTTTTGGAATTGAGCGACCTGATCTGTTGGCCAACTCTCAGTAGTCCAGTTGGCACCATTGTTCCATTCGGTAATCCAGATGGGCCTTTTATATTTATCATAAATCGCTTTGAGGTCACTATACCAAGAAGCAGGAGATTTACCGCCCCAATAAGCATGAATGGCAATAAAATCTACACGGTAATTCAATGAATCTACCTTTTTCATAAAGTTTGGCAACCAATCTCTGGTATGCGCCGCCGGTGCGGGGGAGCCAATACGCAATCCTGATTTCATCATATCTGGCCATTGACGGATAGCCTCTTCAACCGTCATATTCGATTGATCTGCCTGATCAGGTTCATTGAAACCAAGTAAATGCGTTACATCACTTTTAGTGTTGATGCTCTCCCATGAAGGCCAACCGGCATTTTGTCTGATGGCCTCATATTTATAGTCATTTGCCGAAGCACCTGCAATGTTCCAGTCGTAATACCAAGTGGCATTCAATTTGGCCGGCGACCAGCCCGCTTTTCCTTTTTTACTGACCCAATCCCATCTAAATACTCTAATAAAAGAAACCTTTGCATTAAGTTCGGCGGGTAGTGTATTTACCACCAGATCTTCATCATTGGCAATAAACACCCTGCTATATCCCGTTCCGTCGGGGTTATTTGCAAGAGTAGCCATGTAACCTCTTTTCAATTTGAATGATTTAACGGCATTATCAAATTCGGCCAGGCTATTATGATAAGTTTGTACCGCGAGGGTCTTTGAAGTTCCGCTAAGATTGGCATCGGCAAATACCTGTAATGCAGATTGATCAGTTAGATTACCATTGGGAATAATCACCGAACCATCTTTGTAAATAGAAATCCTGGCGTTCACATTGTTCACCACAGGTGCGCCATTGATCGTGATTTTATCCAGCCAACTACTAATGACCACCGAAGGTTTAACATGATCTAAAAACAACCAAGCATCGTTTGAATTTAAGGAGATGGATGAATTGAGCATGGGTGTTGGCTCTCCGGTAAAATGAACATCCGTTTTTCCAGGCACGATAAAATCGGTATCGAAACTAACAGGTAACTTTACTACACTGCCCGTAAGCTGAATGGTCTTTCTTGTATTTGGCGTATAAGATGCAGGAGCATAGGCGCCATCTTCATAAAACACAGAAGATATTTCCATGTCAACGGTACCGTTAAGATAGTTTTTGCCTATAAGCAATTGTGGACTTATGGCAATGCTATTTACAGAAAGGTCGCTAATGGAATATAGTCCCCATGCACCTTTAAAGGTTAAATAATATTGACCGGCTTCTGTTGTTGAAAATGAAAAATTTCCTTTATTCAATTCACCTTGGGTAGCTGTTGGATACAAGGTTTTCGAATTGATGATATCTGTGCCATCATTTTTCTTGCTAATGCCGATGGTTAAATCCCTAACCCCATTTTGTGCATTAGCCCAATACCCGTACAGTAATGAAAAGTCATAAGTTTTATTGGCTTCTAAAGTTACCGGATACGAGTAAGTAGCACTGCTATAAGCATTATTATCCCAACGTATAAACAGGATCCTACCAACATAAGTTGAACCGTTATAGGTGTGCTTATTTGTGGAAGCATTAACATCGATAAAGCGCACACCGCTTCCACTATTGGTAGTATTCCACGGAAATGTGCCCGTATATCCAGCTGCTCCCCAACCTATAGCAGTGGGCAGGCCACTCGTATTAGACCAATTGCTTGTTAAGTTAGGGCCTTTTGAAACAATAGGATCTACTTCTACATTGCCATCATTAATATCCTTTGAAGGAACCAGGGCTTTTGATGCAACATGAGCTCCATTTTGATAGATATGTACCGCATTACCCTTCACCGCATACCTAAATGTTTGCTCTTCGGTATTGTTAGAGGTGCTTAAACTTAAAGGCGTACTAAGAGGTGAAGTAAAATTTAGACCGCTACCATCCAACGATGTCCTAAAGCCCATTCCTCCCGAAGATCGGGTATCTACATCCAATCCTCTACCCACTACAGCATTTACTTTGGCCTTTACCTCCAGCGAATAATCCCCAACTGGACTAAAAGGAAGTGTTAAAATATCCCTTTGCGTGGGATTGCTGAATGTTTTTTGCCCATTCAACTGTGTACTAAGCGTTGCTTTAACCGGCAGGTTTGGCACCTGAGCTGCCAAATTCAAATGCACAAGGCATAACAAAGCCAGTAAAAAGAAGAGTAAATTTCTTTTCATTAATTTTGAAATTAAAAGGTTTATAAATTAGTACAGAAGTACCTAGGTTTACTTGGTTTGTACCAACTTCATACGCTATTTGCTTATTTAATTGGGTTTAGTTTTTTTAGTTACATATCCTTGGTTCACATAAGAAAGGTATTGAGATAAACCAGCTTCCGCTACCAACGGAAGCCGGTTAAAATTGAATGTAACTTTTATACAATTGAGGGCGCCAAAATATTATTATTCTGTTTTGTCCTCATCGGCAACTGCTTCTTGCCAAGTAGACCAAACCGCAACACCGGGGTTATACCCTGTGTAGCCAAAGTTTTGTGAAAGCTGGCCCCTTTTGTTTGCGGTAATAGCCGAATTAGGGATTGGCCAGTACAAATTACATTTATTCATTGTGTAGTTAAACGTCTTATTAGAGGTGATTATTGGACCGTTATTGTAGATTTTACCCACATTAACTACACGCTTATACCAGTAACTTCCACCAGACAAATCTGTACCCGAAGATTTATCATAAGTATTTACATTGTAAACATTTCCCCATTCATCTGGTTTACCACTTAATGCTAAGCAATAAGAAACCCTGCTTAATTCCATATGTCTCCATTCTTCTAAATACAGTTCACGTGCACGCTCATCCATAATATCGCCAATGGTCACCGTAGTATACAATTGCGTGCAATTAGCCCTCTTTCTAATTTCGTTTACATCTGTCGCTGCTCCCCCTGCATCTCCTAAATAAAATTTGGCTTCCGCCCTCAACAAGTAAGCTTCTGCCAAACGGTACAAATACCAATCACCAACACTTCCTTTTGTAGCACCTTGATAACCATTATTTCCTAAATTAGCTTCTGCTTCCACATCAACAATATAAGTTTTGTAATGAGGCCATTGAAAATAGCAACGGATCGTATCTGTAACCAAAAGGGCATTGGTAACTGGGTGGCGCAATCTTACGTTTTGACCACGATAGGTTGTACCTGCAGTTGTATATTTCAGGTCCTCCATTCTTACCCAGTTACCAACAGTTGAACTGTGCCTCAAATCTGTAGGATCAACTATATTATTAACTTTCCATAAATCGTTCTGTGCAAATGGCGTTGGTCGAACAGTGCCTATACCACGACCTAAAGCCCTTGCATAATCCAGATCAACCCTATAATTACTATTATTACGAGGATAAAAATCCATTCCATTCACATTATCTGGAGCTTTTAGTTCTGCATTATTAAGTGAAGGAGTAAAAATACGCATGGTAGCAAATGCGATATTCGATTCTACGCCACGGTTAGGCATCCCCATAATAGTTTCTGTATTGGCCGAGATTAGTTTATTTTCTGGACGGTGTAAATCCCAAATTACATTGCGGGTAATGTTCCACGTTTGCGGATTTGCGCCAGGATAAAATGTACCAAAAGTGTTTTTCATTAGAGAATAACCCGACTGATTAATTAAGATATCGGCCTGATCTTTTGCTTTCTGAAATTGACCAGTCGCTAGATAACATTTAATCAACAACATTCTACATGCACCCTTATTTACCATACCAATGCTGGTCATATCTTTCTGTTCAGGTACACATTGAACGGCATACT
>NZ_JAELTN010000027.1 GCF_016428855.1 Pedobacter sp. ASV28
TGGTACTGGTTGTTTATGTTTTACTTTAAACGACGGTACTGCAGCGCTAGACAATCAAACTTTTTTTGGCCCAGGATTACAAATTGCCGGTAAGGTAAGTGTAGATAAAACTTTTGCGGTAATTAATGGGGCTAATAGTACCGTTTATACACCGCTTAGGCTGCCATCTGGAAACTTTGTTTTAAGCGGAGCTTTTGATGACTATGAAACGACGAAAGTAGCAAATTTGGGATTAGGCGGAATAGTACAGGTAAACACGTTAGGTGCAGTTGATAAATCCTTAAAGTTTGGGGTTGGCGCTAACGGAGCAATAACTTCAATGACTCGAATTACCTCAGGAAGCCAAACAGGAAAGTTTTTGATTGGCGGTACGTTTTCCAGTTTTAATTCGAGACGTAGTAACAGGCAAAACATCAATTTCCTTACCCGATTAAACGTTGATGGAACATTAGATAGCACTTTTGTAGATGTGATTAACCTGAGGCCTAATGACCCTACTAAAAACAAAGATACGGTGCCTTCTTTCAATGGAGGGGTTGGTCTTTTTGGCAACGGCTTTGGAGGTGTATTTACATTAGTTAAACGCGTGTTCAGCTTAGGGGACAAAGTATATGTTGTAGGAAATTTTGACAGGTATTTAAAAGCTTTCTATGAACGTTCTACTTTCGATACCAAGGTGTATGACAACACTACGATTAGACAAGTGGTACGTATGAGTGCAGATGGATCTATGGATTCTACCTACAGATTTGATGTTTCCACCAAAACTTCTCCAGCATCAGGTAATGGCGTAGTGAATGATGCCGTTCAACTGGCAGATGGAAGTTTGATATTGGTAGGTAGCTTTACCACTTTTGATGGAAGTACGAAAAATAGGATAGTTAAATTAAAACCAGATGGAACTGTAGATCAAACATTTGCTACAGGAACTGGTGCCAATGGTGATATTTTATCAATAGGATACAATGCAACTACTAATAAAATTGTAGTAGCTGGTGTTTTTACCACTTTTAATGGTCAACCCCTGGCTGGAGTAGCCTTGCTAAACGTAGATGGTTCATTAAGCTCAGGATTTACATTCCCTAGTCTAAGCGGGGGATTTCCAAGCTTCGCTCGTCAAATGAATAGTGGAAAAATTATTGTTTCAGGTGCATTTAATCGTTACAATGGCGTGCTTAGACAAGGTTTCATGGTGTTAAATCCCAATGGTAGCTTAGCTAATGGCTACAACAACACCGGAGTGTTTATTGGTCAAATTTTAGATATGATTGAAGTGACATCTAGCGACGGTAATCCGGCTGCCATTTTGGTGGGAGATATTATCCGCTTTAATAATAGTGCGGCTCACAATGTGATAAAGGTTGAATTTCAAAATTAATGGAAACTATGTCTAGAGATATTAAAAAATATAATGGAGCTAAATTATTTGGAAGCTCGTTATTAACAATGTTATGCTGTGTGGTTGCAATGGCTGTTACCTCTTGTAACAAAGATTTTGAAGGAGTGCCCACTACAAAATATAACAATGATAGCTTGGCGGTAAGCGCTGGGAAGAAGAAAGTTTTATACTTGATTTTGGATGGTGTTCGTGGTTCAGTTTTATCAACAATGAAACCGGTAAATGTTGTTAAAATCAATAAAAACGCAATTTATACCTTCAGTGGTTTAAACGATAGTACCGCTGTAGTACCAACAAATGCAGGTAGTTGGACAGACATGATCACAGGTGCCCCTGTAAAATCTCACAAAGTTATTTCTGAAGATTTTGCGGGCAATCAGTTGGCTCAATTCCCGTCAATTTTTACACGTTTAAAACAAGTGAACCCGAATTTGAAAACGGTTTCATTGGCGGCAAGTTCAAGCTTTGATACCAATTTAGCAGGTGATGCTTCAGAACATAGCCTTTTTAGTTCTGATGCAGCGGTGCAAACAGCGTTAAAAAGCAAAATTGGAACTACTGATGCAGACCTGATTGTGGCACAGTTTCATAGTGCCGATGTTGCCGGTACAGCTGGTGGTTACCATGCAGGGACTACGAATTATATCACCGCAATTACTACTTTGGATGGTTATCTAGGCGAGGCACTTAATGCGCTCAAAGCACGCCCTACCTATAAAGAAGAAAATTGGTTGGTCATTATAGCCTCTAATAAGGGAGGTGTGGATACGTCTACACCCATAACAGATGCCACATTGTTTGGAGATCCCGCTAAAAACACTTACGTGGCGTTGTATAACCCAGCTTATGATGCTAAACCTTATAATAAGCCAAATACCAACGAAATAGCTTATACAGGTAAAGCCCCTAGATTTCAATCTACCACAACTACGAATATTTATGCTACGTTGGCCAATACCACCGTAGGTAATTTTGGTAGCACTGGAGATTATACCATGATGCTTAAGATACGTGTTGATGAAACTACGAGTCAAACTTGGCCTCAATTTATTGGTAAATCACCTAGCACGGCCGATGTAATTGCAAATGGTTGGGAATTCGCAATGTCGGGAAATAATTACTTCTTCGACTATGGTAATTCGACTAGACCTGCACTAAAAGTTATTCGCGATGCGCAATGGCACACTATAGCTGTAAAATTCTACATGGTAGGAAGTAGTCGTTTTCTAACTGTATTTAATGATGGGGTGAAAGAAACAGGTGGTACAAATGCCAATACAGGTTTACCAATATATCCGTATGACATTACAGGTAGAAGCGTTTCCAATACCAACCCATTGAGAATTGGTTCGGGTTCTAATAAACCTACTAATTTTTTAATCAGGGATTTAGCTATTTTTAATATGGCCATTCCAGATAACGATTTGATCACCTACATGAAGCGTGAAGTAAATGGAAGCAATCCTTACTTTGCGAACTTACTGGGCTGGTGGCCTTGTAATGAAGGTAGCGGCACCGTATTGAAAGATCGTTCTGGAAAAGGCAATGACTTTACCATCACTGGAAACGTTGCATGGACTTCTCATAGCGATTTGTCACCAAACATCAGTCCATCAATTAGTGGTGTTGTTTATAGAACAGTACCAAATGGTGTAGATTTGCCATTTACCATATATAATTGGTTCAAAGTACTACCTCCGGCTAGCTGGGGTTTGTCTGGCCGCTCGTTTTCTCCTGTTTATTTAAGCCTTTCAACTAACTAATAAATATTTATAAGATGAAATTTTATAAACTATTGACATTTTCCCTTTTACTTACCGGAATAATTTTTTCTGGGTGTAAAAAATACGGATACGATTTCGCAGATGGCTACGATGATGCTTCCGGAAATCCACAAGCTGGAGTTTTAGATACTAATATGGCTGTTATTGATCGTTCGGCATATGCAAAGGCCAGGTTATTCCCTGGTTTGGTAGATGTATCAGAACCTCGGTTAACAGATTCAAAATTTACACTGGATCTAAATTTTGCCAACCAAACAAAAGATAATTTGAGGATTCAGGAAGCGCCTGAACCTCAGTTTAGTACTGGCTATTATGCTGCTCCTGGTGAATTGATTAAAATTATTGTACCAGCGGGAGTAAATGGATTGAGTATGCAGATTGGTTGTCATACTGATAATTTAACAGGAAAACCAGTTTTGTTACGTGATCCTGTTATTACAGCTAGAAAGGCATTATATCCTGGGGTTAATTATATGCGAAACCTATACGGTGGTCACATTTATATCAGAGCCTCTTTTGCCATACCTCAACCGGTAGAGTTTACCATCAGTGGGGCAGTTGCTTCACCAGATTTTATTTTAGATCAAAGTAACCACACCGAATGGAAGGCTAGGGTACTGGCTTCTAAAGTGCCTTGGTTAGAGTTAAGGTCGAAATATGTAATCTTTACCGTTCCAAGAGACAAGATAGTAGCACAATTTACCAATGCTGCTGAGCCTTTGAATGATATGGCACAGCCATTACGTTTATGGTCTGACGTTTTTAGATTAGATTACAACGGTTGGATGGGCTTGTCTGATAATGCCGCAAACGAGGTAGACCGTAGCCCACAAAGTGCTTGGAGAGGGGTGTTGGATATACAATTGTCTGCTGGTTACGGACATTCGGGTTTCCCTTTTGTAGGGCAAAACGACAGCGAATGGTTCGGTGCCTTCACCAGCGTAAAGCGCTTAACCACCAGTGAGCTAACATGGGGAGCCTACCACGAGTTTGGCCATAATTGTCAGCAACCTACAGTTTGGAGCTGGAGTACCTTGGGCGAAACCACCAACAACTTGTTTAGCTTTAAGGTGGCCAAAAGAATTAATGCGAATTACAGTGTATTACACGCTGCCGTGAATAGTGGTTTTCCTCAGGCCCTTGCTTATGCCGCAACTGCTGGAAGTAAGAATTTTGATACGGATGCCGCCATGAATGATCCTTTTAAAAGAATGACCCCTTTCGTGCAAATTTTTGAGCAATATGGTTACGGTGCTATGACTTACTTGTATACCGAAGCCAGACATGCAAAAAGATTGTCTAATAACGATCAAGATAAAAGAGATTTTGTTTTTGAGAAATTATGTGATTACACAGGGACCAATTTAATCGCATTTTTTCAAGCTTGGGGTATTCTTATTAGCCCAATATCTGAGAATAAAGTTGCTGCATTAGGATATCCGCTTTTAAATAAAGCCATTTGGACCTATAACCCTTTGACTAAAACAGGGGGTACGGGATCAGTTACTTATGCCACTTCAGTCGTTTCTGTTAGCTCCAACGCAAGTGGCGATGGAACTCCTGGTGCCTTGGTTGATGGCATTATATCTGCTGCTTCTTATTGGCATTCTAATTACTCAACCGCTACTCCTACAAATACAATAGGTTTTCCAATTAATATTATTTTGTCTACTGGAACACCTGTAGCCATACCTGTAAAGGGAATGACTTTTGCGCAAAGACAAAACAATTCAAATGGTTATGTGAAAGATTTAGAGGTTTTTGTAAGTAATGACAATGTAACTTATACGAGTGTAGGTACTTATACTATGGCACAAAATATAGCTTCTCAGATTTTTACCTTTCCAGGCGGACCTGTTAATGCTCGCTATGTAAAAGTGGTCATCAAGAGTGGTGTGAATACCGACTATGTAAGTATGTCAGAATGTAATATAATTAAGCAATAATCTAATAGCAAAAGTCAAATGAAAAATAAAATTTTTAAGATATTGTTAGTAACAGGATCGCTGCTTTCGATAGGATATATGGGTTGTAAAAAGTTTGACAATCCGCCACCTTTTTTTGAAGAAAAAGTTAATAAACCATCTCTCCAGAGAAAAGTGTTAATCATCAGTATAGATGGCGTTACTGGAAGTGAATTGCAAACTATAGCGCCTCCGGTAATAGAGGAGTTAAAAAAGACAGGTAAATATACTTACGATGTACTGAGGGGATCGGTATCAAATGATGCTTCTTCTTGGGCTTCAATGATAACGGGAGCCAGTTATAGTAAACACCTTATTAAAACCGATGCTTTTCAGCCAACGCCTAAAGAGAATTCTCATGATGCTCCGCCAACATATAGAACGGTATTAGATTACATTTTACAATATAAGTCGGTAAAAACTGCGGTGGTTACACCTTGGGCACCCTTACGCACTTATTTAAAATTGGCAGATATCAATCCTGTGGTAAGTACAGACTTGGCTGTTAAAGACTCTGTAGTAAATATATTGAATACACAGTCTGCTGTGGGTACAGTTGTTGTAAACTTTAGGGAAGTGTTAACAGCAGGAGCAAATGGAGGTTTTTTAGCAAGTAATAGTAATTATAAAAACGCGATTTTAAAAGCTGATGAATATGTTGGCAATATTGTTACGGCGTTAAAGGCACGCAAAAATTTTGCTAACGAAGATTGGTTAATTATTGTAACATCTAACCATGGAGGTAGTGATAGTGATACAAAACCAGGTTTTTTAATTGCTTCGTATAAGGATTTGAAAACAGAGTTGTTGAAGAAAAGTGGTTTTAATACCGTTTTATTTAAAGGATCAAATATATTGGCTGAAGTGCCTAATGATAATAATTTATACGACCCTGGAGAAACGAAAGATTTTACAGTACAAATGCAAGTAAAATTTAATGTACAAACTTCTTATCCAGGCTTTCTTTCTAAAGGGACCTCTATGATAGGCTCTTCCATTACGGGATGGATGTTTAGACAAGGTGGATCTGGTGTTTCTGCAGCTGTTGGTGGGACTTTAAACGGAGGTTCGGGTAAAGTTGAGTATTCTATCGGAAATGGTGCTAATGGTTCTTGGCATACACTTACAATGACCGTAAAAATGGACAATGGCACTACAAGAACTTTGACTACCTATCTTGACGGGGTACAGGTAACAACAGCAAATATTCTATCTAGAAAGAGCATGAGTACTAGCGAAAAGCTTACTATTGGATATAAGAATGTTGATAATGGCGGTACAGCATTATCTTTCTATGCGGCAGATTTGTGTTATTTTAACACAGCTTTAAGTGCTGCCACTATTTTGGGTAATAAAGATCTAAAGGATATTACGAAACATCCTAATTATGCCAATTTAACAGGTTATTGGCCAATTAATGAAGGGGCAGAAGCTATTATAAGCAACAAAGTTCCTGGGGGATATGATATGTTGTTAAGTGGCCCATTTACTTGGGTTGCTTTAGGGACAGATGTACCTCCATCTGTTACGCCAGATACTAATGCTAGCAATAGGTCTATTACGGTAACCCCTGCATCAGTTGCGGCTTTAACTTTATACTGGATGAATATCAGTATTTTACCAGACTTTGGCATTGATGGTAATCCCTTTTTAAATCAATTTGAAATAGAGTTCGTAAAATAAATTTTAAAATTTTAATGATCAAACTGCAAGAATTCGGGATTATGCCGTTTCTTGCAGTTTTTATTTTTAAAAAACGCATGTAAAATTGCTAAATTTACATTGTGTTAAATACAAAATCATTAAGCCCACTATTTGAAAAGCTCAGTTCTACCTTTGAAGGAGAACTCTATTTCGATAATTCTGCAGCGCATGAAGCGCAGAAGTTGATTTATGCAACCGATGCTTCCGTATATCAGGAAAAACCAATTGCCATAGCCATTCCCAAAACCAATGAAGATATCAAGCGCCTCATTAGCTTTGCCAATGAAAACCAATTGACCCTTATCCCAAGAGCTGCGGGTACATCCTTGGCTGGACAGGTAGTGGGTAATGGTATCGTGGTAGACATCTCTAAATATTTTGATCGAATACTGGAAGTTAATGAGAAAGAACGCTATGTAAGGGTACAGCCAGGGGTAATTAGGGATGACCTCAACGCGGCGTTGAAACCTTTCGGTTTAATGTTCGGGCCAGAAACCTCAACGGCAAGTAGGGCTATGATAGGGGGGATGATTGGCAATAATTCTTGTGGCCTGCATTCTATTGTTTGGGGAGATACCCGCGGAAACCTACTGGAGGCGACAGCCTTTTTAAGTAATGGCGATAAGATGGTCTTTAAACCTTTATCCTATACAGAAGTTGCTGAAAAATCAAAGTTGAACAGCCTGGAAGGAGTAATCTATAAAGGTATTGATGAGCTGGTAAATAACCCCCAAAATATTGAGGCGATTGAAAAGGGATATCCAAAAAAAACATTAACGCGAAGAAATACGGGATATGCACTTGATTTTTTAATTCCCGACAAGGATAAGACAACGCTTAACCTTTGCGAACTTTTGGCCGGATCAGAAGGTACACTGGCCTTTGTAACCGAAGCGAAATTAAAATTGTTGCCTTTACCGCCCAAGGAAGAAGCATTGGTCTGTGTTCATTTTAATTCATTGGCAGAATCCCTTTTAGCCAATATTATCATCTTGAAACATCAGCCTATGGCTTCGGAGTTGGTCGATAAATATATTATGGACTTTACCAAGGGACATCCTGTTTACCAACATAATAGGTTTTTTATCGAAGGCGAACCAGAAGCACTGTTAATGGTAGAGTTTTTTACCGAAACTAAAGCCGAACTAGATAAGAAGACCAATGCTTTAATTGCCGATTTAAAAGCCGCAGGATTAGGTTATGCCTATCCCATAGTTTATGGTCAACAAACCAAATTGGCGTGGGATGTAAGAAAGGCAGGCTTAGGTTTGATACGCAACCTGCCGGGCGACAAACAACCTGTAAATTTGATAGAAGATTGTGCGGTATCACCTGAAGATCTTCCTGCTTATATTGCAGAGTTACAGCAATTGTTGGACAGACACCAATTGAAGGCTTCGTACTATGCTCATGCCGGTGCTGGCGAACTCCATGTAGAGCCTATGATCAATCTTAAAACCAGTGAAGGAAAAGAACTGTTCAGAACGGTACTGCAAGAAACGGCTATTTTGGTTAAAAAGCATCAGGGATCATTGAGTGGTGAACATGGCGATGGTCGGTTGCGTGGAGAATTTATTCGCGATGTATTGGGCAATGAAGTATATGAATTATTAAAAGAGGTAAAACAGCTTTTTGACCCATTGGGCATATTCAATGCAAACAAAATTGTAGATACGCCTCCTATGAACGAGTTTTTAAGGTATGAAGCAGATAAAGAGATTAAGCCGGTACATACCATCTTTGATTTTGCTAAAAATGAGGGTATCTTAAGGTTGGCAGAAAAATGTTCTGGCTCTGGCGACTGCCGAAAAACACACGTTAGCGGAGGAACCATGTGTCCATCTTATATGGCCACCCACCAAGAGAAAGATACCACTAGGGCAAGAGCCAACATCTTAAGACAGTTCCTGACCAATTCTGTACAAGAAAATCCATTTGACCATCAAGAAATAAAAGAAGTGATGGACTTATGCCTTAGCTGTAAAGCATGTAAATCTGAATGTCCATCGGGCGTTGATGTGGCCAAAATGAAGGCAGAGTTTCTACAGCATTATTATGATGCTAATGGGGTGCCCTTTCGTACCAAAATGGTAGGCAATTTTACCAAATCTCAACAATTAGCATCCATATTTCCATCCTTGTATAATGGCTTAATCACCAATAGGTTTACAGGCAGATTGATAAAAAAGATAATTGGTTTTGCCCCAGATAGATCTTTGCCCACTGTAGGCCATACCACCCTACGTAGCTGGAAAAAGAAATGGGATGAGCAAAATAAACTGGCTGCTAAGCATGGCAAGAAAGTTTACCTGTTCTGCGATGAATTTACCAATTACAATGATGTAGAAATTGGCAAGACAACGGTTAAACTATTAACACATTTAGGTTATGAAGTTGAAATTCCCAAACATCAGGAAAGTGGACGTACCTATTTGTCAAAAGGGCTGTTGAGGGAAGCTAAAGCTTTAGCCAATGAGAATGTTGATAACCTGTCGGCTATAATAGATCATACTACCCCACTTTTGGGTATTGAGCCTTCGGCCATCCTAACCTTTAGGGATGAGTATCCCGACCTAGTGGATGATCATTTATTGGAAAAGTCGAAAGTGCTGGCGAAAAATACTTTTCTAATAGAAGAATTTTTAATGAGGGAGTTGGAGAATGAGCAGATTAGTGCATCCCAGTTTACCAATAAACATCAACTGATCAAGTTGCATGGCCATTGCTATCAGAAAGCGTTAAACGCCCTTACGCCTACTGAAAAGATATTGTCATTACCCATTAACTATAAGGTAGAGGTTATTCCTTCTGGTTGTTGTGGTATGGCCGGTTCATTTGGTTATGAAGCCGAGCATTATGACGTATCAATGAAAGTAGGAGAGTTGGTGTTGTTGCCAGAAGTAAGGAAACAAGCCGCAGATACGATTATTGCCGCTGCAGGTACAAGCTGTAGGCACCAAATTAAAGATGGTACTGCCAGAAAAGCAATGCACCCGGTAGAAATTCTATGGAAGGCATTAATTGATAATGGCTGATTACTATAGCTATCATCGTAACCTTGCAGGTTTTTAAAACCTGCAAGGTTATTTTTTACTTACTTTCCTGTCAATTCTGCTCTCCTTTCCGTCATTCCTTTTCCTTTCCTGTCATTCCGACGCTAGGAGGAATCTATACCGGAAATGCCCTTATTTAAATCCTTCACTACCGATAAATCGGTACAAGTTGAGTTCTGGATAATAATTTAGGTTAGGGGAAGGGGCTTCATAACCAAGACTGTTCAATCAAATACGAGTTAAAAGAACCATGCAGTTAAAGTGAATATTAAAATTTAATCTATTTAGTCTACCTTTTTGGTAGATTATTATTAATTTCTATATTTGCACCTGAAATTCCAATAGACAAACAACTTAACGACAAGTAAAACTAAACTTTAGGAGGTGCACTATGTGTTGAACTATACTTAAAAAATAAGGGGAATATTTATATTCCCCTTAGGTGTTAAATGAAGAAACAGGCATTCAATTGGCGTTGTCCCCTGCTTCAATTCTCTAATTAAACCCATTGTAAAATTATGCAAAAAATTGAAAAAGCAAACCGCTTTTTTCGCTCTTTGGCTGTAGCTATGCAGTTGAAAAACTCATCCATCTTTCTCTTCCTACTTTTTGTACAGTTTTCTTTTCATGCAGATGCACAAAAGAACCCTTTAATTAACTCCAAATTATCGGGCAAGGTAATCGATGCCAGAACAAAAGAACCCTTAGCAGGAGCGGTAGTACAAATAGAAGGGGTAACCAACCAAACCCAGACTGATAACGACGGAAATTTCAACCTCATCACCGGACAATCGTTCCCTTACAATTTGATAGTAAGCTATATTGGCTACGAGAAGAAAAAAGTTACCGCATCTGGCTCTCCTATTATCATTGCCCTGCAAGAGGCTACGAATGAATTAAGTGGTATAGTCATTACTGGCTATAACATACAGAAGAAACAAGACTTTACAGGATCTGCCGCAAGGATAACTGCAAAACAGATAGAAAATAGACCAGCTCAAAGCTTCGATCAACTGATAGGTGGTCAGGTTGCAGGAGTAAATATTGTACAGCCAAGTGGGGTACTTAATTCCACACCCGTTTTTCGTATTCGTGGCATCAATTCTATTTCTTCGGGTATTTATCCGTTAATTGTCATTGATGGAGTGCCTTCCTTTACCGGACAGCAAGGTGGAAATGTGGGCAATAATCCACTGGCCAATATCAATCCCAACGACATCGAATCCATCGATGTATTAAAAGATGCTTCCGCTACGGCCATTTATGGTTCTAGGGCGGCAAATGGAGTTGTTGTAGTAACGACTAAACGTGGTAAGAACGGCTCTACTAAAGTCAGTTATTATGGTTGGTTAAATGTAAGCACACCTGCCAACCTGCCCAAGCTTTTAGATGCCTATCAATATGTGGATATTAAAAATGAGTCCATGATCAATGCTGGAAAGCAGGCAGGTTTTGCTTTGCAGACCAGATCAGATGGTTCGGTAGTGAATACCGATTGGTATGATGTGGCTTACCATACTGGGGTATCACAAAACCATAATGTCAGTTTTTCAGGTGCCACGAATACCACTAATTATTACATTTCATTAGGTTATGGAAAACAGAATGGTATTTTAAGGACAAATGATCAGGAACAAAAAATAGCTAGAATTAATTTAGAGCATAAGTTATTCAGCAATATTAATCTAGGTACCCATATTTCTTATAACAATAGCCTAGGGCGGGGACCTGCTACTGGATCATTGCCTGGCCAATATATTGGTACAGATGCTTTATCACGTATGACCTATATATTGCCTCCAAATGTAGCGGTGTATAATGAGGATGGTTCCTATAATATTCAGGATAAGCAACGTGTAGGCTATGGGGCCAATAACAGTAACGCTTCAAGTTCTGGCTACATTGGCAATGTAAACGCCTATAACCTACAGCTCATTCTCGATCTCGATAAATATAGCTCCGAAAGCAATTCTTTACTGGGAGATGTATACGGAGAGTGGGAAATTGTCAAAGGATTAAAGCTTAAGACAACTTATGGTCTCAATAAGCTTTATATCGAAAATTTAAGCTTTCAGAATGGTCTTCATGGAGATGCAGGTGCTGCTAATGGTGCAGCAACCAACACCAACCGTAGGTTGAGCCGTACAGATTGGGCAAATACCTTAACCTATAATAGGACTTTTGCCGACAAACATAATTTGAATGCTTTGGTAGGCTATGAAGAGATCTTAACCACTGTAGACAGTTGGGGTGCCCAGCGTACCGGACTTTCAGACCCTTTGTTCAATAGTTACCAAGGTGGTTTTACCACCATCACACCTACTGGCAATTCACAGGGAAGAAATGGTTTTATTTCTTATTTCGCTAACCTGAACTACAGCTATGCCAGCAAATATTTGCTAAGCTACAGCTTCAGGCGAGATGGTTACTCTGGTCTGCCAAGAGATAATCGTTTCGGTAATTTCAGTGGAGGATCTATAGGTTGGGTACTTTCTGAAGAAGATTTTTATAAGAACTCTACACTGGCCACCGCAGTAAACCGTATTAAACTAAAGGCCAGCTATGGTGAGGTTGGAAACATTAATATCGGTGATTTCCCTTCGCTTGGACTTTATGGTGCAGCTACGTATAATGGTATACCAACCTTGGGATTTACCCAGGCAGGTAATGACCAGTTGAAGTGGGAAACCAGTAAAAAGAGCAATATAGGCTTGGCTATTTCATTTTTGAATGATCGTCTTAGCCTAGAAGCAGATTATTATTATAATAAGGTAGATGGCTTAATCTTAGATGCGAAACAGGCGCCTTCTAAGGGTATTCCTGGAAACGTAATTAGCGCAAATGTAGGCTCATTGTACAATAAGGGCTTAGAACTTAGCCTTAGTGCCGCTATTGTTCAACATGACGATTTCAAATGGAATGCAAACTTTAATATTTCTACCCTAAAAAATAAAGTAACTACCCTGTTCAATGGTACAGATATTTACACGCCCAGCAATTTTGGCATACAGAATATGACCAGGGAAGGGTATTCCATCGGGTCGATTTGGGCAGTACCTACCGATGGTGTAAATTCAGCTAACGGAAATAGGATTTTTATTAATCGTAACAACGAACGCGTACAATACAATCATATTGCAGCCAATAAATGGACTTATCTGGATGGTACAGTTGCGCCAGCTATAGACAACTACTTGGATGGTAGGATACAGGGACCTTCCTTGCCTACCTACTACGGAGGTTTGAACAATAGCTTCAGTTATAAACGTTTCGACCTGGACTTTGGTTTCATCTTTTCTGGCGGTAATAAATTGTATAATGGCACAAGGGCTAATCTGTTAGACCAACGTTATTTCAATAATGGCACTTTTGTATTGGACAGATGGACCACGCCAGGACAGGTGACCGATATCCCTAAACTATATTTTTCAGACAATGTATCTACCGGTTTTTCCATCACCAATGCAGCAATGGTAGAAGACGGTTCGTTCGTGAAATTAAAAAATCTGGCCCTTGGTTACCGTTTGCCAGTTCAAAAAGTATTTAATGGAAAGGTGACTGCGCTTAGACTTTATGCACAGGCCACCAACTTGTTTACCATTACCAATTATAGTGGTTCCGATCCTGAAATTTCTATTAATGGAAATGCTATTGCTTCTGGCAAAGACCATAATGCGGTAGTAAATGCAAGAACTTTTGCACTGGGTATCAACTTGCAGTTTTAACCTTATAATTTATTGACATGAGAACGATATACAGACATAAAAAAAATATAGCAGCAGGTTTAGTGGGCGGAATACTTTTTTTGATCAGCCCGTCCTGCACAAAAGATATATTGGATACGGCATCACAGACCTCTATTTCTGAGCTTACGGCCTTTAGCACACCGGAAAAGATATTGGCACAGGTAAATAATCTTTATTATAGGATACAAAGAGCCCAATTTTATGGTGGGCGCTATATCCTGTTTAATGAACAGAGAGGGGAAGAATTCAGTCAAAATTCTGGTAATGCCGCAGAAGGGGCATTAATATGGCAACATACCGCCCTGTCTACCGATAGTTTTGTAGGTAACCTATGGAGCCTAGCCTATCAGGCCATTAATAACTCGAATATATTCATTGATAGGGTAGGTAATGCTAACATCATTACGCCTGCACAACGAACACAATATCTGGCAGAGGCCAAATTCATAAGGGCCATCTCTTATTTTGTATTGGTGCAGGTATATGCCAAACCTTATGCTATAGACAATGGTGCTAGTGCGGGTTTACCACTTAGGTTAACGCCACAAACTTCAGCCGGAAACGATGACCTGCCACGCAGTTCGGTAGGAGCCATCTATAATCAGATTATTAAAGATCTGGATGAGGCAGAAGCAGGCTTGCCCGAAGGATACAGCAGTGCTGCACTGAATACTTCCAGGGCACATAAGGCATCGGCTATTGCATTGAAAACGAGGGTGTACCTCACTAAGGGAGATTACCCGAAAGTGGTAACAGAAGCCAAAAAACTTGTGTCTACTACAGCCCCTTACGTATACACGGCAGGTACGACTACACATCGCTTGGAAAATAACATAGCCACTGTTTTCGGCGGTAGCTATACAGGTAATGAAGCCATTTTTTTCCTTCCGTTTAATGCAGTAGATGCGCCCGATTCACAAAGTGCATTGGCGCATAACTATATTGGTGCGGTCATTCTATCGCTTAATAGTGCAGGCATTTATTCCAATTCCGCTTTGTCGGGTACTACATCTTCCGATGCCCGAAAAAACTTGATCACTGCTAAAAATGGGCTGAATGTATTATCGAAGTTCCCAAAATCGGCAAGTCCTTTTACCGATTACATTCCGGTATTGCGTTATGCTGAAGTCTTATTAAACTATGCCGAAGCTGCGGCAGAAACCGATGATCTGGTGACGGCAAGAGCACTCTTGGATGCAGTAAGAAAACGTGCTGATGCCACTTATGTATTCCCATCTGCGGCCACAGCACTCAAGGCGGATCTGATCAATACCATTTTAACAGAACGCAGAATAGAATTTTTGGGCGAAGGATTCAGGACACCCGACCTACAACGTAGGGTGCAACCCCTACCTGCCAAGACAGGTGGAATTGGCTCCTCTGCTCAGGTATTGCCTACGGCCAATAACTACATATGGCCAATCCCGGCAGATGAACAGGGTACGAATGGTTCAATCTAATGCTTAATTAATACAGGAACAATGAACAAGAATATTTTTATTATACCCGGAATATTAATGCTTTTACTCTTGCTATCGTTTAAAGAGTGGAAAAGGGAAAAGGCACAAGAGGCTGACCAGATTTTTATTAATGGCCACATTATTACCGTAGATTCGGCAAATACCATTGCCGAAGCATTGGCGGTTAAAGAAGGAAAAATATTGGCGGTAGGTCGTACTGCAAATATTCAACAGCTGAAAGGGCAACATACTGTAGTGGTAGATCTTAAGGGAAAAACGTTATTGCCAGGTTTTATTGATGGCCATAGCCATTTCATGAGTTTGGGTAGGTCTAAAACTGCGGATATATCTCCACCACCAGTAGGCAAGGTGCGCAACATCACAGATATTATTGCGGTGCTTAAAGCTTTTCAAAAAGAAAAGAAAATTAAGCCGGGAGAGTGGATCAATGCAAGGGGATATGATCCTGACCAACTGGCCGAAAACAGGCACCCTACCAAGGAAGACCTTGATGCAGCTTTTCCAGATAACCCAGTGCTGCTAACCCATACCTCTGGACATATGTCGGTGGTAAATTCTTATGCTTTAAAAATTTCAGGCGTAGATTCTCATACCAAAGATCCTGCAGGAGGACAAATTGTACGAGAGAAAGCTACGGGTGAACCTACAGGGCTATTATTGGAAAGAGCCCGTTCTGTATTAAAAAACACTGGTGAAAGAGAAAAACCAACCATTGATGAACAGCTTAGGTTGCTGGATGAGCAACAGGAATTGTATGCTAGCGAAGGGGTGACTACTGCACAAGACGGCAGCACAGGCTTGGCCTCTATAGAATTATTACAGGAAGCAGCTAAAAGAAAACGTTTATATATTGACATTGAAGCTTTGGCCGCTTATGCCACTTTAGAACGTTTGGTAGTTAATCCACAATATGTGTTCAACAAATTCGATAACCACTTTAAGATAAAGGGAACGAAAATTTTCACCGATGGTTCGCCGCAGGGTAAAACGGCTTTTTTTACCCAACCTTATCAGGTAGAAGTGCCAGGTTGCCATGAGCACTGTACAGGCATCCCGACCATTACACAGGAAAAACTAGACGAAGCGCTACTTTTTTGCTTTAAGCATAAAATACAACCTTATACTCATTGTAATGGCGATGCGGCCATAGATATGTATATAAAAGCCATCAAAAATGCCAACCGACAATATCCAGAAAGTAGCCATAAGCTAAGGCCTGTGGTTATACACTCCCAATTTGTAAGACCAGATCAATTGAACGACTATAAGGAGCTGGGTTTGATTCCCTCTTTCTTTACCAATCATGCCTTTTTTTGGGGAGATGTACACGTACGCAATTTGGGCAAAG
This sequence comes from Pedobacter sp. ASV28, assembly GCF_016428855.1. Lineage (GTDB taxonomy): Bacteria > Bacteroidota > Bacteroidia > Sphingobacteriales > Sphingobacteriaceae > Pedobacter. The sequence continues at coordinate 16,480 of NZ_JAELTN010000027.1, forward strand.
AAAGAGCTTGGTTTTTAAGTCCGCTAAACTCAGCGTTAAATAAAAAAATTGTTTTTACCAACCATACCGATTTTGGAGTTACACCTATTAATCAATTGTTCCTGTTATGGACTTCTGTAGCCAGAGAATCGCGTTCCGGTCAGGTGATAGGTCCCGATCAGAGATTAACGGTACTTGAAGGCATCAGGGCCATTACCCTTAATGGAGCTTATCAATATGGTGAAGAAAAAGAAAAAGGGTCTATAGAGGTAGGTAAAAAGGCCGATCTCATTATCCTGTCTGATAATCCACTGAAAGTACCAACCGCAAAAATCAAGGATCTAGTGGTATTGACTACCATTAAGGAAGGAAAGACGGTTTATCAAAGAAAGGCAAAGTCATAATGAATAAAATTTCAATTTGTGGTTTTCTGCTGGCATTTTTGGGAGCTGTTTTCGTGGCAAAGGGCCAAACGGTAGTAGCCGATAAAGTTTTCTATAATGGAATTGTACTCACCGTTGATTCTAAGAATTCGATTGCACAGGCCTTGGCGCTAAAAGAAGGCAAGATCCTTGCCGTTGGCAGTTCGGCGAGCATATTTAAACTGCGTGGGAAAAATACCAAAACCATCGATTTAAAGGGAAAGACCATTACCCCTGGATTTGTAGATGGACATAGTCATTTTCTAGGACTTGGTCAACAAGACCTGGTCAATGTATCAGCCCCGCCCGTGGGTAAGGTGACCAATATTTCCCAATTGATTGCAGAACTTGAAAAGTTTAAGCAAGAACGTCAGCTGAAAGAGGGTGAATGGATTACTGCATACGGCTATGATATAGATCAGTTGAAGGAGAAACGACATCCTATTAAAGAAGACTTGGATGTTGCATTTCCCCGTCATCCAGTGGTAGTGGCCCATATTTCGGGGCACATGTTGGTGGCCAATTCCTTAGCACTTAAACTGGCTGGAATTGATCAAAACACCAAAGATCCAGCAGGTGGTGTCATCATCAGAAAAGAAGGGACAACCGAGCCTGCAGGTCTTTTGCAGGAGAATGCACAAGGACTTATCCTAAAAGAACTGGGCAAGATTAAACCTACATTGGCACAACAGTTGGAACGTGTGGACCGTCAGCAAAAGCTCTATGCCAGTTATGGAGTAACTACCGCTCAAGATGGTTTTACCGATAAAGCAACCTTAACCATTTTACAGGCTGCTGCAGAACAGAAAAAACTGCTGATCGATGTCATAAGCCTACCCTCTTTTTTACTGTTGGACGATTTGATTGCCGATACCCTCAACTACAAGTTTAAACAATATCATAACCGCTTGAAAATAGATGGTATTAAGCTTTCTGCAGATGGCTCTCCGCAAGGAAAAACAGCCTATTTTACCAAACCTTATTTAACGCTTGTGCCAGGTTGTAGCGAACACTGTACTGGCGTGCCTACGGTAACTAGCGAGATCTTTAATTCGGTGGTATTAAAGGCCTTTAGCAATAATATCCATTTGTACACGCATTGCAACGGCGATGGGGCAATAGATATGTATATAGCTGCGGTAGAAAATGCAAACAAAGTGTTGAATAAAAGCAGTGTTGGGCGTAGGAGCGTGGTTATTCATTCTCAGTTTGTTCGTCAAGACCAGTTGGATAAATATAAGCAGTTGGATTTGTTGCCTTCCTTTTTTACCAACCATGCCTTTTTCTGGGGTGATGTTCATAAACAGAATCTAGGTCAGGAGCGTGCTTATGGACTAAGTCCGTTAAGGTCAGCGATTAATAAAGGGATCATCTTTACCAACCATACCGACTATCCAGTTACCCCTATAGATCAGTTATTCCTACTTTGGTCGGCCGTAAACCGACTTTCTAGAACTGGTGAGGTAATAGGCGGAGCCGAAAAAATCAATCCAGTACAAGCACTAAGGGCATTGACCATTAATGGCGCCTATCAGTATGGTGAAGAAAAGACTAAAGGCTCTATTGAAAAGGGTAAACTGGCCGATTTGGTAATCTTATCTGCAAATCCTTTAAATGTAGACCCTGTAAAGATAAAGGATATTGTAGTGATAGAAACCATTAAAGAAGGTCAAACCATATATAAGAAAAATTAACATGTTAGAAGAAATTAAAACGGTAGCCATCAAAACCCCACAACGCATAGCAGAAATATCATGGTTTAATGATATTATAGGTGGAGATACGGAATATTTGGGTGTTTTGGATGGAAACCGAAGGAGTAGTTTTGAGCATTGTAAGAACATTACCCTTAAGGCAGAAAGTTTAGGCTACAGTAAAATATTACTGCCCAGTGCCTATACCGTTGGACAAGATGTACTCACCTTTGCTTCGGGGGTAGCGCCATTTACCAGCAAGATTAATATTTTGGCCGCTATCAGAACGGGCGAGCTTCATCCGCCCATGTTGGCAAGGGCTTTGGCTTCTTTAGACCATATGCTTCAAGGTCGGTTAACCATTAATATCATCAATTCTGATTTGCCAGGGTTAAGGGAAGATCCGGCATTGCGCTACTTGCGTTGTGCGGAGACTATAGAAGTTTTAAAACAAGCCTGGACACAAGATCATATCAATTTTAAGGGCGAACTGTACCAATTCAATATGCCTGCAGATCCGGTAAAGCCCTATCAACAAAATGGAGGGCCATTACTGTACTTTGGAGGTACTTCCGAAGGGGCCAGAGAGGTTTGTGCCAAATATTGTGATACCTTTTTAATGTGGCCGGAAACAGAGGAAAGTATGTATGAAACCATGCAAGATATGAGCAAGAGAGCAGCGGCTTATGGTCGTAAGATCGACTTTGGTTTACGCATCCATGTTATTGTGAGGGAAACGGAAAGTGAAGCCAAGGCACAGGCCAAAAAGCTGTTGAGCCATTTCAATGAACAAAGGGCCGCAGAAATCAGGGCTAGGGGAGAAGATTCACGTTCTTTGGGAGTTATCCGCCAAGATGAAATGAGGAAACATGCTGATGAAGAAGGCTATATAGAACCTCATTTATGGACGACCATAGGAAAGGTATTTTCTGGTTGTGGCGGTGGGTTGGTAGGTGATCCGGATCAGATCGTAAATAAGTTGAACCGCTACATGGACATGGGGATCCGATCTTTTATCTTCTCGGGCTTTCCCTTAATGGAAGAATCGGAAATCTTTGCGAAATATTTGCTGAGCCGTTTGCCCAACGCATCTCTGTCCGAACTGCATGGCCGTATTCCAGCAGCTACACCCATAACACCATTGACTACTGCTATTTTACAATAATACATATTATACAGGTTGTCTCATGATACTGCATGCGGTAGGGGAGCGCTTTATCAGCCTTAAAAAACAACTGTGCTGGTTCATAAATGCCAATAAAAAAATAGAAGCTAACGGATAGTATGCTCATCGTAGCTTCATCACCATTAAAATTATATACCGATGAAAATCTTAAAAAACGAAATACAGGAAAAATCGCCGCAACTTAAGCGAGAGCTTAACCTTTTGGATGCAACACTCTTGGTAGTAGGGAGTATGATCGGTTCGGGAATTTTTATTGTAAGTGCAGATATTGCCCGTAATACCGGTTCTGTTGGGTGGCTGGTTTTGGTATGGATTATAGGGGGCTTTATGACATTGACCGCTGCCTTAAGCTACGGAGAGTTGAGCGGCATGTTTCCTAAGGCAGGCGGGCAATATGTATACCTGAAAGAAGCCTATAATCCACTTACGGCATTTCTGTACGGTTGGAGTTTGTTTGCGGTCATTCAAACGGGTACTATTGCTGCCGTGGGTGTTTCTTTTTCCAAATTCTTGGCCTATCTTATTCCTGAGGTAAGCGAAGATCTTGTGCTTTTTGCTATTGGTAATTTCAAAGTCTCTCCGGCACAGACCTTGGCCATAGGCATTATTTTCCTGCTCACTTATATCAATACCCTCGGGGTAAAAAGTGGTAAATGGATACAGTTGATTTTTACCTTAACAAAGATCTTTAGCATAGCCGGACTGATCGTTTTTGGTTTTATTTATTTCGAGGCTGATGTAGCCAAGTTAAACTGGGAAAATGCTTTTAACCTACAAAAAATACTGCCCGATGGTTCATTTTTAAATTACGAAAACCTACCCGCATTGGGTGGTGCTTTAGCTTCGGCATTGGTGGGAGCGATCATGAGCTACGAGGCCTGGAACAATGTAACCTTTGTAGCGGGCGAAATGAATAATCCAAAACGTAACATTGGCTTAAGTCTGTTACTGGGTACGCTGTTGGTAACACTCATCTATGTGCTCTTGAATCTCATGTTTACCTTTGTGCTCCCTCTACAGGAAATTGCCACCACCCCAAAAGATCGGGTGGGTATCGCCGCTTCGCAGGTCATTTTTGGTGCAGATGGAACGGTAATCATAGCCATATTGATCATGGTCGCTACCTTTGGTTGCAATAACGGATTGATATTGGCGGGAGCCAGGGTATATTATAGCATGGCAAAGGATGGGCTATTCTTTAAGCAAACGGCAAAGCTGAATAAAAATGGGGTACCGGCATTTGCATTATGGATCCAGTTTATAATGGCCTCTATCTTGTGCCTAAGTGGCAAATATGGCGATCTGTTGGATATGATTACCTTTATTGCGGTACTTTTTTATGTGCTTACCATTGCAGGAATCTATATCTTAAGGGTGAAAAGGCCATCGGCAGAGCGTCCCTATAAGGCCATCGGCTATCCGGTACTACCTGCGGTCTATATCATATTGGGCCTAAGTTTTTGTATTTTGTTGATCATATATAAACCTTATTTCACTTGGCCAGGCCTAATTATTACATTGATAGGTATTCCGTTGTATTATTTGAAGAATAAAGTAAAAGCTTAGGGTTTTTATGCAGATGGGGCATTATCTCTGACCGATCATGAAATGTTCAAAGAGGGCATTAGAAAGACATTAAGGTGATGTACCCGCTGGCGTTTGTCAAAAATATAACAGTTCCTTAAGGTATTCGTTATTTCAAAGCATTCTAATTATAAATTGAATACAATTCAACAAGTTGAACATAAAATCGTTTATCTTAGAATGGGCCGAAGCTTAGCATCGTGGATAGGCTGCTAGAGAAAAAAGCTAAAGGAACTTTAAAAATAATGACATGAAACGCTTTAATTCCAAAAAACTATTGTTGGTTTTAGTTTTGATCCTGCTGGGCATTCAATTGTTCAGGCCAGAAAAGAATATTTCTATAGCTGTGCCTGCACAGGCCATATCGCCAACTTTGGTTCCAATGCAGGTGGGCACTATTCTCAAGACCAGTTGCTACGATTGTCATTCCAATAATACTTCTTACCCTTGGTATAGTCATATACAGCCAATTGCATGGTGGTTAAATAGCCACATAAAAGATGGTAAAAGGCATCTTAATTTTGATGAATTTGAAAGCTATCCCATTGTCAAGCAAAAGAAAAAGCTAGGCGAGATTGCAGCAACCGTAAAGAGCGAAGAAATGCCTTTGTCCTCCTATACTTTAATACACCGAAATGCCAGTTTAAGTAAGGCAGAACAACAAATTATTGTAAATTGGGCCAATCATTTAAAACAGGCCAAATGAAGAGCTACCTCGTTGTGATCATGCTTATGCTGACCTGCTATTGGCAAAATTTGAATGCACAAAATCAGGTTGTTCAGATAGATACACTTGATCATGAACAAGAGAATGCACATCAATTTTCAACTAAAAAACTGATCATACCAAGTGTATTGATTTCGTATGGTTTCTTAAGCTTGATTTCGGAACCCTTAAAAGAACTGAATGGGTCAACACGTTATGAAATCAATGAGCACCAGCCGGATAAGATAGTATTAGATAATTATACCCAGTACGCTCCAGCAATAGCAGTGTATGGCTTAAACCTTTTTGGCCTGAAAGGTAGGCATAACTTTAGGGACAGGACTCTGATTTATGCAACCTCACAAGTTATCGTTACGGCTATTGTATTGCCTTTAAAACATATCATTAAAGAAGAACGCCCTGACGGATCGAACCGTCTTTCTTTTCCTTCCGGGCATACTTCAACGGCTTTTTCGTCAGCTCAGTTTTTATTTCGCGAATATCAACAACAAAATTTCTTGTTGAGCCTTTGTGGTTACCCTATCGCCATTTTTACTGGTGTTTATCGTACATTGAACGATAAACATTGGGTAGGAGATGTGGTGGCTGGTGCAGGAATAGGTATCCTGTCAACAGAAGCGGCCTATTGGCTTTTCCCAAAGATCAATGGTTGGGTACAAGGCAAAAAAGATCCTAATGCAAGTATAGTCTATCCCTACTATCAATCCGGAGCAATTGGTTTAGGACTGATGAAAAGATTTTAAATCTCAAAATATACAGGTATGGCACTACATATTTTTGAAAAACATTATGTAAATAGGGTCGGATGGCTAAGAGCCTCGGTATTGGGGGCCAATGATGGGATTTTGTCAACAACCAGTATCGCTATTGGTGTAGCCGCAGCGGGTCCAGATCGAAATACCATTATTCTTGCCGCATTAGCGGGCTTAGTCTCGGGAGCCATGTCTATGGCGGCAGGAGAATACGTTTCGGTTAGCTCACAGGCCGACACCGAGAAAGCCGATCTAGTAAGAGAAGCGCAAGAGCTGAAAGAAATGCCCGAATTGGAACTTAAAGAACTGGCAGATATCTACAAAGAGAGGGGGCTAACCCCAGAATTGGCCCTGCAGGTGGCCGAACAGCTAATGCAGCACAATGCATTAGAAGCACATGCCAAAGATGAATTGGGTATCAACGACTTGACACAGGCTAAACCATTATTGGCCGCAATAGCCTCTTTTGCATCCTTTTCTCTAGGGGCTTTATTGCCATTTACGGTATCTATGTTCGCTCCCATCAAACAAATGATCTATTATCAATATGGCCTATCTATTCTTTTCTTAATGATACTTGGGGCAGTTGCCGCAAAGGCTGGTGGTTCAAACATTGGCATTGCCGTAGCACGTATCTGTTTTTGGGGTACGGTAGCCATGGCCATGACCGCTATGGTGGGACATTTCTTTGGGGTAAATATTACGTAGCTATAGAGAAACCTAAAATGTGTTTCGTAACACCTAATAACCAGCAAAAACATAAAAGCAAGATGGGATATGAAGTGATGGATATCATAAAAATAGTTTAATCCTAATCATTTAGGCAAAATAAAGATTAGCCTAATTTTAATACACCAGAGGGAAAAGGAGGCAACGCCGTATTAAAATAATAATGATGGAAAAACTCAGTAAGTTATCTGCCAAGTATTTGACCTATTATGTTCATGCACGAAGATGGAAATCGGAACTTGATTTTTTTACCATCGAAGTAGGCTTTTATATGCACGTATTTAGTGAAGAATTGATCAAATGGATTAAAAGTGATCAGCTGGAAACACTGAAACAACAGCTTATAAAGCTCACAGAGCTGATCAATGAAAAACATAAGATCAGTGAATTGCTAGAAAATCAGTTGCAAGACCTTGAATTAATGGCCGAGAATATGCTGTTGAAAAGTGAAGAGGAAATAGCCAAAGAACAAGTTAACTTGGAATATTTGATGAACGATCTGGTACATGAATTTAGGGAAACAAAAAAAATACTCTTCAAGAGTATAGAATATATAATAGCCGGGGCTAATCTAAAAGTAGGCTGAATGATATGATGTGTCCATACCCAACAATAGGAGGGAATAAATACACATTGGTACTGATAACGAATAGTAACAACAGATTCATAAATTTATACTGTGATGAAAAAAACAAACACAAGAAACATCTACTATGCAATTTCCAATTGGAGGTTAATGTTGTTTGCAGGGTTGCTCCTTATTTCCATAGGAATCTATTTGGTGAGTTTACCCTCCTATTCTTATTGGTCTATCAGTATAGCCTTTATTATCGGGATGTTGTTGACCGGTTTATTGGAAATTATTTTTGCGGTGACCAACAGTACCTATATTAAAGGCTGGGGATGGCTTTTGGTAGGAGGTATGATGGACTTCATATTCGGCATTTATATGGCAAACTATCCCCTGCTTTCACTATTGGTTATTCCATTTATAGTTGGAGCCTGGATGCTTTTTAGAGGGTTCATGGCCATAGGAAGTGCTATAGAGCTAAGGGCCATTGGTTTAACGGGTTGGGGTTGGTTATTGTTTTTGGGCGTTTTTATTATTCTTCTTTCCCTGATTATTTTAAGCTATCCTAATTTTGCCGCATTTAATATTGTGGTTTGGACAGGGGCCACCTTAATTATTTCAGGAGTGTTTCGCGTGGTACTGTCCATAAAGATCAGGAAGATTGAGCGTAGCATCAGGCACCTATAAAGCTGATCTGGCCTTCAAGAACGACCGCTGTCCGTACTATATTAGCTGTTCATTAAGGCATTTCTGGCGAGATGATCGGACCTATTTGTACCATGACGGTAGTCAATGTAACAGGTGATCTTTGTCAAGAGTTTTTGGGGTATACTATCATAATGGAACCTGATATAGGTCATAGGTAAACGATCAATAAATAGAGAGATTTACCTCATGAAGCTGAGTATGATAAAAACCTATGTTTATTCGATCTTTCTACTTTGTTCAACAGGTGTGGTTAAGGCTCAGGATAATTTGGTGGTTAAGGAAATTAGCACGTTGTTTGAAGAAAATGCTACACTAACAAAATTAAACTTTCCCAATTCAACTCAAAGGTTCTACCAAAATACCTTGCAACAGGTATGGACAAAAGCATCGGACCATGCCAATAAAACATTAGAAGCCATGTCGCTACTCAGTGGTGTATGTCAATTTGGTCTTTACCAGAATGATTATCAGTCAGATACGGTGTTCAATTTTAAAGTGGTGGTAGGAAAACCGCACAGCCAAACCCCAACCCTGCAAAGTTCTATTACCTATTTTACCACTGCTCCAGATTGGAGGGTTCCGCGTAGCATTTTCGAAAAAGAATTTTTGCCAAAAGCAATTAAGAACAACAACTATTTTAATGATAACCATTATGCTGTATATAACTTGGCGGGTCAATATGTCGAAACCAATGTAGCCAACCTTCAAGAGATTAGGAAAAATCCAGCTGCTTATTATGTAAAACAAAGTTCTGGATGTGATAATGCATTGGGTGTGGTCGTATTCAGGTTTGCCAATGCCTTTGATATCTATCTGCACGATACACCAGAACAGCGATTGTTCAATGAAGATAAGAGGGCTCTCAGCCACGGATGTGTAAGGGTGCAGCATGCCGAGCAATTGGCAGGGCTTTTACTGAAGCAAGATGGAGCAAAAGATAAAAATAGAGAAATGACCAATGCCATCAGCTCTCTCCAAAAGAAAGATTTTAAGCTTAATAAACCTATATCAATAAAGATTATCTATCTCACCTGTCTGATAAAAGATGGATTGCCGGTAAATTACGAAGATGTATACCAACTGGATCAGGAACTGGAAAAAATAGGCTTTACCATGCTAAAAATTAAGATCAATGAACTCACTAGAACAGTTTGAAATGAAAACGATTTTAATACCAACAGATTTTTCCAAGTCGGCAACCAATGCAGCAATCTACGCTCTGTATATGGCACAAGAATTAAACGCAAATATCATTTTGTGCCATGCGTTTATGGTGTTTGGGGAAACGCCAATGGCCACCCAGTTGGCTTGGCCAGCGTATGACTATGAGACGATGAAAAAAGAAACAGATGCATCATTAGGCAGCTTGAGCAAATTGCTTAATACTAAAGCAGAGGCTTTGGACAAGCTCAATTCCTTTCGGCCCACCATAACCTGCCATGCGGCAAGAGGAACGCTTGTCGATGTGGCAAGTAGCCTAATGACGGAAAATAAAATCTGCCTCATAGTAATGGGGGGATCTGAAAAGGGAGAAATTACGCAGTTTTTTATGGGAAGTAGCACACGCGAGATGATCGAATATGCCAATTGTCCAGTATTGATCGTACCACCTAAATTTGTATTTAAAAAGATCCGTAGAATGACATTTGCTACCGACCTTCGCCAGTCGGATATCAATATTCTCCATGTGCTCTCTACCATGGCCCTAAGGTTTAATGCCGATCTGATAGTGTCACATATTTTCTCGGGAAAGAAAATACAGCAAGATAAGGCAGAAACGATTTTTTTAAATGAGGTGACCAATAAGATCAACTACAACAAGATCTATTATCATGCGCTAAAAGACCAAAATATTACCAATGGATTGGAATGGATAAACGAACAGGGTAAGTTCGATATGATGGTTATGGTGCATCGTAAAAGAGGATTTTTGCAAAGATGGTTTGTACCAAGCCACACTAAAAAACAAATAGGTAATCTAGCTATTCCCTTAATGGTTTTTTCGGCAAAATCAAAAAACGTTCTCTACTGACTTTTAGATACTATCATTCGCTCACCTACCTGCGGTAAGCAGGACTTCATCAACCATTAAATCATATTCCGATGAAAACTATATTAGTTGCAACAGACTTAGCCATACCTTCAGAAAATGCTGCTCGATATACATTGGGACTTGCCAAGAAAATAAAAGCTGATATTTTGTTGTGTAATGCCATTAAAGTAGATAGGCAGTCCGACTTGTTCTTTCAGCCAAGAATGCCCATTCAAAACTACCTGGCACAAAAAAATGCAATAGACCTTCAGCTCGGTTTTCTGGCCAATAAGTTAAGGGCTGATATTGATACCACGGTCAGATCTTATATACCCATTATTTCCTTTACCAGCCGTACAGGTTCTATAACAGAAGTATTGCGTGAGGTACAGGAAGAACAAAAAATTGATATGGTGGTGATGGGCATGTATGGTGCACCGGAAATATCAAAGCTCTTGTTGGGCAGCAAAACAGCGGCCATGTTGGAAAAGATCAATCTGCCTTTACTACTCGTCCCTTTTAGCATGTTTTCCAGTCAGTTGAACCACGTGGCATTTGCCAGCGAACTCTGCGAACATGAAATGTCCGCTATTGCATTCCTGTTGGAGATTGTTCGTGCCTATAGTGCTACCCTATCCATAGTACATATCATTAAAGATGACCATGTTGATAATCAACAGCAAAATCAGGTAGAAGACTTCTTTAATAGAGTGTCTGCAATGGCAAATTATAGTAAAGTAAATCTTAAACAGATTGAAAATACGGAGATCGATGCAGGACTAAAACAATTAGGTAAACATGGCGCTATTGAAATGTTGGCGATGGTGCACCATCGCGATTCTATATTGAAAAGAATTTTTACGATTGGCCATGCCCAAAAGATGGCCAGTAACAGTAGTATTCCATTATTGGTTTTTCCGGCAACCGAGTAATGAAGGAAGTTGGCCTCTTTGAATGAACAGTGGGCAAATGATAACGTTATCTTTAAGGAGAATGATCATTTTGCAGTTGGCACTAGAATAAATCATAGCCCGCCAAACTTATTGCACTAACTGTTGGCTTTGCTGGAAATGGCCGCTAAACCTTATACCTGATGTTTCCCTGCCAATAGCAATAAACCTGTTCGAAGTTAAATTAATGAGCCGAGTGTTGGCCACAAATCCTAACGGCCAGTTACTGTACCATAATCTTTGAGCATATGCTTAAGTACTTTTCTTGCTTGGTAGATATTGGTTTTGATGGTCCCCATGGGTTTGCACAGCTTTTGGGCAATTTCCATGTACTTGAAACCCTCAAAATATAATTGAAAGGGAACAGATTGATCTTTTGGCAACTGGGCCAATGCAGCACTAAGGTCATCAAATATGAGTTTTGATTGAACACCACCCTCCACGCCCTGTTCCATGAAGTTTGCAACTTGAACTTTCCTAACCACATCACAGTAGTTTTGCGATCTTCTCAGTTTTCTGTAACCGTTAATAAAACTGTTCTTCATAATCACATGCAGCCATTTTTTTAAATGCGTTCCACTTTCAAAAGTATGCCAAAATCTACTGGCCTTTAAGATGGTTTCCTGTACCAGGTCCTTAATTTCATCGCTATCCGAAGTAAATCTTCTGGCCAAAAGTTTTAGGTTGTCTATTTCACTGATCAAGAGCCTATCAAATTCTATACGGGCCAATGAATTTTTAGGGAAAGATGCCATCTTAATATATTTTTATCAAATGTCGATATAAATGCAATGAACGGATATGATAGGGGTCAATCATATATATTGATCCTGTTACTCCATTGGGGCTATAGCTAAACTAGCCCCTACTTTTGCATTTAGATCGTCAAAAGGCGAAAAAAGATGGGGAGGGCCATATATTGCCTATACAGAGATGGTTCTACCTAACCTTCGTCAACCCAATACATGATCAACATCAAGTATGGCTAAAAAGAATAAGTCTAATTTTATTTCTATGGCAATTTCTAAAGCGCAATTAACATGAACAAATCAGAAATAGTTTTCCTCGAAGGGCCACACTCTAGATGGGCCGAATTCAAATTTACATTGCATACCATGTTGGAACTGATTAGGGGGTTTAGGGGGCTGCATTTTATGGGGCCATGCATTACCATATTCGGCTCTGCCCGGTTTAAAGAAGGGCATAGCTATTATGAATTTACCCGTAAGGCTGCAGCAGCTTTTGCCAAATTGGGCTTTACCATTTTAACAGGAGGAGGGCCTGGCCTAATGGAGGCTGCCAACAGGGGAGCAAAAGACGTAGGTGGTCGTTCGGTAGGCTGTAACATAGAACTGGCAAAAGAACAGCAGCCCAACCTATATCTAGACAAATGGGTAAATATGAAGCATTTTTTCATCCGAAAAATACTGTTGGTGAAATACTCTTTTGCCTTTGTGGTAATGCCTGGTGGCTATGGAACGCTCGATGAGTATTTCGAGGCCCTTACCCTAATCCAAACCAAAAAAATCAAGAACTTTCCGATTATTATTTTTGGAAAGGAATATCATGCCGAGCTGTTGCTGCATATTGAGCACATGAGAAAAAATGCAACCATAAGTGAAGATGATATGGAGCTCTTTTTGGTTACCGACGATATTGAAGAGGCTGTAAAACTTATTTCGGAAAAAAGCATAAAGCAATATGACCTAAAGCCAAAGCATAAAGTCAAGCCCTATAGGTGGCTTTTTGAAAAATAAGATTTTTAAGAACTTTGAAATAATGAATTGATAATTAAAGTGTTAGTTTGATGATGTAATTGCTTATATTTGATAAGATAGGCCTTAAGTATGGACAGTTCTAAACTACTTCATTCAATTATTGCCACCGCTATCGATGGAATTTTGACTATTGATGAAAGCGGAAAGGTAGAAAGCCTTAATCCGGCAGCACTCGATATATTTGGCTATACCGAAGCAGAAGTTATCGGTCAAAATATCTCTATGCTCATGCCAGAGCCAGACAAGAGCAAGCATGATAGTTATCTTCAAAACCATCAAAAAACAGGCGAAAAGAAAATTATAGGTAAGGGAAGAGAAGTAAGGGGATTAAGAAAAGATGGTTCTACCTTTCCTTTTAGGCTGGCGGTTAGCGAAGTGAACTACGGAGACAGGACCATATATACGGGTTTTGTACATGACCTGTCCAAGGAAAAGGAATCTGATGAAATGTTAAGGCGATATGCTTCAGAGCTAGAAGATTTGGTAAAGGAACGAACAAAATCATTAAATGTACTGATAGAAGCCTTAAGCGCAGCGAAAGAAGAAATAACCACTTCGCTCAAAAAAGAAAAAGAACTTAATCATATGAAAAGCAGGTTTGTTTCTATGGCCTCGCATGAATTTAGAACCCCGCTAAGTTCTATACAGCTATCTTCCATCCTCATTGAAAAATATGCCACAGCAACAGGTCAGACACAGATTATTAAGCATGTGAATAAGATCAATAATGCCGTGAGAAACTTAACCACCATATTGAGCGACTTTCTTTCTCTAGAAAGGGTAGAAATGGGAAATATTACACCGAGTTTAGATTCTTTTAACCTGCTTACCTTTGCTAAGGAAATTGTAGAGGAAATGCAATTGACGGCAAAAGTAGACCAACAGATTATCTATCAGCATAGTGGAGAAGAACAGATGGTTAAACTTGATCAGAACCTGTTGCGTAATTGTCTGATCAATCTTATTGGCAATGCCATTAAATATTCCGGAGAACATACTGCTATTGAATTTACCACATCAATAAGCCCAGAATATTATGGTTTTACTGTAAAAGACAATGGTATGGGCATTCCTGATGCAGATCAAAAAGAACTTTTTCACCCCTTTTTTAGGGCACATAATGCAGGCAATATTCCAGGTACCGGACTTGGACTGCATATTGTTCAACGGTATGCCCAATTAATGGGTGGTGAATTGAACTTTCAGAGCAAGCTTGGCGAGGGCGCAAAGTTCGAGCTCATTTTCAAAAGACAACTTTAATCTCCTAAATTATATTTTTAATCAATAATAACATGTCAGCGCAAACTAAAATCCTTATTATTGAAGACAATGACGACATCAGGGAAAGTACTGCAGAAATTTTGGAATTGGCAGATTTCGAAGTGTTTCATGCTACAGATGGTAAACAAGGTGTAGAGCAGGCCATTAAAATAAAGCCCGATCTTATCTTGTGTGATATCATGATGCCAGAACTGGATGGCTACGAGGTGCTCTATATGTTGGAAAAAAACCTGCATACCTCAACTATCCCTTTTATTTTTTTAACGGCCAAAAATGACAGGGTCGACATGCGTAGGGGAATGGAAATGGGGGCAGACGACTACCTGACCAAGCCTTTTGGAGAACTGGAACTGTTAAATGCCATTAGCAGTAGGTTGAAAAAATTCGACCACCATAAAAAAGTCTTTGGTAACTCGTTAGATAGTATAAATGAACTTTTTAACAATGCGCATGGTTTGGATGAACTTAAGCGCTTATTCTCCGAACGAAAGATTAGGCACATCAAGAAAAAACAGATCATTTACTACGAAGGCGATTCTGTTAACGGCATCTACCTTATTGCTTCAGGTCGGGTAAAGACCATGAAAATAGCTGAGGATGGCAGAGAGCTGCTCATTAGTATTTTTGGTCCCGAAGAGTATTTTGGGGTGGCAGCCCTTTTGGCCAATGAAGATTATAAAGAGACGGCCGAAGCTATGGAAGATACCTCTTTGTGCCTGCTGCCCAGGGAACTGGTGCAGGAACTGATCGGTAAGTATCCAGATGTGGCATCCAAGTTTATCAATATCCTAGCTAATAGTGTACTGGAGAGTGAACAGCAATTGCTGCAGCTTGCCTATTATTCGGTAAGAAAGAGAATGGCCGAACTGCTGCTCCGACTTAGACACCGGAGTGGTGAAGACGACCTGACCAAATTGAACATTTCAAGAGATAACCTCGCTTCGATGGCGGGCATTGCTACAGAAACGGTAAGCAGAATATTAAGTGATTTTAAAGAGGAGGGAATAATAGCCAAAGACCTCGGTCAGCTCATTATTTTAGATCAGCAGAAACTTGAAAAGATGAAGAACTGATCCACTTCCCCCTTAACCAATAACAATATAGCCCGAATGGCAGGTTTAATACCCTAATCAGGTTCTGGTACAATCACAATAGGTAATTTTACCCGATCTATCAAGTGTGTTATCTCTTCGGCAAGTAGACAATTGTTGCTTTGTCCGCCCATAATAACCATTAATAACGTTTTTTCATGGGCAATGCTCTGTGCATTATCGCCTAGCGTCCCTTCGTTATGAAACGCTGTTACCATTGGTTTGTATTTGGCTTGATGGCTTTCAATAAGCATACGCATTCTGTTGGCCTCCTTTTCCAAGTTGGCCTTGCTTTTCCCAATCAGCACATTATGGCTTTCGCTCGACTGGTTGTCGTAAGCCGAATTTGGCATAAAATAGGAATTGAACAATACAATATTGGCATTCAAGGCTTCTCCTAGTAATATAGCATGATCAGCGGCGTGTCTGGCACAGCTTCCAAAATCGGTAAGTACCAATATATTCTGGTCATCTTGTTTAATTTGATCAGCTTCCATGATAATCGATATTGATCGGGTTATAGGCAAAGATCAGAAGCTTCCATCAGAAATAAAGTGATCCATGTCAAACATAGCCATTGATGATAAACAGTCTGTGCGCATAAATGGAGTATGGCTGCACCAATTATTTATGTTTTTTAGCATTAAAGTGTTGGATTATAGGTGGGTATTTCGATTGGTATCATGGTTAAGGATGATGGCCATCATGTGCAATGGATGAAATATAGGGTAAATTGGCAGAAGGAAATAGAGAAAAATGCAAGGCTGATACAATCTTTTTACATACGATGACGAATCAACACAAAAGGGAAAAAGTGGCCATTATTGTAGCACACCCAGACGATGAAACCTTATGGGCAGGAGGAACATTGCTCAGTCATCCCAATTGGGAGTGTTTTGTCGTCTGTCTTTCTAGAAAAGATGACGATGAAAGAAAGCTTAAATTTACCCAGGCACTCAAGGTGCTACTGGCCAAGGGAATAATGGGAGATATGGATGATGGACCAGAACAAATGCCATTGGCCAATGAAGAGGTAAAGCTCAAGATATTGGAGTTAATGCCTTCGCTACATTTTGATATCATTATTACCCATGATCCAGCTGGCGAATATACACGGCACCTCAGGCATGAAGAAATCAGTAGGGCTGTAATCCATTTATGGAATGAAGATAAAATATACTGCAACCAGCTCCGAACATTTGCCTATGAAGATGGAAACAAGAAATATTTCCCAAGGGCCATAAAAACAGCAGATAGCTATATAAAGCTACCATTAAAGACTTGGAAATATAAATATGAGATCATGAAGAATATTTATGGTTTTGGTCTGCACAGTTGGGAGCTCAGCACCACGCCAAAACAGGAAGCCTTTTGGTTATTTGAGAAAAAGGAAGAAGCCATGCACTGGCTGGCCAAAAAGGAAAAACAGCAATAAAAGAGCAATCAAAGCAATAAGGATAAAATAGATGAAAATATTGGTATTATATGATTATCCACCCTCACCAGGAGGTCTGGCTACACAGGGAGATCTTCTTTATAAGGGGTTGTTGGAAATTGGAGTTGACGCACATGGTGTCAATTTTCAGTCCATGCAGGAAAAAGAATGGTACTATAAATGGTTCAAACCCGATGTGGTTATTGGAATTGGTTATTGGGGACATACCCCGCAAGTGGTGCTACACCCTATTGCACATGGCATGACGGCTGTGCCTTGGTTTGTGGCCGATGGTTATATAGCCAACTACCAGGACGTATTGAATAAACTACCGCTGATTTTGGTCACTTCCAATTGGGTAAAGGAAATGTATGTGCGAGATGGTATAGATGCTTCATTGATTGAAGTGGTTCCAGTAGGCTGTAATACAGAAATATTTATCCCTTTTGAAAAAAATGACCCTAAAATATTGGCGGTAAGAGAAGCATTGGGCATTAGGCCCGATCAACTGATGATACTGACCGTAGGTGGCGATGCGAGCTCCAAAGGGGGAAGAGAAGTAATGGAGGCATTGGCCCGTATTAATGTTCCAGTACCCGAATGGAAATATGTATGCAAAGTATGGCCACAACCCCGTACCGAAGCACAGAACGTTTCCGACCTGCAATTGGCCCAAGAGCTTGGTATAGCCAACCAGGTTACCTTTGCTACCAGTATCATTTCTAGAACGTTTGTGCCCTATCTGTTGGGTGCATGTGATATTTATGCGGCCCCCTCCCGATTGGAAGGATTTGGCATGCTTCAGGTAGAGGCAGGTGCCTGTGGTAAGCCCGTTATAGGTATTAATGCCATGGGTATGTTAGATACCTTGGTGCAAAATAAAACCGCATTTATGGCAGGAGTAGCCGAAAAAATCGTATTAGATGAGGTAGTGCTAGGGCCGGAGTCTGGATACAAACCCGGGACCCATTTACATTTCGATAAACCAAGAACGGTAGATTACCGGGCCGATATAAAAGATATTGAAACCGCATTGGTCATGCTCATGAATAACGAAGCCCTGCGAAAGCAAATGGGAATGGAGGGAAGAGAAAGAGTAGTGGCTCATTTCGACTATCGGGTGGTGGCCCAAAAAATGGTCAATGTGCTCCGTGAAAAATTAGGCATCAGTTAACAAAATGAATAATGAACTCATACCAAAGCCAAGAAATAGCATTAGCCAAACAGGCTGCTATTAAGGTCTTGCTCCATAATGCCCATGGACCTTTTCATGGCCTACCACGTACTGCAGGTTGGGGATATCCCGAACCCTATACCAGAGACCTCATGCTTTCTACATTGGGATTTGCCGTGTCGGGTAATGTTAAACTTGTCCAATTGATCGAACGTACCCTGGTCACGCTTTCCAAAAACCAGTCTGAAAATGGGCATATCCCTTCCATGGTACACGATGCCGAAAATCGTGGAGCTAGTGATACCACGCCGCTGTTTTTGTTGGCTACAGCTATATTTAGGGATTTATCAGGTCAATACCAATTTTTGGAAGAAGCGGTAAACAAGGCCGTAAAATGGATGGAGTACCAAAGACCATCAGACGACTATCTTATTGCACAACTGCCTACCAGCGATTGGCGGGACGAACAGTGGGTGCTTGGTTATGGACTTTATGTAAATACCATCGTGTACAGTTACCTAAGTATGTTAAACATGGATAAAGCTGCGGCCTACATTAGGGAACAGATGCATTGTTTTACCATTACCAAAAAAACAGTACACGCTCATGTACATGGTGGACTTACGGTTAAATACAAACCATATTATGCCATGTGGGCCTATAAGGTATACAGTAGTGAAAGATTTGACCTGCTGGGCAATTCGATGGCCATATTGTCGGGTATAGCCCCACCTACAAGAGCAGTGAAGATGACCAATTGGATTGCTCTCGAATGTAAGGAAATGATGAAAAAAGGTGAATTGGGTATCGATCTAGCCCCCAATTTTTTCCCCTTTATCTACCCGGGTCAACCAGACTGGATAGACCGTTATGCCGAATTTAATTTGCCTGGTCATTACCACAATGGTGGTGTATGGCCCTTTGTGTCGGCATTCCATGTGGCGGCTCTGGTGGCTGCAGGTAGGCCATCTATGGCATTGAATAACCTAATGGCCCTCACCCAACTGGTAAAGAAAGGTGTAAATACCGAACTGGAATACGGCTTTAATGAATGGTATGATCCGGTCAATGGTAAACCCATGGGCCAAGACTGGCAAACTTGGTCAGCAGCCCTCTATCTGTATGCAGCAGTTTGTGTAGAAACTAACCATACTCCGTTTTTTGATCAGATGAGAAAGAGGAATTGATGAACAATAGGGTTTAGGAAAACAAAGATGATTGCCCACTGTCATCTTTTCCAATGACGGGTGTCATAAATTGTTAACCATTAAGGTGGTAATTTTAAATAAAAAATGATGAAAACAATCAACGATAATGGTTTGAATACCGAACTACAGGAACTCTACCTGGTCAATAAGCAATGGTTGCAGGATCTCGAATTTTTGGATACCGAACTCAGGTTTTTAGAAAATCGTTTTGCCGAATCATTTGCGCCGTTAATGAGCAAGAACAATGTGGCCACCATGAAGGAGCTACTTATGGCAGCTACGTCCATCGATAAGGTAAATTTGCTTTTGAAAAAAGAGATCCACTCCTTCCTGAAACAAATAGAAGGACAGCTCTTAAAGCAGGAGGCAGATTTTGGAATGGAACTGCTCGAACGACATGCGCAGCTAATGAATGAAATAACTGAAATAATGCAAGCCTACCACTTGGTCAAAAGCAAGGTGTTCAAATTGGCGCAAAAAGCTTTGAAATCAGATCCCTACCTAAATGTGAGCGCTATAGGGTAGCTAATATTTGATCCATTGACTTTTGCCTTTTTTTGTAGGTCGAATTTGTGAAACATCACTTAAAATAAAATAATATGGATACGCTAGCAAAAAATACCAAATTACCAAAAGAACGGTCAATGACCGAAAATTTTTGGGACATTGACACCTTTGAAAATCCTGATGAACCCAGATACCCGGTAAATATCAGGGAAACAGATAGCAAATATGAATTGGAAGTGGCGGTGCCCAACTTTAGAAAGAAAGACTTTAAGGTAACTACCGAAAATGGTATACTCTCCATTATGGCCGAGTGTAGCAAAAACAAAAGTAAAACAGGTAATTACATTCGAAAAGAATTCTCGCATGCTTCGTTTACGGGTTCCTTTAGGCTCCCTGAAAATATAGCGGAAGACCATATCCTGGCCAAATATCGCAAAGGCCTGTTTGCCATTAGCCTTAAGAAATCAGACCAGCAGGGAAAACTGCTTAAAAAACACCTTATCAAAATTCGTTGATGTACATTATTAGGTATAGATTCCTCCTATCGTCGGAATGACAAGAAGGGGAGCAGAATTGCCAGAAAGAAAGTGGAACGGTGAAAAATGGGGGGAAGCCCCCTTTCTGGCCTGAATTGTCATCTTGAGCGCAACCTGTACCGATTTATCGGTTTTTTCAAAATCTAATGGGCGATCAATTAGTCATTTCCTCAACGAAGATTATAGCACCGCAACACACCAATGGAAGGAATTGATATGGGACGGGTAATGGTTTTTCTGATGTGAAGATAAAAAATGGCGTTTTAAGTGTAAACTTTGAATGACTAGGGGGTGTTTTTAGCTAAATGGGGGCTACAATTATAAATTACTTCCAGCCGAATAGAAACTTGTGGTGATAACTCAAATTATGCTAATAAAAAGATTTTTTTTAAATTTATTAATTTAACAATTGTCTTTAATTAACTTAAAAATCTCATTTTTATGAAAATCACTAAATTTATACTAACTACAATGGTATTAACCGTTGTTTCTGTATTTGGCGCACCGGAAAAAATGGACGCCTGTACAAGAGTGGTTTACAAGGGGCCGAACAATACAATCCTTACCGCCAGGAGCATGGATTTCACCATCCCTATTCCTTCTAACTTATGGCTGTTCCCCAGAGGAATGGAACGTGACGGAAGCACAGGGAAAAACACGGTGAAATGGAGCGCTAAATATGGCAGTATGACCACTAGTTCTTGGGATATTGCAGTATCAGATGGAATGAATGAGAAAGGTCTTGTTGCCAATCTGCTTTGGCTTGTAAGTTCAAAATATCCTCAGTTTTCGAAAGAAGGTAATAGTAAAAAAGGCTTATCCGTTTCATTATGGGCACAATATGCTTTGGATAATTTTGCTACAGTAGCCGAAGCTGTGGAAGAGTTTAAGAAAGAAGCATTTGTAGTGGTGACAGATTTTATCCCAGGAACTGATAAATTTACAACAGTACACTTGTCCTTATCAGATGCCACTGGCGACAACGCTATCTTGGAATATATAAACGGTAAGTTAGTAATCCATCACGATCCTTCTTATACTGTAATGACAAACGACCCGGTATTTGAAGAACAATTAGCCATAAACGAATATTGGAAAGGCATTCCTGGTAATATATTTCTTCCTGGCACTAACAGAGCGGCAGATCGATATGTTCGTGCCTCCTACTATATCAAAGCCATTCCGCAAACAGACGAAACCAGAATTGCTGTAGCTGGGGCCTTCAGTGTCATCAGACAGTGCTCTGTTCCTTATGGTATTTCTACCGAAGGTTTCCCAAATCTATCCACTACCAGATGGAGAACTGTTTCTGACCAGAAAAATCTGGTATATTATTTCGAAGATGCCCTTAGCCCAAATGCCATTTGGGTTGATTTGAAAAAATTGGATTTCAGTAAAACTGGAAAAGTCAAAAAACTTGCATTAGATAAAAACCAAATTTATGCAGGAGAAACTTCTAAGCAATTTGTTGAAACAAAACCTTTTGTATTCCAGGGTATTTAGGTTATGAAAATTCACAACTTAAAAATGGTATTGATGAAGTTGCGCTCATTATGAGCCCTCTTTTGGTCGTACTTACTATTATAAGTAGTTAGATGTGCTAGGAATATCTCATCTCGTGATGTTGTTCGGGACTTGTTCGGGAAAATGGCCCTTTTAGCGAAGCCGACTCGAACAAGCCCCGAACAACACCCGAAGAAAGCCCCATTTTCTTAGCTTAAAATAGCGTATGTCTTAGGGTTAAAAGAAATCAAAAAAGTATAGTTTTGGCTTTCACCTATTTTAACTTTAATGGGCAGATACCTGATGTTATAAAGAAGTGAGGCGGTGCTTGTATCTCCAATATATAGTGAAGGATTCGGGCAAGGGTATTCCATGGTATAGGTTCCTCCTTTCGTCGGAATGATGTGAGGGGGAGTGAAATTATCAAAAAGAAAAGAAGAACGGTGAACCATAGGGAAGCCCCCTTTCCCAGCCTAAATTATCACCTAGAATGCAACCTGTACCGATTTATCGGTAGCAAAGGATCCAAACAAGGACATTTTTGGTATAGATTCTTCCTGCCGTCGGAATGACGGAAAGGAGAATAAAATGATAAAAAGGAAGCAGCTATGAAGTGCCCTAGCCGAGTTCGAGTTCAATTCTCTTGACAATTTCTATGCAGGCCCTGCCATTGTGGTAGGGGCATTTCCAGAACCCCGCTTTATCTTCATGCTGCATAACATAAAACTGAAAGTCTACGCCCCAAAACCATTCCCCGTGCTCCTTGTCTTTTATATGTTGTTTCACGAAATTCCAGGTTTTTATGGACTGTTCGAGGTAGTATATGTTGCCGGAGACTTGCCAGGCATTGAATAGGCCCACCATGGCCTCGGCCTGTGGCCACCAGTGGAACTCCTTGATCCAATGTTGTGTATGGGGATCATATTCATATAATAGTCCGCCGTTTTTATGAACGCCATTTAGCGCGGCATCTGTCATCTTTAAGGCTAAATCTTGGAAGATGAGTATTTCTGCTGCATCGTCAATCAGCGCTGCTGCTTCTAACAGTAGCCAGGCCGCTTCTATATCATGCCCAAATGAAATCAGGGTTGATCTAACCGTCCAGTTTTCGGTGAAGAACAATTGGAGGTGGCCTTTTTGCGGATGGATGATATGGGTTTTGAAATTGTAGAGTAAACGCTTTATCGATGTTTTTAAATCGGTATTTTGCCAAACGGTATACAGGTTGGCATAGGCTTCGATTACGTGCAGGTGAGTATTCATCGACTTTTTTTCATTCTGGTCTTTTTCGCTCAGCCTTAAATCATCAATGGCATGCCAGTCTTGGGTGTGGGCCTCGATATAGCCGGTATGTACTTTATCATAGCTGTGTTTTTCCAATAAGCCATAGGTCGCTTTGGCTAAATTTAAGGCTCGTTCTTCGTTCGTAGCCTTATAATATTCCGCTAGTGCGTAAATGGCAAAGGCCTGTCCGTACACCTGTTTTTTCCCATCCAAAAGCTGTCCTTCTGCGGTGAGCGACCAATAAAACCCACCTTCTTTTTCATCTAGAAAGAAACGGTTAAGGTAGTTAAAGGCCCTGCTGGCCAGCTCCAGGTATCGGGCTTCTTTTTTTAAGAGATAGGCCGAAGAAAAGGTATAAAGGATGCGGGCATTCAGCACTACGCCCTTGGGGGCTGGAAAAGCTTCGTTTTTAGAATTTATTTTGCCATAAAACCCACCATTTTCTTCATCTACGGCATAAACGTCCCACCAGTTGAGCAATTGCGAAAGCTCTTGGTCAAGTTCGTTACGAAGGTTGGTTAACAGCTGGTGATGCATTAGGAAACAGTAGATTGGCCATTCAAATGTACATTAACATTTGGCGTAAAATCAAATGCCCTATTTTGATCAATAAGGTTAATAATGGTTTGTACCGTAGTGGCCGACCGAAGTCCGTCTTCCGGATTGTTCACCACATAATCTACAAGTTGATCAATCGTACTAGTGGCAACATGTATACGTGTATCCGACGATGCATAGTAGATATAAACGGTGCCATCATCATCGGCAATCCAGCCATTGCAGAACACTACATTAGAAACATCGCCAACCCTTTCTTCACCTTCTGGTGCAATAAAATAGCCGGCAGGTTTATGGATAACCTTGGTTAGATCGTGAAGATCGGTCATGAACATATAAAGTACGTATCTTAAACCTGCTGCGGTATTTCTAACGCCATGTGCCAAATGTAGCCAGCCCTTACTGGTTTTGATGGGTGCAGGCCCTTGCCCATTTTTTGCTTCGTAAACCGTATGGTAAACTTTTTTGTCGATGACGGTCTCTTCGGTGATGATAGCATGTTCTATGGAAGCAGATAAACCAAAGCCAATGCCCCCCCCTTTTCCTGCTTCGATAAAACTATCTTGCGGACGTGTATAAAAAGCATATTTCCCTTCTACAAATTCTGGATGCAGTACTACATTTCTCTGCTGTGCAGAATTGGTTTTTAAATCGGCCAATCTTTCCCAATCTATCAGGTTCTTGGTACGTGCTATGCCACATTGTGCTATGGCTGCAGACTGGTCGCTATCACTGGCATTGGCATCTCTTCTTTCGGTGCAAAACAAACCGTAAATCCATCCATCTTCATGTATAACCAGCCTGATATCATATATGTTCGTGTCGGGATCTGCTGTTTCGGGCATAACAATGGGGTAGTCCCAAAATCTGAAATGATCAATGCCGTTAGGACTTTCGGCAATGGCGAAGAACGATTTCCGGTCTGTACCCTCCACTCTTACCATCAGAATGTATTTATCATTCCATTTGATGGCACCCGGATTTAAAACGGCGTTGATGCCAAACCTTTCTATCAGGAACGGATTGGTGCTGGGATTAAGATCGTATTTCCACTGAAAAGGTACATGTTTAGCAGTTAGAATAGGGTTTTTATAACGTTGGTACAGGCCATTGTTAGGTTTGGCCTTTATGTTGGCCGTTTGCCATAGTAGCTCTTGTTCTCGGATCATTTGCGAGATGCGTTGTTCGAAATTTGTGTTCATAAGTTTAATCTTCTAATCTATTCCACCAGGTTCTTTTTAAAATGCTGATAATGACAGCTAAAATGGCAATGGTCACCAACAGCGGTTGGTACATGCCAATAATCAAATACATTGGAAATATGGTTAGGCATAGTTGGGCAATAATGCCCAAGGCTACGTTAAACATATCGAGTTTGAAATTCTTGTTGGCCTTAAAGGAAGGGTCTTCTTCGGCTACCAACACATGTATGGGCTGCCAAAAGCCCCATGGCCTTATGTTTTTATAAAATGATTTTAGTACGGTAAGTTCGGTTGGCGGTGCGGTATAGGTGCCAATTAAGCATCCACCCAACGACAACAGGAAGAGCAGTGGCCACCAGAATAGGGGAAGTCCGGTGGTGACATAGGGCATGAGTAGGGCGGCACCAACGCCTACGGCCATGCCCCAAAAGAAACCATGTGCATTGAAACGCCACCAATACCACTTTAAGCAGTTTGCGGCCACATAACCACCATACAGGCCACCTACAATCCATTGTAGAATGTTGTTCACATCTTTGGTCAAAAAGCCAAAGCCTATGCCTGCGGCCACTACTAGCACCCCCACCATGTAGTTCATGGAAATGATCTTTTTTGTGGGGGCCTGGGGGTTGATGTATTTCAGGTAAATATCGTTTACGATGTAAGCTTGTGCCGCATTTAAGGTACCGCTAAACGTACCCATAAAGGCACCTAAAAGTCCGGTTAAGACTAGGCCCAATACGCCTACTGGTAAAAAGTTGTTTATGGTAGCAGGCAATATCCTTTCAAAGTCGGTGATGCCATCTGGTCCTTTTAAATACAATTGATTATAGTACAACAAGGCCAAAACCGTTAATCCGGTAATCATCGAATAGCGGATAGGCAATAAGACGATGCTGACAAAGCCTGTCATCTTACTGGCTTCTTTAGGACTTCTGGTACTCAGTATCTTTTGCATGTCGTAGTTTGGTGCCGGGCCGGCCAATGAAGCAAACACACCTTTCATCAACATCATCATAAAAAAGGCACCGAACAAACTAAAGCCATCTTCTGCTATTTTTTTGTTGGCATCGGCGGCAATCTTGCTCCAATCGAGCTCTAAATTCCATCCGAAGAAAGGGTTGTTCCATCCTTTTGGCACATGCAAGCTTTGATGCTGCAGGTGCTGTACCGCGATAACGCCTATCGCTATACAGGCAATGGTCATGATCGAATATTTGATGGCATCGCCTAAAACGATACTGTGCATGCCGCCTATAATGGAATAGAACATGGCGAATAAGGTAAATATGATACCATAAAAATGAGATACATACTTATCGGGTACATGGAAAGGCACATAATCCCTTACATACTCCCAGGGAACAAAAACCTGGATAAATTTACCCAGCCCAATAAAACCATAGGCCAAAAAGCCCAAACAGCTGATGAGGGCAAAAGCAATAACAATGGCATGTGAACTGTTTACCCCTTTACCCACTTGCCCAAACCTGGTTTTTAGCCATTCGGCACCCGTAGTGGCATTAGATCTTCTTAGCCATTTGGATAGGAACATCATCATGAATACCTGGTTGAAAACTGGCCACAACCAAGGGATCCATATACTTTTAAAACCGTATACAAAACATAGGGCAACCATCCACATGGTGCCGCTAATGTCAAACATGTCGCTGGCATCGCTAAGCCCAAGCATATACCAGGGCAGTTTCTTGCCGCCCATTAAATAGCTTTCTTTGTCTTGTTTGGCTTTGTTTTTCATGTAAAAGCCAATCAGCACCATGGTAAGGAGATAAATGACAAGAATAGCAATGTCGATGAGTTGTAGTTTCATTTATTGGTATATTTTTTTGGTGCCCAGTTTTCTTTCGAAAAGTATGTTTTTGTTTTGGTAGAACTTCCTGAAATCGTTGGATGAAGTGTCATCCTTGTAGGGCGCGTAGTAATGCATTTTTTTCATGGTAGAGGAATAACCTGCGTTGCGCCATACCAGTACATAAGATAAGGGGTAGCCTTTTATGGCCGGCCATAAGGTTTCCGTCCACCACTTTGGATCTGGTACGGCCTCAAATCCTGTTTCGGCAAAGGCCACCAATTTATGTTTTTGCTCAGCAAGTGGCGTCAAAATTTGAAGCGCTTGTCGAACAGATTTAATAAATTCATTTTGTTGTTTCTTTTCAAATTGATAAAGGTCGAAGCTCAGTATGTCTACCATATCATCGCCGGGGTAGCTGGCCATGAATTCTTCCAGGCTGGCCACACCATTGGTGTTGTATACCATAATGAGGTTGTTCAGCTTTTTGGTGTTTCGCAGGTAGTCTACAGAAAAGCGCCAAATGGCTTTAAAATCCGCTGGCGTGGTATTGTTCTTGCCCCACCAGAACCAGTTTCCCGTAAGTTCGTGAAAAGGCCGGAACAAGATAGGGATCGCTTCCCCCTGGCTCCCCTTTAAGCTGTGCATAAAGGTGGCCGCATGATCTAGCCAGACTTTGAAAAGCTCATGCTTAGCTCCACCCGGTAAAATAGACTTAACGGTATTTCGGGTAGTGTCCCAAGAAGAGCCCCCCGAAAGTGGATTGTCTACATGCCAACTGATCGTCATTACGGCACCGCGTTCATAGGCCTGCTTAATGTATTGGCGCATCTTGACAAAAGGAACACCGTCTATATTGTTTAGGGCCTGGTGTTCTATCTTGCTAATGTCCCATCCATAAAGGGCAGGATAATCGTTTGTCACCTCCTTAATGTCGCTTCTCCCTTCTGTATACTTCCAATTTACACCATAGGCCAAATCATCTTGATGGCCAAACAGCACATGGCTTTTGCTTAAGTTGTGCAGGTTCTTATACAAGGCCTTGGTTTGAGCCGTGGAATTAGGGTTGCTTAACTTTTGGGCCAAGACTGCTTGTAGGCCAGCCATGGTCATAAAGAAAAACAACAACGAGTTTTTTTTAGTCATATAAATTTAGGGCTATACCAATTTAATAAAAACCAACATCATCAATAAACATAGGGGAGGCAAAGCCACTGATTTCTTGAAAAGTAAGGTATTCTATGATTGCCGGATTGCCAATATTGATCAATGGTACCTGATAGTCGGTCCATTTGCCCTCATTCAAAACAATGTCATAAGTGCCTGATGTGACCGAGTTGTTACTGGAAGATATCCTTACCTTTTTGCCCTGAGTGCCTAAACCACCAAAAATAGAAATCTTAATGGTACTATATCCCGCCATAGTCAATTTGGCTACCAACCTGAAGCGCACCGCCGAAAATGCCTTATGGCTAACGTTAATTGAAGTGGTACCCCTGCGTACATTCAAGGTGCTGGCAAGATCAAGACTGTTGGTCGAATAGGAGGTGTTGGTCCATGCGTTTCTAAGTGCATCGTCATAAATGACATATTTTAGCCCGAAGGTTTTGGTGGCTGTTACCGATCCTACTGGGGTGGTGACCACAATAAGACCATAGGTAACTCCTGTGGGTACTTTTACCTTTATTTCGGTCTGTGTGCTGGAAATAATGGTGGCCGCTACGCCGTTAATGGTTACACCGGTTAGCCCCTTAAAGTAGTTGCCTTCAATAGTGATGATGTCGTCAGCTACACCTGCGCCGGGATTAAAATCGGCAATTTGTGGACCTGGTTGCATAATCTTAAAGTTTAAAGTAGCCGTACCATATTTGGTGCTTACCGTAATGGGGTTGTTGATCGGATCGACCAAATTGTTGGGGATCTTTACCGTAATGCTGTTGTCTTCGGCATAGGTTAACGAATCGGCAGCCAAAGTGCCATTGAAATCGACCTTAAAGGTAGAGCTCAGATGGGTGCCTTTAATGATGATCCACTCGCCATATCCGATAGCTTGCAGTGGAGTAGCCCTATTGGTTAAATTGGTTACTTCGCTAAGTGTTGGAGGTGTAGTGTCTTCAGTTTGATCTTTTTTGCAGGCGCTGATGATCAAAAATGTCAGTAGTACGAAACTGACGCCCATATATTTTCTTAACATGCTCATACAGATAAAATTTTAATTGTAAATAATTACCAGTCAGGATTATTTCCCTTAATGGCTGTATTTGAGTTTAATTCGTTTAGTGGTATAGGTAGCAATAGGTTTTTTCGTTGACGAACTTTAGAAATATTGTTTTGTCCGGTCGAAATTTTGTTCATTACCTGTAGGTAAATGCCCCAGCGCATCAAATCGAAACGTCTAATGCCCTCAAGGTTGAACTCTCTGGCCCTTTCTGCCAATACGTAACTGCGAAATTGTTCTGGGTTCATGTTGGCTGGGGCATAAGCTTCAGGTACGGGTACTGGGGTTTGCGATGCGGGTGGAGGCGCAGGGATATAGGTTGGGAAAGAACGGAACCTTACCGTATTCAAAGCGTTGTAAGCTTCGGTAGTCGCACCATTCACTTCGTTTTCTGCTTCTGCGTACATCAAATAAACTTCGGCATAACGAAGTAGGGGATAGAAAGCATCACTATTGGCTACCGTTGGATCGGCCACGCCACTGTATTTAATGGTATAGGCTCTTTCTGCAGTAGCACTTCCTGTATTGCTGTAGGTAATTCCGCCTACTATTTTATATTGTGCAGCTTGCCAGGATGGATAGAAAATATAGGTGCCTTGCAGGGTTTGGTAGTTATGTGTGATGCCGTCTAATACACGTTTATCTTGTATATCGTAATCATTGTAGTGGTTGTTGGTGGTCCAAACAGCGCCTACGCCAAACGTAGACCGGGCAGAAAAGTAAACGCCTAAATTGTTAATGAAAGCGGTTCCCGCCAAAGATTGCAATTCCCACATGTGCTCTTTATTATTTCTTCCTGCTATGCTCCATAAATCTTTCCAGCTTGCGGTAAGTACATAAGGATTATTATTGGAAGACAACAATTCTTGGGCCTTATCCCTTGCCAAAGTATAATAAGCTCTTGCATCTAATCCTTCTAATCCTTTAACGACCTCTTTAGTGTAGGTATAATAGCCATTGTCTGTACCACCGCGAACGGTAATATTACCAGTTGAAGCACCAGAAGCCATTGTTAAATAGGTTTTGGCCAAAAATGCCTTAGCTACTCCTTGGTTTACCCTGCCCACTTCGCCAGCTTTGGGATGGCCCAAGGGGAAGAGGTGGGTTTCTGCTTCCTTAAAGTCTGCAATAATGGCATCGTAGGTTTGTTTAACGGTGGCCCTGGGTACGTTGGTTTCTGGGTTATTGGCCGATACGGGTTTAAGCCTTAAGGGTACACCACCATATAACTGTACCAATTGAAAGTAGGCCCAGCCCCTTAAAAAGTAGGCCTCTCCTAAAATCCGTTTTTTGATATCCGGATCAATTTCGGTAATGTTTGGAATGTTTTTCAGTACGGTGTTGGTGCGGGCAATAATGGTATAAGAGCCTACCCAAGGGCCGTCTATGCCCCAGTAAGACTGTGGGTTACCTGCTCCGGTAGTTCCCAAAAACCAATCTGCGCCAGCTACATGGTCATCGTCTAAGATGGTGATGTTCCAGAAGGGTTGAAGGTAGAGGTCGTAGGTATAGAGTTCGCTATAAACACCGTTAATGGCGGCCTTCGCATCGCTTTCGTTTCTATAAGAGTTTTCCGGCGAATAAAATGAGAAGGGTTTTTCTTCTAAAGCCTTTTTGCATGAGCTGGTACTTAGCAGAGCCAGACCTAAAACCGATGCCATAAAATATGTCGAAATTGCTTTCATGTAATTATTTTATTAAGGTTAAAAATTGCAACGTAATGAAAAGTTGTAGGTTCTTGAATTGGGAAATCCACCTAGGTCTACTCCAAATAGGGCAGGATTATCGCCATAGCTGTTCACCTCTGGATCGTAGCCCGAATAGTTGGTGAAGGTGAACAGGTTATTTACGCCTACAGCTACCCTCATTTTTGAAATAATGGTCGATTTGATTGGCACATCATAGCCCAACGTTACGTTCTTGATCCTTACAAAGCTGCCGTCCTCAATAAATCTTCTGGTAAAGAACATATTCCTGAAAAATTGGCGCATAATTTTTGGACCAGTGGCATTGCTGTTGTCTTGGCCTTGTGTCCAGGCACCATCGGCCATTTCTTGGGTAATGTTCTTGTTGGTGCCCAGATTGGCATTGAACCTGGTGTTCATGTTAATGATATCGTTGCCCTGTACGCCATTTACAAAAATGCTAAGGTCAAATTTTTTGTATTTGAAATTATTGGTAAAACCAAAGGTGTAATCGGGGTTAACATCACCTATAAAGGTCCTATCGCTCTGCGAAATGGAAGTAGGATCGTTATCCAGGTTTTTATATTTTATTTCGCCAATGGTACGTAAGATAATGGCATTGCCCTGATTGGTGTAGGCGGGGTCGTTCCTTACCTCGGCCTCATTATCATAATAACCATCCTCTACATAGCCATAAAGTGCACCGATGGGCTTGCCTACTTTTTGTATAAATGGCGCATCTCCCGTAGAAATATTGCGGGCGTACTGCTCCGTTACATCTGGACCTAGACTTAAAATTTTATTTCTGTTAAATGAAATATTGAAATTGGTGTTCCATTCAAAATCTTTGGCCTTGGCAACCACACCGTTTAAGGTAATTTCCAGACCTTTGTTCTCTATAGATCCCGAATTAACCAGCTTGGTCCTAAATCCTGTTGATGAAGGAATGATCAGGTTTTGCAAAAGGTCGTCGGTAATTTTCTTATAAAGTTCTACATGGAGGTTAATCCTGCTTTTAAATAGACCAAGGTCTAGGCCAAGGTTGTAGGCGCTGGTGGTTTCCCATTTTAACTTTTCGTTGGCGGGTCCGGCGAGTAGGTCGTTGGCCAGACCTGTTTGTACGGCACCACCGAATACGTAGTTGTATACGCTAAGTTTGGCCAGTGAAGCATAAGAACCAATACCTTGGTTACCTGTTTTGCCATAGCTAAAACGTAATTTCAGGTCGCTGATCGGCTTCACGTTTTTCATGAATTCTTCGCTAGAGATTTTCCAGGCAACAGCTGCCGAAGGGAAGCCGGCCCATTTGTTGTCTTTACCGAATTTACTCGATCCGTCCTGACGGTAAGAAACGGTGAAGAGGTAGCGGTCGTCAAAATTATAGTTTGCACGACCTAAGAAGGAGATCAGGGTAGATTGATAGCGTGAACTTACTACGGGCATTAAAACTTCGCCAGCGGCCAGGTTCTCATTTTGCAGGGCATCATTGGGGAAAGTTTTCGCTTCCGCTCTTTTGCTCTGCCCGTTCGTACGCTCATAGGTACCGGCGCCCATTACGTTTATGCTATGCCTGTTAATTTTTTTGTCGTAGGTTAGGATACTTTCGGCAGTGGCATTATTCCAGATATTGTCGGCCTTTAGCCCCCAGCCTTTCATGGCAAAGCCTTCATAAACACTTCGCGGATAATACTGGTCTCTTGCGCTACTTGAGTAATTGAAACCAACATTTTGTCTAAACTTAAAATCTTTTAAGAATTTAGCTTCCAGGTAATTGGAAGAAAAGATGTTGAGGCCTCTCACCCTGTTCAGTACGTCGCTTACATAGATGTAAGGGTTGGTAATAAAGGCATCGCCAACACCGTCATAGGCGATGGGATCTGAAATGGTGGAAGGGAAGGTAATGGCCGATCGGATAATTCCTGCGCTTGCGGCATCAGACTTGTCTGTTCCGGTTTTTACCCCATCGGTAAGTGTACTTGCCAATGAGGTGCTGGTACCGATCTTAAAGGTTTTGCTTACGTTTCTGTTCATATTTAGTCCCAGGCCAAAGCGGTTATATTTCGAATTCACAATGGTGCCTTCCTGGTCTAAATAGTTAAAGGTAATGCTGTGTGTACCCATATCGGTTCCACCAGATACATTGACCGAATAGTTTTGGTACAGCCCATTACGGAAAATCCTGTCCTGCCAATTGTTGTTGTCGCCGATATAGTCTTGTGGACCTTTTGAGTAATAGGTTTGGCCAGGATTTAAAGGGTCTGCTACCTGGGTGCCCGGATAGGGCATGTTATAATTGGTGCCGGTATAGATATTGGAATTTCGGTAGGCTAAATTCTGATAAGCAGCATATTCTGACGCATTAAGTACATCTAGTTTCTTGGATACCTGTGCAGAACCTACGGTAAAGTTGGCCTCAATTCTATCCTTGCCGCTCTTGCCCTTTCTGGTGGTGATTAAAACCACACCATTTGCCCCGCGAGAGCCGTAAATGGCCGTGGCCGAGGCGTCTTTTAAGATGTCGATGCTTTCAATATCATTAGGATTGATAAAGGACATGGCATTAAGCGTTTGCTTTTCGTCTTCACCAATAGACATTGGCGTAGCGCCAGAACTTGAATTGTTGAACGGCACACCATCAATTACGTATAGGGGCTCTGTACCACCCAAAAAAGAGTTTGAACCTCTAATTCTAATGCTGAGCCCGGCACCTGGAGCACCATCATTTTGGGTAACGTTTACCCCCGCAATTTTGCCTTGCATGGCCTGTAGGATATTGGTAGGCGCATCTCTTATAAAATCTTCCCTTTCAATTCTGGCTACTGATCCGGTAAGATCGCCTTTTTTTACGGTACCATAGCCTACAATTACCACATCAGATAAGGTAGTGCTGTTAGGTTTCAGGTTAATGTTAAAAGTTGTCCTGTTGCCAATGGAAAATTGTTGTTCTTCCATACCCAGAAATGAAAAAATAATGGTTTGGCCATTAGCGGGTGCCACGATGTTGAAATTTCCATTTTCATCGGTAATGGTTGAATATTTTGTGCTTTTGATGCTTATGGAAGCGCCGGGAAGTGGTGCGCCGCTTTCGTTGCTTACTTTTCCCGATAGCTTTTTGTCTTGTGCAAAACACCGCGCTGTGGCGAATAGACATACAAGTACTGCCAATAAATTAGTGGTTAGTTTATTCAGCATAAATAGTTTATTTGGTCAAGGTCAAAAGTAGTGGCCAAATCGGCGCAATTGATAATACTATTTTATCCATTTGTAATATTTTTAACTCATTAATGTGGCTTTAAGTTTAAATTACTCAATTTTAAGAATTGTAATTGGCTTTTTTATTAATAAATAGTCGTTTCATCCTTTATCTTTGGTGTTGATATTATTTTATCCTAATGGCTGATATTATATTCACATAAGTTATGCATTTAAATATCATAAAAGAAATTACGCCACTTACCAATAGTGACTGTTTCACTATTTTTGAGCGCAGAAAGCAAGATTTCGATTTTCCGCTTCATTACCATGAAGAGATGGAACTTAATTTTATTGCAAATGCTAGTGGGGCACGTAGGGTAGTGGGCGATCATATTGAAGAGATAGGTGACATAGAATTGGTGCTCATTGGTGCCAACCTCCCCCACGTTTGGGAAACCCATAAATTGAATGGCAAGGAAATACATGAGGTAACCATCCAATTTCATAAAGACCTGTTCGACGAGCGGTTTTTGCGCCGTAATCAGTTGCGGGTAATCAGGGAAATGTTCGAAAAGGCAAAATGTGGCATCTTATTTTCTAGTGAAACTGCTAAAAACATAGGGCCGCGTCTTATCAAGCTAAATAAACAACATGGCTTCGATTCGGTCTTGGAGCTGATGTCTATCCTACATGACCTATCTACTTCGCGCCACATGCGTATCCTTTCTGACTCTACCTTTAGCCAGGCCGAATTCTCTTATAGTAGCAGAAGGATAGAGAAGGTAATGGAGTACATTAATCTTAATTTCGATAAACAGGTCTCTTTGGCCGAAGTGGCGCGGATTGCCAACATGGCCGAAGTGTCATTTAGCCGTTTCTTTAAGAACCGAACAGGAATAAGCTTTATCGATAGTTTAATAGAGATCCGTTTGGGGCATGCCTCCAGAAAGCTGATCGATACCACTGAAACGGTTGCTGAGGTAGCGTATAACTGTGGTTTTAACAATATTTCTAACTTCAATAGAATTTTTAAAAAGAAAAAAGGCTGCACGCCAAAAGAGTTTAGGGATAACCTTTCTGGTCACCGTGTTTTTGTTTGATCCAACCATTTCCAACCCATTATAATGCATATGAAGAAACTACTATGGCTATTATTTACCTTGCTGTGCGCTGGTCATACCTTTGCCGGGCAAACAAGATTTTACAAGGCCAACCATACCTATATCCAATATACCGGAAGGGTAGACTACGGTAATCCCATGAAGCCTAAATTTTGGGCCTCTGGGGCCTATGTACAGTTTATATTTAAGGGCTCTTATTGTGCGGTACAGCTTAATGACGAGATGTTATGGGGAAATGTGCTCAATTACCTTGAAATTAAAATAGATGACCAACCGGCTTACCGAATAAGGTTAACAGGAAAGGAAAACCATGTGGTGTTGGCCAAAAACCTACCCAAAGGTAATCATACCGTACTGATCTGTAAAAATTCGGAGGCGGAGAATGGTTATGTTGAAATGGTAGGGGTTACCTGTGAGGAGTTGGTCAAACCCATGGCAAAGCCCAAAAGAAAAATAGAATTTATTGGCGATTCGATTACCTGTGGCGCCGGTAGCGACGAAAGTGAGGTGAAATGTGGGACCAAAGGATCTTCATGGCACGATCAGCACAATGCCTACTTTGCCTATGGCCCTACCACAGCCAGAGCCTTAAAGGCCCAATGGCATTTGTCGTCTGTTTCGGGTATAGGTTTAATGCATAGCTGCTGCGGTAAAAAGATTGTGATGCCACCAGTTTTTGATAAGATTAATTTGGCTGGGGATACCGTAAAATGGGATTTTTCCCGCTACCAACCTGATGTAGTAACCATTTGTCTGGGGCAGAACGATGGCATACAAGATTCGGTAAAGTTTACTTCTGCTTATATTGGTTTCGTAAAAGAACTTAGAGGCTATTATCCACAGGCCAAGTTGATCTTGTTGAGCAGTCCGATGGCTAGCGACGAGCTTAAGGCTGCCTTGATCAGGTATATTAATGCGGTAACAACATCCCTTCGCCAATCGGGGGAAAAGAATATAGGTAGTTGTTTCTTTAGCAGAAAATCGTTCAAAGGCTGTGGCGGCCATCCCTCTTTGGCGGAGCATGAACAGATTGCCGAAGAACTAACAGCTTATTTAAAGAAATCAATGAAATGGTAGGAGTGACCGATAGATAACTCGGCTTTGATGATTCGTTTCATCAATTCAATATTTCGCTTTTGAAGAGCTCTTGGATGGGTATTTGTTTTTGGCTGGTATGTGTTAGTTTATTTATAGTTTACCCAGTAGTGTAGCGTGGAATTTGTAATTTTAACAGCTACATATTATCTTGTCTGTATAATTACAGTTTAGTCATTCTTTCTCCTTTTATAGCTTGTTTAATTTGTGTATCCATTATATGGTCTTACCATGTACCATATCGAAAATCCTTACCATTGCATCGAAATGAAAAAGATAACAAGAGACGACCTTTATATCCTTGTCAGGCACAGTAACCTTGGTGCAGAAGAGGTAGGGCACGCACTTAAAAAAAATGTTTACCATGATAAAGACGCCTGGCAAAAATTTGTCAAGCAACTTCTCATTAGCCTAGGCCTTGGATTTGCCGTGGCCGGTATTGTGTTTTTCTTTGCCTACAATTGGGCCAATTTGCATAAGTTTGCTAAAATTGGACTTGCCGAAGGGCTGCTTATCACGGCGGCAAGCTGTGCATTATTTTTTAAGAACCGTACAGTTAAAAATATTATTCTTACCGTAGCGGCTATGTTGGTAGGGGTGCTCTTTGCTGTATTCGGACAAATCTATCAAACAGGTGCCAATGCCTACGATTTCTTTTTAGCTTGGACCATTTTTATTACTTTATGGGTTGTTGTTGCCAACTTTGCACCTTTGTGGCTGCTGTACCTTATTTTAATCAACACTACCTTTAGTTTGTATGCAGAGCAGGTAGCCAGCAATTGGTCGAGTGTATTGGTGATGAGCATACTTTTTGCCATCAATGCCCTTGCCCTATTTATTTTTATACTTATTTCCAAGTTTTGGCAGCAGTTAAATGTACCCAAATGGTTTTTGCAATTGCTGGCCGTGGCGGTAGCCTGTTGTGCTACAATAGGTATTTCCATAGGGATCTTTGAAAGATATACACCCGCTTTTCCAATACTCATTTTAGCCACTTTATTAGCGTATGGGCTGGGTATTAAAGAAGGGCTAGCTTCCAAAAAAATATTTTACCTAGCTGTAATTTCCCTCAGTACGATAGTAATCGGATCGTCGCTACTGTTAAAGGTTTCACATGGAGAAGGAATGTTCCTGTTGGTATCCTTATTTATTGTGGCTGCTGTTACCTTGGTTATTAAAAACCTGTTACATCTTCAAAAGAAATGGATAAATGAATAGTTATACGAACATTAAGTCGCTGTTAGATTACCTACAGGGTATTGCCAATAAACCCCTAGCTTTTGATGAAGAGGCCATCGCCTTGGCTTATCAAAAAAATAGCGATAAACAATCATTGGCAATCAAAATACTGTCGGTTGTTGGAGGGATATTGGCAAGCTTTGCTTTTTTGGGCTTTCTTTTACTTGCAGGGCTTTATGATTCGGCGGTTGGATTGTTAATATTTGGTCTATTGAGCATTATAGGGGCAATAATTATCAATAAAGTATTCGATAAAATTATCATCGATACGTTTAGTGTTTCGTCTTATATCATTGGTCTTTTTATGATTGGTTTTAGCTGCTCCCAATTCAAGATGGAAGGAGAGGCGATGAGCCTTGTTTTTTTCTTTATTGCCTTAGGTACATTGGGGGTAGTGCGTAATTATATGCTTTCCTTTATTTCTATACTTATTGCCTGTGGCAGTATTTTATCATTGTTGATTAGTGCAAACCAATATGATCTTATCCATGGTTATGTGGCAATAATGGCACTCTTTATTAGCTATTTTATACTTGGTGAAGCAAAAATCATCACCGCCAACAAGGTGATGGCCAAGCTTTATGATCCTATGCGGATAGGATTTATTTTCTCTTTCCTATTCGGATTGGTACTGTTGGGAAAAAGGGGGATATTCCCAATAAATAATAATTTTATCTGGTTGTCGGCCCCCTTTATTTTAGGGGCCATTATTTACACACTGACTAGCTTGGTAAAAGTATTGGATATCCATCAAACCAAGCACAAGATTTACATTTATCTGGCCAGTTTGCTGCTTTTATTGCCAGTGGTGGCGGCACCGGCCATAGCTGGAGCCATTCTCATCATGTTGTTGTGTTTCTTTGTCAATTATAAAACTGGATTTATTTTGGGTATTGTTTCACTGATCTATTTCATTGCGCAATACTATTATGATCTTCATTTCACGCTTTTAGCCAAGTCTATTCTCCTTTTTGCATCGGGTATACTGTTGATTGTGTTTTATCTTTTTACCTATAGAAAATTAACTGGGCATGAAAATGAAAAAATATAAGTTGTTCCTCATTGTATTAAATCTTGTGCTGCTACTGGTGTATTTTAACCATTCGCTGGTAAAGAAAGAGGAGCTGTTAAAACATGGGAAATTGATGTTGCTCGCTCTGGCTCCCGTTGATCCCCGTTCATTAATGCAGGGCGATTATATGGTCTTGCGATATCAGCTGGCATTAGATGCTGATAAGGAACATTTGGCAAAACGAGGATATTGTGTGGTGAAGCTGGTCAACGGTATTGCCCAAAGTATAAGGTTTCAAAAAGACAGAACGCCACTAAAGAAGGGGGAATATCTCATCGAATATACTTCTCCCAACTTATGGAGTATTAACATAGGTGCCGAATCTTTTTTCTTTGAAGAAGGACAGGCAAAGAAATATGAACAAGCAAAATATGGTGGGGTTAAGGTCGATGAAAATGGCAATAGTCTGTTGGTTGGGTTGTATGATGAAAAATTGAAAAAAATAGAGTAAAGTGAAAACAATAAAGAAATCTCTACGCGAATGTCATCCTCAACTTGATCTGATAGTTGGCCGAAACCTTTTACAACTATTACAATTTGATTAAAATGAATATGAAATACCTTATCATACTTCCATTTTTATTATTTTTTTCCAATGCTTTTTCCCAAGAAAAACAAATTAAAAAAGAAAAATGGCATTGGAATAACAACAAATTAAAACAAGACACAACTGCCGGCTATTGTCAAGTTTTAAAAGTTGATAATGTTCTTTATATTTCAGGTGCCGTAACAAATAATATTACTCCTGAAGGAATTACATCAGTTTATAACGATTTGAGAGCTTCTTTGGCAAGTTTTGGAGCAACTTTTGAAAATGTCGTAAAAGAAAATCTATATACAACAGATATTGATGAAATGAAAAAATTCAATTACGTTAGAAAGAAATTTTATAATAATGATTTTCCCGCAGCTACTTGGGTTCAGGTACAAAGATTGTATATGCCAAAGGCTAAGTTGGAAATTGAATTAATAGCACATCTGCCAAAATAATTTACAAAAGAGCTTCAGCTAAGAAGGGTTTTGCATGGGGCGGGCTGAAGTGAAAAGCCCAACGGCTTTTTTAGGTTGAAATTTGGTAATCATATCAGCTTTTCCCGAAGATAAATCGGAACAAGCCGTGCTTTGATTTCCCGACCGCATCTAAAGCCCCAAAAAGTTAGCGGTCATTGTAGGACGATCCATGAAACAGACTGACATATGAAAAAAGTAATTGTTGCAATCAATATGACGCTTGACGGGTTTTGTGACCATACCTCAGGTGTCCCCGACGAAGAAATACATCAACATTACGCTGACCTGTTGAGAAGCGCTGATGCCGTTTTATATGGCAGGATAACCTACCAGCTTATGGAATTTTGGCGGACCGTGCTGGAGAAACCCACAGGCGATAAGGCAGTGGACGACTTTGCGGTCGTGATAGATAAGGTCCCGAAGATTGTTTTTTCCCGCAAACTGAAAAATGTAGATTGGAAGAGTGCGAAATTGGCAAGCAAAGACCTAGAGAAAGAAGTTTTGGAACTCAAACAACAATCGGGTGCCGCCGTTTTTGTGTGCAGTCCGAGTTTGATTGTAGCTTTGACGAAACTTAATTTAATAGACGAATATCAACTTTGTGTTCACCCTGTTATTGCGGGAAGTGGTTTGCCATTATTTAAAAACATCAACGAAAAAATAACGCTTAAACTCATAAATACCAAAACGTTTAGCGGTGGTGCGGTCATTCTTTATTATAAACCGACCTCAGAAAAACCAATGAACCAATAACAAACTTTAAAGAACATCATGAAATATGCCTTCTTATTGTTTACTTTTTTGTTTGGCTCTATAGTATGCCAAGCGCAGCTCCAAGTTAAAGAAGCCATTGGTAGCATTGGTGACATAAAGTTGCCAGATCCAAAAGAACCATTATATGAAGACGATAAATATGTAGTCAGACGAACTTGTAGCGGTGAATGGGGTGGTACTGCTTGGTTTAAGAATAAGCAAACTAATATAGAATATTCGTGTGCGGCTGTTTGTCCAATATCTGTAAACAAGATTGATGGCACTTACTATGTTACCAGTACGCTTATGCATTTAATTGGCTTTTCTACTATAGTTGAAATTAAAGACCCCGATTCGATGGAAGTGTTTGTACTGCCTCCTGCTAGAAAGATAAAAGGAAAGCGTGTACGTTATGTAGGTGAAGCAGAATCTGGTTCGACACTGGGAGTAGTTATGTTGGCAGAGAGTGCTCAAAAAGTAATACTAGGTAGTTTTATTGACAATGGAATACTTTACCATTTGATGAGAGGTTATAAAGAAGTTTATGTGGCCACCATTAAAGATAAAGAACTTACTAAGGTGTTACAGGTATTAGCAGAGAATGTTAATCCCATGCATATCCCTTTTAAACGTGAAAATGAATTATTCATTCCATTTGTTGCCACGGATAATAACATAAAGGGGTATATAAAGATCGTAGGCAATATCATTACTGTGGTAAGACCTAAAGCTTAATGCTGACTTCTTCAAGGTTAAACCTTGCAGATTAACTTACATAGAAACCACTTAGTCATAGTGCTGTTGCAATAGGAAAGAAGCAAGTGAGCCTGTCTAGAAATAAAAAAAGCCCACATTGCTGTGAGCTTTCTATAGTAGCGGGGAGCAGGATCGAACTGCCGACCTCAGGGTTATGAATCCTGCGCTCTAACCATCTGAGCTACCCCGCCGAATTTTTCGAGATGCAAATATAGGATTAAATCGGATAACCAAAGAAAATTATTTAAAAAGGTTATATCTCCAGATTGACGACCCCATTAAGGGCTTATTTTGGGGTGGCGTCCCTTATTATGAAATATCGGTAAAATGGTGCTGGACACTGTTAAGGAAGGAAAGCGTTAAGTAAAAATGACTTATTTCTCAAACAGTTGCATTTATAGAATAAATTACTTTTCTTTAGAAAAAATAGAAGAGTATTTATACACCTATAAGTATACCCGAATGTCAGAAAAGAAAAAATTTACATTAGAATATGCAATAAGGTCATCTCCTCGCATACTGTTCAGTTTTATAAGCGAGCCAAATGGTTTAGCACAATGGTTTGCCGATGATGTAATTTTTAGAGACCAGACCTATACTTTTACTTGGGATGGAGAGGTACAGAAGGCAAAGCTCATCAGCCAGAAAGAAAATAAATTGGTAAAGTTCAAATGGGTAGATGACGAGCCCTATTGCTACTTTGAAATGGAAATTGTGCAGGATGAACTCACCAACGATGTGGCCTTGGCCATTACCGATTTTGCTACTGAAGAGACCTTGACAGAGAGAAAACAGATTTGGGATAACCAAATTACCTATCTGCTTAGCGTATTGGGCGCCTAACCGTATCCAATACCTAGATTAAGTACTTAATAATTTTGAGTAGTAAGGTGCATGTTAGTGGCTTGAATTTCTTAAAGGTGTAAGGTAATACCTCTCTTACCGCGTAAAACTTATAACCTACAAGCGCACTTTCCATTAAAAACGTCTATCTTTGCATCGTTGAAAAAGATACATTTACTGCTAATCAAAGCATTTATTAGACCTTTTGCCGTCACATTTTTTATTGTGATGTTCATCTTGTTGATGTTCTTTTTGTTTAAGTACGTCGATGATCTTATTGGCAAGGGATTCGAATGGTATATCATTGCAGAGCTGATGTGGTATGCGTCGGCATCTAATGTGGCCATGGCACTGCCTTTGTCCATTCTTTTGTCTTCCATCATGACCTTTGGTAGTTTGGGCGAAAACTATGAGCTGGTAGCCATCAAATCGGCAGGTATTTCCCTGCGAAAGGCCATGCAGCCCCTTTTGGTCTTAATTGTAGGACTGGCCATAACCTCTTTTTTCTTTTCAGATTATATGCTCCCTAAGGCCAACCTCAAATTTGGCTCACTGTTATGGGATATACGTAATAAAAAACTATCTTTTCTGATCAAGCCTGGCGTGTTTAATAATAGTATACCTGGTTACTCCATGCGTGTAGAACGCAAAGGCGAGGGGGCTGTCGATTCTATCTATGGCATTATGATCTATGATCATAAATCTGGCAATGGCGTACCTAAGATCATTATGGCCGAGAAAGGTAAGATGTCCAAAACTTCAGATGGTAATTATCTCGTGTTAAATTTGGTAGATGGCGTACGTTATGAAGAAGCACCTTCAGGTAATTCGGGGACTTATAACCCGCGCCAGTCGCTAACGCGTATGCGTTTCAAGGAAACGGAGGTGAAATTTGATTTCAGCAGCTTTAAGGACATGACCCGTACACAGGAAGAAAGCTTCAAGAACAATGCACCTATGCTCAACAGAAAGGAGTTGCTGCATCGGGAAGATTCGCTGCGGAAAAGCTTGGACAGCCTTGGAAAGAGTATAAAAGTGAATGCCCAATATTATTTTAAACAAAATACCTTTGTAAAAGGCTATACCAAGGTGAAAACACCTGCCAAGGTCATTAAGGGAAAGGTATTGGACGTTATTCCAAAAGACCGGCGTATACAGGCTCTACAGTCTGCTTTCGACCAGGCCGAAGCCGTGAAGCAAGTGTTGAAAGGCCAGCTGATCGACTACGATTTTAGAGAAAAGGAGCGAGTGAGGGCACAGATAGAATACCAACGTAAATTTACCTTGGCAGCTTCCTGTTTGTTATTGTTTTTTATCGGGGCACCATTAGGCGCTATTATCCGCAAAGGTGGCTTAGGTTTGCCGGTAGTTATTGCTGTTATCTTTTTCCTTATCTATCATATTCTT
Organism: Pedobacter sp. ASV28; assembly: GCF_016428855.1. Classification (GTDB taxonomy): domain Bacteria; phylum Bacteroidota; class Bacteroidia; order Sphingobacteriales; family Sphingobacteriaceae; genus Pedobacter. The sequence continues at coordinate 59,576 of NZ_JAELTN010000027.1, forward strand.
TCCACCGTTGCCGAAAAGTCGGCAAAAGAAGGCTCGCTAGATCCTGTTTTTGGGATGTGGACAGCCATTATCATCCTCACTCCAGTAGGTGTATTTCTTACCTATAAGGCTACTGTAGATTCGGCACTTTTTGATGTAGACTATTACAAACAATTGGTGTTGGGGCGCTTCAAGAAAAAGAAGAAAACAGCAGGTTAGCCGTTTAACTTTTGAAGTTAATTTACCTTTTTGACGCCTTAGTTTTGGCCATTCATTTTTTCAGGGGATGGCTAGGCAAGGTATTTGAGACATCTCCAATATGAATAATATGTAGGCATGGTTGCGCTGGCTTACTGCTTAAGCTTAATGGCTAAATGCAGATTGTACACTGCTATAATGGGTAAATTTAAAGAAGAAACCTGTCGTTATATCCTTACTTAATAATGATAATTTTGAATAATAATTGATGGTAAAGGTTGTACCTTTGTAATTGTAATGAACAAGGTTAGCCCTGTTCATTTTTATGGGTTGGCCTAAAATGGAAATTAAACTGAATACAATAGAAGAAGCCTTGGCAGAAGTTAGGGCTGGTAAAATTATAATTGTTGTGGATGATGAAGATCGCGAAAATGAAGGCGATTTTGTAGCTGCAGCCAAAAATGTGACGCCAGAAGTGATCAATTTTATGTCCAAGTACGGGCGTGGATTGATTTGTGCACCCTTGGTTGAAGATCTCTGCGACCGCTTGGAACTTAACCTGATGGTTCAGCATAATACGGTATTGCACCAAACACCATTTACAGTCTCAGTAGATTTGATTGGCCATGGCTGTACTACGGGTATTTCGGCACATGATCGGGCCAAAACCGTACAGGCATTGATCAATCCGTCTACCAAACCTGAAGACTTGGGCAGACCTGGCCATATTTTCCCCCTAAGGGCCAGAAGAGAAGGTGTGTTGAGAAGAACTGGACATACCGAAGCCACTATAGATATTGCCCGTTTAGCGGGTTTTGAACCAGCGGGTGTGTTGGTAGAAATTATGAATGAAGATGGAACCATGGCCCGTTTGCCAGATTTGATGAACATTGCCGCACAACATCAGTTAAAGATCATTTCTATTAAAGACCTGATCGCTTATCGTTTGGCTGAAGAAAGCCTGATCAGGGAGGAGGTGACCGTTAACTTACCTACCCAATGGGGAGATTTCAGAATGACGGCCTACACGCAGCTGAGCAATAATGCAACACATTTGGCCATTGCCAAAGGCGAATGGAAGGAAGATGAGCCTATCCTGACAAGAATTCATAGCTCTTGTGTAACCGGAGATATTTTTGGTTCATGCCGTTGCGATTGCGGACCTCAATTGCATAAGGCCATGGAAATGATCGAAAAAGCAGGGAAAGGCGTAGTGGTTTATATGAATCAAGAAGGTAGGGGAATTGGTCTGGTAAACAAATTGCATGCGTATAACCTACAAGATGCAGGTTTGGATACCGTAGAAGCTAACATTCAGTTGGGCTTTAAAGGCGATGAGCGTGACTATGGTGTAGGTGCACAGATTTTAAGGGCACAAGGTGTTGCCAAAATGAAGTTAATGTCTAACAATCCTACAAAAAGAGCGGGATTAATTGGTTATGGTCTTGAGATTGTAGAGAACATTGCCATTGAGATAGAAAGCAATAAACATAACGAATCATACCTCATTACCAAAAGGGATAAGATGGGACATCAAATCTTGAAGGGATAACAAGAGATAAATAAGTTGAACTTATAAAGAGCCGGAAGATATGATCTTCCGGCTCTTTTATTTTAATGATTAACTATTCAGCGCAGTTAGGGAGATGGAAGAGACAGAAGGTATCGTTTGGCTTAGTGAGCTTAAGGTCACCTTATTTTTTTTGGCTCTTTTTGCTTTTTTCATTCATAATGGCTTCCTTATCCAATCTTTCCTTTTCCCTTTCCTGTTCCTTTTTCTTTTGGTCCCTACGGTACTTTCCAGAAATCTTTTGGAGCAGTTCGGTAAAGGTATCGAACTGTTGGTTGTAGATGAGGCCAAACGAAGTAATGTTCTTATAAGGGTCTATCCCAGGGTTGGCAAATATACTCTGTATGGTGGGTGGTTTATTGGCCAATTTGCCCAATAAACTTCCATCTTTTTTAATTAAGCCAAGAATTTCCAGCTCTCTGCCCACGTTGTTTCTAAAACCTATGGTATAATCACTAGAGCTTTTATTAACATCTGTAATGCCAAAGTTTAGGATAATTCTGTCGTTGAAAACCTTAACAGAAGCACTGGCTTCGTTAAAAGAACGGATATTGATATCAATAAAGTTGAGGTTTAAGCTGGAAAGTACATTATTTAGCTGGTTAAAAATCAAATCGGTAGCCGTACCAGCCCCCACAGAGCCTAATTGCTGGCTTAGATTTTCCGATCCCGTACCTGGTGCAAACCTACGCTGTATAATCAAGCTCAGTGCTTGGGTATTGAGGTTGTTGCCATCATTAAAATAAGATTGAAGTTCGTCCTTTATGGCCGGGTTGGCCGGAAAGAAAATGTCCAATTTAATATCTGGCCTCATCAATAGGCCTGATAGCCCCATTTCTACTTCTGTTTGCACACTCTGGGTAGCATTACTACTGGCATCTCTGTTGGCTGCCCTATATAGATCGCCCAATGCGGCCCTTAAGGCATAAATAGCTTTGAGGTTAATCTGGGCATTGATAGGATTGCCCGTCCATCTGATCGTTCCGCCCTGACGAATATCAAAACGCTTATTGATAACTTCTTGAGCAGTAAAGTCAAATACACCACTTTCTATGATGTAATCGCCCTTCATCTCGAAATCGCCCACCTTTGAGATGTTCAATTCCAGTTCGGCATTACCGGTACCACTTAATTTCCCAAGTACAGTGTAAATATTGGCCGTAGTGTTAGGGTCTATTTTGAGCTTAAAGTTCATGCTTACGCCTTCAAAGCTGGTTTGTTTCCTAACTATTTTAGTGGTGTCTTTGCTTACGAAAGTGATAAAGTCCTTATCGGTGATGGTCTCAGAGCTATTTAAAGGAAGGTTGAATATGGTGCCTTTCTCGGTCTTGGCATCAATATCAATAAACATATCATTGGTCGGTCCCTTGAATGAAAATTTCCCAGTGCCATACGCTCTACCATAATAAATAGAATTGTCTTTCGAAGTGGTATTCAGAGCCATTAAACCATTGGCCACTACACTGGCCTGTATGTTCGGATAATCGATGTTCTTGAGGTCTACCGTTCCGTTTGCAGTACCTGTATGCCCTTCCAAATCTTTTAAGATAAGGTCGTTAATACCAATCACACTATTGTTAATGTCTACTTTGTCATCAATGATATAGGTGGTTTTAAGATAGTTTACCGTAAGCTGGGCCTTTTCGAGCGAAACTTCACCATTGATCAAGGGTTTGTCGAAAGGCCCCTTTAAGCTCAGGTTGGCCGAGATATTTCCCTTAAGGTTAGAAACCAGTTTGTTAACTACAGGCTCCAGGATGGCCAGTTTGCTCTCATCTAACTTAATGTTAAGGTCAATGAGCTTACGTTCTATATCGAGGTTTCCGGTGATGTTAAAGGTTTCTTTTCCATCGGCAACAATCTTGGTATAAATATTAGCTAACTTATTGTTCTTGTCAAAAGAAGAAGTATCAGATAAACTGCCGATATAGGTGCCGTTAAAGCCAAGCGAATCAATACGTATGCTATCGACAACCCTTGGCGATTTTAGTACATCGTAGATCTTGGTCCTGCCATTTACATTACCTGCTAAACTAACACCCAAGGTTTTGACAAAAGGATTTATCGTTTTCAGCTTAAAATTTTCAAAACCTATCAGCAGAAAGTCCTTCGGGTCATCTGAAATCATACCATCTATGGTCAGCTCCTGTTCGCCATTGCTCAGCGAAAAATTATCGATCTTTGTTTTGCCATTATTAAAGCCAATACGTACCTTTTCTTGGATGGTCCAGTCTTGGTAATTAATCTTTAGGTTGGAAGGGAGTATACTGATATTGGCCGTATCTTGTGCAAACTCTATCAAACCATTTAAATCAAGTTGGTTGGCATCATCGGCATTGGAAAGTTTAACATTCAGGCTTAAGCTATCATTGCGCAGGATATTAGAGATGTTTACGTTCTTAATGTAAAGGCTATCATTTAGGTCAATGCGGTCTGAAGTGACAATGGCCGTTAACTGGTTGGCGTTGGTGTTCTCATCAATGATAATATTATTGGCAATGATGCCCTTGTACTTTAATCTTTTGATAATACCTCCCAGAGTGGCTTTGTTGTTCTTCGAATCGAAAGAACCTACAATCAAGGACTGTTCATCTATTTCCAGTCCTGGCGAGATCAGTTCTGCAATAGGCTCGAAATGCTTAATTTTTAACCTAAAATCGAACACTTGGGTTTTGTAGTTGACAATTTCGGTTTTGAGCGAAGGAATATAGGTTTTGGCAATGGTCTTAAAGTAAGAAATAACAGTATTTAAATCATATTGTCCGTTAATACTCGCTTCAAGAATGTCTGAATTGATGCTTAAACTCCTGTCCATGCCTAATCCTTTGGCGCTCAGTTGTACAGAGTCAATATGGTAAATGCCCCTCAGGTTGTTTAGGGTAATTTGTTGTAGTAATAAGTTTCCCTGTAGGTTATCAAGATTATTTCCCGAAAAGTTGGTGCTGAAAACAGCATCTAGTTTGAGCGAATCCTTATAGAGTTTTAGCGTCTTTAGTTTGGCATTTTTAATATTGGCCTTAAAGTTGAAAACAGGCAATGCTGGATTAAGGTTTACACCACCATCAAAGTCCAATTGTATATTTTTGTCGTTGATCTTGAGGTTGCCATCGAAGTATTTTTTTTCAAAAGTACCATTTACAGTTACATTCCTGTACCTGTAACCCTTAAAGTCTATATAGCTGATCTTGCCATTTAGTTGCTCGTTCAGCTCCTTTATCTCCGTTCCCTTGCCTTTAACATATAGTTCGGAAGATAACCTGCCCAATAGTTTTTCGTTGACCAGTTCGCCAATATTAAAATCGTAGGTCTTTACATTTCCTTCGTAGGAAGGAGTACCTTTTTTATCGATTTTCATATTTACGTCAGACACTAGGCGACCTAGTTTAGTTTTGAATTCACCATAGGCGATGAAGTCATTCTGAAAGCCGGTGAAATAGCCGTTAAAATTGATGTTGCCAAATCTGTTGACCACTTCGGGAATGGATTTTACACGCTTGCCCGTCAAATCGGTAAGGATTTCGTCCAGATCCTTTTTGTTGGTGCCGGCCATTTCAATTTTCAAGTCCATGAATGTTTCATCCCATATGGGGAGGCCTTTCATGGTGAAATCTCCTTTAATATAGGTTGCTTTTCCAGTCTTTATAGCTAGTTTTTTCGCCTTTAGGTCGCTCACCAAGCCAGTAATCTGTCCATCTACATCAAGGTCGAGCTTTATTTTGTGCAGGGCAGGAGCAAAGTAGGCTACATCGCTAGAGGAGATGTGGCTGTTGATAAAGTTGGCCTTCATCCTGACCTTGTTTTCATAATCTTTGAAATCCTTGAAGCTCTTGAAACGCATTTGATAATAATCCGTCAACCTGGTTTTGTTGGTGACCAACATGAGTTTTTTGAGCTCTATGGCATTTGTATCTATGGTGGTAAAGGCGCTTAGGTTCTTAAGGTAAAAGCCACTTTTTTCCCTAAAAGTTAAGTTTTTGATGTTGGCCTGTATAATGTGACCGTTGGTGTTCAGTTTTTCGAAAATGCCATTAAGGTTGGCCATGTCTATATCCTCAAAATTGACACCTTTCACTACTTCGTTGTATTTGAGGTTTTTATATTTGAACTTTACATTGTTCAATATGATCCTGTCGAAAAGAAAAGTAAATTTCTTCTTTTTCTTTTGGGTCTTTGGTGAAGGACTGTCAAAATAATCGATAATGAAATCGAGGTTGGAAGTGCCATTCTTATGGTCTTTTAAGAAAAAAGCACCATTGTTCACCTGAATGGTATTAATATCGAGAATGCGTTCCTTGAGCGAAAATTTATTGAGGTTTACCAAAAGCTTTGGGAAATTGGCCAGGGTGTCTTTTTGTAGGTCTAACACTGTGAGCTGTTCCAGTACGACCGATTTAAAAGGTTTGATGTAAAGGCCGCCAATGCTCACTGTGGTGTGGAGTTCTTTCGACAGATAGGCAGCTGCTTTTTTGGCAACGTAAGTTTGTACGGGCTTGAACTGTAGCGAAAATAGCACAATTGTGAGCAACAATATAATTGATGCTATAGTCCAAAGAAGTATTTTTAATAGTTTTTTAATAATTTTGTAGCTTAATAATCTTAAATGTGCCTATAATACTAGCTATCGAATCATCATGTGATGAAACTTCTGTTGCCGTTTGTGATAACGGCAAAATTACTGCCAATGTTATTGCAAACCAAACAATTCATGAAAATTATGGAGGAGTAATTCCAGAATTGGCTTCAAGGGTGCACCAGCAGAATATTGTACCTGCTGTGCAGCAGGCATTAACCATTGCCAAAGTGGATAAAAAGCAGCTTGATGGAGTTGCTTTTACGCAAGGCCCAGGCTTATTGGGTTCTCTGTTGGTGGGCGTTTCCTTTGCTAAGTCTTTTGCCCTGGCTTTAGATTTGCCGCTGATTTCTGTTAACCATATGCAGGCCCATATCTTGGCACATTTTATAGATGAGCCCAAGCCTAAATTTCCATTTTTATGCCTAACGGTATCTGGCGGGCATACACAAATTGTTTTGGTAAAAGATTATTTCGATATGGAAATTGTTGGCGAAACATTGGATGATGCTGCAGGAGAAGCTTTTGACAAAACCGCGAAAATATTGAGCCTTCCCTATCCTGGAGGGCCTTTGATTGATAAGCATGCAAAGGAGGGTAATCCCTTGGCCTATCGTTTTCCAGAGCCGCAAATTAAGGAATTGAACTATAGCTTTAGCGGATTTAAAACCGCTATACTTTATTTCATTAGGGATCATCAAAAAGAAAATCCTGATTTTATAGCTGAGCATATAAATGATATTTGTGCTTCGGTACAACATAATATTGTAAATATCTTACTGAATAAACTAAAGAAAGCAGCTAAACAGTATCATTGTAAAGAAATAGCCATTGCAGGAGGAGTTTCTGCCAACTCTGGTTTGAGAAGTGCCCTGTTGGCATTGAAAGATAGCTTAGGGTGGAACGTTTATATTCCAAAGTTTGAATATTGCACAGATAATGCCGCGATGATTGCCATTGCTGGTTATCATAAATTTTTGCAAGGCGAATTTGTAGGACAGGAAGTGGCCCCAATGGCAAGAATGAATTTTTAAAATAAAAAAATATGCAGACCAGCAGTTTTATCTTTTTTGGACTATTATTAATTCCTTTGGTTGTTTTTTTGATCTGGATGATCAGGCAAGACAAAAAGAAAAACTATTTAGGATTGGTTCTACTGTTGATTGGAGCAGTGATTGCCGTCTATACCATTGTGAAATTGGATTCTTCCTTTATCAAAAATAACCCACAACTTGTGCCTAAGGCATCGAGTTTTAAATAGTGGGATCCTCATTATAATAGATGGGAAAGAGCAACATCATAATCGTTTTGTTATTACTCTTTGGCCAAATTTGCTTCGGACAATTAGATTGGACATTAAAGAGCAATAAAGATGGAGTAAGTATCTATACAAAGACCGTTAGCCAATCTGGCTTGAAGGGCATTAGGGTGAAATGCGTCATACCTGCTACACTTTCGCAAATGGTGGCGTTGATTATGGATGTCAATGCTGGGGAAGAATGGGTTTATGGTACCAAATCAAGTGTCTTGTTGAAACAGCTTTCTCCGTCCGAACTTTTTTACTATTCGGAAGTTGATATTCCTTGGCCCATAAGCAATAGGGATTTTATTGCACATCTTATGGTGAGCCAAAACCCTAGAACGAAAGTTGTAACCATTAATGGACCAACTGAACCCAATTACCTGCCATTAAAGAAGAATATCGTAAGGGTAGCCCATTCGGCTGGTACATGGGTATTGACACCAATTAAAAATAATATGGTCTATATTGATTATACCTTGGAAGTAGATCCCGGAGGTGCCGTTCCAGTATGGTTAGTTAATTTATTTGCTACAAATGGGCCTATGGAGACCTTCAAAAAAATGAAAAAACAAATTCAAAAGCCAGAATATGTCAATGCCAGCTTTACGTTTATAGACAATAACTGATCGCTATATTTTGATCGTTGAGCTTAATGATGTGGAAGAGGAGCCTAGCATGAAATTGGGATAACTTTGCAGACCTTATCGGATTGGTTCAAGTTAAACAAAAAAGCGCACCATGATCAAATACATCTGTCTCTTATACACATCTCCGAGCCCACGAGACCTGCGTTACCATCTCGTATGCCGTGTTAGGCTTGTAAAAGGGGGGGGGGGGGGGGGGGGGGGGGGGGGGGGGGGGGGGGGGGGGGGGGGGGGGGGGGGGGGGGGGGGGGGGGGGGGGGGGGGGGGGGGGGGGGGGGGG
>NZ_JAELTN010000028.1 GCF_016428855.1 Pedobacter sp. ASV28
CCATTAAAATAAACAGAAGTTCCTTCTACTACTGCAGAACGTGGTCCACCGATGTCGTCTACAACCAAAGTATTTGCACTGACATTTCCCGTCGAATTGATGGTACCAATAACGAACTGTGTGGACTGCAAAGGATTACGTCCAATAATGGCCAGTGTTTCTCCATCCCTAGAAAGTGTTGGAAAACCCTCTGTTTCATAAGCTCCTGCTGCAGTCAATCCCAAACCTTCTATACCATAATTGCTTCCATTAGCTGTTCGGGAAACAATGATTGTACGTACTTTTTCTCCAGTTTTGGGATTGTATTCATCTATAAAAACCGGAACCTTAGCCCCATTTACCAAAGGGCTACCATCACCAAAACGGTAAATCACTATATTATCGGAAGTAAACTGTGCAAAGACGGTACTTACCGTTGCCAAAGCACCTATGATTAAGCATATCGTTTTTTTCATTTGGTTTAATTTTGTTATCAGCATCGATGCAGTTACTTCACTCCATCTAAAATGCCCTGATAGGCAGCTTTTCGTTTGTAATTATCATCAAAAGGTAACGGCCAATCTGGTCTGTTGTACTCTCCCCTTATCCAACTGTCGGCATCGCCTACATTCCATGTGGTAATACCAAACTGCTGGTTTTTGGGAATGGCATTATAGGTTTTTACAATAAATTCATATTTGGCCTTTTGCTGTTCTGCCAAACCTGCTGAATACATCAGATCTGGAATATTATCTGGGTTCATGGCTATATCCAGTTCGGCAATATGAACTTTCAGTCCTGTAGCTGCTGCCGTATTAATAGCTGCCGCAAGATTAGTGTTAGACTGTGTATAGCGGGTATGCATTTGCAAACCTATACCATGAATGGGTACCCCTTGTTGAATAAGACCATTGACCAGATTGATAATGGCCGTTCTTTTGGTCGGACCATATTCATGACCATAGTCATTATAGAATAAAATAGCATCTGGATCTGCCTGATGAGCATAGATAAAACTTTTGGCAATGTATTCTGGCCCCAACTTTTGCAGCCAGATACAATCTCTGAGCTGTCCGTTTTCGGCCACTGCTTCATTTACCACATCCCAAGAGGCAACTTTACCTTTATATCGGGTTACAACGGTCTGTATATGGTCTTTCAACAGCCTGTCCCATGCGGCAGCATCTCCCTGATAGTTCAGTACCCAATTCGGAGGGTTCTTATACCAAATTAGCGTATGACCATGTACCCTTTTATTGTTCTGTTGAGCAAAGTCGACCAGATAGTCAGCTTCCGTCCATGTATAAACATTTTCTGAAGGATGAAGCTGCGTGAATTTCATTGAATTCTCTGAGGTAAGGCTATTAAACTCTTTAATGATCAGATCTCTATAGGCGGCTTTTGATCTGATCAGACTATTATTTACCGCTGCTCCAAACCTAAATGGCAAGGCACTTTTTAAGGTTACGCTCTCGTCTACCGGAATGGTAAGATCTGGCGAAGGAAATACAGGCTCATTCTGACCTTTGAGACATCCCCCGAAGATCAATCCTAGGGACATTATTAATATGCAATGCTTTTTCATATGCTACTCCTTTTTAATAGGGATATTTAATTCTTTTACTTGTATTTAGCTTCGGTTTTATCATAGAAATCTTTAAGTACATAAAAAGCTTTCTTTTTCTTTCCTGTTTCTGATATCAGTCCTTTTCTATTCCAAAAATCCTGATAGAAAGGATGCTGCCTACGTGGAGAGCGAAAGTCGGTCAATATCCAAGGTGTCATTCCTCTTAAACCGCTCATTGTGCTCATAAATGGCAATTGGTATTTATACAATGATTCCTGAAATTCTTCCGACCAACGGGTATCTTCATCGGCATGAAAACCAGCTAGGGCATCACCGCCTACTTCTGTAATGATTACAGGTTTATTATACTTAATCTTAAACTGATATTTAGGTAATTCTTTAGGCAACTCCCAATACCAACCACCATATTGGTTAAAGCTTACCAAGTCTAGTTTTTCGCCTAGTGGATCATCTACAATTACATCATAGCCCTTACGGTGCACTTCCAGTGCGGCCCCTACCAAACGGGTTTGGTCCAGCTCTCTTACCTTATCGGCCAATTTGCTCATAAACTTGAAACGAGGTTCGCCTAGCGGGGTTTCATTTCCAATTGACCATATAATAACTGCTGCCCGATTCTTATCACGTTCGATCATATCGCTCAACTGTTTTTCTGCATTTTGGTAGGTTTCCTGTTTTTCCCAAGATATGGTCCAATAAACCGGCACCTCTGCCCAAACCAATAGGCCCATTTCGTCGGCCAAACGGTTCATTTCCTCATTGTGGGTATAATGCGCCAATCTCACATAATTACAGTTTAGTTCCTTGGCCCATTGTAGCATCATGCGCATATCACCCTGTCCGCGTAAACGACCCTGTATCAAAGGGTTTTCATCATGCATGGAAATTCCCCTTAAGAAAATAGATTTACCGTTCAATAAAATATCTTGACCACGTGTTTCAATAGTCCTGAAACCAATTTTATCATTCACTGTGTCGTTGGCCGAGGTAATGGTCACCTGATAGAGTTTAGGACTTTCTGGTGTCCACAAACTCAATTTCTTAACAGGAATGCTCAATTTTGCTACACCAGAAGCATCTGTTTTAATAGTCGTTTTCAAACCTGCCTCTGGAATATTTATGGTAATGTCCTGTCCTGCACTAGCCGAACTTAATTTCACATAACCTTCTATTTGTTTGGCGTTTGAACGTGCCAACTGCACTTTATAATCGGCAATATAATTTGCTGGCAACTCTGCCAAAAGTACATCTCGGGTAATGCCGCCATAATTCCACCAATCTGTATTCACTGTCGGAATTTCATCTTGTTTACGGGTATTGTCAGCTTTTACCACTACAAAATTCTCTCCGTCTTTTAACTTTCCGGTCACGTCAAACTGAAAAGGGGTAAAACCTCCCTTATGGACTCCTAATTTCTTTCCATTTAGGTAAACATGTGCTTCATAGTTGACAGCACCAAAATAAAGGATGTATTTTTTACCCTGTGCAGGCTGTGCATTAAATTTCTTTCTCAACCAGATGGTTCCTTCATAAAAAGACAATTTCTCTACCTGCGAATTCCAATCGCCCGGTATTTTCAATGTTGGTGACAGCTCAAAACTGTATTCGATCAGCTCTGATTTGTTGACCTGTTCACGATCATCATAAAAACCTCCCTTGCCCGATTTTGTCTGATCAAAAGGTTCGTGCCTATAGTCGTAATACCCCATTTCATAAGGATCTATAATGTAATTCCAGCGGCCGTTCAGGCTTTGGTGTTTACGGCCAAAGATATTTTGTACTAATTGTGCTTGTGCAGTATAAACTGAAAGGATAAGGAAACTGAGTAATAAGTATTTATTTAACTTCATCATAATCAAATTTTAGTAGCCTGTATTTTGTATAAGTGCGGGTTGACGATTAATGGTATTCTGTGAAAATGGATATAGATAATTCTTCTCTTGGAAATAGCGCTTTTCTACTTCAAAACGCGTATATACCAAGTTTGAGTTGGCATCGAAGGTAATTCGCATTCCGGTTACAGGCTTGTTCAGGAAAAGCTCCCCTTGTTTCCATCGCCTCACATCATAGAAACGGTGTCCCTCAAAACAAAGTTCAACACGTCTCTCGTTATGTATACGTTCCCGAATGGCTTCTTTTGTGGGTACCACATAACCATTTGCATTAGGATTGGTGGTTTGCAATGCGGCTATTCCACCCCTTGCCCTTACGGAGTTTACACGTTGCAGCACTTCGTTTACAGCGACAATTCCCTGTGCTTCATTTAAAGCTTCGGCATAGTTGAGTAATATTTCCGAATATCGTAGTACCACCCAAGGCCTACGGGCTAATGTATTTGAAGCTTGGTTCCAGGTAGCGGCCTCGCTTAAGAACTTACGCATATAATATCCCGTTTTGGTGGCATTGATATTACGGTTCAAGCCATCGGCCCCACCCACAAAAGTTTGTACCGCCTTGCTCTTAAAAGACCTACCATTATGATTAATAGTTAAGCCAAACCGGGTGTCCCTATTTGCATAAGGATTAGCTTCGCTATATAGGGTATTAGTTGGATCGGTTATTAATTTACCATTAGTGGTTTCAAAGGCGTCTACCATTTCCTGTGTTGGATTGGTCCTTCCCGTAGCCCCATCATAACTGATTGGAGCTTGCTGCTGTTCTATATCATTACGATTCTGTGCCCTGGTAGCAAACAATACCTCATTATTATAGGCAGCTGCTCCATAATTAAACACATTGGTATATGTGCTCTGCAAACTATGTACGTTTAAGTCTATGATAACTTTGGCGGCATCGGCTGCCTGCTGCCAACTTACACCACTTTGGGCAGCAAATTGAGGACTGGCGGCATACAACAACATCCTGGATTTTAAGCCCATTGCCGCTGTTTTGGTGGCACGACCATAATCGCCAGTACGCCATGCGTATTTGTTAACATCAGAGGCTTCCCTAGTAAAAACAGGTATCTTAGAGGCTATGGCCTTCTCACAATCGGCAATAATCTGGTCCATACATTGTTTATAGGTATTCTTGGGTAGATTAAGGTTTTCATCACGACTGAACACGCGGGTAGCCAAGGTGATTGCGCCGTAGCGTTTTACCAGCTCAAAATGAAATAATGCCCTTAAAAAATAAGCCTGTCCTTCCAATCTGCTTTTGTCTTCCTCCGTCGTCAAACCATCGGTTGGAATAATTTGGCTAGCGGGTAAATTTTCTATAAACAGATTTACTTTTCTCAAACCTTCGTACAAGTTGCTATAGTCATCGTCTACCGTGCGCACTGGACCCCAAGTGCCGTTATTGAATATACTCATGGTGGTATTTACCCCAGAATTTACCGCCTCATCGGTACCAGAAGCCAACATGCCTCCATTACCATCTATACTAAAGCCTTCTGACACATTAAAATAAGCACTATTCAATACGCCCCTCGCATAGGCATCATTAGCCCACACCTCTTCGCCTTTTATAGCGCCATCGGTAATACTGCCATCTTGCAGGAAATCTTTTTTACAAGAAATGTGAGCAAGTACCAAAACACCAATCAGTAAAGTTTTTACGGTTAACTTTATTGATTTATTTAATCTTATCGTATGTATAAAGTTCATATCCATTTCATTAAAATTTAAGGTTCAGGCCCAGTGCAAAAGTGGCAAGCGAAGGGTATGAAGAATTAAAACCTGCTTCGGGCATTTCCGGATCTATCGGCAGGCCATTCAACTTATCGAAAGTGAGCAAGTTAAAGCCACTCACATAAAACCTACATTGAGCTATCTTTAATTTTTTAAGTGCATTTGCAGAAAGGGAATAACCTAATTCTACGTGCTTTAGTCTTAAAAAATCGCCATTGCGTAACCAGAAATCAGAATTCTGTGTATTATTGCTCCTGTCGTTGATTGTTAATCGCGGATATAATGCTTCATCTGCTGTGGCCTGTGTCCATCTATAGGCACTAAACTGGTTAATGTAGCCTGTGCTTGATGTACCAGCATTGACCAAGGTATTAATCTGTATGGTTCTGCCCGTTACGCCTTGGAACAAAAAGTTAACATCGAAACCTTTATATTTTGCTGATCCGCCAAAGCCAAAATAGGCCGTTGGAATATCAGAATAGTTGGTACTTACAAAATCAAGATTGTCGATTACCCCATCATTGTTAACGTCTTTATAACGGATATCTCCAGGTTTAACCGCACCCGAAAAACGTTGTACCGGCGCTGCTGCTATCTCTTCTTCGCTTTGGAACAGGCCTTCTGAGATCAGAAATCTTCTTACGGTACCACTACCATTTATTACCCCTCCTATAGGAAAACCTATTTGTGTCTGATAGGCTGGTAAGCCTCCCTCTTCGTTAAGTTGAAGAATCTTACTTTTAGCATAGGTATAATTTCCATAAAGACCGAAGGTAAATTTGTTAATGGTCTTGATATAATTAAGGTTGGCTTCTATTCCTTGATATTGAGCCTCCCCTGCATTGATGTTTACCAAAGGTTGTCCAATAATAGATGGAGCCAAGTCTGCAGTTAATAGTTTCTTTCTGTTTTCATGAAAATAATCAGCCGTTAGGGTCAGAGACTGTTTTAAGAACTGCGCATCGAAACCTATACTGGATTTTAAAGCCCGCTCCCAAGTTAAGTCTGGATTGGCCAAATCTAACTGATCGGTATTTGGCACACTGCTGTATCCTGTACCAAAGAAATATTGTGAACCGCCCCTGGTAAAATAGTTATTAAAGGCAAAACGTCTCGAAGCACCTATTGCATCGTTACCTACCCATCCATAAGAGCCGCGAATTTTCAGATAATCAATGGCCTTTGTGCCTTTCAGAAAACTTTCCTCGGTAACTATCCACCCAGCCGACATCGCAGGAAACCAACCAAATCGTTTGCCCGGCATAAAATTCTGTGAACCAGAATAAGTGGCAATCACATCGGCAAAGTAACGTTGTTTATAATTATAGGATGCACGGTTCGATAGTCCTTCCCTTTTATCATCTAAACGACTTGCCGAAGCCGAAACTGCTCTTTGAAAGCGGGTAGAGAACTTAATGCCATGTTGGCCAAATGTGCGGTCATAATCGAAACCGCCCCAAAATTCGTTATTGCGAAGGTTACCACTAAAGCTGCTTGCTGCATAGTTTAGTGGAGTTTGTGTACCATAACGCTGATAGTTGTTGGTGCTGATCAATTCATACACTTCATAGTTCTGGTTAAAACCTTGCGTATAAAGTCCAGTCATGTCATAAGTATAGGCGAGGTTTAGCGACAAGCCTTTCAATAAGACATCGAGCTTTTGGCGAACAGTTGCCGTAGCCAATAGAGTGCGGTATACATCGGTAATATTGCCCCTGGCCTGTAACATGGCCAAAGGATTACTTCTAAACAATGAACTGCCTCCATAGGTGCCATTTTCATTCAATATGGCAAATGCATTAGCTGGTGTAGTAAGTATAGCCGTTAAAAAATTAGCATTACCATCTCTTGGATAGCGCAGGTTAGCTACCCGCCCACCAACATCTAGGGTTACATCTAAGTTTTTATTGATATGTAGATCCAAATTGGTACGGAAATTATACCTTCTAAAGTTGGTGTTAGAATTATAGGCAGGTGTTTCTCCACCTTTGTACAAGCCATCCTGATCGTAAAAGCTTACCGAAGTAAAATACCTGGCAAAAGCATTACCTCCACTTACCGTAGCGACATAACGTTGTACTGGCGATGCTTTTTTCAGAAATTCTGAAGGAAAATCATTGTCGGGATAGCGATAAGGATCTGATTTACTATAATAACCTATCAAATCTTGTTGGGTATATTGGGGCGATTGGCCATCGTTTTGACGGGCTTCATTATATAGGTAGGCATAGGCATACGAGTGTAGAGGATTGGTCAAGGTAATCGGTGTTTGCACACCTCCCTGGGCATCGAAGGTAACCTTCGTGGCACTGGCGCTGCCTCTTTTAGTCACCACATAGATGACGCCGTTGGCACCGTTCATTCCGTACCATGATAGGGAAGCGGCATCTTTTAATACACTAATGCTTTCTACCTCATTCAGGTCCATATCTACAAAATCGCGGGCTACGCCATCTACCAATACCAATGGAGATTGGCCGCTGTTATATGATGATCTTCCTCTAATTAGAAAATTAGCATCGTCTGTACCTGGTCGGTTACCCGTTTGCTGGATATGTAAACCTGATAAACGACCTGTTAAGACATTGTTTAGGGTAGATAAGGGCAGTTGAGGCAAATCTTTTTCTGCTACGGTTGTAATCGTGGCCGTGACTTCACGTTTTTTTCTTAGCCCAAAAGGGATATAAACATTATCATCATCTCCAGCTTCGATTTGCGATTTTATAAGTTTTATAGGCTCATTTTCGTTAATCTCGTATGCCGCCACATACAGGGTATTGTATCCGGCCATTTTCAAAACGAAGCGATCGTTTGTACTGGCCTCGATGGTAAACTTTCCATCGGCATTGCTAGATACCCCACTGGTTCGTTCCTGTACAAAAATGGCTACACCAGCAAGTGGAGCACCAACTTCGTCCACAATTTTACCTTTCACCGTGATCTGCTCAGTTTGAGCCAGTACCCGCTGTGAAAAGCCGATGCTCAGTAACGAAAGTAATAGGTATTTGGTTAGAAAATTCATCTGCTTATATGATTGTTTTTTAGTGTCCAGATGGAACTTACCTTGATTAAATCATTATTCAATATTGGGCAATTCACCATCTTTTGCTGTTGTAAACTGTTTGTCTTGTTCAAGTTTTCGTGTATTACCAATTTGGGTTTTGTTTTAAAATTCCGTCGCTCTTAAATATTTCCCTTCTTGGAATTGGATACAGGTACATGTAATCTTCAAATCGTTTTTGATATAATATGGGCAAGGTCACTACATTATAGGTAAAGCTTCCATTGGCATTTCTCACCACATCCATTCCCTTAACTGGTTGCGTAAGTACATCTTTGGCTTTTTTCCAACGGATGAGGTCGTACCACCTGAAATCTTCAAAAGCTAATTCTACAGCCCTCTCCCTTACAATAGCCTCTCTTAATTGCACCTGTGTTAAAGTATTGGAAAGCGCAGGCATGCCTACCCTATTTCTCACTTCATTCACCCGGGCTATGGCCAATTGTCTTTCTATTTGAGAATCGGTACTTTCATTTAATGCTTCCGCATAATTCAATAACACTTCCGCATACCTAAAAAAGATAAAATTGAACAATGCCCTTTGCGTGGTATTTCTTACATATACTTCTGGCCACATTTTACGGCAGTAATAGCGTGTAGCAGAATAAATGATATTATTAGGCCTGAAATCGGCACCATAAGTAGTGGTAGTTCCATTGGTTTGCGACCACATACCCATATTGCGTCCCTGCCATAAAACGTTATTATATAAAATATTGGCATAAAAACGCGGATCACGATTATCATAGGGCTTCTGGGCATCGTAGCCCGAATTGGGATCGGTAATTGGTGCACTGCTGATAATGGTATTTCCATTTTTCTTTACTGCTTCATACATGTCCACATGGTTTTGCGTAGGATTCATAGAACCTTGGGCACCACCAGAGCCTGGCGACATTACAAAGTCTAGCAAGAAACCATCGATGATACGTGGGGGACGTATTTTAATCATGATATACTCTGAAGATTGTGGTACATTCATGATATCTGCATAGGTAGTCTGCAACGAATATTTATTCATATCTATTACTACTTTGGCCGCTGCAGCGGCACTGGCCCATTTAGTCAGATCTCCAGTTGGGTTATTAATAGGGCTTGCTGCATATAATAATGCCCTAGCTTTTAATGCTGCTGCTGCCCCTTTGGTTGCACGTCCGTAGTTAGAAGCATCGTAATCTGGCAACAAAAGCGCCTCTGCCTTATCTAAGTCGGCCAAAATAAAGTTCAAACATTCCTGATAGGTGTTACGTGGGATATCGATATTATCAAAAATACTTGCAGGCTTATCTACAATAGGTACGCCACCAAATCTTTTGATAAGCTCGAAATAAAGAAAAGCCCTAATGAAGTGCATTTCTCCTTCTATTCTTGATGGTGATTGTGCGTTGGTCCAAGGAACCGTACTCATTCTCGAAAGCGTTACATTGGCTAACCTGATACCAGCATAGGCTCTTTCCCAAATATCGCCAATATCATTTAGAGAAGCTCCCCCACGCTCGTAATGATCGTGGAACAAGCCTTGGTTTAAAGTACGTACAGACACATCGGCATTACCAGAAACAGCCTCATCAGAAGCTTGTGCCGTAGTGCCACGATGGGCATTAAACCTGGCATATTCGTCTACTAGGTGGTTATAGGCATTGTCTGCATAACTTGCCGCTAACGCTGGGTCCTTGAATACTTTTTCTTCATCCAGATCGGCCGAAGGCGTGCGGTCAAGAAAATCCTTTTTGCATGACGTTATTAGTACAAGAGCAACAAAAAGGAAAACGATGGAGTAATATATGTTTCTCATGTTCATGCTATAATTGAATGTTTACGCCCAAGTTGTATATTCTTGAAGTTGGATAAATAGATTGTTTAGAAAAATCGCTGTTGGTTACATTGACGTTTTCCGGATCCAGGTACATTTTAAATCTGGTCCATGTGGCCAAATTTTGCCCCGTTAGAAATATCCTTAACGAGGATATTTTTAAAGGCTGCAACCATCTTGCGGGTAGGGTATACGAAATTTCGGCATTACGTAATTTAATATAGGAGGCATCCTGTAGAATGAAATCATTCAACTGATAGCTAATAAAAGTATTTCCCCTCGAGTGCAACGCCGGCCAAGTTGCTGTAGCTGCTGTTTGTGGTGTCCAGCGGTTCAACATAAATTCATACATCTGTTGACCATTGTTCTGTTCTGTTAAAATCACATCGGAACTTACATTGGTTACGCCTTGGAACATGAGCGATACCGAAAACCCCTTATAGGAAACCCTAGGTGAAATACTGAAGATATACTCTGGTACCCTTGAATAACCTATGGCGGTCCTATCGTCGCTATTGATGCGCCCATCGCCATTGATATCTACATATTTCAGATCTCCGGGTATAGGGGTCCCCAACTCGTTACGTGCATAACTATCAATATCTTGTTGCGATGTATAAAAACCATTGGTCACATAGCCAAAAAATTGTCCTACACGTTTGCCTTCTTGTTTTTGGTACCCAGGTGCGCCAATAGGTTCATCCCTACTGATAATTTTATTACGGGCAAATGAAACCTGCGCATTGATGCCATAGCTTACTTCGCCTTTTTGTTTGTTGTAGTCTAATTCTACTTCATAGCCTTTATTGTACACCTCACCTATATTCAAGGCCGGATAGCCCTGTCCTAAGATCTGAAGTCCCGACGCCCTAGTGGTAAGAATATCCTTACGGGTTTCATCAAATACATCGACATTTAAGGATAGGCTGTTTTTAAAGAACTTACTTTCTATTCCTATATTTCTTTTCAAACCTGTTTCCCAGGTAATTTCGGGGTTACCGATAGAGGAACTTGGCAGGTAGACCACCGGATAGGTGACAACACTTGTAGGATCGCCAAAGTGTACCGGCATACCTGGACGGCTATAAGCTGGCGTAGATGCGGTGAAACCCGTGGCGTTACGTAAATAACTGGTCAGGTATAGAAAACGTTGCCCAATTTCATCGCTACCTACCAAACCATAACTACCGCGTAGCTTTAAATAACTTATCCAATCTACCCCTTTCATAAAATCTTCGCTACTCACCGTCCACCCAGCCGATACTGCTGGAAAAAAACCATACTTCAGTCCTACCGGGAAATTTTCTGAACCGTTATAGGCCGCATTGAATTCGGCATAATATTTATCGGCGTAGTTATAAGTTACACGTGTTACCAGACCCTGTGAAGCCCTAGGTGGTGCGGTAGTTGCCGTTGAACCTTGTACATTGATCAACTGGCGGGTACCTAAAGCCACACCCGACAAGTTATGTTTGCCAAAACTGCGGTTATAGTTAAAACCAGCCTGTAAATTAGTGTGGATGGTTCCTCCATATTCGCTGATCAGACCACTCAATGGTTCATCTCTTGGCCTGTCGCCCGCAATGGTAATCTCCTTACTATCTCTATCTATTACATAGGCCGCCCAGCTTGCATTTCTTCTAGTAGTATTCTCAAAATACGAATCGTAGCCCAAATTAGCCTTAAAGGAAAGTCCTTTTACCAGCTTTTTCATATCGTAATTGATATTGAAGGTGCTTTGTACGTTATTAAAATCGTCATATCTGGTTCCCCAACGGGTAAGTACGCCCAAGGGGTTCCAGATATTGGTTCCTACATTCGGGTTTTGCGCCAAACGCCCATCGGGCAGGGTAACGGGATAGGCAAAAGCGGGTACTTGAAGAATACGCGAAATCATGGCCTCCACATTGTCATAAGAGAAAGAACCCGAGCCAGAACGCAAACCGCTGGGCTGATAACGTTTTTGCAAACGACCACCCAATTTCACCCCTACCTCTAAATCTTGCGTAAGCTTAATATCCAAGTTAGATCTGAAATTGTATCGGTTATAATCGGGGGTAGATTTTATTTGATAAGGCGAATCAAACTGCTTAAATATGCCATCTTCAAACAGATAGCCCACCGATGCAAAGTATTTGATCACTTTTGTACCTCCACTCACATTTACGTTATGCTGTGTCTGTGGATAAAATTTACGGGTTACATAATCAAACCAGTTGATATTGGGATAGCCTATGGGATCGGAACCATCCTTAAATTTTTGTAGGGCATTATCGCTCCAAGTGAGCACCTCGAATTTATCGTTTCTATTGGCTTCGTTAATCAGATAGGCATTGGTATAGGCATCTAAAGCTTTGGGAATACCTGTGTAGCTTTGCAAGCTGACATTCCCACTGTAACTAACTTTTGGCTTACCTTCCTTGCCCGATTTGGTGGTTACTATAATTACGCCATTGGCTCCCCTGATGCCAAAAATAGCGGTTGAGGAAGCATCTTTAAGTACGTTGATGTTTTCAATTTCATTGGGATCTATATCTCCAAAATCAGGTCGTTCAATTCCATCTACAATAACAATAGCACCAGAACCATTATAGGTGGCCAAGCCCCTGATATTAATGACTGCACTATTTGAACCCGGCTGACCACTACGTTGTACGGCACCCAGACCTGGCGTTCTTCCAATTAAACTATTGGTTACGTTAGAAGTTGGCGATTGTAAGATTTCTTTACTACTTATGGTGCTAATGGCCCCAGTTAAGGTCGATTTTTTTTGCGTGCCATAACCTACTACCACTACCTCGCTCAGGTTGGTATTATCTTCGGCCAACAATACATTCTGTACGTTGGTTGCCGCTGGAATGTTAATTTCTTGTACGGCAAAACCAACATAGCTGAATACCAGAACTGCCGGACCTGCAGGTACAGAAATGCTATATCTACCCTCTTCGTTGGTGGCTACCGTTGTGGCAGCACTCTTTAATTTTACCGAAGCTCCAGGTATGGGCAATCCTTGGGCCTTATCTTTTACCGTACCAGAAATGGTTCTGTTTTGCGCAAAAGATGAAATACCAAATGTGCAGCACAACAATAGCAAAAGGGCTATTTTCCGAAAGTACAGGGCTGCTTCTTTAGGCTTACGTTGCGAACAAAAACTAATTTCTTTGTAAAATAGTATCATTCAATTAGGGTTAAATATTTGATTATAATTAGTTGAATTTTAAAAATAGTTAAGTGGTCAGCAAAGAAAAATCTTGCGATGATCACACATATATTAAGAAAGAAAAGACAATGGTATTCAACTGAAGTTTAAGTTGGCGCTGTAAAAAGTCTAGCTTTAAATACCCGAAGTCATTTGGTTGTGGTTTCATCATACAATATTTGGTTAAGCAAATATGTATACATCGACTTATAACCTAGGGGTAAATTCTTCCTTAATTAGGGGTAAAATTGTTCAAAATACTACAAAAATGCTTTTTAGACCGGTTTTTTGCGACCAAAGATAAGGTATATAGGTTGCAAATGGGTTAATCGTTCAATTGCGGAATAGGTCAACTGGTTAGTTGTTAAACTGGTTAATTGTTTAACATTATATTAGACTACACTATCTTGCAGAGCGCATCGAAGGCACCCAATGCTGAATTGCTTAGGGATAGAATTGTCGAGAGACCAGGGTGGGTGAATCGCCCAATTGGTTAATTGTTTAACTGTTGAAAGTCAGAAGTCCGGGGTCCGAAGTTGAAAGGGCAAGAAACGAAGATTGGTTAATTGTTTAAACTGTTTAAACTGTTTAAATTGGTTAACTGTTTAATCGTTTAATTGTTGAAAGTCGGAAGTCCGGGGTCCGAGGTGGGAAGTTGTCTTAATTGATCAGCGCCAACCAACCAACCAACCAACCAACCAACCAACCAACATTATCGCTTTTCAATTCACTAACTCTCCTGCTTAGAGGACATATATTCCGAAGGGCTCATTTCATATTGTTTTTTAAATTCCTTACTGAAATACTTCCTATCATTAAAGCCTACTGCAAAAGCCACTTCGGCTACTGCCATTTGGTTCTGGGCCAATAATAAGGCCGCTTTTTTCAACCTCACGGTCTTGATCAGGTCGGCTACCGACAAATTGGTGAGCGATTGTACCTTTTTATACAAGATGGTTTTGCTCATGCCTATCTTTTGTACCATGGCCGTTACATCAAATTCGGGATCTTCCAAATGATCGTCTATAATCTGCATCAGTTTAGCCAAGAATTTTTCATCAGGCGTTTCCATTTCTACGGGCAATGGATTGAGCAATATCTCCCTTACAAACTTTTGTCTGTTGGCTTCCTTGGTGGCCAGAATGTTCTTCACGTTCAGTGCCAATACCTGTATGCTAAAAGGCTTGGTGATATAGGCATCAGCCCCTTTCTCCAGTCCGTTTATCTGATGTATATAAGCCGCCCTTGCCGTAAGCAATACCACAGGAATATGGTTGATACGTTCATCAGATTTCACCCTTCTGCATAATTCGAGTCCATCCATTTCGGGCATCATCACGTCACTTATAATCAGATCTGGCATATGCTTTAAGGCGATGTCCAAGCCTTCCACACCATGCGTAGCCTGTAAAATACGATATTGTTGCTGAAATGATTCCCTGATAAAATTCCTTAATTCGAGGTTATCTTCTATAATAAGCAGGGTATGCTTCACCTCTATTGCGGCTTCCTCATAAGGTACCAGAATATGATTGGCCTGCGACTGCAAGTAATAATGCACCGGATTATCGCTATTCATATATTCTGGCAATATCAAATTAGGATCTAAATGAGCCGAACCCAATGGCAGCTCTACAGTAAAAGTAGTAAATCTCCTTTCCAAATCTTCTACTTGGCTCACTACCTTTATGGTACCTTTATGTAGCTCCACAATATTTTTCGATAGGGCTAGACCAATGCCATAACCACCGTTAGACACCTCCTCATTATACACCTGAAAGAATTTGGTAAATAGCTTTTCGATATTTTTGGGTGCAATGCCTTTACCATTATCTGTCACTTCAATAGTTACCCAAGTTTCATTATGCCTAATCTTTAGGCTGATTTCCCCTCCTTCGGGTGTAAATTTAAAAGCGTTAGACAGCAGGTTAAAGAGTACTTTTTCAAAGTGATCCTTATCAAAATAAACGTATAACTCGGTTTCTTCAGCCACAAAATGATAGGCTATCTGTTTATCTTCGGCCAAATTCTGGAACGAAAGGTAAATTTCTTCGGCAAACTTGATGATGTTACAGGAAGAAAAGGCCAATTTCATATGCCCGCTTTCCGCCTTCCTAAAGTCCATGAGTTCGGTGACCAAGCGCATCAGTCGCGTGGCATTATTCTGCACCTGTAATAACTGCCTATATATGGCAGTATTGGTCCCAGAGTTGTGCAACATCTTTTCCAAAGGTCCCAAAATAAGGGTTAATGGAGTCCTTATCTCATGCGAAATATTAGTAAAGAAGTCTATTTTCATTTGGTGCAGTTCTTCCTGCCTTTCATTCTGTATCTGCTCTAGGTAGAGTTCCCGTTTTAGCTTGGCCCTATTCCTCAAAAAGCCATAAATGGTATTTACGATTACATAGAGAATGGCAGCATAGATCAAAAATGCCCACCAGGTTTGCCACCAAGGTGGCCATACAGTAATCTGCACGCTAATGGGCTCCTCATTCCAAAGTCCATCATTATTAGCTGCCATTACCTTAAAGGTATAATTACCCGGACTTAAATTGGTATAATTAGCTTCACGCTGTGTTCCCGAATAATGCCAGTCATCTCCCCTTATACCCTCCATTTTATAGCGGTATTGGTTCTTTTCCGGATTGATGAAGTTCAACGCAGCAAACTTAATGGTAATATAGCCTTCGTTATGCTTCAGTTTAATCTGCCTTGCAAAGGTAATGGACTGTTTTAAGGGAGATCCTGCAGAATCTATGGCTACCACCTTATTCCTGATTAGGAAATCGGTAAATACAGCCTTAGGTTTTATAGCATTTTTGATGATCCGATTTGGGAAAAAAGAAGTCAGGCCATTAATGCCGCCAAACAACAGCTCTCCACTTCTAAGTTTCAGGCCCGCATTGGTCAAAAACTGGTTGCTGGCCAAACCATCATCGGCATTATAATGTGTAACATCAATATTTTCGGCCTTAAATGGCAGGTTAAAGTTCTTAAAGGCCAGCTTATAGAGGCCATTGTCCGTACTCAACCAAATATGCCCTTCATCATCTTCCAAAATGGCATGTATCACTTCATCGGTCAACTTGCCAAACTCGTTAAGCGGATAAAACTTATTGGTAATCGGGTTATAGTAATTTAGCCCTCCACCTTCGGTACCAATCCATAAACGATCTTTAGAATCCTTAAAGAGGGTAATGATACTGTTATTGCTCAAGCTGTTGGGTGCTGCCCTTTTCACAAAACGCTTAAACTTATTTTTTTTGGTATCGTAGTAATTTAAGCCGTTCTGGGTACCTACCCACAAATTATCCTGCGCATCTTTGATTAGGGCCACCACAAAGTTGTCACTAATGCTGGTCTTATCCTGGGGCGAATGTACAAAGGTAGTATAAGAACGATCTGCCCTGAGGTGTCTTAATCCTCCCCCATTGGTTCCTACCCAAACTCCATCCTGCTCTGGCACAATGGAGTTGATCAAATTTTCGCTAAACTTTCCCTGCGTAATAGCAAACTTATAGAAATCAATTTTCTTGGTGATCTTGTTAAAAGAACAAAGCCCATCAAGCGTGCCCACCCACAGGTTGCCATTGGCATCTTCGGCCAAAGACTTTACCCCGTTTCGGGTTTGCCGCTGATCGTTTCTGATGTCATAATATTTGTACGCTCCTGTCTGCCGATTTAGGTAGTTAATGCCCCCACCATAGGTACCAATCCAAAGTCCACCATCCTTATCTTCAAAAATGGCATTCACCACGAGGTGTGATAGCCCCATCTTATTACCTATTCTTTCTCCAATATTAGCAAAATTGGCGTTAGATGGGTAGTATACGTTCAATCCACCCGCAAAGGTACCAATCCATATGCCCGATGCTTCGTCCTGCATAAAGCTCCAAATGGTACTGTCGTTTAGTCCATCAGGATCCAAGGGATTATGGGCATAGTTGGTAAAGCCCTGATCAATGGTATTAAAAATACTCAATCCATTTCTGGTGCCTATCCAAATATGTTGTTCATCGTATACATAAATATCCCTTATCCAATCAGACAGCAAGCTTTTTGTATCTGTTTCAGAGTGCTTAAACAGCTTTAACGTATTCGATCTGATATCGTACCTGAACAGTCCTGCAGTTTCAGATCCAAACCAAAGGTTACCCAGTTTGTCCTGTCTAATTACAATGATCTTTGCCGCCATCAGCTCGGCCGAATTGCTCAGGGCAGTAGGCAGTTTCAACAATTTTTTAGTTCTGGGATCAAAACACTTTGGTCCGTTTTTAGAGCCTACCCATATTCTTTTCTCCTTATCTTCAAATAAAGTAAAGGTCACCGCATTGGCCAAGCTGGTAATGGAGGTATCGCTAAGGCCCGCCTGCTCTTTCAACTGCCATTTATTGGTATCTACCAGTTTAACGCCCGCAAAGGTTGCTGTCCAAACATTACCATAGCTGTCGTTTAACACCGAAGAAATATAATTCCTGCCACCTTTAATATCCCTAATGTCAACCCGTTTAAAGATTTCCGTAGTGGGGTCGTATATGTTTAAACCATTAGAAGTACCTATCCATAATTTGTGGTATCGGTCTTCTATAATGGCATTCACCCTATTGTTGCTAATGCTCTTGGGGTTATGGTTTTCGTGGTTAAACGTCCTAAAGGTATATCCGTCGTAGCGGGTCAGCCCTTTCCAGCTCCCTAACCAGATAAAACCCTTATGATCTTTCACAATGGCGGCAATGGGACTTTGGGCCAGGCCCTCCCTAAAGGAAAGGTGTTTGAACTTGATCGGCTGCTGCTGGCCATTCGCCAATGGGCAAAACATGCTTAGTACTAGCGCTAAGGCCATCAGGGCATATGTCGATCTCGTAATTTTCAAAAGGAATGTTGGTTAGTGCCGTAAAGATATTTATTCCTTTGATAATCACGTAATATTTTACGTTGGAAGATCGAATTGTTTAACTGTTGACAGTCCGAGGTTGGAAGAGCAAGAAACGAAGGTTGGTTAATTGCTGAAAGTCGGAAGTCAGAAGTCAGAAGTCCGGGGTCCGAGATCCAAAGTTGAAAGCTGAAAGAGTAAGAGACGAAAATTGATTAACTACCGAAATGTTAATTGATCAGCGCCAACCAACCAACCAACCAACCAACCAACCAACCAACCAACCAATCGGCAAACAATAAATTTTTCTTAAACTATAAGTTCTTCAATTATCTTTGCGGCTCAATTAAAAAAGAGTAGAACATTGATCGACGTAAATAACATCTCCGTATCATTTGGCGGTACCACGCTTTTTAGCGATGTATCCTTTTCCATCAACGAAAACGACAAAATAGCCCTAATGGGCAAAAACGGTGCGGGCAAATCCACTTTGTTAAAAATTATTGCAGGTGCTGGCAAAGCAACCTCCGGCCATATCTCTGGACCTAAAGATGCCGTGATTGCCTATTTACCACAACACCTGCTTACCCAAGATAACGTTACCGTTTTCGAGGAAACCTCTAAAGCATTTAGTGAGGTTTATCACATGCGTGATGAGTTGGAAAGCTTAAACGAACAGTTGAACATCCGTACAGATTACGACACGGACGACTATATGAAGCTGATTGAACGGGTATCCGAACTGAGCGAAAAGTTTTATTCTATTGAAGAGGTAAACTACGACGCGGAAGTAGAGAAAGTACTCAAAGGGCTTGGTTTCTTGCGTACCGACTTTACCCGTCAGACCTCAGAATTTTCCGGTGGATGGCGCATGCGAATAGAGTTGGCCAAAATCCTATTGAAAAAACCTGACCTCATTCTACTTGATGAGCCAACCAACCACATGGATATTGAAAGTATCCAATGGTTGGAAGACTTTCTGATCAATGCTGCTAAAGCCGTAATCGTCATTTCTCACGACCGTGCCTTTGTGGACAATATTACCAACCGCACCATTGAGGTAACCATGGGCCGTATTTACGATTATAAGGCCAAATACAGTCACTACCTTCAATTACGCAAAGAACGCCGCGAGCACCAGTTAAAAGCTTACGAAGAGCAGCAACGTTTCATTGCCGACAACCAAGAATTCATCGATCGCTTTAAGGGCACCTACTCCAAAACCCTACAGGTACAATCGCGGGTAAAGATGTTGGAAAAGTTGGAAGTGATAGAGGTGGATGAGGTCGACAATTCTGCCCTACGCTTAAAATTCCCCCCTTCGCCACGTTCGGGCAATTACCCTGTTATTGTAGAAGAACTCACCAAGGCCTACGGCCAGCATGTGGTGTTCGAAAAGGCTTCTATGGTAATTGAACGTGGACAAAAAGTCGCTTTTGTGGGTAAAAATGGCGAAGGTAAATCGACTATGATCAAAGCCATTATGGGTGAAATTGATTATGAAGGGGAGCTGAAAGTTGGGCACAACGTTAAGATTGGTTACTTTGCCCAAAACCAAGCCGCATTGTTAGATGGAGAACTGACCGTATTTGACACCATTGACCAAATTGCCGTAGGCGATGTACGCGTGAAGATTAAAGATCTACTTGGGGCATTTATGTTTAGTGGTGACGACACGACCAAAAAAGTAAAAGTTTTATCGGGTGGAGAAAAGACACGTCTAGCCATGATCAAGCTCTTATTGGAACCAGTAAATGTTTTAATTCTCGATGAGCCAACCAACCACTTGGACATGAAAACGAAAGATATCATCAAAGATGCCTTACGAGATTTCGATGGCACATTGATCCTGGTATCACATGACAGGGATTTCTTAGATGGCTTGGCAGAAAAGGTATTTGAATTTGGGAACAAAAGAGTTCGTGAACATTTCGAGGACATTAAAGGATTCTTGGCCTATAAGAAAATGGACAATTTGAAAGAAATAGAAAAATAAAGAAGGGCAATATTTACCGAATAACGCGGTTTGAAGTAGTTTAGCCATTGAACTGGTTAACTGCTCAACCGCTTTTTTAGTGTTTTTAAGATAACCCTTTGAATCAAGTTGAGGATAAAACAACCAGCAATGATAATGCTCTATCAACCAAGCTAAGATTCCCAGCCAAACTAGAGATTAATTATTTGGCGGCAGTAACTATATTGGCCAAATGTCCCGATACTTCAAGTAAATTCATGGGCTGTTCGCTCCAAGCAGGCAATATCAATGGAGCATGAAGGTCAAAATCTTCCATGGCAACTGCACATCGTTGCAGGTAAACACCAATTTTATCTAACTCTATTGCCGATAAATATGCACTTCCCTGTTTCTGCATCCCTGCGTAGGTTGCCGTTAATACATTAAATTGATAGTTTAATAACTGTATGCGTTTGATCAATGGCCAATTGAGCTTTTTTCGGAAAGGCTCTTTTTGGCTAGCCTGTATAGCTTCGCTAAGTGCCGACAATTTTTGATGGCTAAGTTTTCTTGCCAAACGCGTCTGATGAATGGTTTCTACCTGGTGAGGTACCAAGTACATTACCGATTGAAAATAACTCGCATTGGCTTTCATCACTTCCGCCATTAACTTATTTAGACGCGGGGCATTCCAAATGGGAAAAAGAAAAGTAGCCCCCAAGCATAAGAGCACACCTGCAATGGTAAAGAGTATACGATCGGAAAGCAATTGCCATAAGTCACCTTCATAAACATTTAAGCACAGGATTACCGCCACTGTGATACCGATCACACTCATGCTATAAGCTACCCTATTAAAGGCAAAAAAACAGAACAAGGAAATTACACTGATAAAAAGTTGCCAAGGTACATCAACTGTTGTAACTATCCCCCAGCCCATCGCTAATCCTATTATGGTACCTCCCAGCCTTTCCCCATTTCGTTTCATGGTCTGCCCGTAACTTGGCCTGCTTACAATAACCATGGTCAATAAAAGCCAGTAACTATAATGCTCATGCGAAAACCAGGTAATCAATATCAATGCCACCAAACATAGGGCCGATAAGCGTAGCGAGAACCGGAATATGGGCGAACGCATAGAGAAATGTTTCTTGATGGCCTTAGCTTGTACTGGTGCAAAGGTCAGAAAATCGCGATAGCGTACCGTATGCTCATCTAACCGTTGGTTCAGGATAGGCTGATGTATAGCCAAAATAAGACCATAGATCTCGTCTATATTCCCCAAGATCTGCTTCAACAAAACCGATTGATCCTTATTTACCTCTTCAGCACTTTTCGCCAATGCCGATCGAATCTGTTTAAAACGCTCAGCATATACCCCATCATTGGGCTTTGTCAATTGTTTGGCCAACAGCTCTATAGCCTGTTCTAACCATGGCAACACTCCTGCCGTGGCAAACTGTTTACGCAGGTAGGGATAATCATAATGTACCGCACTTGCCTGCTCGTACAGATCAATAAGGTTAATTGATTTTTCAAGGAATACCCGCCCTTTTTTATTCAACTGTCCCATAGCCCTACGGTCGCTCAATAGCAACTGCCTAATCAGTTCATGCTGATTGGCCAATTTAAGGTGCAGACGCATGTTTTTTTCATTAAATCCCAAAAGATTGACCCCAGGATTATAACCTTGTGCCCTCAATCTTAACAATGCGGCAGTATCCCTTTCGGTCTGCTTAATTGCCCTACGTAAAGAGCGATATGGAAAAAGATAAATCTGCAAAAGACTGATCGTGTAATACCAAATACCGCCCAGAAAAATATAGTTCCCATAAAGCAGCGCATCCTTTGGCTTTAGGCCAATGGTGAAGGTAGCCAATATAATGCCCATCAATCCTATGGCGGCCATCCGATGGCCTAATATACCCAACATGGTCAAAAAAAAGGCAAGTAGTACTACAACGGCAATCATTAGTATGGGAATACTGGTGCTCCATGCCGTTAAGATGGCTACAAATGTAAAGATTAGTACACTAATCCATGCGGTACGAAATTTATCGCTCCTATTGCCTGGCAAGTCGGTCATGCAGATCATTAAAGCACCAATGCCCACACCGACGGCCGTGGTAGGCCATCCCTTATAAAAGAATACCACAATGGGCAATACTACTGCAATGGTATTGCGCAGGGCATCTACCGTATGCTCACTTTTAAATACGCTGATAATTGCTTTAAAATACGGTTGGATTTGCTGCCTCATTTATGGCCGCAAAGGTAATTCTAAATTTTCAGCCTTGGAAGTTTTATATGCCAATGGGTATAATTTGCAAAGCATAGCCAAGATAATATCCAAACAATATCATCTCAAAGCCAACCCTCAGGAATTAACCAGTTAAACCATTCAACGATTAAACAACTTCTTAGAAGTTGAACTTTCCCTTGTACCTCAATAGTGCTTCCAAATAATAATAGTCGGCATAGTTGATGGGTACATCTATTTCAGATTTAGCGGGCCTATGTCCGGTGCTGTGCTCCAAGATAAAACCATAATCGGCACCTGCCGGACTTGCATAAGCCGTACTCAACGAATGTAATATCTTGTCGGCTGCTGCTTTATACAGTTTGGCATTTTTACTATACTTGGCTAATTCATATAATGCCGAAGCAGTAATGGCAGCAGCAGAGGCATCTCTCGACACCTTTGGAATTTGTGGATCATTATAGTCCCAATAAGGAATACCGTCGGCTGGGGTAGATTTATTATTCAAGATGAAATTGGCAATAGCATCTGCATGCGCCAGATAGGCCTTGTTTTTGGTATAGCGGAAACATAAGGTATAACCATATAAGCCCCAAGCCTGCCCCCTGGCCCAAGCAGATTCATTGCTATAGCCTTGTGCAGTTGTTTTTTTAATAACCTGTCCGGTTTCTACATCATAATCTACCACATGCCATGAGCTAAAATCTGGCCTAAAGTGATTTTTAAGGGTATTATTGGCATGGGTAACCGCTATTTTATAGAATGACGAATCACCTGTAAACTTGGTAGCTTCAAACAGTAGCTCTAAATTCATCATGTTGTCTATAATAACTGGATACTTCCATTTATCGGCATTATGATCCCAAGATCTGATGACGCCAGCTGTAGTGTTGAAACGTGTAGAAAGTGATTTGGCCGCTTGTATTATGACCGAACGGTAGGCCGTATCTCTGGTGATACGGTAGCCATTGCCAAAAGGACAATAGATCATAAACCCCAGATCGTGCGTACTGCGATTGTATTGCTCCTTCTTGATGTCTTCTGTATATTTTTTGGCCAAATTCAGCCATTTTTGATCTTTGCTGTATTCATAAAAATACCAAAGTTCGGCAGGGAAAAAACCACTGGTCCAATCTCTGGAAACCACCATTTTCAGTTGTCCGTTCTCTACCGTTCTTGGAGATACCAGGCTTGGTTTTATTAGCCTTGCAGAATCTACATTCTTTACCAGTATATCGGTTTGTAAAGCAGCAGATTTGAATGCCTTGTTCACGTCTACTTTTTGTGCATTGGCTCCGAGTATCGCAAATAATAATGCAGCTGTGATCTTTAGTTTCATCTTATAATTTTATTTTTATTTAACCTTATCTGTTTTTAAATGTTCATTTATAGAACATTACCATATATGTTTTTACTTCTCATTCTTGCTCTAAAAGATCATATCTCCATTTCTGAATAATAGATCTCTCGTCGTTATACTCCCCTCGAGATGACGATGGGAAAAGACAAGCTATTTTTTCCTATCCTGCCATTGTTTTAGGTACAAAGAAGGTGGATTTAAGCCCTTTTGGTTGTTTCCTTCCCACTCACCATCTGGTCTGCCCCCTAACCTACCATCATATTTAGTGGCCATTACGCCAATGGCATAATTTACACCACTCACATACGGACTTTGCACCACCACCTTACTGGCCCTACAGTTCCAAAGTATCTGATTTACGCCTGCCCAACCATGGCCTGTGCCCCAGTTTCCACGATCTTGTACATTAATTTCTCCGTCTGTTATGATATTATCATACAGTGTTCCCACTGCCCACCGTTGGTGTGGACCAATATCTGCCTTTACATTTTCGGAGGTACAGTTATAAAATACATTTGGTCCAGCAGTTTTTGCTCCGGTTACATAGTCATGCCTACCTTCAGATGCATAGCAATTTGTAAAGAGATTTAATTGTCCATCATTATTAAACGAGTACCTCCGTCCCCCCGTAATCTGCGATTTCGGCGATAATGACCTACATGCTGTTACGGTAACCTGTTTGCTCAGGTTGCCTAAGTTTACACAAGAAAAACCAAAGTATTTACTGACCACTCCTTTTACCCAGGCATTTTCAATCTTATTGAAAGAAATGGCATCCCAGCCATGGTCTTCATCAGTGTCATTTTCATATTCCGATTCCAACAGAAGGTTCTCAATACCTACTTCTGCAATTCTTCCTCTAAAGTCATACTTGTAAATTTCACCACCTCCATATTGGTCATCAAGTGCCATAACAATAGGATTATCAATTTCTATCCTATTGCCATTAATGGCAACGATCTTTCTTTCAAATTCCAAGCCATAGGCTGCTGCTTTCCACTGTACAGTTCCCTCCCTAGCCTCTATTTCATCCATTTTCAAATCATGGATCCAGTTTGGTGTTCCAGGCCTATATATCATAACCTGATCGCCAGGTTTTAGGTCCTTAGCAGAAGCTATGGAAAAGCTCGTGGCTCCAACAGGTACATATTTATCGGTAATTTTTATTCTTGATCCAGCTATTTCTGTTGGCTTACCCATACCAGAAGCTACAATTGTTTTTTTCTGTCCTTTTCCTGTAGCAACGAGTTTGGTTTCCTCTCCTTCGCCACGCAGCACTATTCCGCTTGCTCCTATCTTTAAGCTTTCGGGAATTTTATAAATTCCTTTTTTCAACAAAATGGCCCCACGTATGCCATTCCCATCTTCCGTTCTTTTGGTCAACTCATCAATTGCGGCCTGGATCTTCTGCTGATCGTTATCACCTGTAGCATAAAGTGTAGCCACTACCTTTACTTCTGGTATAGCTTTATTTCCCTGATGATAACCTACCCTGCTAAAATCGGGAATAACATTACCTTTTTGATCTGGAATATACCTTAGCTTGCCATTCTTTTGTATGTTAACATATTTTGATTGCCATTGCTGTTGGGCACTCACCTGACATACACTAGGTACAAATAGGATAAGCAGTATATTCTTATAGATCTTATTCATATTATAACCAGATTAACGGATGCCTTATCGGCAAGTTTCTAATAACTTCTTCGTTGGTAGGTTTTAAATCTAATTTCTTCCAAGTATTGAACCAATTTTGTTGGTTAAACTGATTGGCTCCAAAAATAAGGAAAGGTTGTGCTACCGGCCAATTGTTCCAATACATCACATCTGGTTTTAGGGTCCATTTATCTTTGTGCTCAATATAAGGGTAAAGGTATTCCAGTCCTTTTTTAATAGATTTTCCATCTGTTGTTTCATAGGTCCAGAGGTTATCTTTTGGCGTAGACAAAATTTGGCAGAGCATGGTCATGGCATCTAGATTAAAAATAGAATACCCATAAGGTTTGGTGCGTTTAAGTTCCAAAGGAAAACTACCATCAGTTTCCATCTGGTTGGGCAGGAATACCTGCTTATAACTGGTTCTTAACGAATCGAGCATAGGCTGATCGTTTACCAATTTTGCGAAAGCGGCTACCTGCATGGCCCAACAGGTACCATGGTTATTTTTGGCATTCTTTTCTGCAATGCCATTTTTATTCGTATTGAGCCATAAAATGTAATCTGCAAACCATTTCTTCACGACAGCCAATGTATTCTTATCCAATGACTTTGCCTTTTCCATTACCATAATGCCTTGTGCTACTTCCATTAGGTGAATGGAATCTATAATGCCCCAGCTTCTGCCGGTAAACAGACCTTTAATGGCTTGTGCATAGGCTAAATTAGGATTGATTAGGGTTTCCTTATCTACAAACCAGGATTTTAAATGTACCACCGCCTGTTTTACATATTTTTCATCACCGGTTAACTGATAGGCCGATGCCAATGCACCGATAATTTGACTAAAACGGATCATGGCATGTCGGTGTGCTACAAAATTATCAGGATTGGACATCCCATCCCTATTGATATAAGGTCCATCTGGATTTTTAGAATCTGGCCAGAAGTAATCTGCCTCTGAAAAAAAATCGTGTTTACCTCCCGCACTTTTGGGCGAACTTTCTGCCGTAACGGTAACGGGCTGTTGTTTCATGGCCCAATCGGCCTCTTTTAAAACCTGTGCCCTAAGCACATCTGCAGCCTGCCTTTTAAACGCATTTTGTGCATGGGCCGTAAATATGTTTAGGGTCAATAGTAAGGCTATATAACTGATTCTTTTCATATACTATTCTATTTTAAAGATTGGGACAACCGGCTTTTAGGTAGCCATATCGCCCTCTTATTCCATTTAACCTATTCGATATTTAGAAAGGCGGTGGCTATAGCTTTTGATGCCACGGCCACTACACTTTTACCTTTATTCTTTTTCAGTTTAACAATGGCTCTTCCATTGTACAATTGCACTTTCGATGATCCTGTAGAAGTGCCTTGGTCTACGATCAGTTCACCATTACCAATCAAACTGAATTCAACTTGGTTGGCAGCATCTAAACACAACACCTTATTGGCATCGAACATCTTTACCTCAAGTGTAGCCACTCCATCGTTCTCTTCTATTTTGGTTAGGGTCATAAAATTTGGTTTGGCCCACTTTTGCGTTTGGTATTCTTGGGTAATTTCATCGGTTACCGTAATCTTTCCCTTCTTGGCCACTACTTTAAATACATACTTTCCTTGATTCATGGGAATGAGCCAACGTAGGCCCGCAGCGGGAAAATCTTGTGCGTTTCTTTTTTTAACTCCCCAGCTTTTGCCATTCACAAACAACTCGGCCTCATCGCAATTTGAAAATACCTTGACCATTTTTTCTTCTCCCTCCTCACCCCAACGTACTGGCCAACTATGCCCATATAGGTGCACCATAGGCTTATCGGTCCAATAGGATTGAAAAATATAAAAAGCTTCTTTTTTGGTGAAGTCTCTTTCAATTACCCCTTTTTGGTTCACATATGGCACTGGATTTTCAGGGCGTATGGGCGTAGAAAAATCTTTAAATGGCCAATAGGCGGTACCACTTAGCCATGGCATGGTCTCCTGTTCTTTTAAATGCCAATCTATGAGGTTGGCTATATAGCTTTCACTCCAATCACCATCTTTGCTTACCCGGGCTGCGCCACCATACAGAGAGGCATCGCCTGCCCTTTCGTCGGCACCTCCGCCTCTTTTGATCTTACTCAAAGCATTATCTGGGCTTTCGGAATGCCTACGGGCATGACTATCTCCACCCCATTCTACATGTAGAAAACGATCAGACTTGTTAAACTCTGCCAAAGACACCTCCTTGTATTCGGTATAATCTCCACGGTACCAACCAGCCCATATAGATGGCGAGTAGACATCGACAATATCCCTACAAAAAT
The DNA here is from genome assembly GCF_016428855.1 of Pedobacter sp. ASV28. Classification (GTDB taxonomy): domain Bacteria; phylum Bacteroidota; class Bacteroidia; order Sphingobacteriales; family Sphingobacteriaceae; genus Pedobacter. Next base: position 27,679 of record NZ_JAELTN010000028.1, read on the forward strand.
CACAGCGCCTGATGGCCGTACGACGTGAAGGATCAAGTTTATGCGATAAATTGTTCAACTCTTTCATAAAAGTCCTGATCTTTTCTTTGTCAAACTCCTCGAAATCGCCTGGCCAATCGTTTTCATTGCCCAATCCCCAAATAATAATAGACGGATGGTTATAATGCTGCTCGATCATATTGGTGAGCATTCGCTTGGCCTGTGCCTGATAAACAGTACCGCCCAAACCACCCCTACACCATGGAATTTCCTCCCAAACCAAAATGCCCAGGCTATCGCACAGGTTAAGGATAATCTTTGATTGCTGGTAATGGCCCAAACGGATAAAATTAACGCCCATTTCTTTCATCATCTTCATTTCGGTGCGCATCATTTCCTCTGTCATGGCCGCAGCTACTCCTGCATGGTCTTCGTGCCTATGTGTACCACGTAACAACAAGCGCTTACCATTTAATAGGAATGGTCCTTTTTTTACAAATTCAAAATTTCTGAACCCAATTTTTTCACTGGCCAAAGTGGTTTGATTATTCACCTTGAGGCTAAGCTGTACTTCATAAAGCTGTGGCAAATCGGTAGACCAAAATTTTGGAGATTTGATGTTTGTCTGCCAAATAACACTATCACCATTTAAGGACTGTAATTCGCTGCTATAATTGGCTACGTTTTTTCCATAGGGATCTATCAGGCTTATTTTAATTGAAGCATTTTTAATGCCCTCCAAATTGGTCAGCAAGGCTTTGATCTTTAGGCCTCCAGTCTTTCCCTGAGCGTCTACGGTAGCATGGGCAAATAATTTCTGTACGGCCAATGCTGGTTGATAAACCAAGTTAAGGTATCTATAAATCCCTCCGTAAACGTTAAAATCCGAAAGGTTGGAAGGGATCATTTCCAAGTCTCGGGAGTTATCACAGCGAATCACAATAGGAATTTTACCATTGAACTGGCTTTTAAAGACCGCTGTTTTCTTAAATGCAGCCACAGCTTCGGTAATATCTGCTGTCCATTCGTCATACCCGCCCACATGTTCAGCTACCTTTGTGTTGTATATATATACGGCCGTTTTCTGTCCGGCACCTTCAAAATGCAACAGTGTTCTACCATTTTGGTATGGATTTTCGATCGAAAGGTTTGTGCGGTACCAACCTGGTCCCTGATAATAATTCACCTCTGGGTTTACAGCATCGGTAGCGTTAAAGCAATGTGGCAGATTTACTTTTTGCCAAAAAGGAAGTTCTTCCGGATTTCCAGTCTTTACAGGCCTCAAAGCTTCCCAAACTCCTCCCAAATCGCCCTTAACATATTCCCAATTCTTCGTTAAACGGGTGGCCATTTGTGCCTGTGCCACAAAACCCAGCAATAGCAAAATAAATACACTAACTTTCTTCGACATTATTCAAAGGTTTAAATTATTTGGTTTTAATCTTTCCATCGTCTGCCTGGCCCATTCACAGTAGGTAGCATACAGCCGATTCATGGTCATAAGATATGAATTCTTTCATAAAAAGTAATGCTAGTCGATTTTTCTAATCTGCAAGGCATTCAATACCGCTTTTCCTTCTATATTTTTGAATAAGATTTTAATCCCTTCATCATCGGTCACCAAGCATTCGAACTGCTTTTTCACATTTTTTGCCACGCCATAACATGCCGCCAAGTTCAATTTTTTGATGATGGGCTTTCCGTTCAGGTACACCTCAAAAATACGTTGTTCGGGTATTTCCCTCCTAACGCTTATCATGCTATCCAAGTTATAGGGCAAAGTAGTCTGTATGCCATTGCCCATCAGTTCGGCAAAATGAAAGGTCACTATATATTTTCCCTTTGGCACACTTACCCGGTATCCTTCTACACCTACCAATTGGGTTTGGTAAATAGGGTCATTTGTGGTGCCCACTATGTTCTTATCGCTACCATAACTTTGACGGCCGCTGTCTTTGATTTTGAAAGGCTCGCCTCCAATATGTCCCCAGGTGTTGGTCACATATGCCTTACTAGGCAGCCACAGCTGATTTTCATCATCAATAAATTGCCTTTGGCTGCCCATAAGAATATTAAAAGAAGCTTTTGCATTTTGCATGGACTGCGGCTGTAGCACAAAGTTTATGGTGCTTGTGTCCTGCCATATTTTTCCTTCGGCCCTGCCCAAAGCTTCTATCTTATTTTTTCCATTATTAAAATCAATGGTCCAATTGGCCAAATGATCTACCACCCGTTTTTTACCTAGGTATTTTCCATTAACGGTTAGCGCTACGGTATCCAAATTACTGATAACCGTTAGGTTTTGGGAAATCTCAGTTCCTCCTCTCCAAGTCCAATTGCCATCGCCAATTTTCACAAAGGGATTTGCACTTAAATAAGCTTGGTAAAGAAAATAGGTATTCTTTGGCTTCCTATCTATGGTAAGCAGGCCCTTGTTATTTATACCTGGCATCGTTTCGCTTCTGGTTTCCGAACTAAAATCGGCCAAGTTCCATACAGCTGCTCCAGCTACAAACGGACGCTTTAGCATGTCCTTGATGTAGATCTGATGATATAACATCCCATATTCAAGGCTCTTATCAAACCTGATCGGATTAAATGAATGGATTCTGGGATCTACATCAGCCCCAAATTCGGTTACAAGCATAGGTTTATCTGGTATGGTTTGGTGTATCCTATCCAAGGCAGGGCCAAAATCTTCCGCTTTGCCACCATACCAACCCTGATAGAGGTTCCATCCTACCAACATAGGTATTTTAGTGAGTCCTGCAGCATTATATCCATTCACATCACCGTGATTGGCCATCATGGTGTAACGTGTAGAATCTGTTTTACGGGTGAGGTTTTCCAACCTTTGTGCAAGTTTGGTAATATTGGCTATATACTGCTGTTTACGTTCGGGCTCCTTATTGAACTTCATTTTTAACAGTACCTCGTTCATATAGGCCCAAGCCACTACACTAGGATGGTTAAAATTCTGTTTGATCATTTCCAACTGCATGTGTTCGCAATGGCGATAAAATACTTCCGTTTCGGTAATCTCATTCACAACTGGTATTTCTACCGTGGTAATAATACCCAATTGGTCACATGCATCCATTATCGCCTGATCTTGCGGGTAATGGGCCACCCTTAAAAAGTTACCGCCCATTTTCTTTAACAGTTCTATATCCTTAACCTGTAGAGCAGCCGGCACCGCATTGCCCATTCCAGCAAAATCTTGATGACGGCTAGCTCCCATGAGCTTATATGGCTTTCCATTTAGGAAAAACCCTTTTTGTACATCGAACTTAAAAAATCTTAGCCCAACAGGTGTTTTAATCTGATCTAAAATTTTTCCTGTTTTTGCATCCAACAAACTGGTAATGGCCTTATATAAATAAGGATTTTCTGGCGACCACAACTTAGGAAATGGTACCTTGGCTATGGGCAATTGAAAGTTAAGCGTGTTACCAGATCCTATTACAAAACGGCTTTCGGCATTACCCATACTTTTACCCGTAGCATCTAACACCTCTGTTTTGACCTTGATCTGTTTGGTTATTGCAGTAGTATTGGCCAAACTACCGCTTACCAATATTTCGGCTCCTTGTTCGCTTACATTTTTGGCCTGCACAAATACACCTGTACTGCCATATTTGGTATCGCTAAAGTGTACCTGATCTAGAACTAACAGTGAAACACTTCGGTAAATTCCCCCGAAAAATGTAAAATCAGCAGTTAAAGGAGCTATACTTTCATTAAAACTATTATCTACCTTGACCATTATTTCATCTGTCCCATTAAACTGTAGATTTTCTAATGGTATACTAAAACCTGTATATCCACCTATGTGGTTTCCTATTTTCTTACCGTTTAGGTAAACTTCGGCCTCCTGATTTACTCCATTAAAATAGAGTTGTATTTTTTTATGTTTCCAATTCGGCCTTAAAACTAACTTTTTCTTATAGTAGCCCAATCCCCTATAATAGCCTGGCTCATCATCCATTACATCAACTGCATTCCAGGTATGTGGAATATCTACAGACGTAAATTTTAGGTATTTTGCACCTACTTTCTTGGGATCTTTGGCAAACTGCCAATTTTGGTTAAGAGGAATGCTTGTACGTACTTCTCCATTGTTTTGGGCAAAAGTGTTGTTGACTTGACCTAATATGAGCAAGCCTATTAGGATACGAAGTGAAAAAAAATGGGACATTGCGGAAATAAGGTTTGATGATGACGAATGATCGGTATTAGAATAGTTTTCCATGCCACAACCATGTCATTCCGACTTGTAGAGAATCTATTTTTGTTTTACCATAGATTGTTCATTTTAGCCAGAATGACAAGGTTGGCATAGGGTTACCATGTCTACCCAAAAACATCGTCGGATAAATTATCTGACTTCTAAAAATCGTTTATAGGCTTGAGAAAAAGTACCAACGGTATATTGGCTATTGGTATTTTGTACCAGGTTGATCTCAATTCTTCGGGTACCGACAATTGCGCTATTCAGCACCTTAAAATAAATGGTATCAATCTTAGCTTTTGCCTGAGGAAAGTTTAAGTTAAAAATTCCATTAGCTGCCGATAGCACACTTCCATTCTTGTCTACTACGTTGAAATCCTGTCCCAACACCGCTGGATTAGCAATGCCAGTAGTTACCAAAGTAAATTGGGCCACGGCATCATAGTCGCGAACAAAGGCTGAGTGAAACTGCACTGGGAATTTCACCAATGTAGTTTGTGTTCTTAATACAGATTCTGTGCCCGTATTATTCCAAGGCAAAAAGCCCGCGTAATAAAAGTTTTCATATCCTGGATAACCTACCGGACCTTCTGGATCATCTTTTTCACAGGCAGTAAAGCCCACTGCAAAAAGTGCCAATAACAATACCACTCTATTTATTTTTTTCGTTAGCATATCATTTTATTTTTGAATGATGAAACGATCAGGGACACACTATCCATTTGTTGCCTCTATAGCAAGCAGGCATGTCCGTGACTTTCTATCTTTTTTGTCTTGAAATATGATTAAACTTTGTTATTTCCAACCATCATTTTGTTTTACATTTCCACCACTGAGGGCAATTTCATTTAATGGTACGGGATACAGGTAATCTCTATCTGGATTCCATTTTCGTTTGGTTGCATCTTCTACTACCAAAATACCATCAGCATTTAAGGTAAGTGCCGAAGCGTTGGTACCTACCCATTCGCTAGCTATATATTTTCCGCCCAAAATAGGTTTGGCCATGACGTTACCAGCTGTTTTCCATCTGATGAGGTCTCCGTATCTAAAATTCTCCAGGGCCAATTCTACTGTTCGCTCCCTCCTGATTTCTTCGCGCATGCTAAGGTTATTGGCCGTAACAAATGCATTGGTCAATCTTGGTGCAAAGCCAGCCCTGGTTCTAAGGGCATTTATGGTAAGGTTAAGGTCTGCATCTGAAATGGTTTCAGTCAGCTCATATTTTGCTTCGGCATAGATCAATAGTACTTCTGCATAACGGATCAGATTTTTTTGTACCGTTGCATTTCCATTACTGGCCCAGTCGGCGGCATCGAATAGTTTTTTCCCAGCATAGGCTGTTCTAGAGCCCAAAGAGGTTTGTGGTACCCATGGTCTTTGATAAGATTGCTCTCCAGCGCGATAAACCAAAGTGGCCAAACGGTTATCTCTATTATCGAGAATGGTATTGTAGCTGGTTTCATTTGCCTCTGGCACAAAAAATGTCGAACGGGTAGCTGTAGGGCTTTGGTCAGAATTCCAAGCGGGAAGACCATCACTGTACAGATACTGGCGAATAAGGTTACGCGTTGGTGCTATCCTACCATTCTCCAGATCTCTAGAGGTGTTGTGCGTTAAAATGGTCAGCGCATATTGTTTCATCAGTATATTCTCGGTATTACTTGCCCCATCTCCCAAATGGGTAAATTCTCCCAGATAATTATTGAAAAGTACATGGCCTTGTCCCATTACCAAAGTTGCCGCTGCTACAGCAATGTTCAAATGGTCCTGCCACCCGCTAACATTGTTAAACTTGGCCGTTGTACCTTCCCTTAAACCTACGCGGGCCTTTAATGCCCAAGCTGTACTTTTTGTAATGCGGCCATATTGTGCTGCCAGTAGGGTAGCTCTGGTTGGCAACCAATTAGCGGCAAAATCCAAATCGTCATAAATAGCCTTGGCTACCGTACCCCTAGGTGTTTTTGGCATCAACAGATCTGGGTCATTAATGGTCAGGGTTCTCAACACCAAAGGCACATCGCCGTATTTTTCGATGAGCATAGCATAGGCATAGGCCCTAAAAAAACGCGCTTCTGCAAAGTACCTGTTCCTAATGGCATCGCTTACCGCTGCCCTTCCTCCTTTTTCAAGAATATTGTTAGCCGTAAAAATCATTTGATAAGGATCGCTCCAATTTGCATCGGTTGCGGGAATGCCCCTGTTTCCGGTGCTTATCGCATCTATATTCTGGCCTGTATTGTCATCGGCCCTATTATCTATGACATGTCCGGCCATCTGCTGATAAAGCCTATTTGCCGCGTTTTGAAGATCGGTTTCGGTATTCCAGTATCCAGTATCGGCAAAGGTGGTTTCTGGTGCCCTATCTAATTTGGCACAACCAGTCAGCATGATTATCGTTATCGCAAGAATTAATATATTAGTTTTCTTCATGATTATTTAACTTAAAAAGTAACATTTAAACCCAATGCATAGGCTCTATAGAATGGATAGGCCTGTGAATTCACGCCGTTTGGCACTTCTGGATCAAATACGCTCATTACCTTGGTACTTTCCCATAAATCCTGACCGGAGAAGTAGACCCTCAGGTTTTGTACATACTTCTTTTTAATTTTGATATTATAGCCCAATTGAAGATTTTTTAAGCGGATATAGCTTCCATTTTGTGTCCACCTATCAGATGGTTTATAGTTATGGTCGCTGGTCTGGTACATACGTGGAAAGAAAGCATTGGGATTATCTGGTGTCCAACGGTCCATATGTATGGTCCATGGCATATTCGCCGTTCCATTTAATGGTGCCAATGTTTCTGTAGCAATAAGGAAGGATCTTTTTAGGGTACCTTGAAAAGCTATTGAAAAATCAAATCCTTTCCAATTCAGCCCAAAATCGAAACCATAGGAATATCTGGCACTTGTATTCCCTAAGTAAACCAAATCTCCAGGTTCTTCCGGTGTACCTTTGCCAGCATCAATTATCCCATTGCCATCTAAATCCAAGTACTTGATATCACCTGCCTTGGGTGCGGCAAAGAAAGGATATTTTACCGTTGCGGCATAGGCGGTAGCTTCTGCATCGGTTTGGAAAATACCTCCAGTTCTATATCCCCAAACTGTATTTAAGGGATAACCTTCAATGGCATTTACCACACCACCTGTTCCAATTAACTTCTTGCTGTTAAATTCTATGAGCTTGTTCTGGTTATCGGAAAAATTCAATCCCACACTATACCCAAATGCCCCCACTTTATCGCGCCACCTTACATTAGTTTCCCAACCCCAGCTTTTTAATGTACCTCCGTTTACCTGTGAAGGCTGGATCCCCAAAATAGCAGGCACATTCACGTCTACATACATGTTGATGTTGCGGTTTTGATAAAACTCAACCGTACCTGTTAGGCGCTCTTTAAACATGCCTACATCTACACCCAGATTTGCCGATTGAACAGTTTCCCAAGTCTTGTTGGTAGAAGGAAGCTGAGGTTGATAGAAGTAATTGGCTCTTGCCCCATTCAGCACCAAATTAGAACCAGGGTTTAAAACCGGGATGTAATCATAGTTACCAATACCACCGTTACTTACCGCATTACCTACACGCCCCCATGATGCCCTGATTTTCAGGTTTGATATGGATTTGATGTTATTTTTAACAAAGCTTTCCTCGCTTATCCTCCAACCTGCAGAAAATGACGGAAAAAATGTCCAGCGAACGGATGGTGCCAATCTTGAACTGCCATCATAACGAAAAGTGGTTTCAAAAAGATATTTTTCGGCGTAATTGTAATTAAGCCTACCAAATAAAGAGCCAAAGGCATAGGTTTCTACATTGTCGCCTGCTGTTTTATTAATCGGATCTGCGAAATTAACACTGAAGATATCATTACTATAGAGGTTAGTGGCTCCAGAGCTCGATTCATCTTTCCTATATTGCTCGAAAGAAGCACCTGCCATTACTTTAAAGTTGTGTTTCTCTGCCAATTGCACGTTATAGTCTGCCGTAGTCTGTAGGTTGTCATAATAGCCCCTGTTTTTCACCAAGCTAATGCCATTGGGCACATTCGCCGTAAAACGTGGCGCTTCCAGGTTACTTCTACCGTACCAGAACAAACTTCTCCTGTCCTGCTCATAGTTATAGTTATCCTGATTTCTCCAGGCCACTGCATTAATCAATAGTCCCTTGGCCAAATTTTTGATCTTAAGGTCTATTTTTCCAGTAAAACTTTCGTACATCTCCCGGGTAAATCCTCCATTCTTCTCAATGTCTACAGCATTGATCTGTAGATCTCCATTATAGGGCTGTCCCGTTGTATCTTCTGGAGGGGTGTATAACGATTGCCGTGTTCTGACCCTGTACAGTGCGCTTACAATATTTCCGGTAGAAAACGAATTTGAGTTGGTAATCTGACCAATATAACCTGCTACAAAGCTCAAATCCATAAACTTGTTGAGCTCTGTATTTAAGTTGAACTTAATGTTATATCTGGAATTATCATCGGGTCCGTAGCGCAATACCCCATCACTGCCCTGATAACCTGTAGACAACAGGTAATTCATTTCCTTAGTGCCTCCACCTACAGATAGCGAATGGTTCTGTGCATGGTTAATCTTACTCATCCCCGCCTTGATCCAGTCGGTATTATCAAAATATTCCCAACGGTTGGCCGTTAGATTTGGGCGATAATTAAAATTGGGATTCTTTAACCATTCGATCTGCTCTGGTGTAAATTCCCTAGCTCCCGTAGCGTTAAAACGTGCTTCATCAATCAAGGTCTGCTCGTCCCAAGAATTTAAGCGTTCTGGTTGCCTTGCCGTAACATTGAAGCTGTAGAACGAATTGAAGTTTATTCTGGTTTTTCCACTGGTGCTCGACTTGGTGGTAACCAATACCACACCTCCTGCTGCCCTAGCGCCATAAATGGCAGATGCCGCTGCATCTTTCAGAAACGATATACTTTCTATATCATCTGGATTGATGAGGTTCAAGTCCATTTGGATTCCATCAACCAAGACTAGAGCACCTGTTCCGTTAATGGAATTTGTACCACGTATTCTTATGCCGTAATTTTCTTTGCCCGGCTGGCCACTGCTACGCGTAATAATTACTCCGGGTACCTGCCCCTGTAGTGCCGCTGTAGCATTTGGTACCGGTCTATTTCTTAGATCATCACCACTAATTGCAGTAACAGCGCCCGTTAGGTTTACTTTCTTTTGGGTGCCGTATCCTACCACCACCACCTCGTTAAGGCCTTTGGTATCTTCTTCCAAAACAATATTGAACGAAGTGGTATTAGCCACGCCTACCTCTTTTTCCTTATATCCAATACTGGAAAATACAATAATGGCATTTGCCCCTATATTCCTTAGCCAGAATTTGCCATCATTATCGGTACTTACTGCTTGCTTTGTTCCTTTTACCTTTACTACCACGCCAGGCAAAGGCGCCCCTTTCTCATCTCTTACCACACCAGAAATGTCTACATTTTTTTGGGGTGCTGTATTTACAGCAAGTAATTTCAGATCGCCTTTTTCAAAGGCTAAAATGTTTGTTTGCAGAACAAGGCACCAGAATAGGGTGAACACCATCTTCTGCAAAATCCTTTTTAATAGAATTTTACTCATACAGTTAAATTTGGTTGGGTTAATCTTCCAAAATATTTGGTGAGGTAAATATAGTGTGACAACTTGCAGATTTACAAGTTTAAAAAACAATTAAACTTCTGATAATTAGATATTTACAAATATTTTGATACGCTTTAATCTCATACAATAAAAAAGATAAGTAGCTGATTAATTGCCATATGATTGTGCACATAATTTGGCCATTGATACGTTTGGAACGCAACGAAAATATTTTCAAAAAAAATGCGGAAACGTTTGCGTAAAACGAAAAACAGGCTATTTTTTCGTTTATTTATCTAATATGAGCTTGCTCCAGCCCAATTTTCCAATACCTCTTAAGTCTTTTCGTCGTTCATCCATCACTTTTTTGATCTTAGCAGAGTAGGCCCAGCAGGTACTTTGCCTAATTCCAAGTTTTTCGGAAAGTTTATGGGAAGATATGGTACCCTTTGAATTGTACATTAGGTACACTAAATAAAAGGCTTTATTAATAGGAATACGATTATTCTCAAAAATGGTATGCTGAAGAACCGATTCTTCATAGGCACACTTGGTACAACGTCTATTATACTGTACTTTGCCACTACAATAATTTGTATGGTTACATTTAATACAGGCATAGCCTTTCTCCCACTTCAGCTCTGAGAGAAATTTATAGCAGGATTCCTTATCGGGATACTTTTGGCTAAATTCATCAAAATCTAGCTCCGTGGCATTGATACGTGCATCTGTAACTTTTTCAATGTTGGTTTTTAGGGTGATGTTATCTTTTTCCAAAAGCACGTTCATTCTTGAAATTTCTTCTGCCTGCCTCGACAGCAGGTTATTTTTCAGTAAAAGTTCCTCATTTTGCTTTTCGATGGTCTCATTCTGCTCCAATAGCGCAATGGACTGCTGCTTTACCTCCCTGGTCCTCTCTTCAACTTTTGCTTCTAATTTTCTATTCAGGCTATCTTTTAGATCGGCGTTTAACTGCATTTGTTTAATGATCTGCTTTTGGGCGTTTTCTTTTTTCTTTTTCAGGATACGTACCTGATCGCCAATGGCAAAGGAAAGAAAAACCATTTCCAGTAAAAAGCCAAAACTCAAGCTATAGAAACCCAGTGCACCTGGAATATGCCTTGCCCAGCCCAGTATATGGACCACTTTTATGACAAATCCCAAAAAAAGAAAGGAATAGCCCAGTACAAAGAACCGAGCTGGCCGGTATTTTTTCTTCCACCAAATGTATATGCCCGTTAGAAAGCCTACAGATAAAGGAATAAATTCTATAAACTTGTACTTAAACCAATCTGGGTTGTACAACAGGCAGACCATAAAGAATATCAATCGCAGAACAAGTATTACATTGATCAATCTAAAAAGAGCGGGTGCCTTTAATTTTACATGCAAAAGTTCTTTGGTAAAGATCAGTCCGAACGAGCTTAAGCAAAAAAGCGCTATACCATAGGCATATTCGTTCCATACCGGTTGCTGTGGCCATAAATATTGATAGGCAATTCCATCTATGGACATTTCATATACACCTACGCTGAGGATATATAGAATATAATAAAGATACTGTCTTCTGCGCACGGCTAAATACATCAGTAAATTATGGAAGCTAAAAATGAATATCATCCCATAAAAGAGGCCGTAGGTAAGGTATTCGGTAAGGCCGTACTGTATAAAGCGTTCTACGGTCCTGAAAACAATGATCACATTGACCCGATCTTTAGATTTGACCCGGAAGTAGTAGTAATATTCGCCTTTTTTTATATTCTTGATGAGGAACTCAAAGTTTTTATGCCGATATAACCTTTCTTTAAATACAAGATCGGCCCCAGTCTTATCCTTCACGTAAATGCCATTTTCATTAGGCATGTAAGCTTCAATATGGTCGGTAATCTGGTCAAAAAATTCTATGAGGCTTGATTTCTCCAGGTCTTCATCCAAACGTACCTTTACCCTATACCAATATGAAGAGCTTCTGTTATAGTTCTTGGGATAATAATCGATATTGGGCTTGAACTTATGCTGATAGGCCTTACTGGAAACCAATTCAAAAGGCAGATTGTTGGTGCTGTCTTCCAGGCACAAAATTTCGCCAGATTTAAAAATATATTCTGCAGTGGTCTTATTTAGAACAACCGTTTTTTGCGCATCTGCCTTAAAAAAGGCAAATAAAAGAATAGCAGCGATAAGCTTTCTTAATAACATTTTAACATCAGGGGCTAGAAAAATGATACGGTTTAGTTTGGTGCTGTTAAATATATAACAAAAAATAAAATACCTACGAGTTTTTAGTGGCCATTTCGATTGCATTCCCATTTGTTCCACTTCTTTCGTTTACATGGTTTTTCTAGATAATAGATCTTTTACCGCTGTGCTTCCCTAGAGATGAAGCAATGGAAAGGCAGTAGATTTGGCAGGAGCAATCTTTTGTACCAACCACTCATCTATGTAGCGTGAACACCGATAAAAGCAGGTAGAATGTGGTATTTGTTGCCAGATCCACCAGATACATTACCTGAAAGGAAAATGCCTGCTATAGTCAGATCTCTCGTCGCTACGCTTCTCTCGAGATGACGGAATGGAAAAGCCAGTAGTTTTGGCAGAAACTGGTCTTTTTCATCAACCATTCATCTACGCGGTGAGGACACCGCTAAAAGCGAATAGGCAAAAGAATGGCGTTCCAACTATTTCAACTTACAATGAGGTTTACTCAATAATCGATCTCTCGACGAAGTGCTTCCCTAGAGATGACGAGTTACTCACCAAAGATAACCTGTAATAATCTAACATAGATTCCTCCTAGCCCAGGAATGACAGAATGTGAATCCCTATAAATGAGAAAAGGACTATATCTTAGTCAATAAAATGGTAAAGGAACATCACATCACCAATATATGCCGGTTTTGTTTGGTCCTTAATGTCGAGTACTACTTCTATGATAACCTTCGTTGTTCCCCTTAAGTTGGCAATAGATTTTAATTTGGCCCTCAGGCGTACTTCGCTGTCTACGATAACAGCCTGTCCAAACTTTAGGCTTTCTATACCATAATTAATCTCCATTTTCAGGTTATGGATTTCCGCGATCTGTTTCCATAAGTATGGAATGAGCGAAAGCGTAAGATAGCCATGGGCAATGGTAGTTTTAAAAGGACTTTCTGTAGCGGCCCTTTCCTTATCAATATGTATCCATTGATGGTCTAAGGTGGCATCGGCAAACTTATTGATCTGTTCCTGATCGATCTTGTGCCAATCTGAAATTCCAAGTTCTCTTCCCAAAAATGCTGCAAATTCATCGTGACTACTAATCTTAATCATAAATATTGTATTTAGAATGGCCTAAATTAATGAGTTTAATTTATTTATAAATGCATATTTATTGTTACAAAAGTCCTTTTAAGTCGGCAGGCGAATAATTGATGGACTTTAAGGTCTTATGGTCGCTACTGCGATACACCAGATATAGACCGTCAATTTCCTTATAATAGGCCTCTACATTGTCTTTTTGTTTATAATGTGCTATGGTCTGGTTAGCCTCTTCTATGGTTTTACAGGCTTTGCTCATATTTGAACGGTGTACCTCATCAAACAGGGCCTTAAATTTGCTGCCCAAACCAAATTCCAAAACTGCTCCAGCCAAAACATACTGTAGGTCACAAAGTGCATCGGCAACTTCTACCAAATCGTTTTGTGTTACGGCTTCCTGCAGTTCTTTTAATTCTTCGGCTATCAGGTCAATTCTCAACTGGCTTCTCACTTTAGCGGGGATGGCGGCCTGTTCAACAATAGGGTGCTTAAATGTAGCATGAAATTCGGCCACTTGGCTCAATGCTTTTAGATCTTCCATTACTTATAATTAATGGTACTAAGGTTTGATTATTTGTGGTCAATCACAAATTTTATTATCAACACCTCCAAAACACAACAACATAAAAAAACATAACTCATTGTTTTATAAAAAGATACATAATTAACATTTCATTTTATCTAAAGATTTCGATATTTTTGGTTTCCCTTAAAAGACAATGTCCATCAAAAAAGATAATAAACCCAATTTTAACGCAAGATCTATTAACAAATACAAGAAAAGAAACAAAATTGGATTTCTTCATGATGGTTTCTTTGTTGTACTGTTGTCTTTTATGTTTTTTTTCAGTGCCTGTGAAAGGAAAGAGGCCGTTATCAACGAAGTCTTCGTTTTTGACAAAATCTTTAACCGGATTGACAGCGTGCAAAAATCTGGAAATATAAATTATGCTTTGGAAATATTGGATTCTGTACGGCCAAATATTTCTAATGATGATATTCAGAACCTATCCAATTTCTACATTTTCTCCTCTCAGATCAGGTTTTCAGACAAGCGGATTGCCTATAGCTATGCCGATAGTTTATTGGCGCTTCTCAATGAAAAAAAGGAGCAGGAAAAATATAAAAAGATATATACAAAAGCATTGATCTTGAAAAGCGATGCCTATGTATTTTATAAGCAATATGACGATGCACTTCGTACTTATTTCAAGACCAGTTCTTTAATAAACAAAGAAAAAGACCCCATCAATTATAGCGATTTTGCTTCGAAAATTGCGCACATTTATTATGCACAGGGCAGGTTTGCCCTAGCTGCACATTATCAAAAAGAAGCCTATACCTATATACAACGTGCCAAGGATGTGTATCCACAAACCCGTTTTTATCTTACCCAGGGGGCGTTGAACAATGCCGGATTTTCTTACGAAAGGGCCGGCATATTAGATAGTGCCCTTATTTTCTATAACAAGAATATTCAATATATACAGGGTGAGGAAGGAAAGGCAACCATCAGCGAGCATCAGATGAATGCGGCGAAAATTGTTGCCTTTGATAACCTTGGTGGTCTATTTGCCAAAAAGGGGAATTATGAACTGGCCCAAAAATATCTGGAACAGAGCATTGCCATGAACGATTATTCCATAGATCCTTCCAAAATATCGGCCTTTATTAAACTAGCCAAGGTATATGCCCATACCAACAAGATAGAAAAGGCAGACTCTATCTTAAATGCTACTACAAACATACTCCCCCTGGATACGGCTAATCTGTTTTCAAACCAGCTAAAGTTATACCGGGTCAAAAGTGACATCTATTTTCGCCAAAAGAGATATAAGGAAGGGTATGAAAACCTGAATGCCTACCTCTCTATTTCAGATAGCCTAAACTTATTGAACAATACCATTAACAAGATTGACCTTGCAGAGAAATTCCGCAACCTGGAAAGCCAGGACGAAGTAAAGTCTTTAACGAAGACCAACCAGAGCAAAACTATATATCTGGTTGGGGCCATATTGTTCTTGATAATGCTTATTCCCTTGATCATGTTGGCACTGAAGAATGCCAAACAGGCAAGGAAAGCAGAAAGGGATACGGTAAAGCATAACCGAGAGCTGAAAAAGGCATTAAAACGCTTAGAAAGCCGGAACAGGGACTATGCAAAGATGATGAAGGTAATGGCCCACGATCTTAAAAATCCCATTGGTGGCATGGTTGGCATTGCCAATCTGTTATTACAGGAAGATAAGTTTTCTGCCGAGGATAGGGAAATGCTGCAGCTGATAGAAAGCTCTGGCGAAAACTCCATTGAAATGATTAACCAGTTGCTCAATTCTGGTCTGGCCGTAGAGAATGAAATCATCAAAAAAGAGAAAATAGATATCCAGCACCTGCTGAGACAATGTACTGAGCTCTTACAATACAAGGCTGACGAGAAGAAACAGAAAATTATCTTTTACAGTGGAGGTCCTGTTAAGATCATGCTGGGCAAAGAGAAAATATGGCGGGTTTTCAACAACCTTATTGTGAATGCCATTAAGTTCAGTCCAAAAAAAACAACCATAAAAGTGGTGCTAGAACGCCTGCAGAAATCTGTAAGGATTGCTATTATTGACCAAGGAATCGGTGTACCTGAGGTCGATAGGCACAAGATCTTTGAGATGTTTACAGACGCCAAACGCCCGGGCACTTCAGGGGAACAGCCCTTTGGCATTGGCCTTTCCATTAGCAAACAGATTATTGAAAGCCACCAGGGCAAGATCTGGCTGGAAGATAACCCGGAAGGTGGAACCATTTTTTATGTAGAACTGCCCATATAGGCGTCATAAACTTTTGGGCAGATAGAAATAAAAGGAAACAATCTGGCCCACAACCTGCCCCCTAAACTCACCTCCGTTAAGTTTCACATATTCTTTGCACAAGTGCATGCCCAAGCCTATTCCCTTTTCATTTCCGGTTCCCGTGGTTACCGTATATGCCTTGGCACTCATTACTTCTTCTAGGTTAAATTCGCTTACGTTGGCTATTACGTTGCTTACCTTCACCCATAGTTTATCTCCAATCTGTTCTACATCAATAACTATATTCTGACCGGCAACTGTGAATTTAACGGCATTGTCTATAAGGTTCCGCATGACCAACTGGATCTGGTTTTCATCTGCATAGACTAAGGTATCACCATTAATATCCAACCGTATATTTACCGCTTTGGTTTGGGCCAAGGGCGAGTACACCAATATCAGGTCGTCTATAAGTAGTTTGAGGTCAAATTCGGTAGCTTCCATCCCTATTCCCTCCATCTGTCCCTTTGCCCAATACAACAGGTTATTAATGGTGTTGTGAATGGTATCTATATTTTTTTTGTTCTCGTTCAACAGCATCTTAAGCTCTTCAAAGGAAAGCATATCCATATCTTTTAAGGTAAATATGCTAATGAGGCTGTTAAAAGGGCTTCGCAGATCGTGGGCTATAATAGAAAAAAGCTTATTTTTTACTGCGTTAGATTCTTCAAGCTGCGCAATGGTATCTTTGAGTTTGGCGGTACGCCCTTCTACCAGTTTTTCCAAACGCTGCTTTTGTGTTTGAACCAGTTGGTAATTTTCTTCCCTTACCTTTTTTTCGTTATTTATAATATTGGTATAACGATTACCTAGGGCAAAGGCCAAAAATAGCAATTCTACTGTTGACCCTAGGGGCAGAAACCAAAAACTATAATCGCGGAACTCAAGTATTCCCTGCATGCTCAATACCATGATAATAAGGGTAACGGAAATGGCACTCCAGGCCAGTATATAATATTTGGCCGTGTTATTTCCCTTTCTATAGGCAATTATACCAGTAAGCATGAGCAATATGGGCGAAAACAGGGAAAGGAGCTGTGTAAATATGGTGGTTATACTCTTATAGCCAGCCAAGCTAAGAAGCATAAGTATTAAACAGAGTATAATGATCACGTTACAAACCTTTGATATGCGTGGGGAAATGGCTTTCAGGTTAAAAAAATTATTGGAGAACTGAATGGAACTTGCAATGGCAATTCCGACAAAAAAATGTGGGTATTGGTTAAGGTAAATGCGAAAGTTTTCTCCAAAAAGGTAACCGTATCCACGTAAATAGCAGCCCACATATACACCAAAGGCAAATACATATAGGCAATAGTAGAGGTAGGTTCTATCTTTTAAGCTGAAATAGAGAAAGAGGTTGAATATCAACAAGGTCAAGAGCATACCTATATAGATCTTTTCCAGACTGATCCTGATAGAGTTCTGGTTAAAGTCTCCATCTCTTGAACTCATCATTTTAAGGGGCAGAAGCAAAATGTTATGGGTCTTTACCCTTAGCCAAAGGGTGTGCACGGCGTCTCTTTCCTTAAAATTTGGCAGCGGAAATACAAAGTTATTGGACGTAATTACCCCTGGCAATGATTTTCTTATTGATCCGGCATGTAGGGCAATAAAGCCCGTGTCGGCTGGAATATAGCAATCTATATTCTCTATATTGGGAATATCAACTATAAGATAGTCTTGCATGGCCGTTGAGCTGGTAAAAGCTATTTTTATCCAAAATGCCGATTGTGTATTGCTCAGATTCAGAATATCCTTATTGCTTTTCCTAAATGCACCTTCACCATCAAGCTGTATTACATCTGCCAGTTTCAGGACTGCCTTCTTATCTTCATAATAGGTAACCTGTTTTCCAATGTTAAGATTGGAGAAATGGTGTTCCAGATGTACAACCTGAGCTGTTGCACCAAATAAAAAGCTCACTACAAAAAATGCTAGAATGGCTAGGTAACGCATATGTTTCATTAAGGCCTTCCTAAAATAATCAAATAATTGAGATTTGCCCCTAATTTTAACACCTCGTTAGATTGGGTAGACATTTTATGCTTTTCTACTTTATTTCAAACCAAAAGCCCTATAGCAATGTTAGGTTATATAATATTTGGAGGCTACATGGCTGTTTAACTTGGGCCCGGAATAAAAAATCAATATAATAGCCTCTATTATTAATTAACCTAAAACAATCATGAACTACCTTAATCCAGAGTTTTATATTATTGCTGCCATTGATGACAAGGAAAGGCATATTAGGGTAAAACCTTTAGAAACTACCGATGGTATCTCCTACTTTGTATGTTTTATTGGCGAAAAGGAAATTAGCCAACTGAGAAAAGAGGTTTATGGGAAATGGGAACAGCTGTGGGGAGCGCTTAATGAAAAGGCTGTAGCTAACCTGGGGCATGCCATAGAGGAGAAGATAACGCCAACGTAGTGGTTTTTGGTTGGTTCGTTTTTTGGTTGGTTGGAGTCCGAAGTTGGGTGTTGGAAGAATAAGAAGAATGGAACAAAGAATAAGGAATAAAGACACTTTTACTTTCATAAATCCATCATATGCAATTGAATTCGTCTATTACACCAATTTGTTTGCCAGAGCACAACCTTTTTCGATAGCAAAGGAAAACTATATTGTAAATTGATTAGAGTCCGAGGTCGAATGTCCGAAGACCGAAGTTTGAGGAGCAATGAGAAAAGACTGAAATGGAAAGTTTAAAGCGTGGGTATTATCGCTTATATGAGAATACCGTTTGTTAAACAAAATTTAATGAGGGCAGCAGTATTTCTGACCCCGGTTTTACTGATCATCTGTAACCTATGGCCTTCTACGGTACGCTTGCTCGTAAACAGTTTTTCTGCAATCTCCACATTGGTATAACCTTCGGCTATTAGATTTAATATTTCAATTTCTCTTTCTGAAAATTCTATATCGGTATTTAGATGGTGCTGGCTTGTGGACCACGACCATAAAGATTTTTTCAATAATTGGTGCGAAAGTTCTGTACATAAATAAAAAGAACCACCTGCAACCTGTCTAATGGCGAACAGCAATTCTTCTTTATTGATGCTTTTTAACAGATAGGCATCTACGCCCGCCTTAAATGCCAGAGTGAGGTATTTTTCGTGATCCAACATTGATAATATGATTATCTTAATACCAGGATAATCTTTCTTTAACCTAGCCGTTAGTTCCAGCCCATCTATTTCTGGCATGTTAATGTCTGCAATTACCAAGTCGATACCATCTCCATACTTTTCCAGCTCATCTAAAATATCCTGCCCGTTGGCACCTTCTCCCACTACCTCTATATCTTCATATTTGTCCAATAATAATTTTATACCATTTCTAACCAAATGATGGTCATCTGCCAATAAAACCTTTATGATATTTGTTTTTTTAATCGGAGAAGTCATGGAGCGGTATATTAATTAAAACTTTTGTTCCTTTATTTGGTGCAGTAAAAACATCAAATACACCATTTAAAATATCTATTCTATTGGCTATGTTCTTAAGCCCGAAGCCATTTAAGGCCTCTGACCATGCTTTACTTTCCATGCCTTTTCCATTATCGGTCTGGCTAATATAAAGCTGGTCATTTTTTTGCAGTACAAGCACATTTATAAGCGTTGCGTCCGCATATTTAATGGAATTGTTGAGCAGTTCCTGTATCATTCTGTAAATAATGATTTCCAGGTTTCGGTTCAACCTTTCTACCTTCAAATCGAAACTGAACTTAAAGGCGATGTTTAAGGGTTTCAATTTTTTCTTCAGCATGTCTGCCAGTGCTATTTCCAACCCCATGTCATTCAACAAGATTGGTGTGAGTTCGAAAGAGATCTGCCTGACCTTTTGGATTGCCCTATTGAGCAGTTCGCTGCTTTCTTTTTCTGCACTACCCAAATTTAGCTGTGCGGCAAATAACAACTGCCCTACTTCGTTATGCAGAGCTTCGGCAATATGGCTACGTTCATTTTCCTGTGCGTGCATAATTGCCTTTAGAATTTCCCTTTGCTGGTTGGCCTTCAGCTTCAGCTTTTCTTCCAAGAGATTATTTTTTTCCTCCTCTAAGATGACCTGATCTGTTATATTTTGGGAAATTCCTATAATTTGAACGGGTATTCCCTCTTCATCACGCTTAAATACCTTTTGCTTGGATACCAGCCAGTGCACCTTGCCCTGATAATCGATAATACGGTATTTCACTTCTTCTATATCTTCATCTGCCGCATATTTTAGGTTGGCAATACTTTCAAAGTATTTATCCTTATCTTCTGGATGGACTATCTTCTCAAAAAAATAGGCGCCCATATCGGCTATTTTCTTTTGGGTCATGTTAAACAAGCTCTGTATCCTGGTATTTGAATAGATAATTCTCATACACCTGACATCGGTTAGGTACAACATGTCTGGAACTGCATCAGCGATCTTAAAAATCATTGATGATTCGATCTCAAAATTTTCTGCTGTTTGTGCTATGACCTCGAAATTTATAGAATCTTTTAAGCTCTTCATAACAATTTTATGCCGATAAAGAATTCAGTCGAACTATAAATATACTAATTTTTATTGAATTTTTCAAGTTAAAAAGAGAGCGTTAATTTGGCGAGCGTATTATTTAGAGAGAGAGTGCCAACTTATAAAATTCAATAAAAATTACTTATTTGTGCTCGAAAACAGTTTCCTTTGTTTTGTAATTGGCATCAATTAAAGAAAGTCGTTCTTCCATTCTGAGCTTATTATGTATAATGATCTTTAGCAGGTTAATCATTTCTTCTTTTTGTACCATCCTGGCTTTTTTTAACAGTGCCTGATAGATAGCCATTTGATATTCTTCTACCTGTTGTATACATACGGTGAGGCCTGCATTTCGTAAAAAACCATCACGATGAGTAATATCGATAATGTCATAGCATTCTTCTATGAGGATATTAACATCTGCATCATCCTTGTCTAAGCTGTCAAGGCCCAGCATTTCAAATATCTTTTCCAAACGGTTTAGATTTTCCTTGGTACTGCGCTGTAGCTTGTTGATTACCTGAAGCAGTTCTGCACTATTTGCCCCCAACAATAATACCGGCAATGCCTCCAACCAGTTTTTTTCGGCACTATAAATGGTCTGTAAGTGCTCTATGAAAGTATAATCACTGTAATCAGCATTAATTAGTGCCTGATTATTCGCTTTTTTCTGGTTAACCCTGTTTATTGGAGGATTGCTTAGTTTCATTATAGAATTAATTTAAGTTTTGACCTTTATGTGCTGCTAATGTTGTGCAACTTTATTGTCATGATCTAATTTCCAATGATAGATTTATCCTACAAAGGTGATTTATACCTAAAATACTCATATAAATACCTGTTTTGTGCAAAATGACAACGATTGTATTCTTCTCTATTCACTTGCCCACGCTTTATCACTATATAAAGAGCATTACTTGGTAATGCGCCATCCTATTATCGGTAAGGTTGCCCCAGATATGTAGCTGGCTGCTTTAGAGGCCAAAAATAAAAAGGCCGATGCGACTTCAATTGGCTGTCCAGGTTTTCCCATAGCGGCATTATCTAAAAAAAATTCAAAATCGAGTTTTGTAGACGAGATTAACGGTGTCCACAGCTAATGAGCACATCGGCGCCTCTCTGGCAAACACAATAGCTACCGCATGTCCAATTCCAGAATCTCCACCAGCTATGATTATTTTTTTATTTACGAAACGGTTGTACCCTATGCAACTATCTTCGCGGTGGTCGGCTTTTGGCCTCATCTCATCTTCTGTTCCACGAGGATTTTGTCTGGCGTAGAAAAAGGTGGTGAAGCAAACCTATTTGTTGGATTTTAATTTTCAGTTTTCATAATTCTACTATTGGTAAGTTATACGCTTACAAAACAATATTTTATGTATGTTATCCATTTTTTACGTCAATACGCTTTTATTGTTCATAAAAAATGAATTTTAGGGATTTCCCCCTTTAATTCTAGTATTAACGTCTCTTGATATTAAAAGCCATTTTTTTTATAACAAAAGCTACAATTGGTTGTTAAGCTATCAGTGAAAATTCTAATCATGAAAACTATCCAAAAAGCCGTAAAAGATAAAAGTGCACCTCTCAAAAAGGTAAAAAAAAGCACATTGGAGACCGATAGGCCTTTAGCCGAAAAGGATGAAGTAAAACAAGCAGAAGAAAGATTGCGTGCCAAACAACAGCAACCTTAATTTGAGTTACCACCTCTTCCGTCTCAAAAATAGTCATCTGTCGAAGATTTGTTCCTGCTGGATGAGTTGGTGCTTTTCTTGCCCAAGAAAAACTAATGGCGGTAGCTTGTTTTTAAAAATTGGCTACGTTATTTACAATTGTGCTTTAATATTCCAATTTTCTGGGCATACCTGTATAAATACAGAAAAATGTCATTCAATGGCGGGCAACTACGTATTGTTTTAGCCGTGCCACTTTACCCAAAACCTTTTCCGAACATCAATTGTTCAATTAATATCCCTGTTCTGGTACTTATTAAAAAATATTCGAAAATGAAAATAGCCTATATTAGCACATCCTTACCTACAGAATGTGGTATAGCCACCTTTAACGCCAATCTTTTTCTTGCCATAAACCAGCACAAAACTGTTTCCAATGACAGTTTTGTAGTGGCCTTAAGCGATTCGGAAGAACTTAAGGCCTATAATTATCCGCCAGAAGTTAAATACATCATTCGGCAGAACAATCAGAAAGACTACTTAAGGGCTGCTGACTATGTGAATACCAGTCAGGTAGATGCCTGCATTATAGAACACGAGTTTGGCATATATGGTGGGGAGAGCGGTTTATATGTGCTTTCTCTAATGGCCAGGATAAACAAGCCTATTATTACCATTTTACATACCGTACTCAAGCAGCCCAGTTACGTACAACAGACCATTATCCAGCAAATCGCCAAACGATCGGCCAAGATTGTGGTGATGAGCCAGAAAGCAATAGGATTTTTAACCTCCATCTACAACATTCCCAAGTCAAAAATCAAATATATTGAACACGGTGTTGCCGATCTTGAACCTCCTACCACCAATCCCATTAAAAATGCCTATCCTTTCAAAGATAAAAAGGTGTTGTTCACTTTTGGGCTGATTAGCCGAAATAAGGGATTAGAGACTGCCATTAGTGCCTTACCAGAAATTATCAAACAACACCCGGATTCGATTTATGTAGTGCTGGGCAATACCCACCCAGGGGTAGTAAAAAATGTTGGAGAGGAATATAGGGACAGCTTAAAACGTTTGGCCAGAAAGTTGGATGTAGAGAAACATTTGGTTTTTGTGAATAAATTTGTTGACGAGAAGGAACTGCACCATTATCTTTCGGCGGCAGATATCTATATTACCCCCTACCTAAATGAAGCCCAAATTACTAGCGGTACCTTATCTTATGCCGTTGGCGCTGGTGCAGCCGTAATTTCTACCCCCTATTGGCATGCCCAGGAATTGTTAAGCAATAACCGTGGCCTCCTGTTTGATTTTCAGGATTCGCAACAGTTGGCAACATTGGTTAATGATCTTTTTGCCCACCCCTCTAAATTGAACCAACTGAAATACAATGCTTACCGATATGGGTTATCTTTAAGATGGCCCAATATTGGAAAAAACTACATCGCGGTGCTTCAAGAGGCCATACAGGAAACGGAGCGGGCCAGTCTTCAAGGCAAACCCATTATTGACGCCGATAGCATGCCTACCTTTAACCTTAGCCATGTAAAGCGCTTGACAGATGATACAGGTATTGTTCAACATGCCAAATATGGTATTCCGAACTTAAAGGAAGGTTATTGTTTAGATGATAATGCAAGGGCATTGATTATGGCTCTTATGGCCTTTAAACAGTATAAGAGCAGGGAGGCGCTGGAATTACTGCCCGTGTACCTTAGCTATATCCAATATATGCAAAGGGAAGATGGTAATTTTAGAAACTTTTTAAGTTTTGACCGCAACTATTTGGACGAAGTTGGTTCTGAAGATTCCTTCGGAAGAACGATCTGGTCATTAGGCTATCTTATTAACCACGCTCCCAACAACTCATACAAGGAATTTGCCACAGAGCTATTTCTTAAATCGGTTCCACATTTTAGCCAGTTGCAACATCTTAGGGGCGTAACCAATACCATTATTGGTCTTTACCATTATCTGGTCATAAACCCCCACCACGTTGAAATGATGACCGAAATGCAACAATTGGTAGATCCATTAGTAAAGGCATATGAAAACAACAGTAACAAGCAATGGCAGTGGTTTGAACAGCAGCTTACCTATGACAATGCCCTACTACCTCTTGCATTGCTATGTCATTACCAGATTACAAAAGAGGAAAAATCATTTACGATTGCCAAGAAGACCTTAGATTTCTTGACGGAAAAAACTTTGGGCAAGGGCTATCTAAATCCGGTTGGGAACAATGGTTGGCTAAAGAAAAATGAGCCCATGGCACTATACGATCAGCAGGCTATAGAAACCATGGCCATGGTACTGGTATATTTTAAGGCCTATGAAATTACCAAAGAACTCAAATACATGCATCATTTATACCAAAGTTATCAATGGTTCTTAGGTGAAAACAGCCTTAACCTACCTTTATATGACCATGAAACCAAAGGTTGCGCTGATGGTCTACAAGCTCTTGGTGTAAACAGAAACCAAGGGGCTGAAAGCACATTAGCCTATCTTATTTCACATTTGGTGGTGTTCAAAGCTTTGGAGATAGAATATAAATATCTGGCCGATGACAATAAAATAAAAGAGGATATTCTAGAGAACTAAAGCTATAGGAGCTGTGCAAAAGGCTTGTATGCCTTACTTAAAGCAATATTAAACTGTTATATCCTTTCTATTTTTAGGGGATAGGGTTTAGCCTTTTGCTCAGCCTTTTTGATGGGGAAAATACCATTTAGTGCATGTTGTTGGCATTCAATTTTTGTTATCCTTTGTTTATCTTCTAAAATGGGAAAACCTAACCTGTATGTTCGCCCTTGTCGAGAATTCTTTGAAGCAGCCTTTCCAGGTTTACGGTGGCAAAAGAGGAACAGTAATCTGATAGACCATAGGGAATGATCAGTTCTCCATTGTGAATGATCGACCCACAGGAATACAGCACATTGGGTACGTATCCCTCTCTTTCATCTGGATTTGGAACCAACAAGGGTTCATGTAGCCTTCCTAATTCTATGGCAGGGTCGTTCAGGTCAAGAAGGCTAGCGCCCAAGCAATACCTGCGCATAGGCCCTACTCCATGGGTAATAATAAGCCAGCCTGCCTCGGTCTCTATTGGCGAACCACAATTGCCAATCTGTATAAATTCCCATTGGTACAAAGGCGACTGCAATTTAATAGGCTGGTCCCAAACTGTAATTCGATCTGAATACATGAGGTAGTTGTTCCATCCGTCAATTCTGGACATCATGGCATATTTTCCATTTATTTTTTTGGGGAAAAGGGCCAAATTTTTATTCTGTGCCCCTGTACCATGTAATGGGCTTACCTTGAAGTCATAGAAATCTACAGTCTGCATAAGCTTAGGAATAATGAAAGCTCCATCAAAAGCAGTATAAGTGGCATAATACATTACCGAACCATCTTCTTTGATGAAACGTACAAACCTGGCATCTTCTATTCCCTTACGTTCAAATTCTGAAATGGGAAAAATAACACGGTCAGATATATCGGTATCTTTAGAAAAGCAGATTTCATGGTAGGTATCGGAAAGCCAAAGGATCTTATCATATTCCAATTTATCGAGATTATCTTCTTCCAAGTTCTTTGAATCCAATACAATTCTTCTCAACTGGGCATAATCAAATTTTTCTCCGAGCTTATCATTCATCTCGGCAATTATCTTTAAAGCTATATTTGCATCAGATGCTTTTTTTAAAAATAGACGTTTATTATAAATGGCATTTTTTACTACGTCTGCTTCATCAATGTAATTACCGGACGGCATTACATGAATATTATTATTGCAATCTATAAGGGCTCTTCTGAATACTACAGAAGAGATATGTCCTTCTCCTACTGCCCTAAAGCTAATGATCACCCTTTTTTCTCCTTCCACCAAATTGGTCTGATCGGGGTCTTCTACTATGGAAGGGTTAAAAAATGCGGCAGATTCTATAGAGTATTCATGCGTAAAATAAGATCCGATCAGGTATTTTCTGTATTCACTTACATTTTTATAATCGTGCCCTACTTCTTCTATGAGGTGTTTTACCTGTTTACAGTTTCGAGAAAATACCTTGGTTATATTACGGTGCCGCTTAGAAAATTCCTGTAACAAAGGAGAAATTATACCAAATACCTGTTGTTCGGATAATTCCAATACTTTTCTAATAACTTCTCTTGCCCGATCATCACCAGTATAAAAAAAACGGGCTATTACCCTTTTAGGATCTGGGTATATTTTTACGGGTTGTCTATTAACAGTTATCCTCATTGTTTGGTGATTTATTATAAAATAAAATTCAGGAATAGATGATAGGCCAGGAGTACCCGAAGATCATCTTTTTTTTCTATCTATTTTAAAGATCAAACATTTTAATTTTTCTATGTCTCTTTTAACAGTAACAACCTTATAAATGGAATGGTTTTCAAAATCTATTTTATATTTGTAAAGGCCAAGCGGCCTATTTCCACATTAATTGACAACGAAGGAACCTGCTATGAACGAAGGTGTAAAAAAAGGCGATAAAATGATCTGTATCCAAGATTTCATCAGGGATCATGAAATCTTATTTGAAAAAGGCAAAACATATAGCAGCGAGATAGATTATACCATTACAGATAAACATGGCAATGCGCAATATGGTTGGAATGCCGATGTTTTCGAAAGGTATTTTCAAAAGATAGCTTAATAGGTACCCTATTTATCAAATTCTAATATGCTGGCTCTAACTGTACCGTAAAAGTTGTACCCAGACCTTCTGTACTGTGTACCGTTATGGTGCCCTTATGCTGTTCTATTATTTTTTTGGATAAATGAAGGCCAATTCCGATAGACTTCTCTCCCCCTAAGCCCATTCTGCCCACAGGAGTAAACTGTTTGAAGATTTCATTGATCATATTAGATGGTATACCAATGCCCCTATCTTTTATTTCAATTTCCAGCTTCTCCCTTTTTGTTAAAACCACTTCGATCGGTTGATCTACAGGCGAAAATTTAATGGCATTTTGGATAAGGTTATCTAAGACCCTTTCCATTTTAGACGAATTGATAAATGCATAAACCAAATGGGTACTTTTTACAAAATGAATGCTCCTACCCGTGTTATTTCGCCATTTTTCAACCATAGCTTTTATAAAACTGCCCAATTCCAGGCGCTGGGTAGTCAAGATATCGGTATTCTCTTTTAAGGCTTCCAACAAATCGCCAATAATGTTATCGGCCTGTTGTGTAGCTTCTTCAATTAATTTGGGCACATCAAATTCTGGATATTCGTCTGGTTGGACCCTGTTCAGCATCTGAATAGAGCTGAGCGGACTTCTCAGGTCATGTGCCACATAAGCCAACACTTCACTTTTTTGACGATTGAGCATAGCTATTTCCTTATTCTTTTCTTCCAACTGCTTTATCCTTATAAAGCTTTTTGACTTTAGGTAATAGCTATACCTTGAAATAAAGAACAAGATAAGCCCCAAGGTAAGGCCAGCACATATATTGAGCACTTTATCGAAGAAACTGATCTTGCTACTTACTATACTAAACCAATAGCATAGCATAAGCAGCACCGTAATAACCAGAATATGCTTAAGCTCCAACAAAAAGAACAGACCTGCAAGTACAATACCAATCAATAACATAGTAAGTGTATTCTTGGTATTGTGCATAGAGTTGACATAACTTACATATAGGCTACTCAACAATAGGAAAACCACAAAACATAGGGAAAAGAAATGTTTCAATGATTGGTATTTAGATATCAAGAGGCTACCTAAATAAAAACACAAATGACCAACCAGAATAATCATATTGCTTAAAGAGTACTCTTCGTAATTTGGAAAAGCTCTTAAATCCTTGTAATACAAAAATGCGGTTATACGGGAAACCAATGCCAAAATAAAACCACATAGGCTCATCATCTTAACCAACCTGAAATTGTCTCTAGCATTACTATGCCTAAAGTCATCTCTATACGGTATTGGTGTATGATAGGTTAAAAGTTTTAGCATGTTAAGTGGGCTTTTCCGAGCAAATTTAACTGTTTATACTTATAAACAACAATGAGATTTTTCGGATCAGTCCCTTTTCGTAAAATAGATACACAGGATCAAGAAAGTAGCCCAACTTTATAAGTCAATATCTTTATTTAGCTATTTTCGTCAAAAACTTTACATAAAGCAATATTTTATGATCAATAGAAATTAATTCACTTTATGTATTTTTTAGAAACTATTCAACTAAGATTGATCTTTTGGCACTTTCGCCCCAGCTTTCTTGGCTTCCGACAGACCAATAGCTATCGCTTGTTTTTTAGAAGTTACTTTTTTTCCCGTGCCAGTCTTTAGTTTACCTTCTTTCATTTCGTGTATGGCCCTTTCTACTTTTTCACCTGCTTTTTCTGAATATTTAGCCATAGTATTCAAAATTTTGTTCAACGTCTTAATAAACCTTAATACAGAAAATTTGTTTAAACAAAATTGCAAATTCTTTTGATAGAAGAGGATTATATTTAGGCTTAGCCTTTATGAAACACCAGGCCAGAAAAGGTACACACATTAGAATTTCTATTTGAATAATCAATTATTTTTGCAATATTTTTTATCGGCCTTACAGGCATTTTTAAACCATTTTTGTGATTTTCTTTCGTCCTTTTCCAAGTTAGGCCCACCTTTTTCATAAAGTTGTCCTAAGTAGTACATCGCTTTTGCGCCTTTCTTTTCAGCATCTTTTTCGTAATAAGCTTGTGCTTGTTTCCAGTCTTTTTCTACGCCACCCTCCCCCAGCTCATACATAACGCCTGCTGCGGTGTAGGCACCAGTATAGCCGTTTCTAACGGCTTTCAAATAAATCTCGACAGCCAGTTTGCCATCGGTTTTTCTAATCGAATTGCCATAATTATATAAGAGCTTGGTATACTTGCTGTCAAACCAATTGCTTTCTCCCTTACCAATATCGAGCTTGTTTTTCGGATCATTTTCCATGAGCTTAAGCGTGAGCGCAAGCCAAACAGCTGCGCTATCTTTTTTGTTCAACTTTTCTGAATTGTAGTACAAGTCGGCTATTTTTTCAGTTTGCCAAAAGCTTCTTTTTTCTTCAGGCATACTGTTGTAACTGATAATGTGATACTTAACTGCATTAACATAATCTTTCAAATCCTCATATTTACTGGCAATGAGATAGGCTTTGGCTACTGCATCTTGAGAATTGTTGAGTTTCGCAATCTCATCTAATGTACTTCTCTTGTAGCGCTCAATTTCGCCTGCGCCACCTTTATAGTTATTGGTTTTGTAGCCTTGAAGGTATAGGTTAGTAAACAGCTGGCTCTTATCCAATCCGAACAGGTCTGTAAACCTATACCAATAATAAGTAGTATCGCCTATTTTGGTATTGCTGGTGTTATAGTTACTGTAGCCAGTATAGTTATAAAAATGAAATTGTTTCAAAAACTCAACTAATTGAGAATTTGCCAAATGATTACCATGAACCAGATTTTTCGCGCCAAAATATAATGTATATAACATATCCCCATCACTTAGCTTGGTGTGCCTGATTTCTGTCTGAACATTATTAGAGAAATCAATGGTAGCCGCTTTACCATTCTCATCTTCTTTGTATGTTGATATTTTGGAAAATGAAAAGCCAATAGCCTCTAAATTTGCCACAATGAAATCGCAGTAGGTTTCAAAAAACTTTGGATCTTTGAGCGTGTTTATCTGTCTTTCTGCTTTTTTCTTTGATTCTATAGCTGCATTTTGAGCTTCAATTATTTTTGCTTCCTTACGTTTTTGGGCATCGGCCTGTATAGAAGAAATCAGATCTATTGTTTGTTGGCCAAGCTGATTAATGGCTTCTACTTTTCTTTGGGTGTTTACAGCGCTTTGGCTGGTATTTGCTACAGGTTGCGAGTAAGTAGGCAAGCTCACAATCGGTGTATTGTTGTAAACTGGATTTGGGTTACTTGCAGGAGCCGAACTGTTATTTTGATTGTTTGGTGCAGTTGAACCAGTTGTTGCCGATGGGCCATTTTGTGTATTAACGGTTTTCTTTGGGTTGATTTTATAATTCGGCGTTCCATTGTCGCAGTCGGCATAATTTGGATAGCCTTCCATATTGGTACTGCAGCCACCGTACCTATCTGCGAAACAAACTTTAGTAACACGAACGATAAAATTAACGGAGCTTGATTTATAGGGAACGGATGTGTAGGTCTGCACTCCGCCAGGCGACAGACTCCCCCAGCCACCACGTATGGCCGTTTCACCACCAATTGTTACTTCGCCATCAAAGCTTACAGCTTTCGAATAATTATTTTTCCACCTGATATTCCACCAATAACTGTTCGTACTTTTATTGAAGCCCAAATTCATGATACTGTACTGAATACCTTTATAACATGAAACAGAGGTCCATGGGCCCCATTGCGCCGATTGCCCAAAACAGATCGACATTTGAAAAAGGAGGGCGAATAGTAGCAATATTTTTTTCATGATGCGCAATTTTAAAGACACTTCATAAAATTAGGCACTCCAAAAACACTAAAAAATAGCTAGTGATAGCTATCTTTACATACGTAAGCTTCCTTGATAGAACTACTCATTAATTATAAAGGTATTCTCATGGCCGTCGTAGCCTATATATTTTTTTGAGGTCCATTTATGGTATGATTGTATTCCTTCTTTAATCGTCCATTCCTTTGCCATCAAGAATTTTGGGCAAATATTTTTCAACCCTCGTTTCTCTGGTTTTAGATTGTTTAGGTTGTGAAAAATGAAACAGGTAAGCTCTTTGTCTTCCCGGTGTCAAGGCGCTAAAGGCTTTCTTTAATACCTCATTTTCATCTAATCTTTTTTGGAATTCTTCAGGTACAGAATAGTCGGATGTTTTCTTCAGTACCACTTTCTCTCCAGATTCTTCAATTTCTACCGCTTCCCTTATATAGTCCTTAATAATGGAGGCCTGTTTTTTGATCTGATCAATAGTTGTAAAACGGATCTGACGCGCCGATTGGACATTTTCCGTTTGTTGTATCAAGATACTCAATGGATCTTTTAGCAAGGCTCCTTTATGAAATAACAGGGCACAATATTCTTTAAATGCATGGATCAAAACAATATTTTTACCTTGCAAAGTATAACATGGATGCATCCACTTATAATCTTCATCAAGCTCTGTAATGTCGAGAATAATTTCCCTTAATAAGGTCATTTCATCTTTCCATTTGCCTGCCTTATCTAAAAAACGATCAACTTTAGAATTCATATTTTTTTGGTTTAGCCAACATTAACTTTCTATTTTCAGGTCTAAAAGACCAAGACAGCACAATAAGCAATATAAAAATAAACGAGCCAATACTTTCTACAAAACTATCTCGCATTATAATATGCGAGATACTTGCACCTGTCATGGCAAAGAAAAACCCTGCATAGGCCCATTCTTTCAATAAAGGACTTTTAGGAAGCAGTATGGCAATTACGCCCAAAACCTTCCATGTTCCCAATATGCTTAAAAAATAGATAGGATAACCCAGATGTAAAATACCTTGTGCCGTTTCTTTAGTTCTTAAAGCCTGCATTAGTCCACCTGAAAACATGCCCAAGGCCAACAAAATTGTGGAAGTCCAATAGATGATTTTATGACTTTTGTTCATGCTCTATTATTTTAGTTTGTTCATAATTTCTTGTAAACGATGATGTGCCATATTCAATCCTTGTGCAAACGGCATTTGCAAAAGCTGATTTCTGAATGCTATAGATTTAAAAATGATCTGCATGGTCAGTTCACTGGTATGATCTGTTAGTTTTTTAAATTCAAAAAACTCCAATTGGATAGGAAATGGAGAATTTTCCATTTCAAATGTTCGTGTGATCTTTTCATTTGGTACAAACTCAAGTATAACACCATTTGCACCAAATACAACCTGCCCATTGTGTGAAGTTTGAAATTGCCAACTTCCATGTTTTTTATGCTCTAGTTTCAATACCTTGGTGCCCATCCATTGTTCCACAATTTCAGGATCCTCGTAAGCTTTAAAAAGCAATTCCAATGGCAGATCAAATGTTCTTTTAATGATAATTTCCTGCCTGTTTTCTTCTGCCTGGATTTTTGTTTTCTGTTCCATTTTATGTGCTTTTGTAGTTTTTCATTATCGCCTCCAATTTATTAAATCTGTCATCCCACATTTGGCGGAAGGGTTCTATAAAGTCGGCGATTTCTTTCATTTTTTTTGCGTTGATGTGATAATGGATTTCCCTACCACTCTGTTCGGACCTGAGCAATTCACACTCCGTTAAAATTTGCAGATGTTTTGAAACTGTTGGCCTTGCCGTATCAAAATTCAAGGCTATTGTGCCTGCGGTCATAGATTGAGAAGCAACCAATAGAAGTATGGCCCTTCTTGTAGGATCTGCTATCGCCTGAAAAACGTCACGTCTTAAGTTCATTATGTAGCTATTTGACTACAAATATAAATGTAGTTATTCGACTACGCAATTTTTTCCTGCTTTTTTTAGAAAAAATGAATACAATAGCTATTTTTTCTTTCCCATTCCCCTATTAGCCTTTATTACAGTCCATATCAAGAGTCAAAGTAATTGTTTATCAACCCATAAACATAACTTCTAATTCACACTGAGTTAATAAGATATAAGCAGATTTATATTAAATCTCTAATTTATGTTTAACGCTTTAGAAACATCAAAAACAGAGCAGTTCAATAGCATATATTATGCTACTCATCAAAAATTGTATGGTACTGTTTTTAACTTGTGCAGGGATAAAGACCTCACATTAGACATTTTGCAAAAGGTGTATCTCCTGCTTTGGGAAAAATGGGAAACCGTAGCCGAAAAAGGAAACCTTTACCCTTTACTATATACCTATGCCAAAAATACTTATATAGACAATTTGAGAAGGGAAAAGTGCAGCAGAAAAATGACCGAACACATCATTAACAGGGTCAATCAGGAAAGTTCATCTGTAGAAACGCAATATAAAAGAAAAGAATATCTGGCTGTAATCAATAATGTCCTCTCCCGTTTAACCAGCAGAAGAAGAGAAGTGATACAATTATACCTTGAGGAAGGGTTAACAAGGAAAAAACTTGCCGAACGGCTTTCCATTTCACCAAATACCATTGATAACCACCTTCGTGAATCTTTGTCTTTATTACGTAGAGAATTGCAGGGCTATGCCAAAACTGGAGTTGACTGACAATGAACAAATAAGCAATAAAAAAAATAGATTTCCATTGCTTATTTTCATATTAAATTAATATTGTATATTGCAGTTCCTTACAGCCTAGATACCTGTAGAGGAATTTGAATTTTCAAAGGCCTGCCTCTTAAGGCAAGCCTTTTTAGTTTGCAATTCTTGCAAAAATTGCTTTTTAGGCCCTTATTTTTGTACTAGGGCTTGCAGGATCACCTATAGCTAAAGAAACCACTGCATTGGGTACAAACGTTGTACTGGTAGCCGACAACGTATATCTTAATGTAGCATAGGTATTATTGGTTGAAGCAGGAACAGGATCAACATTCATGACTACCTCGCCGGTAACGGCATTGGTACCAATAATCACATAAGTTGCCCCCGTAGCTCCTACAGGCGTTAACGAAGCAAGTGGTTCCAATTCCAAATAGCCCGAAAATTTATCCCTCGTAATTCCATTTAGTTTTTTATTTATTGGAACAATCTTTCTTGCACCTGCTTGGGTATAGATCAAAACGATTTCTATATTCATCAGTTCGGGAAGGGTTGGAGAATTATTTACAAACCTGAACAGCACATTTCCCGAGGTAACTGGTCTACTATCCAGATCATCAAACAAAAGAGAAGTGCCTGTGTATAGAAATACCGGAAGTGTATTTACTCTCCCTACCACAAATTTAAGTAGCGTATCAATCAATAACTTATTGTCATGGTCCAAGATCGCTACCTTTCTTTCGCCAGACTGTATAATCATATTTTTGTTGACACTCCCTGTTGCTCCCACCATCATCGAATCCTGAAGTTTTCCATC
This sequence comes from Pedobacter sp. ASV28, assembly GCF_016428855.1. Lineage (GTDB taxonomy): Bacteria > Bacteroidota > Bacteroidia > Sphingobacteriales > Sphingobacteriaceae > Pedobacter. The sequence continues at coordinate 61,844 of NZ_JAELTN010000028.1, forward strand.
TACATTGATCAACAGTGGCTTCGAGCCAATTGGTGCCGATCCCGATACGGCCAATCTACCAAAATCTGGATATTCTACAATTTTCCCTTCTTTTTTACACGCAAGGCAAAAGAAGCTAATGGTCATGGCAAAGTATAAAAGTCTGTTTATTTTCATTTGTATTTATCTGTTTTCAATTGTGCTGAATATTCATTTGCAATCTCTTTCCCTAGCTCACCGACCACAAATTTGAGATGGTTTCTTCTATCTTTTAAATAAATCCCGGGATTAATTAAATCCCGGGATTATTTTTAATGTACCTTTTTATATTTTAATTAGTAGGTGTTTGTTCTAGGCGTATAAGAAGCCCATCCTGTCGAGTCCCAACGGTTACCATTTTGCGTTCCATCATTTTCACCAAAGGCGCCTATAAAAGTGGTATTAGTAAACGATAATAATGAACCACCCGCATGGGTAACAGATAAGCCTGTACCATTCCAACCGCTAGCCAATGGAGAAAAAATACCATTGATCGGATCGCTAACATATCTCCAGTCAGGAGCTGTAGCATTATATGGTGCAGTCAACAAAAAGAAGTTTGAATCTGTATTATCAATATTATTCCCGGTTACAGGATAACCATTATTGGTGAAATAGTGCAAATAATTGCCCGTAAACACCAACGAACCAGCAGCAGTACCCAAATTAGCACCAGCATAGAAACCACCAACAACTGAGTTTTTGAATACAGCACTTGAGCCTACCCTGAACACTGTACCTGTACCTGCACTAGGTGCACTAGTGGTATCGCCCAAAATGCTAAAATTGCTTAAAATAGGTGTAGTAACTCTTCCCGAATAGGTTCCACCTGTAATAATTGGCGAAGTTACATTATTAGACTCTATGCCGTTTGGATTACCAGATCTTGGATACGCTATAATATTAGGATCTTTTTGGGCCACAGCGAATTGGATACTTCCCTGATAACCTTGATCAAAATCAAAGTCGTCGTCATCGTTGAAATAGGAAATCAAATAGGTAGCATTAACCGATCCGCCAAAGAATTCAAAGGCATCATCAGCACCAATCGATACCTGAATATGATCTAAAGTAGTACCAGAACCAACGCCGCCCAATGTTAGGCCATTTAACTCGTTTCCTTCTGTAATTACTTCGCCAGCAAATTCAATTCTCACATTAACAAGTCTGCCAGAGTTATCGTTATTAATATCTCCTCCATAACCAATGGCATCTTTACTTGCAAGGGCTGCAGGAATTTGTTCTGCAGGTATGCCCTCTATTTTAGGTCTTACATTATTTACTGGCGCCCTTCCCAAAATTACAATACCGCCCCAATCTCCTTCGTTACGGTTATTTGCCGAATACTGAGAAGTGAAAACAATAGGTGATTCTGCTGTACCGTCAGCGAAAATTTTCCCACCTCTTCTCACCACAAGATAAGAAGGAAAGCCATTTGGTGTATTGACTTTGTCTACACCTTTAATAAAGGTACCAGCTTCTATATTAAGCGTGGCCAAACTATCAACATATACAGGACCACTAAGGTAGTATAACGTGTCATTAGAAAGAGATCTGGTACCCGTAATGATACCACTCAAAGTTTTGGTAGCTACTGGCACAGTTCGCGTGTCACTATATAGTGCTTTAGTTGAACGGTTAAACTGGCCTTTAGTAGCAGCAGCAGTGCTAAAATCTTTCTTACAGCTTGTTAAATACAAAGAGAAAGATGCGAAGAATAATAATAAATAGATACCTGTAGATTTAATTTGAAATTTCATAAAATTAGTTTTTAAAAATTTAGGGCATTATAGCCGGGTTTATAATTTTTAGTAGTTTTTAGATTTGAACTTTACTGGTTTTTGTTTCTTAAATGATCCTCCTTTCTTTTAAATGTTCTACTACTTATGATGTGGTACAATTAAAAACGATAAATGAAATTGAGCGTGCAGTTGGTACCATTTCTTCGCCTGAAAGTCACTACATCGTACGCGGCATTATAAGATGTGCCTTTTGGATCCAACTGCTCTGCCGCAAGTTCAGCAGTTCCATCTCCCGGATATCGGGGTACCGAAGGATCGCGTTCTTTATACACCGGATGTGCTGGTCCGTACTGATTTTTATAGGTGATTAACTGTTCGTTCAAAATATCGCTTACGTTCAAACGAAGTTCGGCCCGTTGTGCCTTCAAAAACTTATAGCTAAACTGTAGATCAATTACATTGCGGGGGTTTTCATATTCGTCTTCTGAAGTATATGCCGTAGAGGTCACTACGCGTTTTCCATAACGGTTATATACGGCATTTACACCAAAATTTTTACCGATGTAACCAATGCCTCCATTAATAATGTAAGGTGATTGCCCATATAGGGGACGATCTCTCTTACTTACAATGGGGTTGCCATTCGCATCCATGGCGATACCTGCACCAAGATCTACCGAAGCATCTACCCAAGTGAAACTTCCAGATAAGTACATGCGCTTCCAAAAAGCGGAAGAGGAAAGAAAACGTAGCGATTTACGAAAATCCACTTCAAAACCCAGATCCTTTGCGCTAGCCAGATTTTTATAAATAAGAAATGGTTTTGCAGATGTAGGTTCAAAAGTAAGTTCTATAGGATTGGTAAATTTTTTATAAAAACCAGATACAGCTATAATTTCGTCTGGACTGGGATAGAATTCATACCTCAAGTCATAATTCTTGATCTGTGTGGGCTGAAGATTATTTCCACTTATTGTTCTAAACACCTCAAAATCGAAGTATGAAAAATAGGAAAGTTCTTTAAGGTCTGGACGGGCTACCGTTTTATAAAATGCCGCCCTGATATTCATTTTAGAGGTGAGGGCATAAATGGCATTTAAGGAAGGTAGCCAATCGTTCTTTTTAATGGCAATTAGGCTATCTACCACCGGATTGACCTGGTTAGGATCAGTTGATTTGCCTAAGGTATTGGTAAAAACCCGCTGGTTATTTTGCTCCAACCTAAATCCACCAATCAGTCTTAATTTTTCGATAGGCTTGATGTCTACCATTCCATAGTAGGAATTGAGTTGTTGGCTGCCATCATAACCCGTAGCCGAACCTGTATTTGCAGATTGACCTGCCCCAATATAAGAGATCAGGAAGAGCTTCTGATCTATAAAGTTTTGGTTGTTATAAACGTCTGTATAGGCATGGCCGTCAAAATTATTCGCTGCACCGGGCACATTTCTAATTCTATATGAATCTGCCCCAAAGGTTGCTTTTCGATAACTTCCCTGATAACCGAACTTAAAATTTTGGTTCAACTTTAACAGTTTAAAGGGTATTATTAAATTTGCCTGATAGGCATATCGCTTTTCTGATAGATTTGAATAGAAAACTGAACCATACTCTGGTTGATAATCGTTGAAATTATATTCATAATAATCTTCTGGTCCGACAGAACCTAATGGCAAGCCCCTCATATTCATTACCCGACTATTAGGTTGATCTCTTTCCAATGTGGCAAGTGCCAGGTTATAATCCAACTTAATTCCACTCCTGCCAAAGGCATGCTCTCCGGCAAGACTAGTTTGGAATAACTCATTAATGAGCGTCTGCGCAGAATAGTTATTGGTGCGCAAATTATTGCTCATGATATCAATTCCCTTAAATTCGTACAGTTTATCGGAAAAACGTTTGTTATAAGTATTTTTAAAGGCCAACTTGTTTTTACCAAAAGTATAGCCGAGGTTTAAACTCCCGCCCAACAAGGTGGTAAAAGTATATTCCACTCCTTTATTGTCCAATACAGTTGGCACATATTGATCATCCTGATCTGCATTCTGCTCATTACGATAAGTAATGGCTGCTATAATTCCGAGTTTTGTATGGTTAAGGGGTATACTACGCCCCACTGATAAGGCATAATTTTGAATAGGCTGCGCCGTATAACGACGCATGGCCCAATTATTGGGAAATTGGTTAAGAAACTGAAATGCCTTTTGCTTTTCTTCTGTAGAGGCAGTGCTATTATTTATCTTATTAGCCAGCACGTTATATTCGCTAAATGACATACCTTCTGGTTTTTTCTGAAAATCATTGGCATTGCCAAAATAGTTGGCCGTTCCTCTTTGCCCGCCAATAAAATCTTTTCCGGTAGCCCTACTGTTAAATCCGCTACCGATCGCAATAGTTACAAAATTTTCTTCAGGAATATCTTTGGTGTTCACCTGCACTAGCCCCCCTGTAAATTCACCAGGCAGATCTGGAGTTGCTGTTTTATTCACAATAATATGATCAACCAAGCCACTTGGTATCATATCGAAAGCAAAATCGCGGCGATTAGGCTCTGTACTGGGCAATTGGTTTCCATTAAGGAGCACATTGTTATAACGGTCACTCAAACCACGCACTACTACGTATTTATTTTGAGAAACCTGCAATCCGCTTACCCTTTTTAGCACTTGCGCAGTATTGTTATCAGGGGTTCGGCTAATCTGCTCGGCGGTAATACCATCAGACATTGCTGCACTGTTCTTTTGACGGGCGTACAGTCCTTCAATGGAAGCTTTGGTATAATTTGCAGTCACCACTACCTCTTTAAGTCCCTTGGCGTCTACTTTCATGGCAATATCCAACAACGTATTCTTATTTTCCTCTACCTCAACACCCGTAATCCTTTGCTTTTGATAAGAAATATAAGACACTTCTATGGTATATGTTCCTGATGGTAGGCTTAATGCATAATTACCATCAACACTTGTTTGCACATTCCTGCCTGTCTCTACTACCTTAATTGAAGCTGCGGGAAGGCCCTGCCCCTTCTCATCCAATACCATACCTGTAATTTTTCCAGGATTTTGTTTTTGCTGTTTTTTACTTTCCTCGATCTTGACCACGATCGAATTTCCATCCATACTATAGCTTAGTCCAATCTCATTTTCGAGCTGCCAAAGCACTTTGCCTAAAGCAACTTTTTCGAGGTTAAGGTTGTTTACCTTAATTGTTTTTGCCTGGTTGTTGTCATAGATATAATGATAGCCTGCCTGTCCATTTAATTTGACCAACACCTGATCTAGAGTTACATTTTTTAATATCAAGGTTACAGGTGTATTAATTTTATGAACGGCATTCACCAACTGGCCTATCGAGCCCTGGGCAAAAAAGAGCTGCATCATGAGTAGCAGCATAAGGAATGTTATTTTTTTTTCACTAAAAACACGTAAATGTGCAAAGAGATACATAGATTTATTTTTTTAAGTTCTAACACGGCTTGAAAATTATCTGGGAGGGCATCGGTGAGACGAAGCCTTCCTTTTTTGTTTATAGATCTATTATATAATCGCCTCCTTTCCTGTGGTATTTTAGCCCATATATAAATAGGATCTTATCCAGTATATTTTCTGGGCTTTTGCGTTCGAATACACCCGTAAGCCGCTTATCAACTAAATGACAATTGGCAGAGACCTTTATTCGTATTTGGTATTGTTTTTCAATTCGATTGAAAACGTCTGCTAATGAAACATCATTGAACACCAATTTTCCATTAATCCAAGCGTTAACCTCTTTGGTATCAATATTCTTCACGGCCAGCTTATGATCAATGTTATTGTATTTTAGTAACTGCCCAGGAACTGTCTCTTATACACATCTCCGAGCCCACGAGACCTGCGTTACCATCTCGTATTACGTCTTATGCTGTAAAAAAAGGGGGGGGGGGGGGGGGGG
>NZ_JAELTN010000029.1 GCF_016428855.1 Pedobacter sp. ASV28
CAGGTCTCGTGGGCTCGGAGATGTGTATAAGAGACAGCCATTAAATACCGAAATAATTTTTTCGCCTACAGCCATATCGTAGGTGCCCCATTCCGGTTGGAAAAGGATATTCCCATTAGCTTCCTTCACGGTACAATCTTCAAAGGCAATTAACAGGATCTTGTCTTTCTTGTTGATGACCTCTTTTACCTTACCATTTACGGTGATCCCACTTTGGAAAATTAATTCACCTGTTTCGCCAACTTTAATACCTATGGCTGTCAGGTCCTCAAAAGTATGGTCCTCGAGCGGTTTATCAATGTTCTTTAATTTGCCAACGGGCGAAGAGAAGCCGTCTTTATGATAATTTTTGCCATGTCCAGCTAACTCTTTTCCGTCAAAAGCCAATGCCGATTGTCCGGTGGTCTTAATAAAAGTTACTTCATCCTCTTTACTGATGCCCATATCGGTGAATATTCCGGTAACCTGTAAACCAGAGCTGTAAACTGCTGTGCTTGCATTTTTACATTCTATTGCCTTTAAGATACTTTCTGCACCACCACGTCTAAAGGCCATGGTATCGGCAAATTGTTCCAGTACATCGATCAAGTTTTGAAAAGTAGGCGTAACAAACAGCTGTGGTTGCTCTTTGGTGATGTCGTAAGAATAATTTACGGTATTGATGTCATACCAAATCTTCTTGATTTTCGGATCCATACAACTAGCACTCTCTCCAATGGAAGAAAGCAAGCCTGCACCATAAATTTTCGGATTTTCTAAAGTACCGATTAAACCATATTCTACGGTCCACCAATGTAAACGGCCTAGTAAAGCCATTTCAGAGGGTTCGCCCATATTTTCTGCAATATATTTGAGTTCCTTGTCGGCCTTGGCAATTTCTGCTTCATCAGCATTGGCAGCTTCCTTTAAGATGGATAATTTTCTAATGGCTTCATACAGTTCAAAATCCTTGCTTGAAAACATGGCCTTGGCTCCAATAGAGCCAAAATAACTTAAATAATTGTTATAGTCCGTATCGGCAATAATAGGCGCATGCCCAGCACTTTCATGAATAATATCTGGTGCGGGCGTATATTCGATATGATTGATCTGGCGGATGTCGGCTGCTATAACCAATACGCGGTAAGCCTGATATTCCATAAAAGCAGCAGGCGGAATAAAGCCATCGACCGTTACGGCACCCCAGCCAATCTTGCCCAAGTTGTCGTTCATGGTCTGCAGGTCGGGTATATACTCAATGCTCAGACCAGCTCTTTGTAAGCCTTTAATATATGGATAATAAGCTACATGCTTTAAATAACTATAGTTCTGGCGCATTACATAACGCCAAACCGCTTGGTCAATTGGCGTATATTTCTCATAGTTCTGCTCTACTATAAATTGCCTTAAATGTCTAGGCAATTTGGCTACCTGCTTGTTATTAAAGTCATTAAAATCGCTCATTTCTGATAGGCTTGTTCATATATGGCTAAATTAGCTGGTTTGGGGAAGTAATCCAAATAATGTCTATTAAATAACTATAATATGATATTTGTCATTTTTAGTTAAAAAATAGTATGTTGGCGTTTAACAGGGATATTTTATGCCATGATCTAAATCAAGTTTCAGGTCAAAAGTTTGAATGGTTTTTACCCTATGGTTCTAGAAACAACCATTAATCCTTTCTGCCAATTTTTTTTACACTGAAGGTAAAATAATGTTGGTAAAGATAGCTGAAAACAGCAATGAGTACTGAGACAATGAACCTAGATATGGTAGGGTAAATTTGTAAGATTTCTACAAAGAACTTGAGCAATACAAAGTTGAGCAGAATATTGATGAACTGTAGATTGATAAAACGGAACAATTGTGTACGGCCCTTAAGTTTGCTATGTGTAAATATGATGTATTTGTTCAGGATGAAACTTACTGGTATAACGATGGCAAAATCTACGGCAAGTGCAGCTGTTTCACGTTTAAGAGCAAAGAACCAGATGTCAATTTCTTCGCTATGGAACAAAAAGCGGTAGGCCAGGTAATAAACCAAATTGCCAAGAATGAACGTACTGCCACCGGTAGCTAAATATCGGAAGTTATGAAGGGAAATGAATTTTTTAAACGGAGGATGAAAAAAATCGATAATACCCAGAATTAAATTACGCATGTGGTGGAAGATTTGATGTGTTTTATTGCCTTATTCTTGGACGATTATCTTTTAGATTTATAGGTTAACTGGTTGTTGATCATCCTATTGTTGTATTGCTGGATAAAAGCTTTCAGTTTTTGTTCCATTTGTTGCTGTATGAAAGGCGCTTTGTTAATCAGGTTATTTGTATTTCGTCGATCTAGTTTTAGATTGTACAAAGAAATACTTTTTATCCCGTCATTTACCAATAAATAGTCCCCTTCGTATAAATTGTAGTTTCCATCGTTGTTGTTGACTACAAAATTATGGTTGTCGGCATTTAAGGCATCGAAACCAAAAGCAAAATAGGGCTGGTCATAGTTCAGGTAATTTAAAACGGTGGGCATGATGTCAATTTGTTGTATCAGTTTATTGCTTTTGCCCTTTAAGTTTCCACCAGGATAGTAAAATAAAATGGGAATGGAATAGTAGCCCTGTATGGTCTGGTAATCGGGAAGATAGGAAACAGTAGCATGATCGGCACAGAGTACAAACAAGGTGTTGTTGTACCATGGCATTTTCTTGGCACTATCGAAAAACTTTCTAATGGACATGTCGGTATAGCCCATAGGTTCCTGCACCTGCAACGGCCCTTTGGGAAATTTGCCCTGATATTTCTCGGGTACCTTAAAAGGGTGGTGTGAGGATACGGAAAAAAAGGCACTAAAAAATGGTTGCTTGAAGGTGTTGATGGTCTGTGCCATGTACTGCATAAAAGGCTCATCCCAAATGCCCCATATGCCATCAAAATCGGCATCGTTGTGGTATTCGTTTTTGCCATAATATTTTTTGATGCCCGCCAAATTGGTATAGGCAGAAAAACCCATCGATCCATTTGGTGCCCCATGAAAAAAGGCAGTTTCATAGCCCTTATCGCCAAGTAGTTTGGCTATACTGGTGGTCGTGTTACTCGAATATGACGACAGTACAAAAGGTTCTTTGATAGATGGAATACCGGATATGACAGAAGGAAGCGCATCTATGGATTTTCTGCCATTGGCATAGGTTTGGCCAGAAGTAAAACTCTGACCTACCAAGCTGTCAATAAAAGGGGTATACCCTTTATATTTTCCATTCAGCTGATCTTGGTTTAGGGCGCCAATATGTTCTTTACCAAGGCTCTCAATAATCAAGAATACTACATTTAACGGTTTAAAATTTCCTTTTGATGTTGGTATGTGTATAGGATTATAGATGGAATCCAACGTTTTTTCATCAAAGTATTGAACAGGTTTTAAAGTGGCTGCCTTTAATGTTTTCATGATACTAAAAGGGGTGTTCAACACTAAGCTCATATCGCCTGGAGCCTTTACAAAATCTCCTGCATTGCTGAGCGTAATGGGTCGTGTGCTGTGTCGCCAACCACCTCTAACACCTATAATGAAAAGAATACCGGTAATTAAAAGCGCCACGAATTGAACCAGGTATATTTTCCAGGTGAACCTTGGTGCTTTTTGGATTTTTACCTTGTCATAAAGTTTGGTAAAGGCTATAATAAAAAAGATAAAGATGATCAGGAGGTACCAATATTCAAGCAAAAAATCTGCCGACAGTTTCAGCTTGTTCTGTTCGTGGCTAAATTGTGAAAATACACTGCCCGTAGTCCTTTTTAAGGTGAATTTATAATAGGCAAAGTCAATAAAATTGGCTAAGAAACCAATGCTGTTGGTCACTATAAATAGCCACTTTGAAAACTTTTGGTATCCATTAAGGTATTTAAAAGGTAAGGGTAATGTTTGTAGTACAATATATAATGAATTGATATAAAGTATAGCTACGATATCAAATTTTAGGCCTCCTAAAAAGGTATAAGCTATCTCCGTCACGCTTAAGTGGGCAAACTGAGATTTATTGGTGAGGTAAAAACCAAAGCGACAAAAGGCATAGAGTATCAGCAACAGCAATAGCCGATACAATAAATTGAGATAGATGGAATTTGGTTGCTTAGGTCTTAGGCTCATTTAAGTTAGTTCCTGCACCATCGTTTTGCCCAGTTGAAATTTGTTAAGGGGAAACGATAGTGAATAAATAAGCCGCAAAAATAGTTAATAGTACAACGCCTTGCAATATGTTTGTTCTTCCAGATCCTAAAGAAAGCATAATGGTAAATTGTGACAGCAATAAGAGTACAGTTGATTTGGTGTCAATGCCAAGGGTTATGGTCATGCCCGTGATCATGGAAACGATGGCTACGGCAGGAATGGTGAGCCCAATACTGGCCAATGCCGAACCTAATGCTAAATTTAAACTGGTTTGCAATCTGTTTTTTCTGGCTGCCCGATAAGCTGCTAAGCCTTCTGGCAGGAGCACTACTGCTGCAATGATTACACCCACCAATGACTTTGGCGCGCCCGCATTAACGACTGCATTTTCAATATCCGGAGCTAATGCTTTTGATAGTAAAACGACAATACCCAAGCATACCAATAATAATAAAAGGCTCAATAATGCCACTTTTTTGCTCGGTGGATCAGCATGTACATCTTCATTGCCATCGTTGCTTGGAGGTAAAAAAAAGTCTCGATGCCTCACGGCCTGTACCAGAACAAAGGTACCGTATAAAATCAATGAAATGATCGCTACAAAAATCAGTTGGGCATCAGTATAATAAGGGCCTTCTATGCTTGTGGTGTAATTTGGTAAGATGAGCGTGAGTACTAAAATAGCAGTTAAAGCGACCAAAGCTGCTTTCACCCCATCTAAACTAAATACCTGTTGTTTGTACTTTACCCCTCCAACCAATAAACAAATGCCGATCATTCCGGTAAGGATGATCATTACTGCCGCAAATACGGTATCTCTGGCAAGTGCATCGGTTTCCGGACCGCCAGTTAACATCAATGAAACAATAAGGGCAACTTCTATGATGGTAATGGCCAAGGCTAAAATAAGTGTGCCGTAAGGTTCTCCTACACGATGGGCAACTACTTCAGCATGATGAACTGCCGCCAATACACTGCCGATCAATAATATCGCTAACAATAAGGTTTGAAAAAAGCCAAGATCATTAAGTGGGGCCAAATAGGCTAACCATGCAAGTATGGGGAGGGCGATGGTCCATAAAGGTAGGGGTAGTTTTTTTAACATCATGTTTTATTATTTGTTGGTTTTCAAGATATAGGTTTTTTTTGGGGTATACCTGTTCTCAATTATTTTTTTATGTAAATATTAAATTACGTTTAAGCAATGGTCGAGGTATTTTTATATTGTAACTTCGTATTAAACAAATAAAAAATGATCAAGTATTGTTTTACTTTATTATGCAGTGTTTTTACTTTTAGTGCTTTTGCACAGGTAGATACCTTGGCTTATAGGACGATAGCAAATGCTGTCCAAAAAAAATACGCAGCAGATAAAAGAGCCGTATATTTTAATGTACGTTTCAAAACAGACTCTGTTTTCGTAGAAAGTACAATAATTGAGGCAATTAATGCTTTTGAAAAGGCCTTTCCGGAAAAGGAAAAAGCAAGGTTGCATACTGTTCTGTTGCCAGGGCTCAGCCTAAAAGGACTAACTTATGGGGTAACTAATATTTCTGTTGGCAACAATAGAAGCCAGCCATTTCATGGCGCAGAGCTGATGACACAAACCCTATTGGGCACGCCTATCCAACTGCTCAAAAAACAGGGAGGATTTTATTTGGTCAAATCGCCAGATGGTTATTTGGCCTGGACAGATGCGGGTTCGGTTGCGCCAATGAATGAACATGATTTCAAAGAATGGCAGGTCGCAAAGAAAGTTGTTTTTATTCAAGACTACGGCCATGCTTTTTCTAGGCCAGAGGTGAATGCTGCTAGGATCTCTGATTTGGTGAATGGTAATATTTTAAAAGATTTGGGTGCCGAAGGCAACTTTATAAAGGTCTCTTTCCCCGATCGGCGTATAGCGTATGTCCCTAGAAATCAAGTAGCCGATTATACTGAATGGATAAAGCGGCCTAATCCAACAGCAGAGGCAATCTTGCAATCGGCAGAAACACTTATTGGAGTGCCATATTTATGGGGAGGTACTTCTATTAAAGGGGTAGATTGTAGTGGCTTTACTAAGACAGCTTACTTTTTAAATGGCATAATTATACCACGTGACGCCTCCCAACAGGCTTTGGTAGGAGAAAAATTAGAGGTTTTAGAGAATGATTCAATTAGTGTGGATAAATGCCTTAAAAATCTAAAGCCCGGCGATTTAATGTTCTTTTCTGCTGCCAAACGTAGAGGTGTTAGCAATGGCAGGGTGAGCCATACTGCAATTTATATGGGCAATGGTGAATTTATACAATCGGCAGGCATGGTGAAAATTAGCAGCATTTTACCTACGGCTATTAATTATGATGAATACCAGACCAAAACCTTGGTAGGCGCTAGACGCATTTTAACCCAGATTGGTAAGCCTGAAATTACCAGGATAGACCAACACGATTGGTATTGGCGTAAGAAATAATGAGTTTAAAGATTTATCATAATAGCCAATGCAGCAAAAGTAATGCGGCTTGGAGTGCACTAGAAAATCATCATATTGATTTTATCACGATTAACTATTTGGAAAATCCACCAAGTGTGGAGGAACTTAAAGAACTTATTCAGCAATTGGGCATCACGCCATTGGAGTTGGTTCGGGTTAACGAAACGATATTTAACGAAAAATATAGGGGAAAGAATTTGACAGATGAAGAGTTGATTGTTGCGATGCATGAAAATCCTATTTTAATACAAAGACCGATTATTGTAAAGGATGATAAAGCTGTAATTGCTAGGAGCGAAGAAGCAATTAGAAGTATTTTGTAATGCAAGTTTTGAAACAAAAATACTGGTAATGCATTAAAATAGCTGTTTAAAATAGATGTTGACCTGTAGCGAAGCGGAAAGCTACGGAGTAAATTTATTTCGGCGTCTGCATGCTATGAACGATATATATGTAGTTAAAAATCAACAAAATAATAATCGAACTGAGGTTCGTAAGTAAGGTCCGCATTTATTACTTAAATGCACCAAGTTTATAGGCTCGAAACTCAGAGAAAATAAAAGAGCCCCCGCATAATAAGGGCAGTTTCTTAGTATGCTAAAATGACAAAGTCGAATTAGTTACTAAATTGAACCTTAAACAATCCTTCTGTGATTGTAATTTTACTCTTATCTGATGAAGTCAATGAACCGCTAAATTTTCCTACAACGTAGCCACCATTTTCATACTTTACATCTAAAATTGTAAAATAACCACCATCTTCGTCTAATTTTGTTGAATACTCTTTGCCAGACTCATTTGTGTATTTTAATTCACTGTCACTATCTTTACCAAAGCCAACTATATTGAGACCTTTTACAATTCCTATAAAACTTCCTGGATAATAAAATGACAACTTTGGATTTTTATTATCTTTTGCACTAGCTTGTATAGATAAGGTGTTGTTTCCGTTGACTTGACCACGAAGAGCTGTTTGAAAGTCTAAATTTACAGCCTTGTTATCAACTTTCAACGAAAGATAGTAGGTAGTAGGAGTTGGAGTCGGATTTGGACCTTTTGGTATTACCAAGCTTACAGTGAAAGAGCCTTCTTTAAATATTTTTTCACTATCGTCCGACATATTCTTCGCCTTAAACTCAAAAGTGCCAGATATAGATTCGGCTGTGGCAGAAGTGATAACCACTTTTCCTTCTTCAGCAAGAAATGTTGTTTCTAGAGGTCGTAAGGCATCTAATGTAAATATCACGATGCTTTTGTTACCACTTAAGTCATAAGTTTTCTGACCAGTATAATCGTTTAGCATGATGCTAAGCCCCTCGGTAGTACCTTTTGATGCAACGATTTGCAATGCCTTTTTAGGCGCTACATCCATAATTACAGCAGTTACCGTCTTAAACTCTGTTAAAGTCCCATCAATTTTGACTTTCATAAAAGAGTCGGGTAGAATATTTATATGTTCGGTAGTTTTAGCACAAGAGATCGTGAAAAGGATAAGACAGCATATGCTTGTCTTTAAGAAAATGTTCCTCATTGAATTGTTAAGGGTTAAATGGATAAAATATTTGCATAAATAGCTAATTAATTGATGTTTGCCAAATAAATAAAGAAATAGTTGAATGGAAGAATAAGGTTCACAAAAAAGCCCCGAAATTTCGGGGCTGGTTTCTAATCTATTCATCTAGCTCAATAAGCCTCTCCAACTTACCTTGCTTTCAATGGTCCAGTGCAAGTCCTTAATTTCAATACGCTGTTGCTCCATGGTATCGCGATGGCGAATGGTAACCGTATTGTCTTCTAAGGTTTGGTGGTCAACTGTAATACAGAAAGGCGTACCAATGGCATCTTGGCGACGGTAGCGCTTGCCAATGGCATCTTTTTCCTCATATATACAGTTAAAATCAAATTTTAATTGATCCATAATTTCACGGGCTTTTTCTGGTAGCCCATCTTTTTTGGTCAATGGGAAAATAGCCGCTTTGATTGGTGCTAATGCCGGATGTAGGCGTAACAAGGTTCTGCTGTCCTGTTTCTCTGGCGTACTTAAATCTTCTTCCTCCAAGGCATTGATCAGGGTGAGCAGGAACATACGGTCCAGGCCTATCGACGTTTCGATCACATAAGGTACATAGTTGCCATAAGGCTTGCCATTTTCATCCAGGTCGTTATCAAAATACTGCATTTTCTTGCCAGAATATTCCTGGTGCTGCGATAAATCGAAGTCGGTACGACTGTGGATACCTTCTACTTCCTTAAAGCCAAATGGAAATTCGAACTCTATATCAGTAGCAGCATTGGCATAATGAGCTAATTTAACATGGTCGTGAAAACGGTACTTTTCAGGAGCTGTACCCAAGGCCCTGTGCCATTTTAAGCGGGCTTCCTTCCAGTATTCGAACCACTTCTCATCTTCGCCTGGGCGAACAAAAAACTGCATTTCCATTTGTTCAAACTCACGCATGCGCATAATGAACTGACGGGCAATTACTTCATTTCTAAAGGCTTTTCCAATTTGTGCTATACCGAAGGGAATTTTCATCCTACCTGTTTTCTGCACATTAAGGAAATTGACAAAAATACCTTGGGCCGTTTCGGGACGTAGATATACCACTTCGCTGCCATCGGCCATTGCACCAAATTGAGTGCTGAACATGAGGTTGAACTGACGCACATCGGTCCAATTTCTGGTTCCGCTAACCGGGCAGGCAATTTCATGTTCTTCTATTAAGGTCTTCAAGCGAGGTAGATCTTCGGCCTTTAAGGCCTCATCCATATCAGCCTGTAATTTTGCAGCTTTCTCTGTTTTGCCATCTTTTTCATATCTGGCAATTTTATCCTCCAATAATTGATCGGCACGGTAGCGTTTTTTGCTATCCTTGTTGTCAATCATCGGGTCGTTAAAACCATCCACGTGGCCACTGGCTTTCCATACCTTAGGGTGCATGAAAATGGCAGAATCAATTCCTACAATGTTTTCGTGCATTTGCACCATTGCCTTCCACCAGTAGGTTTTAAGGTTGTTCTTCAGCTCGACACCTAGTTGACCATAGTCGTAAACAGCACTTAAACCATCATATATTTCGCTGCTTTGGAAAACAAAACCATACTCCTTAGCGTGTGATATTACATTCTTGAAAATTTCGTCGTTATTTTTTTGAGCCATAGTGCGGCAAATATAATAAAAAGGAGGGCTTAAAGGTATAAGGCTTAAGGTTTTTTGAAATCAATTTTGGTGCTAATCGGCTGCTATAGCCCTGCACTTCGTTCTAAATCCTCGCCCTCATTACATTCGGTCTGTGGGTTTTCCACATCGTTCAGGTTTAGTTTAAAATGTTTCTGCACTAAACGCTAATCAATACGTTATTTCTGGCTCTCCATATTAATCATAGCCGAAATCTAACAGGGCCTTGTGTGTTGAAACTGTTTTTACAATTTTAGACATATTAACTTTTAGTCGCTAAATACAAACAATTAAGTGGAGGTAAAAACTTAATTTTGTAGTTCAAAGCAATCACGTGAAAAAAATAAGATTTCTATTAGTAGCCCTTGGCTTATCGGCTATTGCCTGTATAGCCCCCAGGCAACATCATTATATCAGTTTTAAAACTGCGAAAGCATTTCAAGACTTTTTGAATAGGAAAACAACGGCTTACCCTTTACTGAGTGCACATCGTGGAGGTCCAATGCCTGGTTTCCCAGAAAATGCCATCGAAACCTTTGAAAATGCAACTACTTATCAGCCTGTTATTATAGAGTTTGATGTATCGCTTAGCAAAGATTCGGTGTTGGTAATTATGCACGACGATAAGTTGGACAGAACAACAAGCGGAAGTGGTTTGATAGAAAGCCAGACCAATGCAGAACTACAAAAGCTTCGCCTTAAGGACAATGATGGCAAGCTCACCGAATTCAAAATCCCAACTTTGGAAGAAGTGCTGCGTTGGGGCAAAAATAAGGTGCTTTTTACCATCGATATCAAAAAGGGGGTGCCTTACGAAAAGATTATTGAAGCAGTACGTAAGACCAAATCGGAAACCAATTCCATTATCATTACCTACAATGCAAACCAAGCTGCAAAAGTACATGAATTAGCACCAGATCTAATGATTTCTGCCACTGTAAAAAGTGCGCAAGATTTGGAGCGTTTGAACCAGATGGGGGTGCCTGACCAAAAGATCATAGCTTTCGTGGGCATATCGGAACCCGATAAAAGTCTATATCAATATTTGCATGGAAAAGGCATAAGTACTATTTTGGGCACTATGGGGAATATAGATCATCGCGCAAAAGCCAATAAACATAAAGATATTTACGGCGATTTGATAGCCAATGGCGCAGATGTGCTGTCTACCGATGAGTTAGTGCTTGCCGGAACGCAATTGGATGCTTATCGGACAAAAAATCAATTGAAATTTAAAAACCTAAACCTTTCAGCAAATTGAGTGTAATTGTAAAATCGCTGGCCAAACATTATGGTGGGCAAAAAGCAGTAGATCAGATTAGCTTTACAGCACAACCAGGGCGAATACTAGGTTTTCTGGGGCCCAATGGTGCAGGCAAGTCGACCACAATGAAAATGTTGACCTGTTACTTGGCCCCGACAGCTGGTGAGGCAGAGATTTGCGGAAAAAGCATACTTACGCAGCCCATAGAGGTAAAAAAGCTGATTGGCTATTTGCCAGAAAATACACCTTTGTACATGGACATGTACGTGAGGGAGTTTTTAAGCTTTGTAGCACAGTCCTACGGACTTAAAAATACAGGCCAACAGGTGGAGGAAGTGATCAAACAGGTCGGGCTAACACAAGAACAACATAAAAAAATAGGCATGCTTTCCAAAGGGTACAAACAGCGGGTGGGCTTGGCGCAGGCCATTATACATCGTCCACAGGTGTTGATACTAGATGAACCTACCTCGGGTCTGGACCCTAACCAGCTAACGGATATAAGGGCATTGATAAAAAGTTTGGGAAAAGATAAGACCGTGATCATCTCTACCCATATTATGCAGGAAGTGGAAGCCATCTGCGATGATATTATCATCATCAACAAAGGCATTTTGGTAGCCAATTCCTCCATAGAAGCACTCAAAGAACAGCACCAATCTAAGTCGCTTGAAGCCATTTTTAAAACCTTAACCCTTAATTAATCGACCAAGCAAATGAAATTCAGATTCTTAACTTTAATCTTTGTCGTTCTTTTTTTCCCTTTTATCGCTGCGGCACAGCAGGTGCAGTTAGGCTTAGGGCCCGAAGTTAATTTTCCGACGGGAAATGCATCTAATGTCAGTGGTATTGGCTTTGGTGGTTTTTTAAAGGCAGAAATAGGCATTAGCCCTAAATATGCCATTACGGCTAGTGGCAGTATCAATACTTTTATTGGTAAAAAATATTTTGGCAACAGGTTGGAAAATGTGAATGCATTGCCTACCAAACTCGGATTTAAATATTACACTACACCAGAATTTTATGTAGAAGGGCAGTTAGGTGCCGCTTTTCGGTTTGGCAATACCTCTAATACTTCATTGGTATGGTCGCCCGGTATTGGCACCTGTTTTAGAACGGGTAGTGGAGAGAACAAGATCGATGTAGGGCTAAGGTACGAAGCATGGACCAATACCAGCTATGGATCAGTTTCCACTTTAAAGACCACAAGTTTTGGATTTATGGGGTTAAAAGTAGGCTATAATTTCAATTTATAGATAAGATTTACTTTTTTTAGGAATAAAAATAATTTATTGACATACAGATTGTTTAGGTTTTTGTTTTTGCTTTTTGTCGTTTTTTTGTAACAATTGGCTAGATTATTGTGTCTACTGTTCCAATTATTTATCAATACACAAATTAAATTACTTAAACAGTATGAAAAAATTATTATTATCATTAGCACTTATTGGAGGTTTAGGCTTCGCTGCAAATGCACAAACAGAAGGTGCTGTTAGAAAACTTAGCGTAGGTGCTGAATTTGGTTTCCCAACCGGAGATGGATCTAAAGACAACTTGATCGTTGGAGGTTCATTACAGTACGAGCATCCAGTGGCGAAATCATTTAACATTACAGGATCTGCTGGATATTTATCTAATATCATTACAGGTGATAGTAAAAAGCTTTTAGAAGCATTTGGTCAAAAGACTAGTTATGGATATATTCCGGTAAAAGCAGGTGGTAAATATTATTTTGGTGGTAACTTTTACGGAGCTGCAGAATTGGGTGCCACTTTTGCTACAGCATCTGGTCAAGGGACAGCATTTACATATGCTCCTGGCTTAGGTGCGTCATTCTCTCTTGCTGATAAATCTAGCTTAGATTTTGGCGTTCGTTATGAGACTTGGTCCAAAGATGGAAGTTCTTCGTTTGTGGGCTTGAGATTAGCCTATGCGTTTGGTCTATAGTTAAATGAAATAATTTCAACAAAGCCCTAATTTTTTTAAAAAAATTAGGGCTTTGTTGTGACTAAATTTTTAGTTTTGAAAAATTGATTAACAAATAAAAACAAAATGAAAAAAACTCTTCTATTATTAACGCTGGCAGCAGGCTTAAATTTTGCTGTAAACGCTCAAGACAAACCGGTAACTTTTGGAGTTAGGGCTGGTGTTGCATTCCCTAATTTAAGTTTTTCTGCTTTAGGCACCTCTGTTAGTCTTGATGCAAAAACTACTTTTTATGTAGGTGGGGTTGCTGATATTAAAGTATCAGATATGTTTTCGGTGCAGCCTGGTTTAACTTTTATGAGTAAGGGTACTAAATCTGGTGCAGCATTCAGTGGAGAAGAAGGATCTGCAATAGATGGTTCTATCAATATATCTTACTTGGAACTACCAGTTAATTTAATTGCTAATTTTAATACTGGTACTGGTAAGTTTTTTGTTGGGGCAGGGCCATATGCAGCTTATGCGTTATCAGGAAACGGTAAAGCGGGTGGTGTTAAAGAAGATATGCCATTTGGTTCTAATGATGGCGAGTTTAAAAGAATGGACTTTGGTCTTAATTTCTTGGCTGGCTATCAATTAACTAATGGTCTAAACATCCATGCAGGTTATGGTCTAGGCTTGGGCAAAATTTTAAATGATAAAAGCTCAGGAATTAACTTAGCTACTAAAAATAAAGTTTTTAGCGTAGGCTTAGGTTTTATGTTCTAGGATTAGAAACCAATATAAATTTGGCCCCGGCAATTTTGCCGGGGCTTTTTTGTTTTAACAGATATTGTATAACTTCGTCAATCCTATACAAGCGCATGTTAGCAGTATTTAAAAGAGAGTTATTCAGTTTCCTTAATTCATTAATGGCCTATATTACCATTGGTATTTTTCTGTTGGCCTGTGGTTTAATGTTTTGGTTCTTTCCCGACACTTCCATTCTTGAGTATGGTTATGCTGAAATGGATGGCTTCTTTAGCTTGGTGCCTTACTTGTTTATGTTTCTCCTTTCTGCCATTACCATGCGCTCTTTTGCAGAGGAAAGAAAAGAAGGCACCTACGTACTGTTGGCTACCCGGCCATTAACAGATTGGCAGATCATCTTGGCCAAATACTTGGCCTGTATAGTGCTCATGCTTTTTTCCTTATTGCCTACATTGGTCTATTATTATAGCATAGCACAGCTTGGTTTGCCAAAAAATAATATAGATACCGGAGCAGTTATAGGTTCTTATATCGGTCTTTTTCTTTTAGGTAGTACCTTTGCGGCCATAGGTATTTTCGCTTCCTCCCTTACCAATAATCAGATCATTGCGTTTGCTGTTTCGCTGTTTTTATGTTTCTTTAGTTACAGTGGTTTCGATTCTATAAGTAGGATTGGCGCTTTTCAATCTGTGGAAATGACACTTGTTGACCTGGGTATTTCAGTACATTACCAATCTATAAGTAGGGGAGTGCTGGATACCAGGGACGCCATTTATTTTATCACTTTCGTAGGTCTGTTCCTAGGGCTTACCAAACTCACAGTAGGAGGTAGAAAATGGTAAAGAAACCGATAATAACAAAGGTATTGATATATTTAAGCGTATTGGTGCTATTGAATGTAATTGCACAATATGTTTACGTACGTATAGATTTTACCAAAGAGAAACGTTTTACACTCACCCAAAAGACTAAAGCACTTTTGCAGCATAATCAGCACGAGATTGTAGTGACCGTTTTCTTGGATGGAGAAATGCCATCGGCTTTTAAACGTTTGCGCAATGCGACCAAAGACTTATTGGCAGATTATAAAGCCTATTCAAAAGCCAATATAAAGGTGCTGTTTGTAGATCCGATAACAGGCTTGACCCTTAGCGAACAGGACACGGTGATTAACCAGTTATATGAGATGGGCATCAAACCCACAAACATCAACATCAAAAGTGATGCTGGATTTACCGAAAAATTGGTCTTTCCCATGGCGCTCATTGAAAGTAATGGCCGACAGATGCCCGTAAAGTTATTGCAGAATTTAGGAGGAGAAGCTAGTAACTACGACCAAAACATCAATAATTCGATCAAGAACTTAGAGTATATCTTTACTTCTTCCATTAAAAAGGTGATTTCGGGATATAATCCGCGTATTGGCTTCACAGAAGGAAATGGCGAACCGACCAATCCCTATCTTTATGACGCCATTTCTTCCTTGTCTGATAGCTATGTAGTAGGTCGGGTAAACTTAGATTCGATAACTAGAGAAGGGCTGGATAGCTTGAAGATGATGTTGATTGTCAAACCTTTAAAAGCATTTACGGAAGTGCAAAAGTACAAGCTCAATTATTTTGTGCTGAAGGGAGGCAAATTGGTATGGTCAATTGATCAGGTGAGGATGGATTTGGATAGTTTGCGTAGTGGCAGGTCGTTTATGGCCCTAAACAATAACCTGAATTTAGACGACATGCTGTTTGAATATGGTGCACGTATCAACTATAACCTTATTGCCGATGTGAATTGTGCCGAAATTCCGGTAGCTACGCAGGGAGGGCCAAAGGGAGATATTCAGATGGCACCTTGGTTGTACTATCCTATTTTGTTGCCAGATACCAGTAACAGTGTAGTTAAAAACATAGATCACATTCGTAGCGAATTTGCCAGTACGGTCGATACCGTAGGGGCAAGGAACATCCAGAAGCATGTGATCTTGACCACCTCGCCCTATAACAAGGTTTACAATGCGCCAAAAATGTTCAATTTGAGAATGATAGAGGAGCAGCCTACACCCAAAGAATTTACCGGCGGGCCTAAAGCTGCGGGGGTACTTCTCGAAGGAAGCTTTAAATCGGTTTTTTTGAACAGGCCCGTTCCAGAAGGAATAGTAGAGAAGTATGACGTTCCCGATCAGGGCAAGCCTACAAAGATGATTGTGCTTGGAGATGGCGATATTTTTAAAAATCAGGTAAGTGCTACTGATGGTTCGCCATTCTCTTTGGGATTTGATCGCTATACGCAACAAAATTATGGCAATAAAGCCCTACTGTTAAACATTGCCGACTACTTTACCAATGAAGATAACCTAATTGCCTTGCGAAATAAGGAAATAACCGTTAGATTGCTCGATAAGACCCTGGTAAGGACTGAAAAAACAAAATGGCAGCTGATTAATACCGTGATGCCCATTCTGTTGTTAATATGTTTTGCAATTTTTCAACATTATTATCGCAAATATAAGTATGCAAAGTAATTTTTATACTTTTGACTTTATACAACACAAGCTATGAGATTTATAGTATCCACATCAACATTATTAAAACATTTACAAACAGTTAATGGAGCTTCGAGCAGCAGTACGGTTTTACCAATTTTAGAGAACTTTCTATTTGAGATCAAAGACGGTAACCTGACCATCTCTGCTACTGATTTGCAAACCAGTATGACTACCTCTTTGGCAGTAGAGTCTAAAGAAGAAGGTAAGGTTGCTGTTCCGTCCAGAATATTGCTAGATACCTTAAAAACATTGCCAGATCAACCCATCACCTTTCATATAGACGATAACACCTTTGCTATAGAAATTAGTGCTGGAGACGGAAAATATAAATTGAGTGGTGAAAATGGTGAGGATTTTCCTAAGATTCCTGTTGTAGATAATGCTTCGTCTGTTAATTTACCTGCTTCTGTTTTAAGCGAAGCAATTACCAAGACCATCTTTGCGGTAAGCAATGATGAACTTCGCCCAGCAATGACCGGAGTGTATTGTCAACTATCTCCTCAGAATATCACTTTTGTGGCCACAGATGCACATAAATTGGTGCGTTATAGAAGAAATGACAGCAAAGCAGATAAAGCTTCGGCATTTATTTTGCCTAAGAAAGCATTAACATTATTGAAAGCAGCATTACCTAACAATGACGTGAATGTTTCGGTAGACTATAATGCCACCAGTGCTTTTTTCAAATTCGAAAACATCAATCTGATCTGTCGCCTGATCGATGAGCGTTATCCCGACTATGAGGCCGTAATCCCTGCAAATAATTCTAATAAATTGGTGCTTGATAGAGCGCTTTTCTTAAATACCCTACGTAGGGTGGTTATCTTTGCCAATAAGACCACACACCAGGTACGTCTGAAAATCAGCGGAAGCGAACTTAATATTTCATCAGAAGACCTAGATTTTGCCAATGAGGCTCATGAGCGTTTAAGTTGTCAATATGATGGCGAAGATTTGGAAATAGGATTTAATGCCCGTTTCTTGATCGAAATGTTGAATAACCTAAGTGGTGAAGAGGTAACTTTGGAGCTTTCTACCCCAAACAGGGCAGGTCTGCTTATTCCGCAAACCAATGATGAGAATGAAGATGTGCTGATGCTCGTAATGCCGGTTATGCTAAATAATAGCTACTAATCTTAGTATTTTTTTATATAGAAATAAGAATATGGCTTGGTTTTTGACCAAGCCATATTTGTTTATATCCAAATTAAGCTAATCTGTATGGGAAATGTTACTAAAGGGCTATTTAAGCAAGTTATATTTGTTTTTATAGTGTCTGTTTTATTACTAATGTGTCTGTTTTCCTGTAAAAAACACAATCCAGATCCAGAAGTTAGACCAGCTGGGGAAGCAAAAATCAGATTAATCAATGCAGCACCCAATTCTCCGTCGTTAGACTTTCAGATAGATCGGAATAAGATCAACCCAAACCCATTGGTTTTTGGAGAGCAGACAGATTATATCAAAATTAATGCGGGAGCAAAAGAAGTTGCCTTTGTCCATGAAAATGAAGATAAAGCATTGGGTTCCTTTAATTATGTTTCTACATTGTCCTATACCTCGTTCTATACAGAGGATAGAAATGGAATTGGAGAAGTTTTAACTTTGGAAGACGATTTAGGGGCGGTGCCCGCTGGAAAGGTAAAGGTAAGATTTGTTAATACAAGCCCATATTTTTCTGCAAATGCCAACGTATTTTTAGATAGCGAGGAATTGTTGTATGGTGGGTTGGCCTATAAAAATATATCCTCCTCCTTTCTCATCAATGAAGGTTTGGATTTGAGGGTTTCGGTGGCTGGCACCATACGGACCATTTCGGCAGATGAACTACAGACAGGTAAGATTTATGTATTTTGGATTAGCGGTTCTGCAAACTCCAACTGGATGCTCAATAAAATATCTTATAATTAAGTCAAATTAATAAATAGCTATTTTTTTAACCACGATATTTTCTATTTTAGCAGAAAAAAAATACATTGGAAATACTAGAATTACTGCTGAAGCTACTTACAGATACGAAAGAAACCTTGGTCACAATTATTCAAAATTATAGGACCTGGACATATCTTATTTTATTCATCATTATTTTTGCAGAAACTGGTTTTGTAGTTACGCCTTTTCTTCCGGGCGACTCCATGTTGTTTGCGGTGGGTGCGTTAATTGCGGGGGGAGACACAGGATTGAATATCTGGTTTATGTGTTTAATATTAACAGGCGCAGGTATCTTGGGCAATACGGTCAATTATCGCCTGGGAAGGTATTTTGGGATAAAGGTATTCAAGGAAGAAAATAAAATCCTGAAACTAAAATATTATCATCAATCTCACGAATATTTCGAAAAACATGGCTCAAAGGCAGTTGTTTTTAGTAGGTTTCTTCCAATTTTTAGAACTATTGCACCTTTTGTGGCGGGAGCGGCTAGCATGTCGTTCGGTAAATTCACTTTGTATAATATTGTAGGTGGTTTCGCTTGGATTTTTAGCTTATCCTTCGCTGGTTATTTATTGGGTAAAATTCCTTTTGTAGAAAGAAATTTCGAGGTCATTATTGTAATTATAGCCATAGGTACATTCGCTCCCGTTATCCTTGCCGGAATTAGGTCTTTGTTAAAGAAAAAAGAAAACACAGGGGAAAACAAGACCATCTCTTAAAATTCCCTGCCGATAATCTTTCCTTCCTGGTATTTTTTGTCTGTATCCGCTGCTTTTTGCTTGTCTTCTATGGTAACTTCCACCTTTATAAGGTTCCTAAGGTCGGGCTGTCCGGCGTCTACCCATGCCGAGTACCAATAAGAGCCTACTTTAAGAATGGATGAGCGCATCTGCTTTTCTACCATTCCCATCATCATGTCCTGATAGGCTTTGCTGTAGGCAACAGAATATTGCTTCATTACATTCTTTCCGCGTTGCGAAAAATCATATTTCTGATCTGAGGGAAAGGAAGCATTAAGTTTGGCTTCGAATTTTAAAACGGTATCGACCAAAGTATGGGAGTGTTTTACAATTTTCCAGGCCTCTTTTAAAGGGTTTTCGATATAACTTGCCTTTCCGACCAATAAATTGTAATCTTTGGCAAATAGTTCGGGGATACGGCTTTCCCAAAAGCCATGTATGCCTGCCTGATTGGTCAATTGTCCATTGTGGTTATTTGTGGTGTGTAAGGGGACGTGCGCATCTGCAATATAGTGGCCAAGATCGGCAGAATATTTTAAGATCCTTAACGAGTCGCGCTCCTTAAATGCCCTTACCAGATTGTTGTACGTTCGTTGGATTTGCCAAGGCACCATGCCGTCCTTTCTTAATTTTTCTGCACCGTATTTTTTAACGGCATCGTCCCATTTTTCGGGGATACTGTCGATATGATTTTCATAATTTTCAACGTCCAGGTAATGTCTGGGTGCCTCGGCCGTATCTGCATAACGCCTCTTGTCGGGGTCGATGGCATGCTCCGTGATGTATTTATGATTGCTTTTATAAAAGCCTACCATTTCTTCAGGCAGGGTGAAAATAGCCAACTGATTAATTCTCTTATGTGCAAAGAAACCCCAAGAGGAACAAAGGATAACGATAGAGAGTAAAGTAATTGGAAGGAATATCTTTTTCATTAAAATGGATTTGTACAAATTGGAAAACATAGCTTAAAAATAAGCAAAATAGATGAATATCCGAGCGCTATTGCCACAAAGCGGCAATAGCTATGATTTAATGAGCTTTTTGGTAACGTGGTATTGCCCTGAAAGAGAACTGATCTTATAGATATATATGCCCGGAGGGAGTAGGCTTAAATCTAGTTTGATGACATGTTTGCCGGTATTTAGGTATTCATTTAGCACGGTTTGCACAAGTTTTCCCTGGAGATTATATATTTTCATCTCTATTTTGTCTGATTCTGGCATCACAATATCTATAGAAGCATAAGCATGCATGGGGTTTGGATAGTTCTGTGATACCGTGAACTGCAAGAATCTTTCGGCTATAATCCTGTTGATGGTGTCGAAAATAATAAAGCTGATTAACCTGTTGCCCCTCGCATTGGGATGTACGACATCTTGATAGAGTGAGAAATCACGCCTAAATACGGCATTGATGTCTGCCAAATATACTTTGTACTCCAAGACTAGTTTCCTGTAGAGGTTATTGATAAGCCGTACCTGATTATTGACCCTTTTAAGGCGCTCGTCGTTCCTGTCGTCAAAAAACTGTATGGTGCAAATAACCGGAACAAGGTTTTGGTTTAAGGAGGCCACGATCATTTTTCTCATGTTTTCTTCCGTAGCCAAAATTTTAAGCTTGCCAGCTTCTATTTGGACAGCATCGTTGGCACCTGCTAAAATAACAATAAAACCGGTTTTACCGTAAATGGCATTGTCTAATCTTAATAAGCATTTTTCGGTAGTTTCGCCAGACACCCCATATTTCTGGACGTTTATAGTTTTGCCTGTATAACAGTTGGTGAAATGTTGGGTAAGATAAGATTGGAAGTCTGTACCACCAACCCCTTCCACGGTACTGGCCCCAAAAGTGATCACGTTTACGCTATCCTTTGAATAATACTTTGCAGATTCCGGACAACTGGCTCCTGTGATCTGGGCCACTGCATGATAGGAAATTCCCGAAAATAAAAAATAGAAAAGCGCAGCTGTTATTAACCTCATTATTGTTTATTAAGAGCGCAAGGATAAAATTTTGTGTACAAAGATATATAATATTAGAATTGATATGTAACGAAATTGTAGAAATTAAATTATCCTCATCATATCAATTTCGCTCATTTCAAAATACCTATATTTGTTCAAAATATAAATCTTATGCAAGAAATTAAGAAATATGTAGAGGAGAATAAGCAACGTTTCTTAGATGAACTTTTTGAATTGTTGCGTTTTCCTTCTGTGAGTGCTGATCCAAAATATAAGGGCGATGTACTGAAAACAGCGGCATTTGTTGCGCAAAAGCTTAAAGATGCGGGAGCTGATCAAGTAGAAATCTGTGAGACGGCAGGTTATCCGATTGTTTATGGTGAAAAGATAATAGATGCAAATTTACCTACGGTTTTAATTTACGGACATTATGACGTGCAGCCGGCAGATCCGCTAGAACTGTGGAAAACTCCGCCATTTGAGCCTACCGTTCGTGACGGTAAGATTTATGCCCGTGGTGCCTGTGATGATAAGGGACAATTTTATATGCATGTTAAGGCCTTTGAACTGATGATGCAGACCAATACCTTGGCCTGTAATGTGAAGTTTATGATTGAAGGGGAAGAAGAGGTGGGTTCGGCCAATCTGGGACTTTTCGTAAAAGCAAATACTGAACGTTTGAAAGCAGATGTGGTATTGATTTCTGATACTTCTATGATCAGCATGGATAATCCTTCTATTGAAACAGGTTTGAGAGGTTTGGCCTATATGGAAGTAGAGGTGCTAGGACCTAATAGAGATCTGCATTCAGGCGTTTATGGAGGAGCGGTGGCTAATCCGGCAACTATTCTTTGCCAAATGATAGCCTCCCTACACGATGAAAATAATCATATTACCATTCCTGAGTTTTATGACAAGGTGGTAGAGTTGAGTGATGCCGAAAAACAGGCACTCAATTCGGCGCCTTTTGATTTGGAAGCCTATAAGAAAGACTTGGATATCAATTCTGAATGGGGTGAAAAAGGTTACTCTACTTTAGAACGTACCGGTACAAGGCCTACTTTGGAAGTGAATGGTATCTGGAGTGGCTATATTGGAGAAGGAGCGAAAACAGTATTGCCAAGTAAGGCAAATGCTAAGATTTCCATGCGTTTGGTACCTCATCAGAATTCCGACGAAATCAGCGAAATTTTTGCAAGGCATTTTGAACGTATTGCGCCAGAAGGAGTGAAGGTTAAGGTTACGCCTCATCACGGAGGTGAGCCGGTAGTTACACCAACGGATAGTGTGGCTTATCAGGCTGCAGAAAAAGCAATAGAAGATAGTTTTGGTAAAAAGCCAATTCCAACACGTGGAGGTGGAAGTATTCCCATTGTGGCTTTGTTTGAAAATGTGCTGGGAATTAAATCTGTATTGTTTGGGTTTGGTCTAGATAGCGATGCCCTGCATTCACCAAACGAAAAATATGATATCTACAATTACTATAAAGGCATAGAGACACTTCCTTTGTTCCATAAGTACTTTGCAGCGCTTAATAAAAAATAGATAAAGGTTAATTTCTTTTGTTCTAAAGCCCTTCTGTTAAAATCGGAAGGGCTTTTTTGCTAAAAGACGCTGAAATAAATTCAGCACGACGTTGAGTTTAGGTTTTACGCCTATAATAGGGTTTCCAAAGAAATAATAATCGAATTCGGGTTATAAGCGCATTTGTGTTATCTCATAGAAACCACCAAATCCTTTGGCCGGTTCATGGTCTCGCTATAGATGGTGCCAAATCTATCTGTGACCCTAATTTCAATGGGCGACGTTGGGCTGGCAGCCTTGGCCTTAAACAAGTGTGTAGAGTTGGTGGTCACAAAATCCTCTGTAGGGTCGGATCCGGCATTCAGCCGTAGGGCTTCATAGGAGATGATGTGAAGCGGATCAAGTGCTCTTACCCTGGTTACGGTTAATGGGGAACCATTTTCCAGTATTTCAACTTTCCACTTTTTATCGAAACCCCACACGTTCACTAAGATCTCGTTATTGTTGTTTGGGGTGGCATAGCCACTGGTGTAGGGTAGTAATTTAGCTTCGGTAGTATTTGGTGCATACTTGGCTGCAGTAATGTGTACTTTATTTAAGTCGTATGCCCTGAACTGATAATTTTCTTCATAACCAATGGATTTGTAGAGCCATTGATAGTTTCTGTTGTTGAACTTCCATATACCATATCCTCCCGGAGCGCCATCCTTACAGATGTGGTTTCCGGCGTAGCCATTTTTCCCTGTCCACCACCAGGTAGCGCAAATGGCACCAGAATTATGTTCCATCAAGCTCGTATTGTTTTCGTAGGCATAGCAAACATGCGTGTGGCCGGTAATTACATTGACGTCCGTAAAGCCATTAAGCGTGTTGATAAATTCGGTAGAGTTGTTAAGGCGTAGGGTGGCTGTTTCATTTTGTCCGCTCAAGGTTGGGCTGTTGTTCAGTTGGATGTGCATGGCAATGACAATAGGTGTAGATTTATCTGCAATGGTGGCCAGGTCTTTTTTGAGCCATTCAATTTGATCTGCTATAATTACACCATTATAATTTCTGTCACCAAGCACTCCCTGTGCGCCCTTGTCATTAATATATTGAATATTGTCCAATACAATGTAATGTACTTTTCCAACATTGAATGAATAGTATGTAGGGCCAAGTGTTGCCCTAAAGCTGCTTTCTGCCTGCCAGTCTGCGTTTACGAATGGGTCGTTATCATGATTTCCCATCGTGTGGAAAACCGGAACGTTTATCGTTTTCATTAAATCTAAATACTGGCCAAAGCGATAATTGTTCTCGTACCAATAAGCATCCCATGTCATGTCGCCCAGGGTAAGTGCATATACTTTATAGCCTTCGTTTTTGTATTTGGTAATTGTTTTGCCGGCATCTGTTAAAAAGCCATTTTGAAACTGGGTGATGTCATTATTCCTGTTGGCCAGGTGCATATCGCCCAGTGCAAGTATAACGTGCTTGTCGTTGTTAACGGCTTTAAGTTCAAAGTCTACTGTCTCTACAGTATTGGCATTTGAGGTAAAGCTTTTGTAAAATACAGGTAATATGGTATTGCCGGTGTCAACTTCATAGCCACTGGGTATTGAAATGAAAACAAAATTTTTATTCTTTTTAGATGGTAGATAGTAAATCCCATTTTGGTCTGTTTTGGTTACTTCTACGCCATCCGACACTACGACGTTGGCCAATCCCGTTCCTGCGGCATAAACTGTTCCCTTAATGGTCATGCCCAATACATCGGGTATGTTGTTGAAGGGGACTTCAATGGTGCTGGAACCCAAAAGCAGGCTTTGGTTGCCTCTGGTTACTGTAATTTTATAGCTGTTTGCAATGAAGTTGGTGGGTATAGTAAAAATACAGCTATTGGTAGTTACAGATTTTATGTCTATCGTGAAATTCTTTGTGGCGTCTGTTAATGAGGTGAAGATCAATTTGTCGCCCATGGCAAAACCTTCGCCTTGAAAAGAAAAATCGGTACTAACTGTAAAGATAAGCTTACTGGGAATGGAGAAGTTGGTTATTTTTAGGCTGTTGTTATTGCCGGTAGGTGGTGTTGGTGTGGGGAGCGGTGCCTCGGCAGTTTTCTTGCATCCAAAAACAGTTAAGCTAATTCCTGTGACGGTGCTGGCGATGATGAAATCGCGTCTAGAAATAATCTTCTTGCTGCGCTTTTCTTTTCTTCATTTTAGTTTTTATTTGATTTGGGTCATGGGTGTATTGCTTAAGCTAAAGTAATAAATTAAAATATTTTTAAGGTTTTTGTGTTGTTTTTTATTTCTTTTTTATGCTTTATTGTTTCTTTATGATTTTTTTTATTTGTTTTTAAATAATTTATTAATGCTTAGTTAACCTTGAGTTTGTAATTTTGCCCTTATTTATATTGGTTTTAAATCGAGGGATATATTGATGTAGGTGTTGATTTTTACCCTTTTTATTCAATTAAGACTAAATTAAGTTTGTTTTTTTTGAAATTTTTTATCGGCTTGGTTGATTGCTTTGGATTGTTTCTTTTTTGGTCTTTTTCTTTTCTGTAGTAATAAAAGTGTTTTTATAAAAATTAAATTTTATTAAATTAAATTTTATTTAATTTCACTTTTTCGTTTATTTGAATAACTAAATATGGATCAAACCAATTTTTGAAGTCGTAATAAATGCATATGACAACCGCTATTGCGGCGGAACTGATATCTCCCTTTTGATGATAAAGACATGGGCAGGTGTAGGCGGTTGAGGGATAAAAAATTGGATGCAGTGTATTCGTCGCCGTTAAAAAGAGCTTATGATACTGCAAAAATTGCTTTTGGTAACCATTTGGTAACAACCGATGCATGTTTAATTGAAATAGATTTTGCTAATTGGGAAGTAAAAAGACGAGAAGAATTTGTGGCCGAAAATCCATTGTTGTGGGCAAAGTGGTCAGATGATCTGGCAACTGCGCAGGCAGGGGGTAATGGCGAAAATGCAATGCAGGTTGTAGAAGAGTAGGGCGTTTTTTTTTCGAAATGTTGGGCAAACATAATGGAGGGTATCCTGCTTTTAGTTGGCCATAATGAAATTAATAGGTTTTATATGGCCCATAAATTAGGGATGACCCTTAAAAATTATAGAAAAATAGTACAGCAAAACTCATCGCTAACTTTTTTTCAATTAGGCGAAAATGAAGAGTTTACCTTAGAAAAATTAAATACCACAATATAGTAGACCATAAATTATGATGATTAAATCTTTTTTTAGAAAGCAGATTGTTTTGTTGGGGCTTTTATGTTCCGTGTCGGGCATTGGCTTTGCCCAAAATAAGGAGATTAATGTGTTGAAGGTCAAAAATGTTAAGGACCTGAAAGCATTTTTTAAGCATAGTGCCAATCATTTTCCCATTATAAGTGGGCATCGGGGCGGCATGACCAAAGGATTTCCGGAAAATTCAATGGAAACTTTTGCAAATACCTTAAAATACATGCCTTCATTTTTTGAGATCGACCCTCGTTTGACCAAAGACAGCGTAGCTGTTTTAATGCATGATGCCACATTGGATAGGACCACAAATGGTACTGGAAAATTAGCGGATTATACCTATGCAGAACTACAGAAACTGAGGTTAAGGGATCCGGAAGGCAATGTTACGGACTATAAGATACCAACCCTTAAGGAAGCTATTTTATGGAGCAAAGGTAAAACCGTAATGAATCTGGATAAAAAGGATGTGCCATTGGAAATGACGGCCCGTATCTTAAATGAATGCAATAATGAAGCGGTAATGCTTACCGTGCACAATGCTAAGCAGGCTAAGTTCTATCTCGAGCAAAATCCAAACTGGATGCTTTCCGTGCATATAAGAACTAAAAAAGCGTATGACGAATATGTGAAAGCAGGTATTCCATGGGAAAGTATCATTGCCTATATCGGACCAGAATATACGCCCGAAAATAAAGATTTGATGAAGTTGTTGCAGGAGAAAGGGGTAATGGTTATGATTTCTTCTGCGCCTACCTATGATAAATTGACCACAGCAGAAGAAAGGGCCAAAGCCTATGTAGAAATCTTTAAGGGAGGTGCAGATATTTTAGAATCCGATCTGCCGGTAGAAGTGGCCGAAGCCATAAAAGGCATTGTGCCCAAGAAAACCCCACAACATCAATATTTTGGGAAAGAAAAGCTTTAGCCTGAAAACCTTCGCCCTAAACCAAAGCTGATGAAGGAAACTTTTTTAATTCCAGAACGTAGACGCTGGTTAATTACCGCATTGATATTTTTTGCCATTGTATTTAACTACCTTGATTGGCAGATTGTGTATACTCTCAAGCCAATGCTCAAAAAGGAATTTCAGTTGGCAGAAGATGGCTATGCTTTCAACGCAGGTTCAACTGTGGGTAAGTTCATTAAACTAACAGATTCCTCTCCGATAAATAGGAGTGCGCCCTAAAGTTGGAATGACAAACTTTTAAGATTGCTTCGCAATGACGAAAGGATAAAGGCGGGTGGGAGTTAGGCAATAATCACTTTCACCCCTTTTTCTTCAATCTGTTGTACTACAATTTCGGGCACTTTATCGTCGGTAATCACATAGGAAACCTGTTCGAAAGTGCATACTTTCCCTAAGCCCCTTTTGTCGAACTTGGTGCTATCGGCCAATATCACAACGGTTTGCGCAGTTTCGATCATTTTTTGATCTAAGGCAGCCTCGGCCAAGTTGGTAATGGAAAAGCCAAAGTCGAGATCAATGCCGTCTACGCCTAGAAAAAGAATGCCACAGGAAATTTCTTCCAGAATTTTTTCGGCAAAATTGCCAGCTACCGATGAAGAATTGGACCTGATCATACCACCCAGTTGCAGTACTTCTATATTGTGTCGGTTGCTCAATTCCAAACCCACCTTTAAAGCCGGTGTGATCACGGTAATATGCTCTGCAGGATTTAAAAATCTGGCCACTTCGAAAACGGTAGAGCCAGAACCGATGGTGATCGAATCGGTGTTCTTGATCAGCTTTAGTGCAGCTTTCGCAATGCGTTGCTTTTCTTCGGCATTAATCAGCTCTTTTTCGTAAATGCTTCTTTCACTGGCATACGGATTTTTGATAGAACCACCACCTCTTGTCCTGAAAAGAAGGTTTTTGTCTTCCAACATCTTTAAATCTTTTCTGATGGTCACCCCAGAAACTTTCATTAAATCTATCAGTTCGATGATGCTTACTTTTCCATCCTCTTTTAACTTTTTAAGAATATATTCGTGCCTATCAGTAATATTTTTCATGCTAACCGAGCGATGTGGGTAAATAAGTATTAAACAATAATTTAGGTTACAAATCTAAATTAAAAAGGTGAGTTATTAAATATTAATTTGGGGCATAAAAAAAGCGTTCCGTAATAACGCAACGCTCCTGTTTGTATTAAACCTTAAAATTATTTCGCTTTTGCGTAGTCGGCCGAATTACGGTTTTCAATTTCTGTTTTTGCAGCTTTAAAGTTTTTAGTGTTTAAAGTGGCCAGCTCATTAGTGGAAATGGCATGCGTACCAGTGGTTCCATTAAGTTTCAATGACGATTCGTTAACTAATTTGGTGTATAGGCTTTCAGTTTTCGAGCTGATGTCTGCCTTTGCATTATCTTTCAGGATAATTTGTAAATACTGAAGATTTAGGGTGTTTTTGGTATTTACTACAGCATTACCTTCTATGTCTATTCTACTGATGTTGCCTACATAAAGTGTGATTTTTGCAGTTTCGCCACTTTTTTTGCTAGATACATAAATGGCATCATCGGTGCTGTATACCCTGGCTTTTGCCGTACCGTCGTTGGTGTATAATTTCTTGCTCTCTGCATCTTGTACAAGAGTTACTTCTACATTACCAGAAATAATCACTTTTTTAGCAGTTTGGTTTTCTTCATAAGTGCGGATGTTCAGGTTCGAGTTTGCCGAATTGTTGGCATAAACGGTTGATGAGGTAAGGGCTAAAGCTAAAATCCCGATAGCTAATAGCGAAGAAGTTCTTTGTTTCATAATTGATCTGTGTTTTATTGATGAGACGCAGGTCATGATAAAACGTTGCAAGGCTTATGATGAAAATCGACGAACAGGCTATGGATTTCGACGAACGGCTAAAGCATCTCTTCTAACAAAAAATAACTTTAGCCGTTATTCCGTCTATATTATCCAGTTTTCACAATCCTTTAAAAATATTTCATCTGCTTCTGCACCAATGCCAGGTGTATCTGGTACGTCTAAGAAGAAGCCGTGATAGGTTAAGCCGCCCACAACAGGATCTACCAAATGGCCCAATAGGCAGGTGTCGAGGTCAAAATAGACCACATTTGGACTGGCCAAAGCAAAGTGTAGGTTTGCCGTTAGGGCCAATCGGCTTTCCAACATACTTCCAATCATACATTTTACCCCGTTTTGTAGGGCAACCTCATGTATTTTCTGCGCTTCTAAAATTCCACCAGACTTGGCAAACTTAATGTTTAGGAAAGTGGTGGCCTGTGCATTGATCAATTTTCTGGCATCGTGATAGTTGTAGCAGCTTTCATCAGCCATCAACTGAATGGGAGAATTGAGGTTTAATTCAGGTAGCTGATCATCGAACCAGGTTCTCATGGGCTGTTCACAAAATTCGATGTTGTATTGTGCCAGCTCGGTCAGTGCAAAAAGCGCATCGTCAAAACTCCAGCCTTGGTTAGCATCCAGTCGTAGGGTTGTTTCATCGCCTACCGCTTTTCTAATGGTGGCTACCCGTTCAATATCTTCATGTACTTTTTTGCCCAATTTTATTTTAATGATTCTGCAGCCATTGTTTTTGTGTTCCAGCGCTTTTGCGGCCATATTTGTTGGCGTGTCAATACCTAGGGTCATATCAGTCTCTATGGTACGCTTGTGGCCGCCAAGAAATTGGTACAAGGGCTGGTTGGCATGTTTGGCCGCGATATCAAACAGTGCCATATCGAAAGCACTTTTAATGGTGGGGTTATGTGCGGCATAGCCCAATAGGTCATTCATGCGTGCTGGAATATCCAAAGGATCTTTGTCTTTTAAGATTTGTGCGAAATCTTTGGCCATGGCCAAGCAGGTTTCCTGGGTTTCGCCAACAATCATTGGAAATGCGGAACATTCTCCTGTGCCATGCAGACCAGTGTCGGTAAAAATCCTGACCAGTACATTCTGTGCAAAATGCATAGTGCCGGTGGCAATTACAAAAGGCTCCATAGGGATGCTAAAACGGTAGATCTCGGTGTGGGTAATTTTCATGTTGAGTTTTGATTTATAATTTAGGGTGCATTGCCTGCTAAATTAGGCTTGGGTTCAGTTCTTCTTTTTAGGTATAACGTAATGCATCGAGGTGATAAAATTACAGCAAATTTTTAAACATGCCAATCAAACCCAGTACCTTTACATTATGCAAGAACCCAATAGCCTTATCCATGCTTCCTCTCCCTACCTGTTGCAGCATGCCTATAACCCGGTACAGTGGTACGAATGGAATGAAACATCGCTTAAAAAAGCCAAAGATGAGAACAAGCTCCTGATCGTGAGCGTGGGTTATTCTGCCTGCCATTGGTGTCATGTAATGGAGCACGAAAGCTTCGAAAACCATGAGGTAGCCGAGGTCATGAATAAACATTTCGTCTGTATTAAGGTGGATAGGGAAGAACGTCCAGATATTGATCAGATTTATATGTTGGCCGTACAGTTGATGAATGGCAATGGAGGTTGGCCATTGAATGCCATCTGCTTGCCAGACCAACGGCCAATTTATGGGGGAACCTATTTTCGCAAGGCAGATTGGATCAATATTTTGTTGAATTTGGCAGGCTTATGGCAAAATGAACCTCAAAAAGCAATCAAGTACGCAGAACGATTGACAGAGGGTTTGCAGCAGGCAGAACTGGTTAGTGCGGGTGAAGACGAGGTGGTTTTTAAACAAGAGCAGCTAACAGAAATCATCGAACCTTGGAAACGTCATTTTGATATGATCCAAGGCGGTTACAATAGAGCGCCCAAGTTCCCTTTGCCAAATAACTGGACTTTCTTGTTGCGAAGCAGCTTTCTAAATGCAGATCAAAGCGTGATGATGGCGGTGACCAACACTTTGGAGGCCATGGCTATGGGGGGCATATACGACCAGATAGGAGGCGGTTTTGCCCGCTATTCGGTAGATGACAAGTGGCATGTGCCACATTTTGAAAAAATGTTATATGACAATGCCCAGCTCATTAGCCTATATGCAGAGGCCTATCAATGTTTAAGGTATGAGCCTTTTGCTGCAGTGGTTAGAGAAACCATCAGCTGGATAGACAGGGAAATGACTGCGCCAAATGGATTGTTTTATTCGGCTTTAGATGCAGATAGCGAGGGGGTGGAAGGAAAGTTTTATGTGTGGGGCAAAGCCGAATTTGATGAAGTGTTGGGAGAAAACCAGGCTTTATTGGCAGCTTATTTTAACGTTACGGTTGAGGGCAATTGGGAAGAAGAACACACCAACATCTTAAGGCGTACCCTTAATGATGATGATTTGATGGCAAAATATCGCCTCGGTGAAGCTGAATTTACTGCACTTGTTGAAACAGCCAAGGCCAAACTACTCAGGGAAAGAGGTAAAAGGGTAAGGCCAGGTTTAGATGATAAATGTTTAACCGCCTGGAATGCCATGATGATCAAGGCGCTGGCTGATGCTGCCCAGGTATTGGCAAATGATGAATATTACGAGAAAGCAAAAAAAGCGGCAAGCTTTATACTTAACCACCTAATGGATGAAGATGGCGGTCTCTTTAGGAACTATAAAAATGGAAAAGCAAGCATCAACGGATTTTTAGACGATTATGCTTTTTTAATAGAAGCCTTAATTGCTTTGTATGAAGTTGATTTCAATGAAGCTTGGTTAAATGAAGCCAAAGAGCTTACCGACTATGTACTGGCTAATTTCAGTGATGAAAATAATCTTATGTTCTTTTATACCTCAAATAAGAGCGAAGACCTGATTGCCCGCAAACATGAGGTAATGGACAATGTTATTCCAGCATCAAATTCGGTAATGGCCATTAATCTACAGCAACTTGGATTGTTCTTTGATCATGAACTGTATTTGGAAAAAGCATCAAAAATGCTGAAAGCAGTGCTGCCAAGAATAAAAGCATATGGTTCTGCCTATTCCAACTGGAGTATACAGCTATTGAATGAAGTATATGGGATTAATGAGATAGCCATTGCCGGAAAGGACTTTAGAACCGTTAAGAAAACATTTGATCAGCATTATATTCCCAATAAAATCACATTGGCGGGGGTAAAAAGCAAGCTCCCCTTGCTAAAGTATAAGGAGAGTGAACAAACGAAGATCTATGTTTGCCGAAATAAAACTTGTCAACTACCTGTAAATAGCGTTGATGAGGCTTTAAGACATATCAAATAGTTCTATAATAAGTAAGTTGGGTTGTTTGAGATTTGCTTCTGCATTTGTGAAGTGGGGTAGCCAGGCGGAAATTAAATCTCAAAATTAAACATGGTTTCGATATACCGGTAAGGTGCTTGATGATGACTTTTTTAATTAAAAATAAGCTTTGGCACTAATTAATAAGGTTAAATTTTTTTAGGGTCAATTTCGCTCTGTTACTAAACTTTGTATCCTTTTTATCAACAATCAAAGTGGTTTTTTGTTAAACTTAATAATAAGGGTACATTTGCCGAAATAAAACTTGCCAGCTGCCTGCTAAACACAGTTGATGAGGCGTAACATTTTATAAATTAAAAGCAAAAGAATGAATATTAGTTCTAACACGGTAGTTTCTCTAACTTATGAGCTTCACACTACCACTCCAGAAGGTCAGCAAGTTTTTGTTGAAAAAGCTAACGAAGAAAACCCACTAGTATTTTTATACGGTGTAGGCATGATGTTGCCTAAATTTGAAGAGCACTTACAAGGTTTAACCGTAGGTGATGAGTATAGTTTTGAACTTTCGCCAGCAGACGGATATGGAGAAATTGATGCAGCTGCCCATGTAGACCTGCCCATAAGCATGTTTAAGGAAGCTGGTGGTGAATTGCCAAACGTAGGCGATGTAATTCCATTGCAGGACAACCAAGGTAACCAGTTCCGTGCAGGTGTAACCGGTGTACATGAAGAATATGTATCAGTTGACTTGAACCACCCAATGGCAGGTAAAAACCTGATCTTTGCTGGTAAAATCTTAACGGTAAGAGAAGCAACTGCCGACGAGCTAAGTCATGGTCACGCACATGGTGCAGATGGCCATTCAGGACATTAATAAGCTTTAAGGCTTTTGTCATTCCTGGTTTACGAGGAATCTGAAAAATATGTAGATCTTTCGCTACGCTCTGGATGACAGTAGACAGCGCATAAAAAATCCCTAGCAAAACGCCTAGGGATTTTTTTATGTACTCATGTCGTCATTTCGAAGGAGGTACAACTGAGAAATCTGCAAGTAAAAAACTTCTATAGAACAGAATTAACTTAGTTGATTTTCAATTCTCACATGCGTTCCAAATGACGGTTTATATTTATTTCACCACCGTTCCATTCAGCAAAGTAATAGGTGAACTATCCATGGCGTTGGTGGTGCTTAACTTTAAAATGCCCTTTACCTTAATGGTCTGATAGGTGAATTTTATAGGTTCTGTTAATTGCACCTCGACCATAATGGGCACACCGTTTTTTCCGCAGTAAAAGCATTGGTTTATAGGTAGGGTAGACAACATGAATTTGGTCTGTTTCATGCCATCTTTAATGGGTACAATATAGCCTTCCAGTTCGAAGGGTTTTCCTGCACGTTTTTTAATGTCGTTGTTAAAAATGGCATACATTTCTGTATCATCCTTAGACATTTTAAATTCAACATCGCCTATAATGTCCCAATTAGCCGATATAATCTGGTCGCTGGGGTCATGTTGCGCCTTTGCAGAAAAGGTAAAGCCAATAAATAATAAAAATGCAAATCCGAGTTGTTTCATGGTGTTAGTTTTTTGCTAAAATCTTAGATATATTTGATCTGTAGGCCTGTACAGCAGGAATGATGGCGGCTATTATGCCAATCAATAAACCTGCAGCCAATAAATAAAATTCTTCCTTAATAAACAATATACCGTTTATTCTGGCCTGGCTACTTTCCTGGTAGCTGCCTATCCATTGTAAAATGCCATGGCCCAAAGCTATGCCTATAAACGTACCTATTAAAGTCAAAATTAAGCCTTCTAAAATAATAATGAAAAAGAGTTTACTTTTAGAGGCGCCCAATGTACGCATAATGGCCAAGTCGTAAGCTCTTTCTTTTAGGGAGTTGTAAAGATTTACAAATACGCTAACGGCCGCAATAAGCATAATCAATAGGGCAAACCATTGCAGGGTATCTACTCCTATCCCAATTAAAGAAAACAAACGGGTGCTTTCTTGTGCAGGACTTGCAGCCTGCATAGTGGTGGTTTGATTGACCATTTGAGGGAACATGGCTACGGCCATAGGCGAGCGGTATTGGATCAGGAGTGAAGTAAACTCTCTGTCTTTATCATGGTCTGTAGCATTATTGTTGTTCTGGTCAGGATGCTCTTCCCCCTCGTCGCCATGCATTTTCCATACACTGGAAATATTGGTCAAAATAAGGTTGTCCGTTACGTTGTGTTGCGGAGTTAAAATACCGACCACTTGATAAGCATGCTCCTTGTGTTCGTCTTTCATTTCGGTGAGGCCATGACCGCCCAAAAAAGTGTCTCCAACTTTCAGGTTTTGTGCTTTGGCTACGTTGGCGCCAATGGTGGCCTCTAGGTCGGCTTGCCAAAATCTTCCGCTTTGTATTTTTAGGCCATAAAGACTGATGTAATTGCTATCGGTACCTACAATACGCACGCCATTGTAATTATCGCCCAGGGCCAAAGGAACTGCCCGTTTTACAAAAGGGTTGCGCATTAAGGCCTTCGCCTCTTTCATCGGAATGTTTCCCGTTGGAAAATCGATGTAGTAAATGCTACTTAAAATTAACTGCAATGGACTTCCCTTTGCACCCACTACCAGGTCAATATCTTTTGAGTTTTTCTCCAGCTTGTCTTCAATTTGTGTAGAAGCCAATAGCAGAACAGTTAAAATGCCCGTTCCAAAGGCAATCAGTAAGATGTTGAGCGCTGCGTTTAATGGTTTGGACCAAAGGTTTTTCCAGCTAATGTTAAATGGGCTCATGTTAAATGGTAGGTAAGGGTAAATGCATCTTTCACTCTTTTATCGTGGGTAGCTACAACCAGGGTAGCCCGGTTAAGCTCCGATTGTTCTTTCAATAAGGCCAATACGGCTGCTGCATTTCCATCGTCAAGGCTCGATGTAGGCTCATCGGCAATGAGCAGGGCAGGTTTGTTGAGGACTGCCCTGGCAATGGTAACACGTTGTAGTTGTCCTTGGCTTAGCTCTTGAGGGTAGGCATTTTTCTTGGCCAGCATAGCCAGAGAATCGAGCACCTCTTCAATACGTTTTTTGCTTGTGGGCAAGCCTGCAAAACTTTGGGCCAATAATAGGTTTTCGGTAATGTTCAGGCTTTTGATCAGGTGTGGCTTTTGAAAAATAATGCCAATATGCTGCCCCCTAAATTCGTCTAGTTTTTTGGAGGAAAGTTGGTAAAGGCTGGTGCCGTTTATCTTTATATTGCCACCTGTGGGATTAAGTAAGCCGGTCAGAATGTGCAGTAAAGTAGTTTTTCCGCTGCCAGACTGTCCTAATAACAGCCATTGTTCCCCATTGTCAACCTGCCAATCGGCAAATTTTAGTACTTGTCCAGGGGCATATTGATGTGAAACAGATTGAATTGAGATCATGTGCCAATTGCGCTAGGCTACAAAAATAAGATAAGCACTTAAATAGCAACCTATCAATGTGTAAAGTATTTGCTACTGCTGAAAGAGCTGCGGTTAAAGCAAATGGAATTAGGACAGTATGGGGGGCGGTCGCTTTTTTGCGGATATCGGTGCCCTAGCTTCATTAAAGCATAATTTGATTTTGTTTGCTTGGTATTTGTTATATATTTACAATGTAGTTCCAGAACCGGAAATACATTTCGAAAAAGATAATTCTCTCAGTTTTTTGTTTTAACAAGAAGTTTATAATAGCATATAGTATGGAAGAAAGTTTAAATAACGAGCTAGATCATATATCACCACTGAATGAAAATATACCCGATGAAGAGGGCATACAACACTTAAACAATCCGGTAACGGATTTAAAGCCTATAGTGAAGCAATATCTAACCTCGGTTAAGGAGGTTAAGAAAGAAAATAATAAGTTCTATTTTTCTGATGGAAGCGCTAGGGTAGAAGTAAGGGTGGTTAGCGATGAAATTATTAGGGTGCGCTTAGCACCACATGGTGTTTTTTTGGATGATTTCTCCTATGCTGTACCACAGGTAGACCAAAAGGTTACCTTGTTCAGGTTGGAAGAAACAACAGACCATTATCTCATTTCTACCAATGTGGTTACTTGTAGGGTAAGTAAGGCCGATTTTCTGATCTCGTTTATAGATATCCACACGGGCTTGGTAAGCGGTAGTGATGCTTCTGCCATGCACTGGGAGGAGAATGTGGAATTTGGAGGATACTATGTATTTGCGACCAAACATTGTCAGCCAGAGGAGAATTTCTTTGGTTTGGGCGATAAGTCGGGCAATATGAACCTTAGGGGAAGGAAATTCCAAAATTGGAATACCGATGCCTATTCCTATGGTTGGGATCAAGATCCGCTATATAGGACCATTCCGTTCTATATGGGAATTAATGAAGGCGCCACTTACGGTATATTCTTCGATAATACTTTTAGATCTTATTTCGATTTTGGAAAAGAGGATAATGTAAAAACGAGCTTTTGGGCAGATGGCGGAGAATTACAGTACTATTATATGCATGGTCCACATATGATGGACGTCGTTAAGCGATACCAATCCCTAACTGGAACACACCAATTGCCCCCAAAATGGGCTATCGGTTATCATCAATGTCGATGGAGCTATTACCCGGAAAGTAAGGTGAGGGAAATAGCGGAAGGTTTCAGGTCTCGTGAAATTCCATGCGATGCCATTTATTTAGATATAGACTATATGGATGGATATCGTTGTTTCACCTGGAACAAGAAATATTTCCCCGATCCTAAGAAGATGATCAAGGATTTGGCCAATATAGGCATGAAAACCGTAGTCATGATAGATCCTGGAATTAAGGTAGACGATAATTATTGGGTGTTTAAGGAAGGGAAGGAAAACAATTATTTCTGTCGCCGAAGTGATGATTATTTTATGGAAGGCCATGTATGGCCAGGTCGTTGTCAGTTCCCAGATTTTACCAATCCCGAAGTGAGGGAATGGTGGGGAGGTTTGTATAAAGAATTGGTAGATTTAGGAGTGGCAGGTGTTTGGAACGATATGAATGAGCCTGCTGTTTTTGGTTCGGGTACTTTTCCAAATGATGTAAGGCATAATTACGATGGGCGTAGGGGTTCGCACCGCAAGGCCCATAATGTTTATGGGATGCAAATGGTACGTTCTACCTATGATGGCCTAAAGAAATTGCAACGTAACAAGCGGCCGTTTACCATTACCAGGGCAGGCTATTCGGGTATGCAGCGTTATGCCTGCGTTTGGACCGGAGATAATGTGGCCACTTGGGAACATTTGAAAATAGCCAATATCCAGTGCCAGCGAATGTCCATTTCTGGAGTGCCCTTCTGTGGTACCGATATAGGTGGTTTCAGTGGAGAACCAGATGGCGAATTGTTTACCCGTTGGATACAATTGGGTGTATTTTCACCGTTTATGCGTGCTCATTCTGCGGGCGATACCTCAGAGCGTGAGCCTTGGAGTTTTGGAGAACCGTTTACCAGTATCAACCGTAAGTTTATTGAATTAAGATATAAGCTAATGCCTTATATCTATTCTGTGTTCTGGGAGCATCACCGCTATGGATTTCCCATCCTCAGGCCTTTGGCCATGTTGGAACAGGAAAATATTGCCAATCACTTCCGTCAAGATGAATTTACATTTGGAGATAAGATCTTGGTCTGCCCTGTACTAGAGCAAGGTGCTACTTCAAGACGGATTTATTTGCCTAAAGGGAAATGGTACAACTTTTGGTCGCACGAACTGTTGAATGGAGAGGATGAATATGTGATCGATACCCCATTGGAAACCATGCCGCTTTTTGTTAGGGCAGGTTCCATTGTTCCAGAATATCCGGTGATGCAATATGTGGGCGAAAAACCAATTGATGAAGTATGGCTGAACGTTTATTATGCCGATTATGAAGTCAATTCCTTTATGTATGAAGATCATGGTGATACCTTTGCTTATGAGCAGGATATCTATCTGGAAAAGAAATTCAATGTAAAAGGAGATGGGCGTAGCCTGCATATCGAACAGTCTATCGAGGGACTATATACGCCAAATTATGAATTGTATGATTATAATGTAATAGGGTTGCCTTTTACCGTGGGTAAGATTTTTGTAGATGACAAAGAAATCTTTGATTTTAGCATTGACGAACAAAAATGCCTGAGATTTAAATCGAACAAAAACTTTATGCGCATTAACATCCTGAAAGCATAGTGATGAGAGGTGTATAACCAGGCGTGTTTGGGGCTGTTGTTTTGTAGAGAGGTTCTGGTCATGGTAAAGACTTATAGAAAGAATTTGCATGTATAATAAACTAAAGATCATTTATACTAATCATTTCAAATTGGTATTTGTTCTGAATTTAGGTTTGAGCTTATTCTTTCTCCATTTATTCTACCTGAAAGGCTTTGGTAAAGTTGGCCTATATAATATATTGACTG
The DNA here is from genome assembly GCF_016428855.1 of Pedobacter sp. ASV28. Taxonomy (GTDB): domain Bacteria; phylum Bacteroidota; class Bacteroidia; order Sphingobacteriales; family Sphingobacteriaceae; genus Pedobacter. The sequence goes on from NZ_JAELTN010000029.1 coordinate 38,247, forward strand.
CATTTAAGCTGATGGGCTATGTCGTAACTTTACTGACAGAGAAGTTGCTTTTTGACCGTCGTAAATTTTACTATTATAATTTAGGTTTAGGTTATAGGAAGGTGTTAGGTATTTTTTTTGCCATTGATTTCGTGCTGTGTGCTGTGCTTTTAATGTTTTGTTGGCTATGTACGAGCTTTGTATAGACAGCGTAGATCATCGCTTTGGCAATGGGCATGTGCTTAGCCAGGTATATTTAAGGTGTGGTGCAGGGGAAATAGTAGGTGTTTTCGGAAGAAATGGTGGTGGCAAGTCTACCTTGTTGAAGGCTATTTTTGGCAGCATCAGTCCGCATAATAAGCACTTGAGAATTGATGGCAAAATAATTGAAAAAGGATATTTAAGTGGGGAAGTCGTTTATCTTCCGCAATCCTATTTTATTCCCCGTTATATGCGGGTGGTCACCTTGGTAGAACTTTATGTAAATAAATATAGAGCGCAATTGCTACAACAAGAGGTGGTTAGGGATAATTTGAACGAAAAGATCGGTCATCTGTCGGGAGGGAATAGAAGGCTTGTAGAAGCTTTATTGATGATATATAGCGACGCAAGGTATGTCTTGCTTGATGAGCCTTTCTCGCAGTTGTCGCCATTGATGATAGAGGAAATTAAGGCCAATATCTTATTCATGCTGCCCCATAAAGGTTTTGTAATTACAGATCACTATTATAGCCACATACTGCAATTTGCAAGCCGTATGGTATTGTTAAATAATGGAAGTAATTACCATATCGATACGGTAGACGATCTAAAGCGCTATGGTTACTTGCCCAACACAAGCGACTAAAATAATTGTTATCTTACTCAGGAAAAACGACCATATGACTAAGCAAAAAACTAAAATACCCAAGAACAGTACTGAAAAAGCAGATCAGGTGGCAGAAAGGTTAAATTCGGCTGTTTGGCAACATAGTTTGCTGACCGAGTTTGATATTTCGCTGTTTCTTTTGGGAAAGCATTTCAGGTTATATGAGAAGCTAGGTGCGCATCTTTGCGAGGTTGATGGTGTGGCGGGTGTTTATTTTGCCGTTTGGGCACCCAATGCAAAAAAGGTTTGCCTCATGGCAAACTTTAATGGATGGAATAGGGAAAGCCACTTGCTCTTTAACAGGTGGGACGAATCGGGAATTTGGGAAGGTTTTATTCCTCATCTTAAAAAAGGGGAAGTTTATAAATATTATATTAAAGGCTTTGATGGTAGTGATCTGGAAAAAAGTGATCCCTATGCATTGCATGCTGAACATCCGCCCCATAAAGCTTCTGTTGTTTGGGATACGCTATATCAGTGGAATGATAAGGCATGGATGAACAAACGGCCTAAGCGCAATGCACTTGACCAGCCTATTTCCGTTTACGAATTGCATTTGGGTTCTTGGCAACGAGATCCTTCCAATCCGGAAAGGGTGCTAAGCTATGGGGAAATTGCCAAATCATTGGTGCCTTATGTATTGGATATGGGGTTTACGCACGTAGAGTTCCTGCCCATTATGGAATATCCCTATTACCCTTCGTGGGGCTATCAGGTAACGGGCTATTATGCGGCAAGTTCACGTCATGGTTCACCGCAAGATCTCATGTTTTTAATCGATGAGCTTCATCGACATGATATTGCTGTTATATTAGATTGGGTTCCCTCGCATTTTCCTGGAGATGCCAATGGTTTGTATCATTTTGATGGAACACACCTTTACGAACATGCCGACATGCGCAAGGGTTTCCATCCAGATTGGAAATCGTATATTTTTAACTACGATAGAAATGAGGTGCGGTCTTTTCTCATTAGTAATGCCATGTTCTGGTTAGACCAATACCATGCAGATGGCCTAAGGGTAGATGCGGTAGCTTCCATGCTGTATTTTGATTTCAGTAGAACGCCGGAAGAGTCGGGGGCCAATGAATTTGGAGGAAGCGAGAACCTGGGGGCGGTGAAATTCTTAAAGGATATGAACGAAGCGGCTTATGGTAATTTTAAGGGCATACAGACCATTGCTGAAGAAAGCAGTACCTATGATGGGGTAACCCGGCCTGTATATGCCGGCGGATTGGGTTTTGGTATGAAGTGGATGATGGGTTGGATGAACGATACCTTGAAGTATTTCAAGCAGGATCCCATTAGCCGGAAACATGCCCATCATCAGCTGACCTTTAGTATGGCCTATGCTTTTACCGAAAACTTTATGTTGCCCTTTTCGCATGATGAGGTGGTACATGGCAAGTCTCCAATGATCTATAAAATGCCTGGCGATGAATGGCAAAAGTTTGCTAACCTCAGGGCGCTGTATGCCTATATGTTTACCCATCCAGGTGCCAAGCTCTTGTTTATGGGCGATGAGTTTGCCCAAACGTCAGAGTGGAATTACATGGAGTCGTTAAACTGGGATCTCCTACGGCATGCGCCACATCAAGGGATGCAGAAATTGGTGAGGGCTTTGAATCAGCTCTATCGAAAAGAAGCAGCCCTATATAAATATAATTTTTCTAGTGAGGGCTTTGAATGGCTAGAGGCAGATGATGCAGACCATTCAATATATATATACCTAAGGAAGTCTGCACAGGTTAAGGATACACTGGTGGTGGTGCTAAACCTTACGCCCGTTTATAGGCAGGACTTTAGGATAGGTATTCCTGTGAAGGGAAAATGGAGAGAGATCTTTAATACGGATGCAGTGGAATTCTTTGGAAGTGGAAACCTGAACATAGGCGCTAAACAAACAGAGGGTATACCGTATCATCGTCAACATCAATCTATTTTAGTTAATGTGCCTCCATTGGGAGTTGTCGTCTTTAAAAAGGAGAGCTGATGGTAAAAAGAGTGTTCGTTTTTTATAAGCATAAAAAGGACGAGTGGTATTTGGAGCTGCCCGAATGGAAAGGTGATCCCGAAGATCTCCAGATGATTGAAGGGGCGGACCAATGGCTCGATCTGCTTGGTGAAAATAGAGATAGGATTGAGGTGGCCATAGCCAATGCAAAGTTTGAAGGGGCAGATTTCTTAACCCTGATACGCATCGGCGAGCCTAATCTGGGTGGAGGGGGAAATTATTTCCTTGAAAGCTACCAGGAAAATAAAGTTGATCTTAAGGTCTGGTTGTGTGAAGTTGCCGAATTTATTTTTGATGAATACCCCCAGCGTATTTATTTCGCCGCGCTTTAAGGTGTTGGCCTAATTCTGGCATATAACACAACCCACAACCCTCCTCATAAGCAATATCCGTAAAAAAAAATGTCATGTCGAGGATAGGAGACCTCCATTCCTGGATATTCTGTGGGCTTTGGATTTTATAAAAGTCTATTCCGACGTAGCGGAACAAGTGTAGAGTGAAATTTAGGCAGCCTGCTACATCGATCTAACTTTTTAGAAGTTACCCGGCCTGTCAATTTCCATAAACTCTAACCCATAACTGATAGCCTTTCTAACGCAAACGAGCTCATGTTGAAAGGCTTTTTTGGTTGATTGTGTGGAAAAAATTCTACTGTTATTTGTTTTTTTATTTCTCTGTGTTTGGTGTTTGTGGTGGTGCGCTGGTTTAAATTTCAAAAAAATCTCCTTTTTATTTTATATATTGGGTAATATATTGTATTTTGGGTAATGATTTACTCTTATTGTGTGTTTTTGTAGAAAATAATACACGTTTATTTCGAAATGAATTTTGGGGAAATAAATATACAGTGTGGATTTATAATGAAAATAGAGTGGAAAATTAATGCCTATAATCATGGACAAAATTTTATTTACGGCTCGTTATGTAGAGGGTGATTTAAGCGAAAATGAATATACTGAATTTGAGAATACAGTAAAATACGATAAAGAATTGCAGGAGTATTTGTTGTACTATAGGGATATGCACCGTAACCTAGGGCTTCAAATAAGGGATGTACTGGCCTTGCCAAGCTTTAAAAAAGCAAAAGTAACACAAGATAAACCTTATGTAGCGGAAGAGCTTTCTTACGGATTGGATCGCTTATGGTTTTTTACGGTCGCATTAGCAATGGTTACTGCCCTATTGCTATGGCAGCCTTGGAAATCTAGTCTTTATGACCAGTTTAAAATCAATGAGCAATACTTAACTGCCAATCTGGACAAAGCACCTTATCAAGATTTTAGCTTAGCCGCAAAATATTATAATGAAAAACAGTATGATGAAGCCAAGCAGGTGGTCGCTAAACTGTATATGAAAAATCCGGAGGATGTAGAATTGGGCTATTATTATGGCGTGATGTTGTTGGAGAATAATTGCTTTGAAACGATCAGCGAGGTGCTAATGCCTATATATGATGGTAAGTCGGCCCATAAATATGATGCAGCCTATATGATGGCCTTGAGTTATTTAAAACAAGGTAGTTCGTTAGATTGCCAGCAGTGGTTGGTTAAGATCCCAAAAGGTACCTTGTATTATCATCAGGCCCAGGAACTGTTGGGTAAACTGTCCAAGCCCGTGTCCGTAGGCGTTTAATGTTCGAAGATAGCTTAGTTGGCCTTTCTTTTAATGTACTTAATAAACATGGCAACTAGGGGTAAAGTAGCAAGAATTAAAGCCAAACCCATGCCCCATATCAATAAATTATGAACTGGCGACCGAAGTTCAAATGACTGGTCCCTGCCCATGTAAATGAGGCTGTCCCAATAATAGGGCAGGTATAGTCCATCATTTGGTTTTTCAGTGGTGAGCCATGCCAGCTTTGCCTTGCGAAGTGCTTCACTGCCTGTTTCGCCAGCCTTTAAATTTTGATATAAAGTATGGGTAATTAGCGAAGCAGCCCTATCGTTTACATTCCATAAACCAGCTATGGTACTGGATGTGCCAATGGCATTAAAGCCCCTAGACAGACTAATAATTCCTTCGCCGTTGGCCAACAATCCGTCGGCAGTGCGGCAGGCACTGAGCACCACCAGGTCAGGTGCATGTTGCTGATCTGCAAATTCAAAAAGATAGACTTTTTCACTTCCCAGATCGAGTGTGGGTTCTTTGTTGAGGCCAGATAGATAAGCGTGCGTGCCAATATGAAGCACCTTGCTGTTCTCAAAGGCATTCATAAATGACGAAGCGTTTACCCGCTCATTAAATATAAAATTTCCACTTACCAATTGTTGAATTCCCTTGGCTTCGTCCGCTATGGCCTTTAATGGCTTGTTATGGCCCTTTTGGTGGGTAATAAAAAATCCAGTGAATGATCCTTTGCTGTTCTTAGTTTGGTTTAGGGCGAGGGTTTTCAGGGAAAATGCGTAACTGATGGTGTGCTGTTTAATGAAGAAAGGCCAACTTGAAATATTGGGCGTGAAATGGTCTTTGGTCATCAGTCCATCAAAGGAAATGTAGCCAAGCACTTCATCGGGGATAATGGTGATGTGCTCATTTGGGGCAAAAGTGATTTTCCCAAGTAGTGTTTGGTAGAGGTGGAAAGAGCTTTGGTAAAATGCTTTGGGAGCATTCAGCATTGCCGCTGGCCCATCCTGAAAATAGGTGTTGACATAATGTTGAATTTCCGATTTGACCAATGCCGCATTTTCGATCTTCACCATATGGTTTGGCCTACCTTGATCAATGTCGATCAGGTATAGGGCATGCTTTCCGAAAAAATACTCTATGGTTCTTCCTTTTGGTAGTTTGGTGGTATTTAGGTTTAGGGAATAATCTTCAGGGTCAATATGGCCATATTTCTGTTTAATCTGTTTGTTAATAAAAGACAGGTTGTACTTTAATGCAGCAATGGAGCTGGTACTGGTTGGTGATTTGGATTCTATTTCCTGTTTCTCCTGATAGATGATGGCCCGTTCTAGGGTAAGTTTTCTGATGAATAAACTGTCTTTTGCCAGTATGGAACTATGCTGTTTATTGCTATTGATCTGATCCAGTAAAGTGCGGCTCTTGGTCTGTTCGGCAAACTCTAGAATTTCACTTAACAGTTTTTTGTCCTTGGCCTGTTGGTATTGCTGATAGCTGATCTCTATACCCTTTTCGGCGATGAGCTTTAGGTAGCGCTGTAGCCGTTCCTTGGTTTTGTCGTCGGCAAACTCGCTTCTGATCTTATTTGCCGCCAACAGAGAGAACTTGATGTTAACAAGCGCTTCTCTGGGGTTTTTGAGGAGCAGGTGAACACTGGCCATTTGTTCAAAAACTTCTACAAGCTTATTGTCTCCATAAATTTTGTTTGCCATCACCTGTCCCTTTCCATCTGAAATCTTAAGGGTTGATAATGTTTCCTTAAAAAACTGGAGGGCAACTTGGGGCTGGTTTAACTGCAATGCTGTTTTGCCAATTTGGGTGTACAAACTTGCCCTTTCCCTAATTCTTGTGCCAAGGTAATACTTGTCTAATATGGCGATTGCCCTGTGGTAATATTGAGCTGCTTTTCTCAACTCCTGTAGTTCCAGATAAACATTGCCGGCAGTAGTATAAGAGCCCATTAGCCAATAGGCACTTTCTGTATTGAGCAGCTTTTGCTTTTTGATGTTGTTTTCAATGAGGGCGGCCGCTGTGGCATAATGCCCCTGATCGTATAAAATATCGGCATGTACATTGGTCAACATAATGGTCAATGTAGTATTGGGTTGGGTTAAGCTTAGCCCTTTCTTAAGGGTAAGGGTGGCGTCGTCCAATCGTCCCATAGCGCGATAGGAAATGGCCATGTTGCAATAAATGGCGGCTATCTTTTCGGGGTTTTTATCAATGAGCGATTGAAACTTGATGCTGCGCTGTTGCAGGTATAAGGCCCGTTCATAGTCGCCTAAACGCGTGTAGTTATTACTGAGTGGTTTAAGGATGTACTCCACAATGTCGTAGGTGTCAATGTGGTGTTCAAGATAAAAACCAAGTGCATTCTCATAGCTGTTGATAGAACCCAGTATGTTACCGTTCAAAAGTTGATAATAGCCTTGTGTGCTGAGCATATGGAGCCATGCATACTGTTCATCGGCCGTCTTTGGTTTTCGCCATATGTCCTTTTGGCTGGCCATCAGAAAACTTAACCTTTGGTCGGCATTTTCATTTACATAATCCAACCGCTCATATATCCAATTGCTGAGATCGTTTTGGGTTTTTAAGGCTTGTAGCTTCGCATCGATTTCATCGCCCTGTGCTACCATGGCGGTACCGAGAAATAGTAGGATAAAAGCACAATACCTTAAAGCTGAACGCATAATTTTTGCATTTCAGCTAATTTATTAAATAGATTTGTTATTTCCGGAAAATGATCAATAGGTAAACGATAACAACTCGCTCAAAACTTCCAGGCTATATAGGTAGACAGGCGGTTGTTACTGCTTTTTGTATCATATAGGTACCTAAGGCCCAGGGCAGGACCAACCCTTACCCATCCTATCTGTACATCTGCAAAAAACGAAAGCCTGAAATCAGAAAAATTATCTTTTATGGAACCTACATCTCTATTCAGCTCGCTGTCTGTTGAAGTACCCTGGGCATTTGTATTTCTTAATTTGTACCTGAGCTCATCACTGGTTTTTTGGTAAAGATCAAGGGCAACCAAAGTGCCGGCTCCTGCCCCTATGTATTTATTGATATTGTACCTCATCTGTAGGGGCACTGCATTGAGGGTCATTACTTTATTGGTCTTGTAAAGTTCCTTGGCCAATACCTGGTAGGCGGTATTGTTGATAACAGTGTCTTTTCTGCTCAAATCGGTGCCTGCCAAATAAGTGTTCTCCTTAAATGAATTGAAGTAAAGTTCTACCTGCCAATAATAGCGGTGCGAGGCATAGGGAGATAGACTGGCACCTATCACTAGGTTTTTATGGTTGAGATAGCTTTGATTATTCGTTTCAAATGGGAAGCCATAGCCTAAAATAAGGCCTGGTGAAAGGCCCATCTTGAATCTGCCAACGGCCCTGTTCGTATAAATGGGTTCATTTTTGTCGAACACAATGGCTGCGCCACTTTTAATGGGCAGTTTTTCCGGTTTTTCCTTAAACCTGATCTTGTACTCTACAAAGCCCATGGTGGAATCGGCATCGTTTACTCCCTTTTGTTGTAGTCCGGGCAGGTAAATATTGTTGAACACAAAGTGGATACTATCTGCCTTAAGGGTGGTGCTTAGGCAGCTCTGATTGCTGTAGGCCGAATCGCAGCTTAGCACTTCGGGTTTTGTTTTTACGATTTTAAGACTTGCAGGATCGAATACCGGAGAAAGATTGACACCCACGTCTATTTTTTTTGCAGGGCCCTTGCCCGTATTCTGAAAACGCACCTTATAGGTGAGCTCACGGTTTTTGCTGGTAAACCTGTAGTTCATTCTGCTTTTTCTCAATACCATCTTGTTAGGGTCGTGAGAGGCCACAATCTGTAGTTCTAGGTTGAAGAATTCGGTTTCTACCAAGGGATTGTCGGGAATAAATGCTCCCGAAATGCGCACTACGGCATTCGTGTCTTTCAGCATTTCTGGTGTGGTTTTAAAATGCATGAAAATGAAACGTTCTTCATTTGGCTTTAGGTTGTCAAACTTCCAGCTCTGCTGGCTTCTAAAAGCTTTGGCCCTGTCCTTCAGTAATATTTTTTCTTTTGCGGCTACTGATAGGTGGCCAAGATCATTTTCAAGGGAAGCATAGTAGATGGGTTTATTAGACTTAGAGGGCAGGTAAGCCATCTCCAATAAGGGTCTTAAATCCGATTTTTTTTCCTGGTGATAGGTTCTGGATTCCAGCAGTTCAAAATTGTTGTGGTTAAACTCCACATCATTATAGAGTATGGCTAGGGTTCCATTAAGGTTCTGCTGTCCGTTTTCCACTTTGTTCCTATAGCCAAAAACCAACATCATGTCATCTCCCGGCTTGGGCATGCAGTTGGTTTTCATTTCAATGTTCCCCCCCATTTTGAACAAATTAGAAGAGGGGAGTGGTAGGGAGGCCATCAAAGGTTTGGTGCCTGTGGGCTTAATGGGTTTTGGACGGGTGGGCGGCCTTTTGCCATCATCATAATTATTGGTCGCAAAAAGCCTGACCACGATCGAATCGTAACGGGTATAGTGATGCGAAGGTTCATTTTCAAAGCTGAAACCACCATCTCCAAATTCCCAAAAATAGGTGTAAAACGGAGCCGGAGCTCCAGCAATTTGCCTTAAGGGCCTCAATTCGCTGGTAAATTTGGTTAGCCCATTTTCCGTTTGATGGTGGATGATCGCAGGTATGGTATCACTGGGCAATACCTGTGCACTAAGCCTTGTAGTGCATAAGATCAATAAGATAAGGTATAACGTTGTCCGCATAGTTAAATATATATATAATTTCAATCCTTTAAAAACGAAAAGAGGGTGTCCAAAATCCTCTTTTTCTGTTATGTTCAACTTGCTGCCCCATGCCCTTGTCGGTTAAACGGTAAACGGTGTTGGCCATCTTAGCGCTCCGTTCCTATTGGTGAGGTTGGCATCAAGTTCGGAATAACGAATGGAATTTTGGACACCCCCTTCACTGTTAATTAGGAGGGATATTAATAATTATCCAAGCTATTGATCACCTGTTGTATGGTGGCCTCATTGGTTTCTGTCAGGGTCAGAGTCACCTGTTGGTCTGCTGTAATGGTAGTTTCCAATTCTGCATAATAATACTTGCCATCTTTTATGGAAAAAGAAACATATTTTCCTTGTACACCAATTGGCATCATGTTGTCGTAGCTCTTTACTGCATTGGGTCCATCGGTATTGTACAATTGTGCCACTACATTGCTGCCCTTTGCACAAAAGAATACAAAAGTTTCGCCTGTTAGCCCCATGAAGGTGGCAAAACTACCTGGATTGTTCACTAGGCCTACTCTTGTGGTGGTTTTAGGATTGGTATAGGCATAAAATACATCGCAGTTGATCCAACCTAAATTGCCCATGTCAAAATTATAAAAGCCCTGTACTTCGCCCGTTTCCAGTTTAATGCCGCCGCCACCATTTGGATTTCTTACTGGTGCCTGCCAGGCCATTTGATTGGCATTGCCCACTTGCTCTATGCCTTCCCAAATTTGGGTTACCCCACTTCTCTTGGCAGGAATGGCTATAGAAATATTGCTGCTTAACGCTTTGTCTACCTGGTTGCCATTAACACTTGCACTGAGGTAGATAAAACCATCGGACATTAATGGGGCGCCACTAATATGGTTGGTGTTGGTGCCACCAAAAATAACACTGCTTCTTTTTAAAAATTCCCTGGCACTGATCATGACCGTTCCGGTTACTGTATTGCCATCTTTTTTAAAGGCACCGGCAGGAATGGTCACTTTGGTGCCTCCCTGCAGGGTAAAGGTATTGGTGGTACTGGCGTTAATTTGTATGCGCTGTACCTGTGGACCAAATAGTGCTGTAAACTCTTTGGCATTACTGGCCGAGTTCCTGTTGCTCTTGTCTTTTTTACAAGCTTGTAAAAAAGCGGTAAACGTTAATAGGAGAGCCATAGCAGTTAAGGTATTTTTTAAGTTTAAAGTTCTCATCATCTTTTGTATTTAGTTAAGCTTACTCTTTTAGGGCTTTTCAGCAACCGCCATTTTCGTGTTTTGTAGGTATATCAAGCTTTAGGAAAAAATGTTACCCTACTTTTTGAAAAAAAATAAAAAAATATCCAAAAAAGGCCTTTAAGTAGGTCTTGTGCACTAATGGATCAGCTATTTTTTCTGGTTTAGAAAAGCAAGAGCGGTGCGACTATTTAAGTAATGTCCCGCCATCCGCTTTACTTTGCCCAGCATAAACTTCGGCTTCGTGCTCGCTATTGTCGGGTTTAGCAGGCCAGGTAAACGATACGAATTGATCTGGCCAAGCCCTAATGTTATGGAGTAAAGTGTTTAGCGACAAAAGGTGTTGCCCTGCAGGGCGATAGCGGAGAAACTATTTTGTGTTAAAGCAGATTTACCGGGACCTCTTTAAAAATGGAGGGAAGGTTAATCGGGGGTGTCTGGCGAGCGCATGATACACTGGCTAACGAGCTGTGGGCAGATGTTCCTGCCCACCTGGGCCTTTTCTTTCCTGAAACTCAAACAGTTTTTTAAACTTTCCCTAATTAGTTTTACATTTAGGATAAATCGACTATAAATGACCAAAAAAGTACATGAAGACCAGCGTTATGTTATTGCCCTATTGAACAATGATGTAGCTTTGGTTAACGAAATCTATAAGAAATGTGCGGCCAAGGTAAAATCATTTGTGCTGTTTAATAATGGGAGCGTAGACGATGCTGCCGATATTTTTCAGGAGGCGTTGATAGATATCTACAATCAGGCAAAATATAAGGATTTGCAACTGAGCTGCCCATTTGAACCCTTTCTTTTATTGGTCTGTAAACGAAAATGGCTCAACGAACTGAAAAAAAAATCAATTATACCGGTAACAAAAACCGAAGACGATTTATTACATATTGGCGAGGATACTTTTGAACAGGCCGACCTTTTAGCACAGCAAAAGGAACAGGCCGATCTGTTCTTAAAGGCATTTGAGAAATTGGGAGAACGCTGCAGGGAGATTATAAGATGGAGCATGCAGGGCGATGCCCAAGAGAAGGTTGCCGATGCCCTGGGGGTAACTTATGGTTATTTAAGAAAGAAAAAATCAGAATGTATGGCAAGTTTAATGAAGCTAATTAAGAAAAATCATGACTGAAGATAAAATTTTATGGGTGGCAAGGTATGTGGAGGGAGAACTAAGCGAAACAGCACATGCCGATTTTGAAAAGCACCTGCTTTCAGATATGGAATTACAGGAATACCTGAAAGAGTATAGGGAAGTACATCAAGGTTTACGTATACATTTGGCCGTTGATGAAGGGAGAAAGGCATTGGAAAAGACCCTATCTGGCTTTAACAAATCGCATTTCGCAGAGACCGGCCCAAAAGTAATGACTTTCCGTTCCTACCTGAAATGGGTAAGTGGTGTAGCAGCGGTATTGATCATAGGCTTATTGGTATGGGCCCCTTGGCGTGGAAACCTCTATCGGCAATTTGCAGTGGCCGATCAGATGTGGGTAGTAGAAAGGGGAGCGGCCGAAGAAACCAGTTTAGACAAAGCGGCAGCACTTTACAATGAAAAAAAATACACAGAAGCGGAACCGATCTTGTCCGCTCTTTATGCTAAAGACCCACAAAATGCTATGCTAGCTTACTATTATGGTTCCAGTCTATTGGAAATTGGAACCTTGGGTAAAGGCAGGGAAGTATTACGGACATTGTTCAACGGAGAATCTGTATATAAATATAACTCGGCATATGTCATTGCCTTAAGCTATCTAAAAGAAAAAGATAAGGAGAACTGCAGGAAATGGCTAAAGCTTATTCCAGAAGGAACAAGCCATTCTGTTAAGGCAAAGCAATTGTTGGATAAATTATAAGCACTGGCGAAAACAACTTCTTACCCTAGCTGTTCTTCTTATGGTAATAGGATAATAGTTGGGCTATCACCATTAATTAAGAACAGAGTTTTAAGCGTAGAAAGGCCGTGATCCAATATTTTTTTATTGTTGAAATATTGGTTTAGGCGATGTGATTGATAATCATTATGTTTGAAGTTGATGGTCTACTGTAGGTAGTGATAAAGCATGGGGATAGAAAGTTGATGAGGTGGGTATTTATAACTTTATGCTTAAAATAGATAAATACTACTACTTTATACAGGTTAGACCATAAGATTAACGAATCCAAAATTTACGCTTAACCTAATAATGTTCACCCGCAAGCAGAAAATACTTACCAGAAATTGGTTGATCTCCAACCCTCGCCTAACCGCTCTTATTTTCTTTGCATTTTTACTGGGTATTATCTTTTTGATGGCCCATCAGCGGCATCAGATTCTAAAGGAAAATAGGGATAAAGATATTGCAGACATCTTAGAAGATGTAGAGCTGCGCTTCGATCAGTTGCTGAAGAACTCCCAGAACATTGCATTAACCCTGGCACTTACCCTCGATGAACGCGGCGAACCCCAGCATTTCGAAGCAGTGGCCGAAAAGATTATGAAGGCCAACCCACACCTGCAGGCGCTACAACTGGTGCCCAATGGGGTAATCAAATATATTTATCCACTAAAGGGCAATGAAGATGCCAAGGGATTAAACCTGTTCAGTGCCAGTAAGGCCAGTGCATTAGAAGCCAAAAAAGCCATACTCCTACAGAAAATGTATTTTCAGGGACCCGTAAAACTGGTACAGGGGAATGTAGGCGTAATTGGCCGTTTGCCCCTATATATAAATAATGAATTCTGGGGGTTTGCTGCGGTAGTGATCAGATTGGACAAATTGTTGAAAAATGCAGGTATAGATAATGAAAAATATGAATTCTACAAATTTCAGTTCTCCAAGGTTAATCCAGTTAGTGGCATAGAAGAATTTTTTGTAGAGAACGACTTTGAACTGAGGGATAAAAATTATAAGACCAAGATGTTCGATGAGGGCGATTGGAAGGTGTACCTGATCGATATAAGGGAAAATTATGCCGTTTACCAGTTGGGTTCCCTGGTCATCTTTGGTGTCATACTCTCTGCCTTTACCAGTTACCTGTTAATGCGTTTATTGCTCAAGCAATCGCAACTGTTTAAAACGGTAGACCAACAATATGACCAGCTGGCCACCGCTGAAAACAAGTATAAAACCATTTTCGACTTTGCGGCCGTGGGCATAGGGCGGGTAGATTCGAAAACAGGGGAGTTCCTGGAAGCCAATGCCTTTCTCTGTAAGCTTTTTGGTTATTCACAAAAAGAACTGACACATAAAAAAATCAAATCGCTTATCCATTTGGAAGATTTGGATGCAGATGCAAAAAACTTTAAACAGCTGCTTAGAAACGAAATCAGACAGTTTTCTTCGGTGAGGCGTTATGTCAATAAAAATAATGAAGTAATCTGGGCCAATGCGGTAATCACGCCATTGTGGAATCAAGATGAAAAGCCCAGCCAACATATTGTCATTGTTGAAGACATTACCCAAAGAGTGGAATATGAAACCAAGCTGATCGCCTCACAGAAACATATCGAAGAACTGATCAACTCTATTGATGGGATCGTTTGGGAAGCGAGTATCAAGAATAATTTTGCCAATACCTTCATTAGCAATAAGGTTTATGATATTCTGGGCTACACCCCTCAAGAATGGGTAAGCGAACCTAATTTTCTCTATGGTAAAATATATGAAGAAGACAAAAAGGCATTTTTCGATTATATAGAAAAGGAACTGTATACCAAGCAAAGGCATGTGCATGAGTATAGGGTTATTGCAAAAGATGGTTCGTTAATCTGGATCAGGGATATTGTAAATATTGCGCCCAGTTTGGCACAACCAGAAACTTTGAGGGGTATTATGCTCGACATTACCAGTGTGAAAAATGCTGAAGAAGCGCTTAACCAGTCATTTGAGCTGGTCAATGAACAGAATAAACGGCTGCTTAATTTTTCTTATATCGTTTCCCATAACCTCAGGTCACATGCCAGTAATATTGATGGCATCACTTCATTGATCAGCAATGCCGATACCGAGGAGGAAAGAACAGAAATGATCCAACTGCTGCAAAAGGTAGTGGGCAATTTAAATGATACACTATACAACCTCAACAACATTGTTAATATCCAGACCAGTATTGATGTGGTCAAAGAACCTTTAAACCTGAAGGAATATTTGGATAAGGCCATCCACACCCAAGAAAGCCAATTATTGAACAAGCGGGCTGTCTTGATCAATGAGGTAGGCGCCCATGTATCTGTTGTATTTAATAAAGCCTATTTGGAAAGCGTACTGCTCAATCTTATTTCCAATGCCCTGCGCTATAGCCATCCAGACAGGAAACCCATTATTAACCTAAGCTGCGAAAGAAAAGCGGACGATTGGGTATTGAGCATTTCTGACAATGGACTGGGCATAGATTTGGAACGGAATGGAGATAAGCTCTTTGGGCTTAACCAAACCTTTAACGGCAATAGCGATGCCAGGGGCTTTGGCCTTTTTCTTACCAAGAACCAGATCGAGGCCATGGGCGGTAAAATTGAAGTAGAAAGCATTTTGGGAGAAGGTACTACCTTCAGGGTTTATTTTCACGGATCGGCTTAAGGGTGTTTTTTTAGGTGCTATCTGTTGAAGCTAAGTGGTTTATGGAGGGTAGATTAAAAAATAAATTTCATAATTCCTTAAAAACGCTATATTTGCAAAAAATAAAATCATGCTACGCATTAAACATATCCAAAAAAATAGCCATAACCCGTCTTGTGGGTTAAAGTGCTCGGGTATGGATTTTATTTTCCTTTCGGGCCACTAACGTTATACCGTTACCATTCCATTTCATTTTTTTATCATTAAAAGATCGAGGCCTTAAGGCATTTATCAAAATTTTCAATACTTATCCGCATGGACATTTTATATACTGTAGAGGAAAAATATTTACAGGCCATTGAAGAGCTATATTATGGCGAACTGCCCAAAGCACTTCATTTATTTCACGAAATAATCAAAGCAGATGCAGCTTATGCCAGGGCTTATTATAGATTGGGTAATCTATATCAATATGAATTTAAGGATTATCCAAGCGCAGGCTATTACTATCAGCAATGTATAACCATAGATCCGGCTTTTCCCGATGTTTATGAGCATTACCTGAAATTGTTGGTCACTTTGGGCAAACACAAAATGATAGCAGCTATAGCCGAGCAGGCATTTGGTACTGCTGGCGTTTGCCAGTGGCAGCTGCATGAAGTTTTGGGCGCCTATGCCGAAACACAACAGGATTTTGCCAAGGCCCAAAGCCATTATGAACAAGCTGGTTTGATGAGCATCTGCTCTACTGCGCACCAAACGTTTCAGGAACATGTGAAACGGGTGAGGGCCAAACAACAGCATAAACAGCCATGGGTATATGCCTATTAGTTAAGGTGGCCAAAGGGAGATGGGGAACTGTGTTCAACTGCCCATATAAAGCCCTATTTAAATTTGGCCACCTTTTAGAAATGCCAGTTGAACCATAGAATTTGTAAATTGGTCTAACCCTATGTTCGAATAAAGGGCTCTAATACCATAAACTTATGTCAAAAATAGAAACGGTTATTGCAGAATTGAAAAAGGTAGAGCACGGTTTTAAACCGATGATCGCCGCAGGCGATGAACTTTTGCACATCAGTGGGCAAGATCATTTGGCACTGGCGCGCTCGTTGTTGGAACAGGAAGCCCATCAGGCACGAATGCTGGGTACCTATATGTTGGGAGAACTTGCTGCCCATCAGGAAGAGGCACTAAAAATACTCAGGGAAAAGGTAAGTAAGGATAGAAGCTGGCAGGTGCAGGAAATGTTGGCCAAGGCTTTTGATCGTTATTGTAGCCATTTGGGCTATGAAAATGCATTGCCCATAATCAAAGCCTGGCTACAGGATGGACAGGCGAATGTTAAAAGGGCTGTAATTGAAGGCTTGAGAATCTGGACCGGAAGGCCCTACTTTAGGGAGTACCCCCAAGTGGCCATTGACCTGATCGGTGCACACCGTTCGGCAGACAGCGAATACCTGCGGAAATCGGTGGGCAATGCCCTACGCGACATTAAAAAGAAACATCCAGAACAGGTAGAAAGCTATCTTGCCAACTGGGATTTGACAGACAGAAGAGTGCTGTTCACCAAAAAATTGATAGGGAAATGAATATAAAAAACCACCAACACAAGGCCACCCAGATAGCCGAACTCATATCGGATGAGCTGATCATTAAAAAGGCAGAGGATGGATTGGACGTACTGGGCAATTTATATTATCAGGGCTTTGACAAGATCATTATCCACCAACAAAATATCACCCCTGATTTTTTCGACCTCAAAAATGGCATGGCAGGCGAAATACTCCAAAAGTTCTCTAATTATAGGGTGCGTTTGGCCATTGTAGGAGACTTTAGTGCCTATACCAGCAAGAGCATCAAGGATTTTATTTGGGAAAGCAATAAAATAGGGCATATCTATTTCTTGACTTACCTTTCAACGGCATTGGACAAGCTTTCTGGTCACTGAAACCTGCCGAAGACAAGGGTTTTTTTAGGCGCCTGATGTCTGTAGTTATGCTTATATTAGGACTAATTAACTGTAGGAAACACATTAATCATCGTTATAATTTACAATGGGTATTTTATCTTTTTTTAAGAACAGGCCAAACGCAAAACGAGAGGCTGACAATCAAGCTGAGGTGCCGGAGCTGAACAAGCCCGAAGTCACGGAAGAATTTAAGCGCTTAAGTGAAAAAGCTTATGGATATCTACATCAACAACAAGATCTTACAGAAGAGAAATACGGAATTGGAAAATATGAAAAATGGTTTTATGACCAGACAACAGGTTATTTAACATTTTCTGATGGAGATACCATTAAGCTAAAAATAAAATATGAAGAGGTGGGCTCCATTTCAAAAATAAGTGGAACATGGCTTTGGTCTTGGGCAAATCCGCATCTGGAAGAAAAGATAAAAACAGCTATTTTAAAAGTCAAAGACTATGGACGGGAGCATCAATTGGAACCGTTGACCAAAAGAAAATGGTACGCCGACGAATATGATGGTTGGGAAATGACCGCCATAACTGCTTATCTCATGAAAGCAAAGGGCGCTTACCGAGTGCCTACAGAAAACACATTTTCGTTTATGGTTTACAAAGAGATCATTGACCTGAGAAAGTAAGTGCGAGGGCAGCTCATGTTGAAGTAGAAACGTGGATGAGTAGGGGGGGAGCTTTGAACATTCCCAGTCGATCAGTAAACTGTTCAAGGCTAAAACCAACCTTTCCCCTCTGGCGTTCAGAAATTCCTTTAACTGAGCACAGCTGTGTTTATAGCGTTTTTATTCTATACTACTAAATTTAAAAAGTATTTTGAACCTAATTTTAAGATGTCGATATTCGTTGCTAGGTCCGTTCTTGTCTAAAATTGACTGATGTGCTCGAATTTGGGCTGTTCCAATTTTTAGTCATATGCTACTTCATAATCAATAATTAATAACCGAAATGAAAAAAACAATCTTAATGCTCTCGGTAGTCACGCTGTCGATCATAATGTCTTGTTCAAAAAGTAAAGATGAACCAACAGAAGAAACAAAAACAAATTGCCAACATACAGAAACAGCTTATACCTATAGTGGTTCCAATACCAGCAAAACAACATTTACCTATACCTATGATGCCAATGGCAGAATTACAAAATTTGTTGAAAAAGAAGGTACAGATACCTACACCACCAATTATACCTATGCTGCCACAGAAATAAAGGAGATTTTTGAAGGGCAAACCACAACTTATAAGCTTGATGCCTCGAACAGAATTGTTTCCGATGAGCATTTCCAATACCTCTATGATGCCAATGGCTATCTTGTACAGCGAAAACATATTGGAAGTAATTCAATAGATACCTATAGCTACACTAATGGTAATCTTACCAAGATAGAAATAGGAACTACGACATATGTGGTTGAGTACAGTGCGGTCGAAGCTAAAGGTAGCCCCATGCTAACAGGCCCAGATATCGCTATACCTTACGAGCTAACAGGTGTACTTAAAGGATATTTTGGGAAAGCATCGAGAAATCTTATTGCAAAAATTACGAGCACGGGGACATACCCATCCCAGAGCTATACACAAACTTTTACCCACTCCATAGATGCTGTAGATAACGTAATTAAGGTGGTAATAACCGAAAGCACAGGTATAATTTTCACACTTGATCACAAATTCGAATGCAAATAGAAATGGAGCCATAGTAATATGGCCCTTTCATTAAAGCCCTTTTTACCTATTTTTAAAACTTGATAAGATACTTAACAAATAGAGGGATCTTAAACTTCAAAAAAAGCTATAGCACAAAGTTTGGTCAAGAAATATCAGGGAGCTATCATACAGCAGCATTTAGACAAAGGAGCAAAAGCTTATTCTGGTTGGAGAGCCGCATGGATTGGTCTTGTCGGCGCCATTATTCTAATGGCCTTTTTACTTCCTATTGTACCTGTGTTAGATGGAGAATAGCTATAAAATAAGGTTAAACACAAATTACATTGTTTATAAGGGCCGTTATATGCCTATCCCTGCATATTTCTATGGGATTTGAATTCCCTTCTAGTCTAAGCATTTTTGTCTAGCGCAAGCATTAGCGTAACCTGTACCTGTTTTATCGATAGCGGTGCTTGTGCTTAATAGCTGGTAAAGTTTTTTGACCTAGGCCCAAGCGGACGCTTGCGCCAGAGTGGGGGGTACTGCGGGTTTTACCAATACCTTTAACGAAGTCGACCTGCGGTCGGGCGGGAAATGGAACTTTGTTATGCATGGGCCAGACTAGGGAAACTATGCCAATGAATGTGAATTAATAAAAATAGAAAAACCAAGCCTCATTGTCTGGAAACGTTTTTCGAAACCCATTTTTCAGGTGGTAGCCAACACCTGAAAAAGTAGCAGCGAACGAAACAAAAATCGTGTTCAGTCAGATTTTCAATTCGACAAAAGAGTGCAACAAGGTAAAGACATTTGCTGCCGATAAAAACGAGGAAAATTTTGATCGTCTTGAAACGGAACTGTCCAAAATGATTTTGTAAATTACGCAGAAAGTAGGATGACCAAAATAGCCCCAAAAACTGGAGCGAAAAATAACAAAAGACATCTTGTAAGTAATATGCGGGCTATAATTATATGCAGTTCTGAATAATAATATAAATGGAAAACCAACAAGAAATTTTAAATACAGATCACGTTGAAAAAGATTCTAATGTAGAAGTCCAACAGCTCATAAGCTTAAACAAATTTATTTTTTTATCGATCATTTCATTAGGCTTGTATGAAGTATGGTGGGTATACAAAGCTTGGCGCTTTTACCAGCAGAAAGAGAAGTTAGATATTCTGCCGGCAGTTAGGGCTATATTTAGCATCTTTTTCCTGATCTCTTTATTTAATAGGATCCTTAACTTTGCAAAAACCCATGGATATAGACATAGTTACTCTCCTGTTTTACTTTTTATTGGAGCCATTTTTGTAAGTTTATTAGCTTGCCTTCCAGATCCTTTTTGGTTAGTCTCCTATTTGAGCATTGTATTTTTCATTCCTCCATTTAAGGCATTTAATTATGCGAGGCAACACGCTGCGGATCTTAGGGTAGTGGAACAGACTTCATTCAGTATCAGGCAGATTGTCCTTGTCGTAATCGGATCAATATTTTGGGCGATATGCTTCATAGGTCTTCTGTTGGCAGGTGATTATTCTTATTGATTTTTTTGAAAGGAGATGGTGCCCCCAGGTTAAAATAATCAACGATATATTCTAAAAAGCTGAATGATACAATATAAATCGAATATGAAATGAAAGGTAAAATTATTATATCTTTTATCTTCCTTATAACATATACAGGTCATGGCCATAAAAAATATCATCGAATCAATAGTTCAAAAGCATAAGGAAAATGGCATCGATGTAAATATTCCTGCAACACCTGAAGATATAATTGCGTTTGAACAACAGATAGGTTTTGCATTACCAGCAGATTTTAAAGAATTTTATACAATATGTAATGGTTTCGGCTGCAATGAGGATATTTTTAATATAATAGCACTTGGAGATATTACATCCTATCCACAAGACTATAGTGCAAATTGCTTCTACTTTAGCGAGTATATGATATATTCAGATATGTGGGGATTAAGGTTTATGGGCCATGGAAAATATGAAATATTTAATGGAAGCTATCCGGATATTACCATGACCTCATCACTTGAAGAATTTTTAAATAGATTTCTAAAAGGAAATGTTTTTGAAACTGATGGATTGTATGATTGGCATGAAAAGCTTCAGAATAAACTATAAGGGCTTTAATATAATGGTCCGAATAAAGCATATTTCTTCCCAAATGGTTAGTAAGCATATGAAGAATACATTCTACCTATTGATATTGGTAACCTTATTTTTTTCCTGTGTGCAACCAAAAGAGAAAAAAGATCATCGCGTTACTTTGACCGATACCAAACAGACCAATTTTCAAAAGATAGAAAAAGAGCGCTTAAAAAAGAGAAAGAAAATTGAAGCGCAAGAGGGGGCAGATAGTTTAAAGCTTGATCGGGTTTTAAGCAATGCGCTGGAAATTGCCATGCAGAATATCGATAAGGTTAAATTTAACAAAAAATATGAAGTAACGCTCGATAGTAGCTACAACGTAAAGGTCGAAATAAATTTGGGCGATTATTTTACACCGTCGTTTTCCCACCTCATTATTCGAAGATATAGCCCAGGCAATATCTATATGGATATCTATGCAAAAAATGGCCATCACTTTGAAAAAGTGCTTGTGCACGAAGAATGGGAAATGACCTATGTAGGCGATACCATTCGCGATATCAATGGAGATGGACTAAAGGATTTTGTGGTGAACTGGTATGGCAGTACCGGTTGTTGTCTTAAGGCTTTTAGCAATGTCTATCTGCTGCGGGCCGATCAGAAAACATTTTCTAAGAACTTTCAATTTATAAACCCCAGTTTTTCTCCTAAAGAGCAAGTGATTAGAGGTGTATGTTACGGCCATCCAGGTGAAACGGAAATGTATAAATATAAATGGAAGGGCGAAGCTATCGACACCTTGGAATATATTACCTATGAAAAAAATAAAAAAGGGAATAATACCGGGATGATAATTGTATCAAAGAAACGATTCCATAACGACAAAAATAAAGTGTTCAGGCGATTAAAGTCTGTGCCAAAAGAATACAAAAGAATTGAAGGTTATGATTGGTTTACCGGAACAGGCTATAAACAGTAGGGCTGCGACCATTCAAATGAGGATGGACATCATCCTTTCAGGATCTTTTAACAATTTATGAATTGATTTTTCTAGTATAATTTCAACAATCTTGGTGGTTTAAAGTCCGAAGGACTGCTATTGCAATAGAAAATTTACCAAATTAACCCATTTAATGCCGAAGCGCTGACATTATTCCTTATCCCTAATCCAAGTTAAAATAACATCGCCCAACAGATCCGCTTCTATTTTTGGCTACACCAAAAATAGATTAAGCCACATCTGTTTTTTGAACGTTAACCATTTTTGTAACCTCAAAAGACAGTAACATGAAAATAGTATTAACAGGCTCATTAGGGCACATTGGAAAACCGCTGACCCAAAAATTGGTTGAGAAAGGCCATTCGGTAACGGTGATCAGTAGTAATCCTGCCAAACAGGCCGACATCGAAGCTTCGGGTGCTCAGGCGGCTATCGGTTCCGTAGGCGATGTCAACTTTCTAACAGATGCCTTCACCGCTTCGGATGCCGTCTACTGTATGGTTCCACCAGATTTTGGCCAGGCCGATCAGGTTTTATATTACCAAAACCTCGGTAATACCTATGCCAATGCCATTCGTAAAGCTGGCGTAAAAAGAATCGTTCATCTAAGCAGTTATGGAGCACACCTTTCCTCGGGTACGGGATTTATTACCGGATCATATCAGGTGGAACAGCTATTGAATGCCATTGCCAATGTCCACGTTACACATGTACGCCCTACATTCTTTTATTATAACCTGTTGCACTTTGTAGAAATGATCAAAACGGCGCACTTCATAGGGGCTGTGTATGGCGGAACGGATAAGCTGAGCATGGTTTCGCCCACAGACATTGCGGTGGTCATTGCCGAGGAACTACAGATCGGCGAAGGGGCAAACGTGGTACGTTATGTGGCCAGCGACGACAGGACCTGCAATGAAATCGCTTCGGTATTGGGAAAAGCCATTGGCATGCCCAATTTGAAATGGCTCGTTTTGCCGAAGGAAAATGTATTGCAGGCACTCAAAGAAGCGGGTATGCCCTCAAATGCTGCCGATAACCTGGTGGAATTGGGAGAAGCTATCCATAGCGGAAAACTCAGGGAAGATTACGGGCTGCATACTCCTGTTTACGGAACGGTGAAATTGGAAGCATATGCCGTGGAGTTTGCCCGAATATTTAAGGCCAAATAAGTAATTTTAGGAAATGAAAAATAAGTTGCCCGTACGCATAAAGACTATTCAGGAGTTCCATCAGCTTAGGGGATTGCCCAAAGCCGAGCACCCTTTGATCAGTGTGGTAGATTATCGGTTGATCAAATATCTTCCCGAAAAAGAATTGGATAGCTGGATATTGGACTTTTATTCCATTTCTATGAAAAGAACGTCGAGCTCCAAAATAAAATACGGACAGCAGGATTATGACTTTGACGAAGGCCTGCTGTTCTTCATGGCACCTAACCAGGTATTCAGTATTTTGCGCAGCGATAAGCTGCCGCCAGCACATAGCGGATGGATCTTATTGATCCATCCCGATTTTCTATGGCATAGCCCTTTGGCAAAAACCATCAGGAAATATGAATACTTTGATTATGCCGTAAGCGAAGCCTTATTTCTTTCAGAACGGGAAGAAGGTATTCTAAATCATATTGTCGGGCACATTCGGCAGGAATATAGTGGCAATATGGATAAATTCAGCCAGAAAATTATCATTTCACATATCGAAACCCTGCTCAATTATGCAGAACGGTTTTATCAAAGGCAGTTCATCACCCGAAAAATAGCCAGTCACCTTATTCTCGAACGTTTGGAAAAAATGCTCACCGACTATTTCAACAATAGTGATTTGATAGGTAAGGGCCTGCCGACCGTTCAATACATTGCCGATACACTTAATGTTTCGCCCAACTACCTGAGCGGCCTGCTAAAAATATTAACTGGCCAAAGTACACAGCAGCACATTCACGATAAATTGATTGAAAAAGCAAAAGAAAAACTATCTACTACCAGCTTGTCGGTCAGCGAAATTGCCTACGAACTGGGCTTTGAACATTCCCAATCGCTCAGTAAACTGTTCAAGGCTAAAACCAACCTTTCCCCTCTGGCGTTCAGAAATTCCTTTAACTGAGCACAGTTGTGTTTATAGCATTTTTATGGCAAAGCCCCAATTTGGTTTGTCAATGCCTCTAATTAAGTTTGGAGCAATGGTCGTTATAATGGGAAGCTTAGTGTGAACCTGTATATTTTACCTGAATACCTGAATGAATAAACGGTGGGTAAAGTCATTTGCTTTTATGCCGCAGAAGTAATAGTTTAGAACAAATTAACCACTTGGGGTGCTAAAAAATTTATCAACGTTGTAAAAAGCCCCCACAAGATTAATATCGACCTAGATTTGATCATGGAACAAAACCAAAACAAACCAGAAACAGGGGGCCAGGGAGCCACACCTTTTGCACAGACTTATTTTCATGGCACCAAAGCCGACCTAAAAATTGGCGATTTAATTGAGGTAGGTTTCAATTCTAATTATGGGCCGCGGAAAAATGCCAAATACATTTTTTTATCTGCCACACTTGATGCGGCCATTTGGGGTGCCGAGCTCGCCTTTGGCAATGGGAGGGAAAGAATTTATTTGGTAGAACCCATTGGCGCAATAGAAAACGACCCAGACCTAACGGATAAAAAGTTTCCGGGTAACCCCACACAATCTTACCGTTCCACCCAGCCCTTTAAAGTAATAGGCGAAGTGACCATCTGGCAAGGACACCCCTTGGCACAAGTGCAGGTCATGAAAGAACACCTTGAACGTTTGAAAGAGCAGGGCATTAATTCACTAAACGATTAAAAGCATAAACAGACAATTTTTGGAGCAAAATAACAATACCCTTTGGCATAGGGCATTAAGGTAAAGGTATTTATGGTTTATGGATAAGTCTCATATCAACGAGCCTTGGAAGTGTGTATACACGATCCATTCCTCAGCACCTCGCTTTGCCATAAGGTACTTTTGGTTCAGTTTTTAGGTGTTTTGTTCGTGCTTTCTTCGGGGCTTGTTCGGGAAAATGGCCTTTTTAGCGAAGGTGACACGAGCAATCCCCGAACAACACCCGAAGAAAGGTACATTTTTTAGCAAGCTTTAGGGTATGGGCACTTGTGGTGGTAGAGTGCTAAAAAATGGGTTCAAACGGACGCTTGTATCTCTGGGAGCTACCCCTTTCTGGTCTAGGCATTTTTGTCTAGCGCAAGCATTAGCGTAACCTGTACCGATTTGATCGGTAGCTTAAAAGCTACTAAAGTTTTTTGACTTAGGCCCAAGCGGACGCTTGCGCCAGAGTGGGGACGCCAAAATGTACAAAGTTAAATTTGATAATTGCAAGTATTATTCAATTTGGAAGACTGATAAAGGCGATATTGAATTAGCAATAGATCATGATGGAGTGGTGCGTTGTTTTGTTAGATTAATGTATCTTGACAAGATTAATAGTGAAGTGATAAGGCTAAAGATGATTTATAACTTTAATGCATCTCTTTCGAAGGAATCTTTTTAATAATAGAATCTTTGAAGTAAGCAATTTCGTTAAACATAAATAAGAATTGTTAGGTTCGACGCTAATAAAAGGAATAAGTGAGTGTAAACAGATTTAATCATAATAGACATAGCTGTCCTTCAACTATGGTTATCGAGGCTATGGAGCAGAATCTATTGGCTGTGAAATTAGCTTTAAAAAATACGACAAGGGTTGTTAATGGGAGCCAGAATACGTTTGGGATACTCGGATATCCTGCTGCAATTTTAATGTTTTCAATAGTTGATACTATTGGAAGCCATTTCAGAAAGTCTAAAGTGCAACCATTGATGATGTTAGGCTGTAATAGTGTTAAGATTTCTGCACAAGGCGATCAGCACTTTTATATACTTAATAGTGAGTACTTTAATCTAAATCTTGGAAAAGATGATATTAAAGCCTTTTACAAAATTGGTCGTAATGCTTTGAATCATAATTCATTGATTGGTGAAGAATTAACATTGTCAGCTACTTATAACAACCCATTTTTGGAGGTATGTGGGTTCTCTGGGAAAGGCAAATATGTTGTTCATTTAAATAGTTTTTATAATGCCTGTGCAAATGCGATTACCTTATTTAAGTTAAATAAGGACACAATTTTCGCAAATAGCATTAATGCTAAAATGTTCCCGAAAACTAAAGGGAGTGCTGTTTAATTAATACACTCCTCCTCTTCTGGTCTAAGCATTTTTGTCTAGCGCACGCATTAGCATAACCTGTACCCATTTTATCGGTAGCGGTGCTTAATAGCTGGTAAAGTTTTTTGACTTAGACCCAAGCGAACGCTTGAACCAAAGGGAAGATAAATGGAAATAGGCACAAGTGGATGCTTGAATCAGAATGAGAATGTTTATATATTTATTTTAGTTAAATATCCCAATTATATCATCAATGCTTGAATATACTATAAATTTTGATACGGACTTGTCAATAAAATTACTAACCTTAATAATTGCAAGTATTCTTGCGATTAAAGCAATAATCGAGTACCGAAAAACTCAGAAATGGAAAAAAAATGAATTTTTAGCTAAAGAAATTAAGGACTTTTTTGCAGATAGAGATGTTAAAAAAGCACTTTTGATTTTAGATTGGCATACAATAGACTTGCCTCTCTATGAGAATGAGATTCTGGAAAATAAAAATCGCACAATTTTTTTTAGAGAGGAAATTCATCTAGTGAATTCTTTATCTGTTTCTCCTAAGTCTGAATTCACAGATGAAGAAGCGGGGGTACGAAAAAGTATTGATGAGTTTTTGGTTAAATTATCAATGTTTCAGAATTATATTGATAATAAGTTAATCACAATTAATGACTTAAGACCTTATTTAGTTTACTGGATGAAAATAATAGGTGATAAAGATAATTTAATAAAGGAATCAAAATACAGGCAGAAGTTGTGGGATTTTATAATACACTTTGAGTATTATCAAGTTGTTAAACTATTAAAAAACTTTGGATATAAGATTGATTGAAGCAATTAAAGTTAAAAGTGGCTCCCCCTTCTGTCCTAAGCATTTTTGGTCTAGCGCAAGCATTAGCGTAACCTGTACCGATTTGATCGGTAGCGGTGCTTGTGGCTTAATAGCTGGTAAAGTTTTTTGACTTAGACCCAAGCGGACGCTTGAACCAAAGGGGATAAAATTGTGTATGAATAACCCTTGCAATCCTTCTAGCCACATTTCAATACTGCTCAAAAGATAGCAGTCTATCCATCAATTTCATCCAAAAAGCTGTGCAGTCCCTTAAATAAAGGTAATGGACTAAATCTTGGATATGTATAGGATTAGTATATTAGCGGTCAACTAAATAAGCTCAAATGAAGTGGTTTGTTATTCCCATTATAATTATGGTTGTGATACTTGGGTATGCTGTTATTAAGTATGTGCCTTCGTATCTCATGGATGTTTACTTGGAGAAGAAAGCGGCAGAAACAGCGGAAAGAAGGAATGATATTATCACTATAGAAGTCAGGGATAAAGATGGATACCTTGTTCACGTGCCGGATGGGAAGACTATGCATTCAATAAAATGGACTGACATCGGTAAGGTAGAGCTTTGTACAGACGAAAGGAAGTTATTGGTTTATAGGTCAGATGTAATTGATACCATCGCTACAGAAAGCCATTCGGGGTTTTTAAACTTGATTAAAGCTATGCCATTTGATATCCTCATGAACGAAAAATTAGTTGCTTTTAAGAAGACCTACTTTAAAGATTTGGATTGTTGCGATATCTGTGGCAAGGTGGGTTTAAAACAAGGCGAGTGCCTATATTGCGGTAGCATTTCGTATGAGCAGTATGTAAAGACTAACAATCTAATTGGAATAACAGAAGATGAGGGAAAGCTTGAGTACACCAGAAGAAAGCAATTGTTTTGGTTTTATGATGAGAACGGTATTAACTTCTATGATGATTACTTTCTGTTTGAGCGATGCCCTAATTGGAAGCCATCCGTTTCAAAAACTGAGGTTATAAAGTATGGAACAGAATAATAACTCTATCCAAAAATCTTTTCAACCTCCAATTGGCACATTCTCGTGTTTAGGATTTGAGGGACAGACGACTTATGTCTGTTAAGAATGTCTAGCGCAAGCATTAGCGTAACCTGTACCGATTTGATCGGTAGCGGTGCTTGTGCTTAATAGCTGGTAAAGTTTTTTGACTGAGGCCCAAGCGGACGCTTGCCAGAGGAGGAAGAAATTGTTGTTAAAGAGATAGTCGATAAAGCAAATTTGTCAGGTTTTGCTTTATATTAGAGTTATGAAAATTAAATCAGTGCTTATTTTAGTTGTACTTTTCACCTCTTGTACCATGAGAAAGCCTCGTGACCTTTATAAAGTTGTCATAGATAAAGATACCGTTACTATTGCTGCTTACACTTTGAAAGAAGCATATGAAGAAGCAGGAATTTTATTTGCAAAAGGTAAGGCAAAAGGTATTTATATTGATAAGCACATCGTTTTAATTGACGAAGAAGGTATCAAGTACACCATAAAATAGTTATGTTGTCATAGATAATATCGGCAGCTTAATGTATTATAACTAATCAAATGCTGTCTTGTCCTGAAATAGGCACAAGCGGACGCTTGCGCCAGAGTTGGTTTTGAAAATCGATGATATTGAGTTGTTAGGGCTTAATAGCACATTGTATAGAGTGGGTAAATAGGAAAAATTATATTTCTATTGTAAGGTTAATCAATACACTATCCCTTCTGGTCTAAGCATTTTTGTCTAGCGAAAGCATTAGCGTAACCTGTACCGATTTGATCGGTAGCGGTGCTTGTGTTTAATAGCTGGTAAAGTTTTTTGACTTAGACCCAAGCGGACGCTTGCGCCCAATGTCATTAAGTTAAGGAAATTAACACTGGTTAACAACTTATTGTAGCGATTTAGAACATGTTTTATTCGGTTTGCGAAAAAAGACATGGCAAGAAAACCACCGTTTCATTTTGTTGAGCTTAGC
>NZ_JAELTN010000002.1 GCF_016428855.1 Pedobacter sp. ASV28
GGCTCGATCGTCGGCAGCGTCAGATGTGTATAAGAGACAGCAGCCCATACAAACAAAAATACCAAGGGCAAAAAAGATAAAAACCTGAGAACAAATGAACAAAAAACCAAAATTATTCTAAGAACTGCTATAGTAAGTGTTCTTTCGTGCATAGCCTGTATTCTGCTCATCTCAAATACCGATTTAATTCTAAGAGACAAAATTGTATTTGATCAAATGGTTCAAATAGACATTTTATCTTTTTTGCCCTTGGTATTTTTGTTTGTATGGGCTGCTTTTTATCTGCCAAAATTCATGCAGAGATTTCATGGCGTTTTTTCGAAGCTTTTGGTGTTGAGCATTGCTCCCTTATTCTTGGCCCAGTTATTTATGGCCTTAAGCAGTCAAGCCTTCGATTCCTACTTCAATGCAGCGCATTACCTACGTTTTATCAGTTATATTGTGCCTTTGGTTGGTATTGTGCTCAATTATGTAGAAACCGTACGAAACGAACAGCGGATGATTGCCAAGCTAGATGTAGAAATTAGAGAAAAACAGGCTATTGCTGCCAACCTATCTGAAAGAGAAGACCTATTGGCAAATGCAGAAAGAATATCTCATTTAGGAAGTTGGGAGCTAAACATTAAGACCAATTCCTACAAATGGTCTGATGAACTTTACAAAATTTATGGTTTTAACGATTTTTCTTTTCAGCCTACACATGCCATAAACGAACAGGTTATTGCCCCAGAATACAAGAAAAAAGTAAACAAGGAGCTTTCAAATGCAGTAATCAACAAAACACACTTTGCTGCAGAATACCAAATTTTACAACCCAACGGCGTAAGGAAATATGTGCTTGGACAGGGCTATTATTATGGAAAGGAACATAAGCTGATAGGCACTGTGCAGGATATCACCCAACTAAAGGAGGCCACCTTAAAATTACGTAAAAATGAAACCCTGCTCAGGGAAGCTGAAGCCGTTTCACATAATGGAAGTTGGGAATGGAATTCTGGCGATGAGCTGGTTTTTTGGTCGGATGAAATGTACAATATACATGGCTACCTACCTCACTCTGTTATCGTTAACCTCCATACCTACTTGTCTTTCATTTATGAAGATGACATAAACGAGGTAAGGTTACAGTTTTCCACAGCCAGAAAAAACAGGGCTTCTTTCACGGTAGGTTATAGAATAGTCCGTCCAAGTGGAGAAATAAGGTATGTTTCTACTACCGCAAAATTTAAAGAGAATGAAGTAGGTAATGGATATTCTTATTTAGGCAATACCCAAGATGTAACCTTGCTCAAAGAAACAGAAAGAAAACTTGAGGAAAAGATAAATGAGCTAAATGTGTCCAACAAAGACCTGGAGCAGTTCGCCTATGTAGCCTCTCACGATTTACAGGAACCTTTGAGAAAGATCAGGGCATTTGGAGAAAGGTTAAAAACAAGATTTGGAGACAGTATAGATGTAGAGGGTCAAGATTATATTGAACGGATGCAGAATGCCGCAGAAAGAATGCAAACTTTGATCGATGACCTACTGGCCTTTTCTAGGGCAGCTAGGGAAGCCAAACATTTCACCCCCGTTAACCTGAATGACCTTATTACAAAGGTATTGGCAGATCTTGATTATACCATTGAAAACAACCATGCCACTGTTGACTTAGCTATACAAGGACAGGTAGAAGGTATTGCGCCGCAGCTTGCACAAGTTTTTCAGAATATATTGAGCAACTCGCTTAAGTTTATGAGACCTAATGTGCCCCCTATCATAAATATTAGTTCAAAAACGGTACTCGGCAGTACGTTGCAAATCTCTGCTGCAGTGCAAAATCAGTGGTATTGCGTCATTCAGATTACCGATAACGGTATTGGCTTTGATGAAAGTTACGCTGGAAAAATATTTGATTTGTTTCAACGTCTACACTCAAGGGCAGAATATAAGGGTACAGGTATAGGTCTAGCCATCTGTAAAAAAATTGTAGATAACCATTCAGGTTTTATATTTGCAAAAAGCATTGAAGGAGAAGGCTCCTCATTTTTTATCATTTTACCCATAAAACATAACGCTATCTCATGACAGAAATAATGAATACACCCATTATTCTCATCGCAGAAGATGATCCTGATGATGCATTGATGCTTAAGGATGCCTTTTCAGAGATTAACCAAACTGCTATTAAATTTTTAGAGAATGGGAAGCTCCTGATGGACCATATCAAGCAGCTATTATTAGCAGATCAAATGCCTAATCTCATTTTAATTGACTTAAACATGCCCGTTTTTGATGGCAGAAGCGTTATTATAGAGCTTAGAGATAATCCAAGGACAAAAGATATTCCCTTAATTGTGCTATCTACCACAAAGAATAAGGATGACATCGATTCTGTGATGAAATTAGGGGCAAATGAGTTTTTTACCAAGCCATCGTCATTTAAAGACTTAGTAGACATTACTAACTCGATAACTAACAACTGGCTACATATTCATTGAACATATGGATAAAATAAGGGTCTTATTAATTGATGATGATGAAGATGATTATATCATCACCAAAGATATTTTTAATCGAATTCCCAAAGGGGAAAGGTATGAATTGTTTTGGATCGACAATTTCGAGAAAGGGATTAATGCCGTTTTAAAAAGGCAATATGATATCTACTTGGTCGACTATAGGCTAGGTAAGCATACGGGTGTAGACCTGTTGAACGAAGCCATCTTATCAGGCATAAAAGAACCAATTATCATTCTAACCGGAAAAGGCGATTATTTGATTGATGAGCAGGCCATGAATATTGGTGCTGCCGACTATCTGGTCAAGGATAAAATAGATTCCGATTCGCTCGATCGAACGCTACGTTATGCATTAAAGCAAAGCGAAACCCTGAAAGCCTTAAAAGAGAGTGAAAACAAATTTAAGATCATTTTTGACAAGGCCAAAGATCCCATATTAATTTCTGACTATACCGGCAAGATACATGATATCAATAAAGCCGGCTTAAACTTTTTTGGATACCACATCAAAGACGTGTTGGATATTAATGACAGAAGCCTATTTTTCACCCAGGAAGACCGTGATAATTTTATACAACAGCTAGAAACCAAAGGCGCCGTTAGCGATTTTGAGTGTGAAATGGTTTCTCATAGTGGCCAGGTTTATTTTTGTAGTCTTTCATCTTTTCTACAGATCGATCCACAAAACATGGTAGAGGTTTACCACACCATTATCCATGACCTTACCCATCGTAGAAATCAGGAAACAAAATCAATACACGAAAGTAAAATTTCCATTTCCGAACATATTGCCAAAGGCTTTGCAGAAGAAATAAGAAATCCACTTTCTACCATAAACCTGGTCTTGCACGAGCTGGCTACAGACGAAACCCTTGTTTATAATGAAACCATTCAGGCCAATCTGGAAATCATTAAAAGTAATTGTGATAGCATTAACCAACTGACCAAGAATTTTATTGCCAGCACAGAAAATAAACCTATAAGCCTACAAAAGACAAATATTAATCAGGTAATTAATGAAGCTATTGCAGAAATAAATGATTTGTTATTAGGCCATCATATCAATCTCCAAAAAGATATTCTACCTACCGATCTTTCTATCTCTATTGACAGGAAACAAATTAAAAAAGCACTGGTTAATATATTGAACAACGCTGTTGAAGCAATGGAACATTATCCGAAAGTGTTAAATATTAGTACAATTAACGACAGTGGTTATTATTCTATCCTGATAGAAGATAATGGTAAAGGAATTGAAAAAGAATTTGAAAGCAAGATTTTCCAGCCCTTTTTTACGACCAAAAAAGATGCCGAAGGTCTTGGTCTTACAGAAGCCGAAAGAACAGTGTTGGCGCATAACGGCACCATCCAATTTAAACCACAATCTTCTGGCAGCCTTTTCGTCGTTCAACTTCCAATAGACTAAGCTTCTGAAATTTAAAATCAGTCGTTACTAACTTCTGGCCATCAGATGCTTATCCCTATAAACGTTCAACAATGTTCGCATTGTTGTTTGTTTTAGGGCTTTTTTCTATATATTGGGGTACTCCAATAGGCATTGAACACTTGTTAAAAAATAACAAATACTTAAAACAATTGTAATAGGCCAAAGGTTATAATTAAAATATATTTGGACGAATTTAATTTTTAAACATAAAACTTTATATCATGAGCGATAATTCAAAAGTCGTAGTTGCTTTATTAGCTGGTTTAGCCGCAGGTGCAGCCTTAGGTCTATTATTTGCACCTGAAAAAGGTAGCGACACAAGAGATAAACTCAGTCAATCATTAAAAGATCTAGGAGACTCCATTAAGGAAAGAGCAGCAGACGAAATCAATAATCTTAATGGTCTAAAAGATAAAGTAGTAAGTACAATAAAAGGTAAACTGCGTGATGTTGAAGATGAGTATTCTGATGAAGTAGAACACGTATAGTTTTACCGTAATTTAATAAACGATAATGGAAGAAAAAAAAGAAAAAAGCATTGAAGACATTATCTTAGACGCAAAGAGTTATGTCGATACCCGACTGGAGTATATTCATTTGTCGTCGGTAGAAAAGGCTTCTAAATTATTTGCAGACTTAATTACCAACACCGTTGTAATAGTTTGCTTTGTATTGGCATTTTTATTGGGTACCATAACACTTGCCATTTTCCTTTCACAAACATTCGGAAGTTATGTGGCTGGTTTTGGCTGTGTAGCTGGCATCTATTTATTTTTGTCTATTATCGTTTATTTAACAAAGGATAAATACATCGAAAAAATATTGATCAACATGTTCATCAAAAAATATTTCGATAAAACAGCCGATAGCGATGAAGAATAGAAGAAATATCACATCCTTAGCAGATCTACATTTAGAAACAAGCCGCCTAAAAGCTGATTATCAGTTGAAAGAGGTTCAGTTGAAGGCTGATGTTAAAACTTATATCAAGCATCTATCTCCCTTCGGCCTGATTAAAAATTACCTTACTCCAAATAGCCTGTTTAAGATTGATGAAAAGACAAATATCAGTGGTAAGATCATGTCTTTTGTACTTCCTTTTATCTTAAACAAAACTCTTTTTAGGGGTTCTGGATTTTTAACAAAAGGTATAGCTGCATTAGTCTCTAGCAAAATGGGCAAATCGTTAGATGCCGAAAATTTAACGGGAATTTTTCACCATATCAAATCATTCTTTGCTCCATCCAAAAAAAACAAGGATAAGTTTGTAGATTATGGCATCCCACCAGATAGTGAGACCTATTAAGCTAGCGATCTTTAAATAACAAGAATACGGTAGGTTTTTTATGTAGATCTACCTTTTCCTTTTGCCATAAACCAATTGGCAAGGTCTTGATAAACTCTTCTTCGCCGTTAATATTACTGGCTATACACAACAAGGTAGAGGGCTGGCAATTTTTCAGAATATCTTCAAGTAAGTGATTATTCCTGAAAGGCGTTTCCATGAACAGCTGCGTCTGCTTGTATCGTTGTGATAATTGCTCCAGGTCTTTTATCCTCTTTGCTCTTTCTGCCTTATCTATAGGCAAATAACCTGTAAAGGCATAACTTTGACCACTAAAGCCAGATGACATCAGCGCTTGCAACATTGCATTGGGACCAACCAATGGAACTACCCTGATCCCCTTTCTGTGAGCTTCAGCAACAATATCGGCTCCTGGATCAGCTACACCTGGACATCCGGCTTCGCTCATCAATCCTACGTTTAGCCCTGAATTTAGTTCCTTAAAAAACGGCATGAGGCTATTTCCTCTTTTATGCTTGCCATAATCGTGGATAAGTAATTCGCTCTGTGGAGTTTTAAGTCCCGCTTCTTTTAAAAACCTTCGTGCTGTTTTTTCATTCTCAACAATATAGGTATTAAGGGTATTAATTGTTTCTACCAGAAAAGGGGTAAAAGATTTATGGGCGGCATGATCTGCCAATGGA
This sequence comes from Pedobacter sp. ASV28, assembly GCF_016428855.1. Classification (GTDB taxonomy): domain Bacteria; phylum Bacteroidota; class Bacteroidia; order Sphingobacteriales; family Sphingobacteriaceae; genus Pedobacter. The sequence continues at coordinate 5,938 of NZ_JAELTN010000002.1, forward strand.
ACCGGAATGAGGAAAAGTATACCTTTTTGCATTACTCAAATTAAAATTTGTAAAAACACCATAAAACAGCAAAGTGTTTTGTTTGTTTGGTCATGTAGCAAATTTAGTTCCATTATTGACTAATATATAACACATTCTAGGACAAAAACGCTACACTTTATGTTCGAAACATACGTTAAATATCACAAACACGCAAATTCTTGTGGCTTTAACGCTATTTAACACAAATTGGTGCTCAAATTGATAGCATATAAGTGTTAGGTTAATTATAAATTTTAAAACACACAGAACATGAAAAGCTTAATCAAATTTCCGGCAGTAGCATTAGGACTTTTTCTCCTACTCACCGGTGCTACTCAAAAAGCGGTGGCGCAATATGATGATGTTTCTTTACAAACATTCTATGATGAATTGTCGCCGTATGGCACTTGGATTAAAGATCCCGAATACGGATATGTATGGAGGCCAGATGTTGACCAGGATGAATTTAGGCCCTATTACACAAATGGCCGTTGGGCCATGACAGAATATGGGAATACTTGGGTCTCCAATTACGATTGGGGCTGGGCGCCATTCCACTATGGCCGTTGGATCTACAACAGATATAACAGATGGATATGGCTTCCAGATACAGTTTGGGGACCTGCCTGGGTAAGTTGGAGAAGTGGTGGCGGTTATTATGGATGGGCTCCACTTGGACCAAGCATCAGCATCAATATCAATATAGGTAGAGGCTATGCCGTTCCCGATTTTTGCTGGAATTTTATTCCCCAAAGAGACATCTATTATAATAGCTATCCTCGTTATTACAGCGGTAGAAACAGAGTATATATTCAAAATACAATCATTATTAATAATACTTATGTACGCAATAACAGAACGTATTATACTGGACCAAGGGCAGAAGATATTAGAAGGGCAACAAACCAAAACGTAACAGTGTATAATATGTCCAGAAGCAATAGGGCTGGCGCAAGCAGAATTGAAAACAATAGCGTGAATATATATACGCCTCGTCCAACTAGAGGAAATGACAATGCCAATGTAGGGCCTAGACAAGTGGTACAAGGAAGTGTAACTAGAGATAGAATTGAAAGAAATCCTGCTACAAACAGCCGTAGTGAAAGAGGCAATACAAACGGCAGTTATCCAGGCAATATGGGCAGAGAAGAAAGAAATAGCAATGGTACCGTTACTGCTCCATCTAGGGGACGTGAGACCACTACAGGCTCCGTACCTAACCGAGAAAGCAGGGTGGACAACCCTCAAACAACGGAGAGAGATAGAGGTGTTTTTGGAAGAACCAGAGACAATTCAACTCAAAACCCAATGAATGACCGCAGTTCGAATGGTAGAGAGCATACAACAAATGCTCCTGTTCAACAAGAAAGAGCAAACAGACCGCAACAGCAACCTCAACAACGTTCTACTGAAGGTAGAAGTCAGCCTTCTGCTCCTCCACAACGAATGGAAAGGACAGAACGTAGCCAACCTCAACAACGACCAGAGCGTGTTGAACAATCTTCAGGCAGCGGCCGATCTTCATCAAGCGGTAGCGGCGAGAGTAGAAGCAGTAGAGGAGAAAGTACTGGTAGACCCGGCAGGGGTTAAAATAGAAAAGGTAGCTTATGGCTACCTTTTCTATTTTATTTTGAATCTACATTGAAGAGTTTTGCCTGTTCTTCTACATGTTCAAGGGTATGATAAACCTGGTATAAAGCTCTCGGTATATGGAAACATCCTTTCCATTTACCACCTTTTAAAGGTAGATAAACTTCACCACGCCTATTCAAATAACCAAACCATTCCCCACCATTCTCTCCATCCCTAAAATGCTTCCAAGTATATTGGTGCAATTTTTCAAACCATTCTGCACATTTTTCATTTTGGGTAAGGGCATAACCTTTAGCCATGGTCACCAAGGCTTCCACGTGTACCCACCATAATTTTTGATCCCATTCCAACTGCTGTACCGGGTGCCCCTTAATATCTTTAAAATATAGAATGCCTTCGTATCGTTTATCCCAACCAAATTCCAATGCGGTAAAAGCAATCTCTAACGCTTTATTAATCAATTCTCCATCATTTCTTCTTACCGCTAAATCCATAATAAACCACATGGCCTCTATAATATGGCCCGGATTAACTACTCTACCCTCAAAGGAATCAGAAAAACTGCCATCATGATGGACATTCTCGAGGATCAGTCCTGAACTGGGTTGATAAAAGACAGACATTACTTCATGTAAGACTTCCTCTATTAGTCCATCTATTGTCGATTTATCCAACAAATGTTCCAATTCCAAAGACAGGTTGCAAAGTATCATTGGCAAGGAGAAGTTCTTTAATTCTCTGGTGCCAGGAAAAGCTTTAGCGTATTTTCCCTTCGGAGAATCTCTACGCTGCAATATTCTGTTAAATGTTTGTAGTGCAATAGCTGCATCTTCATCACGTTGGTTAATCTTGCACAAGGCCCCAAAGCCCATTGCGGCAAAACAATCAGAAAAAATATTATAAGGTTGTACCAAAGGTTTTCCCCTCTTGGTAAAAGAAAAATACCAATCTCCATGTTCGTCCCTTCCGTTGGTTCTCATAAATGAAGCCCCTAGTTCGGCTATATCTAACCATTCCTGAAGGTTTTCCACCTTATCGAACAACATGGAGTAAGTCCATATTTGCCTACCTTGAAGCCAGGCAAACTTATCCGTATCAAACACTTTACCTGTTGCATCTAAACAGGTAAAATATCCTCCTGCATCTTTATCCAACGAATTCTTGCTCCAAAAAGGAATGATCTCGTTTAGAAGTTCATTTCTGTATATATCTATATAGGTCTTCATATTTAAAATTGCTTTGCGTATTCCTGGTATCTGTTGTAAAGATGATGTGCCTGAATGTAAGCTGACTGAGGGCTCATAAAATGAGAGAATTCAAAAGTTATGGCCTTATCATAGCCGGCCTTCCTTGCTGCTTCAAGCTTCAATCTTAGTTTTTCGAACTTGATCGGTAAAAATTTGATGGGCATATCTCGGTCGAAACTTTCTGCATTAGTCCAGCATTGAAGGCCAAATTGGTCGGCCATCTTTTTATTTATTTCGAAAAAATCTTGAAGTTCATGATAATCTACATGACCATCCTGAAAAGCCACCGCATCTATGGATCCTTTTAGTCCGGAGAAGATTTCCGACCATTCTGCTTCATGTTCTTTTAATGAAACGGCATTTTCTTTTGCCAATTCTGCCGAAGCAGCCATTACTGCTTTTTTACCATCAATCCATGGAGAGATAAAAGTTGGCAAGTTATTGCTTACCCCTTTGCACTGTAAGCCCAGTGTATTAAAAGCCTCGGTAGCTCCCTTGGTACGACGGCTGATCTCCATACTCAAATACCACCCACCAAAACTTTGATAATGTCCATATTTGGACCACACTTCATCTATCACATATCTGTTGGCATCAATTTCATGCTGTAAATTCCCCGTATCCCAATAATGTCCGCTATCATACAAACCAAAATAGAATTTCATTCCATATTGATCGGCCAACTCCAAAAACAGCGCTACCAAATCAATGGGTGGCGCATAACAGCCAAACTTATCCTGAAGGTACACAGAAGGATAGGTGATAAACCTCCTATAACCACTTCTAATAAGGATCACCGTATCAATCCCCATTGCTTTCATATGTGCAAAATCCTTAGCCCATTCCTCTTTTCCCCAATTTTGGTGAGGAATATCATGAGAAATCTCATCAATAAAAGTTCCCGTTATTCTCATAAATATTGTTTATCCTTTAAAAATTTTACCCAATTTATATAGGCGCTTGCCTTAAGATGTATACCATCCATTGTAAATTCTTTCTTTAACACTCCATTTTCATCTTGAAACAATGGACAGATGTTAATATAGACCACCCCTTCTTCGGCAGCTAAGGCTTCGAGTTTTCGATTAAGGGCGGGCACTAATACATTTCTATCTTTGGTATAAGCCTCTTTTGTCATCTCTTCATTAATAGGTAGTGCGCTTTCCAGGTAGATTTTTGTTTTAGGCGATTGCTGTTTTATTTTTCTGATAATGCGACGATAGTTATAGATACTGACTTCGTGAGGAAGCTTTCTGAACTGATCGTTGATACCGTCCATTAAATAAATGGCTTTTGGCTTCGCTTTCAAAATTTCATCCATTCGTGCTAAAATGCCAAATGAGTTATCTCCTCCAATGCCCCTGTTTACCACTGGGTATTTACTGTCGGCCAATAATTCTTGCCACTCGGCCCTTTCGGTAATGCTGTTGCCTAAAAAAACAATGGCATTTTTTGGAACAGGGGTTTTATCAAAATATTCCATCCGCTGCTGGTAGTACCAGTTGGCATAACTGCTGTCTATTTTAACGCTTTGTGCTTGGCTAACGCCGAAAAGTGCAGATGTGATGATGATTAGACTTAATTTTTTCATGGTTTATATCACTTTCAGTCGTTTAAGTTCATTGGCCCAATACACATAGGATGCTTGACGCAGGTGCAGGCCGTCGATGCTCCACTCTTTCCTCAAGCTTCCCTTTTCATCTGCCAAAGCCGGATGCAGGTTGATGTAGGATACATTCATTTCTTTACATAGTGCCTCTAATTTCTGGTTCAAATCGTTTATTTTGCTATTTTTCACTTGGGCATAAATAGACGGGAGCATTGCCTCGTTAACCGGAAGTACGCTTTGCATGTATAACTTTGTTTTTGGTGATTGCGTTTTTACCATAACCATCATCCTCTTGAAGTTTTGAAGGATGACATCATTCGAAATGCCACGCTTCATATCATTTACGCCACTTAGCAAGAATATTCTTGCCGGCTTTGATTCCAACACTTCATCTAGGCGGGCCAGTATGCCATAAGTAACATCACCGCTGATACCTCGGTTAATAACCTTCTTTTTGGGAAACAGTTCCTGCCATTTCCCCCCCTCTGTGATGCTATTGCCCACAAAAACAATCTCCCCTTTACGGTTAGGCATTTTCCTGAAAAAATCAAGCCTTTGCGTATAATGCCCATTGATATAGCTGCTATCTATTGGGGCAGCTTCTTGGGCATTTGTTAAGCTTGCCAAGGCTATTAAACAAGCTGTACATATCAACTTTAACACTTTCATCTCATTATTTTTTAATCAATTCTCCTTTATTATCATCTCCGGGAGTTTCTTCTTCAGTTTTTTTTAAGGGCACTATCCATGTGGCTATAAAAGCTGGTATGGTGGCAATCAATACCCAGATAAAAAAATGTTTGTACCCCAAATAATCGCTGATGTAGCCACTGATCATGCTGGCCAAGGTATACCCGAAATAGGTGATGGCGCTACCAAAAGCATAATGTGCCATTTGATACTTTCCAGGAGCAATTTGTTGCATAATAAAAAGGATTATGCCTATAAAACCAAAGCCATAGCCAAAATGCTCAATAGCCACAGCGCTACCAATAATGAATAAGTTATCGGTTTGCGTAAATGCCAAATAAGCATAAGTAATAAATGGCAGATTGAAAAAGGCACATAGCATTAATAATGTTTTTCGAGTTAAGCCTTTGTTTGATACAAAATACCCCGCAGCTAAAGAACCTAGAACAAATGCAATGGTGCCGTAAATACCCGTAAGCATCCCTAAAACGGCTTCGCTAAGTTCTAAACCACCTACTGATTTTGTCGCTTTGAAAAATAGCGGCATGATCTTGATCGCCTGCCCCTCCGCAAATCGATATAAAATGATAAATAAAATACCAAACCAAATGTGTTTCTTCCTAAAAAAGCTAGTGATCACATCACTTAAAGTTTGCCAAACCTGGGCCGTGGTTTGCACCGAAACTTGCGCTTGTGTTTGTGGTAAAAATTTCTTGTTATATAAGCCCAGTAAAAACATTACCGCAGCATAAACTAATAAAATAACAGCCCAAGCTTTTGTATTTCCGTACAGGGGAATAAGTACTCCTACTAAAAACACCATACCACCATTTGAAAACAACTTGGCAAAATTGTAAAATGTACCTTGCCAGCCTACGTATTGAGCTTGCTGCTTATTGCTTAGCGATTGCAGGTATAAGCCGTCGGCAGCGATGTCTTGAGTAGCCCCTAAAAAAGCAATTAATAAAAAGACAATAACCGATGATGCGAAGAAATTATCTAAGAACAACAGGCCGGCAGCAATGGCAAACAGCAAACCACAAAGTATTTGAGAGATGTAGATATAAAACTTTTTGGTTTTATATAACTCCATAAAAGGCCCCCACAGCGGTTTAAAGCTCCAAGGCAAAATAATTATACCAGTGTATACGGTTATTTGGGTATCGGAGAAACCCATGTTTTTATACAATAGCGAAAGCAAAGTTCCTCCCAACACTAAATTGGGTAAGCCCATGGCAAACCATGTACTGGGTATCCAAAAAATTGGATTGATGTTTTTAGTTTTTGTTTGATCCACTGTGTGTATTTTTTTGTTTTAGGTTTTCCAGAAAAATTTAATGCGTGTAAAAAATACAGTAACCATTGCAACTATACCTGTGAAAATAATACCTCTTGCAAAACCAATGAAGGCACTTGTGTTCATGGCATCTAGCTGACCAGAAAGTGTAGTTATTTTGAGTAAAGGAATAAGCAATAGATTGCCAGCAGTATAGGCGATCATTGGGTTCTTGCCATTGCTAGCCAAAAATCCTATGATCGGTTTTAAATAACCTAGTTTTTCAACCAAACTAAATGACAGTAGCGTTAAGAACGAAAGGCCACTACACACAAAGTAGTAACTGTAGGTTGAATAATCTTTTTTAATACCACCTTCATAGGCCTCAAAAAATAAACCCAATAACAATAGATAAGCACCAACGGTAACCATTTTGTTAATAAGTACACTGTTTTCTTTCACCTGCCTCGAAAGCAGTAGCAGGCTAGCACAACCAATAAGGTTAAGCAGCAGGTTTATCTCTAAGGCCCTAGAAAATAGCCCCCATAGATTGATGGCTACCAAAGCGCTTGCAATAACCGCTATAGAAAGCATTACTTTTTTGGGCACTACCTTTCCATTCTTAATTTTACTCTCTTTAATAAACCATTCGCCAGCAAACGTTCCTGGAATAATGATAAATAGGTATTTCAGATAATAAAATTTGTACAACCAGTCAACAGGCGTCCAGTTAAAAAGCAAATGATTAATACTTCCTTCTTCTTTAGAAGCAAGGAAAACAGCCATTACAAAAGGAAGAATGGCTATTCTCCACAATGGTTGATGACGTGTAAAATACCAAATGAGGCCTCCAAAAAAGGCCATATTAGCCAATACAATAATGATGATATCGCTCTTATTTAAACTAAATTTACCATAAGAAAAGGAGTAAAAACATAGGAAACCAATAGCAACTAAAAGACCAAAAAGCTTGATGGCTATTGCTTTTTGTTTTTTGACAAATGCAGTCCAATTACCATACATTAAGAATAAACAGGCAAAGCCGGTAATAGAAGTAATATAGGTTATTAAAGAAGGTTCTTTTTCCATCACCCAAGCTCGGGCATGAAAGGTAAAAATAGCAAAAAGTGCCAAAAGGACCATTCTGCTAAATAATTGTATAAAAATTCGATAAAAAGGCAGCTCATCCACTTTTTTATGCAAAGCCAAAGGGATGGCAGCACCCATTGAAAAAAGGAAAAATGGGAATACAAGATCTACCCAGGTAATTCCCGGAATAGCTGGGTTGAAAGCATGGGTTGGTGGTGGTGTTTGCGCATGGAACATCCAAGCCGGCAGAATATCGCCAAAGGCAATGCTGCTTGAGAGTACCATGCAAAGGATAGCTAATCCCCTAAAAGCATCCAGACTATTTAAACGTTTGTTCATATTTTTTAAAGATTTGCAGGGTATTTCTCCCTGCAAACACTTATTTTATTGTAATGGTTAACTCTTTTACCGTTTCTTTGATGTTTCCATTTAAGCCATTTTTTCCCACAAATGTTACCGTATAAGTACCAGACTGATTAAACTTATATTTATAGTTTTTCATTCTATCGGTATAAGCTTTTATGCCCATACCCAAGTCAGGACTAACTTTACTGGGAAATAAGGCCCTACTTACCGCCCAATCTTCAGATTCGTTTAGCGTACTGTTTGGTGCAAAATATAGAAAGGGAGTGGTTGTCTGTATAGTCCATTTGTTGGCCGTATTTTTAACATCAATAGCAAGCCAACCGGCCGACGTTACATTAGCAATTACCGAAGCCCCATTTATCGTTTTATTGGTAAGGTTAAAAGCAGGCACTCTCCATGTTCTACCACCCAACGCTGCAGTGGTACTTGCTTGTCCTATCCATCTCCATGCGAAGAAAATCGGCTTTCCAGAAACAGGCAGATCAGAAAGATCTACATCACTAGAGGCCGTAACCACACCTACTGCCCCTGCGGCAGCTGAAGATAAAGTAAAGCGATTGGTAATATCCGTCCAGGTAGCCTTATTGATGCCATCTACAGTATATAGATTATCAAAATCGGTAGAGTATAAAAGACTTAGATTATTGGTCTGTGTACCATATAAAACTTGGGTAGAAATATTTAAATGTAATTTCCCATCATTTGATTCTAACCTATTTCTATATCTATACTCTTTACCAACTTCTCCAGAGTAAAAACCTATTACATCTGCATAACCTTCTATTTGAAATTCAACAGAATCTGCTACATTATATTCTGTTTTTGCTATGCTCACATTAAATGTTGGCTCATCAGGTGCATTTTTTTTACAGGCATATATCGCCGGAATTAATAGCAGGCCAAGTATATATTTTAATTTATTCATGACAATATTTTTTTACGGTTAATAATATATTACCAACCTTTATTCGGAATAATCAATTTGTTTAAACTTAGTTCTGCTGCAGGAATGGCAAACAAGGTATCTTTTTCGGAAACATTTTGCCCTGATTTTGCAGCATAAGTATAAGCAGAAGGAGCTGTTGTTGAAATTTCATTCGCGATGCTCTTCATCGTCGAATAAAACTGTCCCCAACGGATCAGGTCAAATCTTCTTAAGCCTTCATAGCCCAGCTCTAAAGATCTTTCTTTTCTCACTGCTGCACGGAAATCATCTTTTGTAGCCGTATTTGCTAAAGTCAAATCATGGTTGGCCGTTTGTGTATTGGTAAGTACGGCAGTTGCTGTGGCCCCTGTTCCTGCACCTCCAGAGAAAGTGACAGTCGGTGCAGAGGTATAGCCAGTGCCCATATCGGTAATATACACCGCCGAAACCCTATTTGAAGCAATTACAGCCGTAGCTTTAGCTCCTGTTCCGCCACCACCACTGATTGTGACTGTTGGAGCAGCTGTGTACCCACTTCCGCCGGCCGTAACACTGATAGATTTTACCAATTCGAAATTAACTAAAGTCTTTCCAAAAGCACGACGACGAACTTCGTTGACGGCATCGAAAGCCTTAGTTGTCGGGACATTATTTATTTCGTTTTCGGCTTCGGCCAGCATTAACAATACATCGGCATATCTTAACAAGGGAAAGTTAATGCTCGTGGTACCATTGAATTTGGGTGTAGCTGTTTCATATTCACGGCGCCATTTAGCATCATAACGATTATAGATTTGAGTTGGCCCATACCCTATTCGAGAATTATCTGTACCGTAGTAATAAGGACTAATATTCCAGTCTCTTCTTAAATCGCCGTCTTCAAAACTATTGTAGTATCTTTCTGTAGCGTGTTTTGCACCATAGCTATAACCTATAGTTGCATTTGCGCCAATACCATTGATAGAACCTAAGGAACCTTCTTCTTCTTGTGTCCCATTCTTTTTGTTAAATTCCACTTCCCAAATCACTTCTTTGGTATCGTATTTATCTTGGCACATATTAATAAATACTTGTGAATAACTTGGATTTAGGCTATGGCCTGCAGTTTTCACTTTTTCTGCCCACTTGACCACTTCTGCATAGCGAGAAGCATCATTCAGTGGAGCTCCGGCCATTTTAAGGTTAACACGTGCCAAAATTCCCCAAACTACAGATTTAGTAACACGACTACCGTAGGTATAGTTGGCAATTGGATTTACCATATCTGCGGCTTTTTCCATATCACTTACAATTTGTGCGTAAATGGTTTTATATGGCGTGTTGGCAAAGTTCACATCAGATGGAGATTTTGTTGCATTTAAACGCAGCGGAACATTACCCCAGTTACTAGTCAAAATGAAATAATAATAGGCTCTTAAAAATAAAGCTTCTCCTTTGGCCGCATTTTTCTTTGTAGCATCCATCGTCGCTTTGTCGATATTTTCCAGAAGCATATTAGCCCTATTGATACCGTTATACAAGGTAGTCCAAGCATCGGTAAGCTTTGTATCGGAAGGATTGTAATTGTACAAACCTATATCTTGTGTCCATGAGGATAGTGCAATAAATGCATCATCTGCCACATCCATTTCAAAATAAAAGTTCCTACCATACGTGGCGCTTTTACCTAGAACATCGTATACACCCGTTAGTGCTGCATTAATGTCTGCTTCTGTATTGTAATAATTGGCCGGTGCCAATGAATCGGTAGGGGCTATTTCTAAGAACTTTTTACAAGAACTCAGTGTGATTACCGAAATAAATAATAGAATTAAAATACGTTTCATCATTTTATCAAATTAATATGATTAAAAAGTTGTGTTAATACCAAAGGTGATCGTACGCGCTCTAGGGTAGGCAGAATAGTCAAAACCTGGAGTCAAGGCACTGTTCCTTACCGAAACTTCAGGATCATAACCTGAGTACTTAGTCCAGGTATACAGGTTTTGCGCTGCAACATATACCCTTCCTGTTCTAAAGACTTTTGACTTTTGCAGCCAAGAAGAAGGAAGAGTATAGCCTAGAGAAACGGTCTTTAATCTCAAGAAAGAGCCATCTTCAATAATCCGTGTAGAATAGGCCTTTAGGGATGATCCCTTTCCTGCCGCTACACCTGGTATATCAGAAGTAGGATTTTCTGCCGACCACCTATCAGCATAAGTGGCATATTGGTTATAGCCATATTTATAAGAAGATTCGAACATGATACGGTTGGCATTGATGATATCGTTACCATATGACCATTGAAAGAAAATTCCCAAATCAAACCCTTTGTAGCTAAAATTGTTAGAGAAACCTCCTATATGTACCGGATTTGGGTCTCCAATAACCGTTTTATCAGCCTCTGTAATCTGCAAATCGCCATCCAGATCAATATATTTCACATCTCCAGGCTTAACATTCGCCCTTGAACCGCCATTGGAAGGCACATTATCTTTCAAGGTGTACACACCTCCCAATAAGTCAAAATCTTCATATTTGTAAGTACCCGCATAAACTAAACCATAAAATTGGGCAATGGGCTGTCCTATTTTAGCTATGTAGCCTGGAATATTCTTCCAATCATCGCCCCATCCCTGTGCAGTAGTCATATACAACTGATTATCAGTCAATCCTAGCACCTTATTACGATTAAAGGCAATGTTAAAAGAACTTGTCCATGTAAAATTCTTGGTAGCAATGGGTGTAGCGCCCAAAGTGATCTCCAAACCTTGGTTTTGTACTTTACCTATATTTTTAAACACCCTATTGTAGCCTGTGCTTGGAGACATAGGTGCATTTAATAATAATTTTTCCGTTCTCTTTCTATATAAATCTACTTCTAAAGTAAGACGTTGCTTAAGAAAACCCAGATCCAAACCCATATCGATTTGTTTGGTCACTTCCCATCTTAGATCGGCATTTCCCAAAGAAGAATATACTAAGCCTTTGCTATCTGCACCACCAAAGGTATAGCTCGGGTAGTTATTTGGTGTATACGAACCATCTGGATTAGCAAAGCTAAGTGCCGGATGGGCAGCAAAATTACTTACACCATTATTACCTGTACTACCATAAGAAACACGCAGTTTAGCATTGGAAATAGACTTGATGTTTTTCATGAAACTTTCGTTATTGATTTGCCAAGCAAATGCTCCAGATGGGAAATATCCCCACACATTCTTGCCCAAGAAACGAGAAGAACCGTCGGCCCTGAATGTCGCAGTGAATAAATAACGATCAAATAGCTTATAATTGGCTCTTCCAATAAAACTGGCCATTGCCGACTTAGATGTTAATGAGGTTATGCTAAGTGGATTTCCTTCATCCAAACCACTCAATCCTAAACTTTCATTTGGCAATAGCACTGCGGTTGCCCCAAAAGAAGAGCTTGTACTTTCTTCCAAGGTAAAACCACCCATTACATCAAAATAGTTATTTTTATTTAATCTTTTGGCATAACTAAGCGTATTAAAGCTTTGCCATGTACTAGAGTTAAAGTAGGTTTGACTACCATTTACCAGGTAGTTGCCTGCAATACCACTTCTAGACATCGACCCGTTAAATACATCGTATCTCCTAGTGCCTTTGTTTAAGCTAATTGAGGTTTTAAACTTAAGATCTTTCAATATACGATATTCCAAAAATCCATTTGTGGTCAAATTATCTCCAGAGTTTTCCCTTAGTTCATTCTTAACTGTTAACACCGGATTAAAAGTAAAATTGCTCCCTTGTTCAACTTCAGGGTCATTAGCAAGGTCTAACAAATTAAGGTTTGGATTTACTATCAATGGCCTAAATGCCCAAACACTGAAAAGTAAGTTGATCTCATTACTAAAATTACCAGTAGAAGTTGGGCTACCATAGTTTTTAACCCCAGAATAGGTAGCCGTTAATCCCACTTTTAGTCGGTCAGAAACTTCCTGATCCAAAGAAAATTTACCTTGTAAGCGATTAAAACCAGAATTTAACAAAATACCATCCTGTCCATTATAAGATAGGGAAGCACTATACTTTGTTTTCTTATTACCGCCCATCAAGTTAAGGTAATGATTTTGCATAGGCGCTACACGAGTTACTTCATCTTCCCAATTAATTCCCTTTAAACCTACATAATTGTCTAAAGTCATATTATTGACGAAATAAAGGTTCTTTGTTCTTACGGGATCTATTTCATTTTGCAGTTTTACAAACTCATAAGGACTTAATGTTTCTACCCTTTTTTTATTTTCCTGTAGTCCATAATAGCCATTGTAAGTAATGGTAGGAGCGCCTTCCTTACCCCTTTTAGTGGTTACCATAACCACGCCATTCGATCCTCTGGCTCCATAAATAGCCGTAGAAGAAGCATCTTTTAAGATACTAATGGATTCAATATCATTTGGATCTATAGTATTCAGCGGGTTAACCGACATGTTATTTGGATCTTCAAAAATAATTCCATCGATTACTACAAGAGGATAATTACTTTGAGTCACCGAATTATTTCCCCGAACTACAATATTGATACTAGAACCAGGCTGCCCTTCACTTGAAGTTACTTGTACTCCCGCAACACGACCAGCTAGGGCTTCATCAAACGACTTCACGGGTGCTTTCTGCAGATCAGATATGCTAACCGTACCCACTGATCCCGTTAGGTCTTTTTTAGTTGAAGTACCGTAGCCAATTACTACAACATCATTTAAGGTAGATATACTTGATCTTAAACTTACCTTTATCTCCCCACCAGTCACCAGTACCTCTTTTGTTTCATAGCCCAGATAGCTAAACACTAAGGTATTTGAACCCGCAGGCAAGGTAATCTGGAACCTGCCTTCCTGATTGGTGGAAGTGCTAATTTTAGTGTTTTTGATCAAAACACTAACGCCTGTAAGCATTTCGCCCTGATCGTCGCTTACCGTTCCACTCACTTTTGTTTGCGCCATAATGGCCGTAGAAAAAGTGAGCAGCAATAAAGCCAGCAAGGCGAGAAATCTTCCTTTTCTTTTTGAAAATCGTTTCTTCATGGTTAATTATTATTTGTTAGGTTGTTAGATTGTTTTTTAATTTTTCCTGTAAAATCTATGCGTTGCTCAAATGGATTCAGGTAATGTTCAATAAGATGAGCCAGCATTCTTCTGCTTAAGCTTGTTTGCTCATTTACCCCATTAAACTCATGTTGTTTCAAATAGGATAGCAATTGCCCTGTACTGATTTCTTTCTTGGCAATGGCCGAAATTGTCCTTGCTGCAAAATGGGTATTGACCATGTTGCCCGAAGGATGCATCTCTGCAAACGATTCATAAAATGACTTGAGGCCATTAATCAATTCCCACTCATTGATAGGCAGCTCTGGATAAAACCACGTTTGGTTAGCCCATTTATAGGAAATACCTGTACCTTTTAAAATACCTGTAGCTCCTATTTTTTGTATAGTCTTGAAAGAAGGATCTGTTGGTTTAACATCGATAAATGGCATGAGGTAGGCATTACTTTCCAATAATGCATTTTGCACGGCCCTGATCTCAATTTCTCTTGGCTCAGTATTGCTGAGTACGGCCGTTGCAGCCAAAGCTCCTGCAGCTTGTCCAATACCTAAAACTACGGGCTGTAAGCGGCTTGCACCAGCTACAATGTTGGTTACACTAATACTCTTCTCTGCTACGATAATTCCATCCACATTTTTGGGCACCAGTGCACCTAAAGGAATATTATAGGAAGGCACTTTTATCTTTACAAAGTCTATCTGAGGAGCATCAGGGTTTTTAAGATGATGGTGATCTATAGTATAATCTCCTACTGCGATACCCGTTCTGTATAATGCCGTTTTTTGGGTATATGGAGAAGTTACATCATTTAATGTAAGTGTTACTTGACCATCTAAACGACGGGATTCGCGGTGGTATGGGATCATTGGCAAACGATCTGCCGTTGGAAACTCGTCATCTGCAATACCCAAATTTTTAAACCCTAATTTGGTCTGTAAATGATAAATGAACCTTAAGCTATGTAATTTTGCTTTTTTCAAAGCTTGCTGACGTTCACTTTCCGACATTTCAATAATGTTCAGATAAATATCATTCCCACATTTTGGCCAGTTGATCATATACTTATTATTGGGCAACTTGCCATAAGTAATCATCTGGCTACAATCTATTTTGGGAGTCTGGTCATGCGAAGCAGGATCTGCAACATCGCAACAGCAATCGAATTCTTTCGGGTCATAGCCCTCTGGCTTTTTAATAGTCTTATTGGCGTTTGGTCCAAAATCTTTCAAAACAACCACATAGGTTAGATCCTGGATAATGTTATTGGCCTTTTCTGGAGCAAAACTTTCTCCTGTATCATAGCGACTGTCCATCCCTACGCGATAAGGTATTTTTAAGCGGGCCATTACATCGCCCAATTCCGTAGCATCAATTACAATCTTAGCTTCTACGATCTGCTTTTTACCCTTAGCGTTAACTTCAACCTGCCACACTTTTCCATGCTTGCTCAGCCCCAACAGGCTACTTCTGTACCAAACACTTAGATTTGGCTGCTGAGCCATGGCTTTTAAAGTTTTATTACCATAAGAAGGCTCAAAAAGGGTATTGCTCACCCAACCTGTTTCCACTGCTTTTGGACCCCCATAATAATCATACAGATGCTGTCTAAATTCGCCCCATAAACCCGAAGGCATATTGTGGTTCCCATCTATGGCCGAAACCCCCGCCGAAGTCAGCATTCCCCCTAGCCATTCGGTTTCTTCAATAACTAAAGTTTTAACACCCATTCTGGCAGACTGGATAGCAGCAGTTGTTCCACTGGCCCCGCCCCCAATAATGATTACATCTGTCTTGTAGTTTGTTTGCGCCATTGAAATGGTAGCGAAACATACCAACACAAGGCTAAAAAGAAAGGATTTAGTAAATATTCTATTCATATCTGGTTATTTGCTTTATACAATGAGTAGTAAGTACGGCGATTACAATACTTTCTATGGTAACCATAGAAGGCTTGATGATTTGTTGAACGATAGCGATTTATAAGTAGATAATGAAGCATATTCCGTTAGGAACAAACAGTAAAGGAATCTTTTTCTCATTAGTTTGGAGGTTGTTTGCAGGGTAAATATAAATACTTTTTTAAAATTATTAATAAGTATGAAGATTTTTTTAATTTTTTTAACATTAAGCCTTCAGGAAAAAACAGAAAAAACAGAATACTTTAATGATTTAGTAGGTCAACCGATATATTATTTTAATTTTGATTCTAGATTTTTAAAAATTCTTAATAAGATGACGTTTTTCAATGAACTAAGTGAGGAGAATATATCTGGCGTTGCCTACAAGAACATCACGCTAAAAAAAGCCATTATTGCCTATTTTAGTAAAAATGGGAATTGTACCATTGCAGATCTTTGTGCAGAACTAGGCCTTAGCACCCCAAAAATCAATAATGTACTTAACGACTTAATAGCCGAAGGCCTGGTAAAAGATTATGGAAAATTACAGTCTAGGGGAGGGAGAAAGCCTAATATCTATGGGTTGGTTATGGAATCTGGTTATTTTTTAGGCATAGATGTTAAAAATGCCCACATCAATGTAGGACTAACAGATCTTCAGAAAAACTTGGTGCATGTCAAATCAAATATTCCCTATACCCTTAGTAACAGTAAGGATTCCTTAGATCAGCTTTGTGATCTTATCAATAATTTTATAAAAGAATCTCCTATTAAGAAAGAAAAAATACTTGGTGCCGGCCTAAATCTTTCTGGGAGGATTAATTACTCTACGGGATATAGTTATTCTTTCTTTCATTTTAACGAAGAGCCGCTAAGCCGTGTCCTAGAGAATAACCTGGGCCTCCGTATTTTTCTGGAAAACGACTCTAGGGCCATGGCCTTTGGCGAGTTCTCGGCAGGAGTTGTACACGAAGAAAAAAATGTACTTTTTCTCAATATGGATTATGGAATGGGGGTTGGTATTATGATCAACAGCCAGCTTTATTACGGAAAATCAGGTTTTGCCGGAGAGTTCGGGCACATTCCTTTCTTTAATAATGAAATCATTTGTAGCTGTGGTAAAAAGGGCTGTCTGGAAACCGAAGTTTCTGGTTGGGCGCTTGTCCGCAAATTTAAAGAGAAACTTGCCGAAGGATCATCATCCATCCTATCCCAAATGCCAAGCGATCAGATCAAATTAGCAGATATTATAGAAGCAGCAATCAAAGACGATGTGTTAGCTATCGAGCTTGTAGCCGAGGTAGGCGAAAAACTGGGCAAAGGCATTGCAGTACTCATCAATATCTTTAACCCCGAGCTAGTGATTCTAGGCGGAAGTCTTGCAGAAACAGGCGAATATATTCGACTGCCGATTAAAAGTGCATTAAACAAGTTCTCCCTTAGCTTAGTAAACAATGACACGCACCTGAAAATGTCAAAGCTAGGAGAACAAGCTGGCGTAATAGGCGCCTGTTTATTGGTACGGAACCGCCTACTGGGTCTTGCCTAAAACTTAGCCCTTTTCTTGAGTTCTGTTATCGGCAGCCTAACGATTCTGCTTTTCTGTGTCTTACCTCTATAGGTAACGAGCCTAATGTTCTTAGCTCCCTTTGGAACAACAATGGGCTTTGAAAGATACTCGGGATAGAAACGATCAGGGTCTGTGTCGTCAAAAGCATAATAGACCTGAAGACCCGGCACCTCTGTCTCTACCTGTATGAGCACCTCTTCGCTACCCCCTTTTACCACACTCACTATAGGATCGTAGAAATAGGTGCTATAATTAACATTGTCTTGCTCAAGCAAGGGCAGCTGTCTCTCCACCTTTTTCACAAAAACAGGCCAAGCAGCCTTAGGGGCTGCTGCCCATAAGTTTTCTGCCAAAGCCAATCCCCGAGGCCAAGTCATAAACTGTAACTTTCTTTCATTAGGCACCTGTTCTGTCCATAGACTACCTTGTCCTCCCAATACATTTTCTTGTCCTATACCTTGTGGAAGGGCCTCAAACTTATAGGTTGTACTGAACCGGTTCACGGTAAATGGCGCATTTTCTAAATATGGATCTCCTTGATAAAAGTCCAAATAAGTAAAAAAGGCAGGCGTTAAAACAACCTTTTTCCCTTCAAGAGAAGATTTTATAGCACCTTTATTATCCTTCCAGCTCATCTGTACTATATCCTTATCTATCTCACCCTCTAAGTTTTCATACCAACTAATGGGTGTTTTTCCCTTCGCCTTAACCATATTGGCCACGCGATTAATAAAATAACGCTGTAATTCGCTTACATTTTTTAGCCCCTCCTTTTGCATCCTTTCCTGGCAAACCTTACAGTTAGTCCAATAATTTCTCGTCACTTCATCCCCACCAATATGAATGTATTTTGAAGGAAAAATTGTGGCTATTTCCGAGATGATCTGGTCAAGTTTAACGTAGACCGAATCATTTCCTACACAAAGCACATTTGTTCTTCCCGGGTTCCATGGATCGCCCGCTAATACTTTTTGTGGTGTCTTGGTGCAGGAAACTTCTGGATAAGCAGCCACAAAAGCCAAACTATGCCCCGGCAAATCAACTTCGGGAATCACCTCTACAAATCTAGAGTTGGCAAAAGCAATAATCTGCCTAATATCGTCTTGCGAATAATACCCACCATAAGTACTTACCTCACCTTCCTCTGGAGCAGGCATATCTCTCCAATACCCAGTTCTGGGTACTCTCCAAGCCCCTATATTGGTCAGTTGCGGCAATTGTTTAATTTCAATGCGCCAACCCTGATTGTCTGTTAAATGCAGGTGTAGCACATTCAGCTTATATTTGGCCATTTGGTCAATGTATCGCATCAACACCTCCTTACCAAAGAAATGTCTGCTCACATCTACCATTAATCCTCTCCACGCAAATTTTGGACGATCTACAATATTTAATGTCTGTAATGCTGGCATTTGATGTCCTTGTATATCCATCCTCACCAGTTGCAATAAAGTTTGCCAAGCATAGAACCACCCTGCGGGTTCTGCCGCACTAATTACTACCTTATCCTTAGTGATGTCCAGCCGATAGCCTTCCTTGCCCAAATCAACGGATAAATCCGGACTGGACATAAAACTGATCGTGTTCTTTTTCGCAATGTTTACCGTACCTATTTTCAAGTTTAAAGCCCCAGACAATTGCGCGGCAAAATTGCTTATTATTTCGGCATGTGCTTTGTTTTTTGGCAATACCAACGTAGTGCCTTTATTTAGCTTAAACTCCGACTTGCCCATTTTCAAAAAAGCGGGCTGCGGAATTAGGTTAAGCGCATGGTTCTCCTGCGCTTCTAGATCAAAGATTAGTCCCACTATTAGCAGTAGACAACCTAATAATTTCTTCATCACCCTAATTTTTTACGAGATGGTTTGAGAAAAACTCAAAATGTTTTAAAATAGACTGGCTCCAATAGCCTCCGGTATGCCCTCCCGGCTGTGCAATATAGGTTGCTTTAATTTTTAGTTCGTCACATTTCTGCCTGAACTGTTTACTTGTGATATAGAGATAATCTTCGGTTCCTGTATCAAAAATTAAAGCCTTGTTAAGTTTTTGCAAGCTTTGTAGCTTATTAACGGGCGAATAGTCATCATACAGTTGATTTTTATCATCATATTCTCCCAATAAATAAGCAATTGTTGTTTTTCGAAATGCCGAATAACGAAGATTAAGTACGCCAGAAGTACTACCCGCGCCGGCAAATAAGTCGGGATGGTTAACCATCAGCCACATGGCCCCGAAACCACCCATACTTGCTCCTGTTATAAAAACATTTTTGGGATCTATCGCATATCTATTACTTATATGGGGCATAAGCTCTTTTAAAAAGAAACTTTCATATTGTAAACTATCTGCTTTTGGCGAGTTGAGATACCAACTTTTCTTCAATCCATCTGGACAAATGATAATAAATCCATATTGATTGGCCAATGCCTGTAGATCGGTCAATTTGCTCCAACTTTTATAATTGGCAGAATGTCCATGCAAAAGGTAAACAGCAGGATATTTTCTATCTTTTTGAATAGTCTTAGGGCTAAAAACCAATATTGAATCAGTTTGCCTAAGGTTAGTCTTAGAAAAGATAGTAAGGGTATCTTGGGCATAGGCATTGCCTACACCCAGATAGAAAAAAAATAAGCATAAGCTGATGGCTAAACGCATATGCTTATGGCTTTAAATCAACCGGCACAAAAATCAATGGTGTTGGCAAACAGGATGCTCCAGGAGGAGAATAGGTTAACCTGATGGTCTGTTCTTCACCTGGTTTCGACGGTGTAAATACCTGAACAAGTATCGCTTCAGGCGCACCTTTGGTCACCAATACATCTTTAGGTAGCTGAATAACACCATCCTTAAACTTTCCTTCGCTCACTTTCATACTAGCAGCCATACCGCTACACCATTTACTATTGCCCGAGCGAGAATTCCAGGTTACCAAAGCAAGACCTCTCCCATCAGAACTCTTCCACTTTAGTTCTACTTCATACATTACGCCATAATTGCCGGCCAATTTGGATTGCTGCCCAGTAGTTCCTTCTCTACCAATAACCCAAGGATCTGTAATTCCATCAGCTACAGTTAAAGTTGTAGTACCATTTTTTGTATCGATAACATCTGTATTTTGAACATGATAATTGCTCACGCCATAAAGTCCTCTGCCCGCACCACTTTTACTCTTAGGGGGTAAAACATTGCCGATCCGCTTTAAAGCATCTTTACCGCTAGTTTTTAAATCTGTTTGGAGCACCGTAATCTCTGCCGGCTGATCGATGAGAAATTCATAAAATCCGTGGACCAACTCATCATATTTAACCACATATTGGTCTAATTTTTCATCAATGGGAACCGCTTCACCAGGTTTTAAAGTCCTAACCACTTCATTAGGCTCGGCACTTAAGAAACTAGCCAAGCCCTCTTTACCCAATTTAAAATAATTGGTACTGGGTTTTTGGGATACATATTTCAACATCTTAATACGCATTGGGCCTTTGCCCGTATTCTTGATCATTGCAATTATTTTCCTGTCCATCTTTTGAGGCTCAACTACGCCGTTCACATTATATAAATAAAAACGGACAGATCCGGGCACCACATTTTCTCTCAATGCAATAGCCTCTGGCACACGAATATATTCTGGATCATCAGAAATAATATATTGGGGACCTGGAGTAGGATATTTTTGATAAGGAATTTGAGCGGTTTTCTCGGTAAGAAAGCCTTCCAACTTTACAATAGCTCCCTGGCCGGCCTTTAGCAGTTCTTGATTCTGTGCTTTGGTAAGTTGCTGTGCATAAATGCTTTTCGCGCCCATAACAACTATGGTAGCCAAAAGGGCAGCTGTCTTTTTTAGTTTCATCATGATTTAAGGTTTCATTTGTTAATCAAGTGAAGATAAATGAATTTTTCAATAATTAAAAAAATTTAATAACTAAAGTTTAATTTATTAAAAAAATCACAAACATACCCTCTGGTAAACCCCTTCATGAAGTCATATTATGAAAAAAGCCTGTTCTTAGGAACAAGCTTCAATAAATATTTAGAAAAATCTATGATGATTATTTTAAAATAACCACTCCTTTTGCCTCAAAAACAATTTCTTTCTTCGGCTCGGTAATTTTTGCTATTTCTTCAGGAGATTTTTTTGCATCTTCTGCATAGTGCTTTAAATCTTCTACAGATGTGGTTTTTCTTTCTGCAAAACCATCTATTACAACTTTTGTACCTGCAGGCAGGTCTTTAGGCATAAAAAAGCCATAGTCTTTAAAGTTCACAAACATGGTTTCATTATTAGGCATTTTTAAAGTCATGAAACATCCTTTTTTCTTGCATACGGCCACAACCTCTCCGGTTACTTTCATGTCGGCCTTGGTCGCTTTCCCTAATTTGGTATCTACCTCGGCGGTAGTGATCACGCTTCCTTTCTTAACCCCCTCGCCAAATGCCTGTCCTTCAATAGCCGTATGGTCTTGAGCAAAAGCTACAATTGCCAAAACACAAAATGTTAAACTTAAGATTATCTTTTTCATTGAAATATTATTTGGGTTTTAAATGGTGAATAGTACCTTGCTAATTGAAGTGCTTAGCTATTTTCCATCCTATAGAATGGGATATAGCGCATTGGTTCAACCAGATCGGATCTATTTTATATTTAGTTAAGTTAGGCCACAAAGATATTTAAAATCTTTCTAAATCAAATCGCAAAAAACAGAATACTAAAAGATTAAGTTTGTTTTTAGCCAAACAATACAGAGAAGACTTCTTCTATTTTAGATACGGTAATGATATCTATACTGAACTTATTCTTATCAAAGCCCTTCATATTGTATGTAGAAATAAACATTTTCTCAAATCCAAGTTTTTCAGCTTCCAATATTCTTTGTTCAATCCTATTCACCGCCCTGATCTCCCCTGACAATCCTACTTCTGCAGCAAAACAGATTTTAGAAGATATTGATATATCTTCATGTGAGGAGATTATGGCTGCTACTATGGAAAGATCTATGGCCGGGTCTTCTACCTTTATTCCTCCTGCAATATTCAGAAAGACATCTTTGGCGCTCAACCTAAAACCGCATCTCTTTTCTAAAACTGCCAACAACATATTCATCCGTTTGGTATCAAAACCAGTAGCCGACCGCTGGGGGGTACCATAGGCCGAAACACTTACTAGCGCCTGGGTTTCAATAAGCATTGGTCTTGCCCCTTCTAAAGTAGCACCTATTGTTATGCCACTTAGCTCTTCATCCCGCTGTGAAAGCAAAATTTCAGAAGGGTTTGACACCTCTCTTAAGCCATTACCCTCCATGGCATAGATACCCAGTTCTGCCGCTGCCCCAAACCTATTCTTAATAGATCGCAAAATACGATAAATATGATGCCTGTCTCCTTCAAACTGCAAAACAGTATCCACCATGTGTTCTAATATTTTGGGTCCAGCAATGGCGCCATCCTTTGTAATATGTCCAATTAAAAAGACCGGAGTAGCCGTTTCCTTTGCAAATCGCAGGAGTTCTGCCGTACACTCCCTAACCTGTGAAACACTTCCCGGGGTCGAATCAATGTGCGAGGAATGTAAGGTTTGTATGGAATCAATAATCAGGATCTCCGGTTCCAACTGCTCAATCTGCTTAAATATATTTTGCGTAGAGGTTTCGGTAAGGATATAACAGGCTGCCTTTGGCTGAGCTGTTATTCTTTCTGCACGCATCTTGATCTGTTGTTCACTCTCCTCTCCAGAAACATAGAGTATTTTGCGCCTCGATATATTCAAAGCCAACTGCAACATCAAAGTAGACTTTCCAATACCTGGCTCTCCCCCAATAAGGGTAACAGATCCCGCCACCAATCCTCCACCCAAAACCCTATCCAACTCTACATCGCCGGTGGAGAGCCTATCTTCATTTGCACTTTCAATTTCCTCTACCTTATTGGGCTTATTCAATCTTTGCTGCCCACTTGCAGATTTCCAAGTGGGAACATGAGCCGCAGACTTCTCTACAACTTCTTCTACAAAAGTATTCCATTGTTGACAAGAGGGACATTTGCCTAGCCATTTTGCAGATTCATAACCGCAACTCTGACAAAAATATGCTGATTTTGTTTTAGCCAATTTAATTTACGATTTATGATTTATGATTGACGAACTACTAATATCGCAATTCGCCAATCTAAAATCGTAATTACAGTTTTATTTCCTCATCTTTTGAGGATAGGAAATGGAACTCTGTTAAATGATAAGAAGAAACGGCCTTTATTTTAACGCGCTGGCCAAATTTAAAGAACCACTTCCATTGTAGGGAAACTAATCCCTTTTTGATATATGCTGCTATATATGGATGCACGCATAAGGTAATATTTTTCTCATTTTGTTCACGGAGGATATAGGTCAGGTTACTCTCTATATCATCCATTAAGACAATACTTGCCTTAATTTCTCCCGTACCATCACAAGTAGGACATTTCTCTACCGTGACAATGTTCATTTCTGGTCTCACCCTTTGACGGGTAATCTGCACCAATCCAAACTTACTTGGCGGAAGAATAGTGTGCTTTGCCCTATCCAAAAGCATCAGTTCTCGTAAATGGTCAAATAAGACCTTACGGTTAGCCGGTTTGTGCATATCGATAAAATCGATCACGACAATTCCGCCCATATCCCTCAACCTTAGTTGTCTGGCAATTTCTTTTGCCGCTTCTTTGTTAACCTGAAGCGCATTTTCTTCCTGATTTTCTTTACTTGCCGTCCTATTTCCGCTATTTACGTCAATAACGTGCAGCGCCTCGGTATGTTCTACCACCAAATAAGCACCGCCTGCCAGATTTACGGTTTTGCCAAAGCCATTCTTAATTTGCTTCTCAACACCAAAATGGTCAAAAATAGGTTCTTTATGCCTATAGTGTTTAACTATCCGCTCCATTTCCGGAGAAATTTCATGCACATAGGAACGTATATCTTCGAACAACGCTTGGTCATTCACATATACGTTGGCAAAATCGGTATTCAGGATGTCCCTGATCAGGGTGGATGTTCTATCCATCTCTCCCCATACCCTTTTTGATGGCTCTGTATCTGGCAGCTTTTTCATAAAGCTTTCCCATTTTGAAACAGAATCCAGCAAATCTTTTTGGAGTTCGGCAACACCTTTTCCTTCAGACACTGTTCTAATAATTACCCCGAAGTTTTTGGGCTTGATACTTTCTATAATCTTTTTTAGTCGATTACGTTCGGTATTGCTTTTTATCTTCTTCGATATGGATATAACATTAGAAAAGGGCACCAATACAATATATCTTCCTGCAATGGATAGATCGGAACTTAGCCTTGGGCCTTTAGTTGAGATCGGTTCCTTTGCAATTTGAACTGGTACCAATAAATTTTTGCTGACCACCTCAGATATTTTACCTGCTTTATTGATGTCAGCTTCTAATTTGAAATTGTCTAGTAAAGTTCCTGCTGTGCCGTTACGTTTAATCTTTGTTAGCTTTATCAAAGACTGTACTTGCGGGCCCAAATCAAAATAATGCAAAAATGCATCTTTCTCATAGCCTACATCAACAAAAGCAGCGTTCAGGCCAGGCATTATTTTCTTGATGCGGCCTAAATAAATATCGCCTACGGCGTAATTATTGTTAACGTGTTCCTTATGAAGTTCAACAAGTTGTTTATCTTCTATTAAAGCTATGGTCACTCCCGTAGGAGTTGAATCTATTATTAATTCCTTTACCAAAAGCTACAGATTTTAAGGTATTCCTACCTTATTAACACATGGACAAAAAACATAGAATCCAAAAGCGAATACTTTAGTATAAAGTATTCACTTTCGGTTATTTACACAAATAGGGAAGTCCTATTTTTTCTTGTGCCTATTTTTTCTTAAACGTTTTTTGCGTTTGTGCGTAGCCATTTTATGTCTTTTTCTTTTCTTACCGCTTGGCATAATTTTAAGTTTTAAATGTTTTTATTAATCTGTTAATTAAATATTATTTTTTTAACTCCGCCACCTTCTTATCAATAAAACTTGATAAGGTTGGGTTAGCTGCTAGTTTTTTACTTTGCAAGTAGGCCTCGACAGCCTCTTGGTTCTTCCCTAAATTTTCATAAGCCGTAGCCAAATAGAAATAGGCATCGGGAGTTGCCTTAATATTTTTTACAATATCGTTAAACCGAATAATTGCTTTGTCAAATTGACCAGACTTTACAGCGAACATGCCCAAATTCATATTTGCCTTAAAGTTTTTAGGATCTTTTTTCACCACATCTAACAACATGGCAATTCCCTCCATCGGTGCGCCCATTCCATTCACAATGGTGATTCCTAGGCCTGTCTTTGCATCAGCATCTGTAGAATCGATAGCAATGGCCTTTTGATAGGACTGGTGTGCCTTTTGAAGCATGATAGGTTTCACTAAGCTATCCTGGGTATTATCAAAAGCTTTAAGGAACCTTGATCCCGCATTCAGCCAATTGCCCATAGAAGGTTCCTGGTTCGCCGCATCCTCCAAATACATTGCACTTGGAACTGCCTGCTCTAAGTCATCCCATTTTTGGGCCAAAACCTTAGCCTGCTCAACTTTTGTTGCCCCTTTAGCAGACTGATAGGTATGCTCCAAAGCCGTGATCTCTTTGGCCATGGCATTGCTCACCAAATTTTTTGCTGTAGCAGATACCTCTGTTAAGCTTAAAGCCGAAGGTTGGGTTTCTTTTGCCTCAGCAGAAACTTCTTCCTTCGGCTTTACCAATCCCTTAATATCTCTTGTAAACAAAAGACCCACAAGCAATACGATACCTGTAACAATTACAATCTGTTTTTTGCGGGAATTGTTCATTAGAAAATATTAAGCTTCTGCTTTAACTTTTTTTGAGCTATTTTTTACCTTATCAACAAATACTTTTGCTGGCTTGAAGCTAGGAACAAAATGTTCTGGAATAATAATAGCTGTATTTTTAGAGATATTTCTTGCAGTTTTTTGCGCTCTTTTTTTAACCACAAAGCTACCAAAACCCCTTACATAAACATTCTCGCCGCCAATCATGCTGTTTTTGATCACTTTGAAAAACGCCTCTACCGTTTCTTGAACGTCAACTTTCTCAATCCCTGTTTTTGTTGATATTTCAGTAATAATATCTGCCTTAGTCATATTTTCTAATTATTAATTATTGTGTGTGTTTAATATTCTATACGTGTTTTGGGGTTGCAAAAGTATTGCTTTTTAGTGAGATAGGAAAATAAAAGATGATTTATTTACATGCCTAAAAATCATATTATTGCAAGTTTTATTGTTTCCGCATGTTTTGTTGTATTTTTGTTACAATGTCTTTTCAATCAGAAATCATCAAATGGTACTTTAAAAACAAAAGGGATTTACCCTGGAGGCAAACCACAGATCCTTATGTGATATGGCTATCGGAAATTATTTTACAGCAGACCAGGGTAGAACAAGGACTGCCTTATTTCCATAAATTCCTCGATAATTTTCCAAGTATTAGCCATTTTGCCCAGGCCAGTGAAGAGAAAGTACTAAAACTATGGCAAGGCTTAGGTTACTACTCCAGGGGGCGTAATATGCACCATACCGCCAATCTTATTATGGAGCAACACCAAGGCGTTTTCCCAAACAAATACGATGACCTTATCCAACTTAAAGGAATAGGGGAGTACACAGCGGCAGCCATCTCTTCTTTCTCTAGCAATGAGGTCAAGGCCGTAGTAGATGGAAATGTATTCAGGGTGTTAGCCAGGTATTTTGGCATTCACGAACCTATCAATTCCCCTCAGGGAAAAAAGCAGTTTTACACATTGGCCCAAGAGCTCATATCTGACCAAACTCCATCCATATACAACCAGGCAATCATGGAGTTTGGTGCACTGCAATGTAAACCAAAATCACCAAACTGTGGCGAATGTCCTATATACACGGGTTGTTATGCCTATAAAAATCAATTGGTAAACAGCCTCCCGCAGAAAATAAAAAAAACAAAGAGCAGGGAAAGATGGTTTAATTATTTCCTGTGCATCAAGAATGATCGGATTCTCACCAAGCAAAGAAAACAAGGTGATGTATGGCAACATCTTTATGATTTGCCTTTAATAGAGACACCTGACGAGCAAGATCTTGATGGACCAGAACTACTAGAAAAAATAGTAGAATTATTCGGAAAACATGTTAAAATCACGCATTTGAGCCACAAAAAACACGTTTTGACACACCAAATAATATATGCCAATTTTTTTGCATTAGATAATTATATTGTTAACTTTAATCAACATAGCGAAATTAAATCGGCCTTAATCGAGGATTTCAAGCAATTACCACATCCCAAAATAATTGCCGATTTTTTGGAAGAGCATATAAATTAATCAAATATATTTATGTCAGGTATTAACAAAGTAATTTTAGTTGGCCACTTGGGCAAGGACCCAGAAGTTAGGCATTTAGATGGAGGTGTTACCGTTGCCAGTTTTCCTTTAGCTACCTCAGAGACCTTTAATAAAGACGGAAAAAGAGTAGAACAAACTGAATGGCACAATATTGTATTATGGAGAGGCTTAGCGGAAGTTGCTTCCAAATATCTGCAAAAAGGAAAGCTTGTTTACATAGAAGGCAAGCTTAGGACACGCTCTTTTGAGGATAAAGAAAAAGTTAAAAAATATGTAACTGAAGTAGTAGCGGAAAACTTCACCATGCTTGGCCGAAAAAGTGATTTTGAGCCAACAACAAGCGAGGTTGTCCACAAAACAGAAGATGATTTTTCAACAACCATCGATAATTCTGGAGATCTTCCTTTTTAAGAAACAGAAAACACATAAAAAAATCCGCGAGGTCATCGCGGATTTTTTTATGCTCTTGCTTTTTTATTCTACAGTAACCGATTTGGCCAAATTTCTTGGCTGATCTACATTACAACCTCTCATTACGGCTATATGATAAGACAACAGTTGTAGTGGAATGGTGGCCAAAAGCGGCAGAAAGGCTTCACTAGAGTCTGGTATTTCTATACTATAATCAGCCATTTTTCTCACCTCTACATCACCCTCGGTTACAATAGCGATCACTTTACCTTTTCTAGCTTTAACTTCTTGTATATTACTAATAACCTTTTCATATGAAGAATTTTTCGTGGCAATAAACACCACCGGCATTTCTTCATCTATCAATGCTATCGGTCCATGCTTCATTTCCGCAGCTGGGTAGCCTTCAGCATGTATATAGGAAATTTCTTTCAATTTCAATGCCCCTTCTAAAGCTACGGGAAAGCCACTTCCACGGCCCAAAAAAAGACAGTTCCTGGCGTCCTTAATTTTTGTAGCAACCTCTTTGATCAATTCATTAGACTGTAGGGCCAACTGTATTTTCTCAGGAATGCAATCTAGCTCGGTCAATAGTTCAACCAACTTAGAATTACTTAAGGTTCCTTTTTGCTGGGCCATATAAAACGCCATCAAAGTCAATACCGTAACCTGTGCAGTAAAGGCCTTGGTAGAAGCTACGCCAATCTCGGGGCCAGCATGGGTATAAACACCCGCATGGGTTATCCGTGGAATGGAAGCCCCTACCACATTACATATTCCGAATATGGTTGCTCCTTTTTCTTTGGCCATTTCAATTGCCGCCATGGTATCGGCCGTTTCTCCAGATTGGGATATCGCAATTACCACATCCTTTTCGCTAATGATGGGATTTCGGTAACGGAATTCAGAGGCATACTCTACTTCTACCGGAATTCTGGCGTATTCTTCGATCAGATACTCTCCAACCAAACCTGCATGCCACGAGGTTCCACAGGCTACAATAATGATCCTATCTATGTTTTTAAGCTTATCTGCAAACTCCTTAATTCCTCCAAGCTGCACTTTACCCTCTTCAGGGTAGATTCTGCCCCTCATGCAGTCACGAATAGACCTAGGCTGCTCATAAATTTCCTTTAACATGAAATGCTCATACCCACCTTTTTCCAGCATTTCAAGCTTTAGCTCCAGTTCCTGCACATAAGGGATTTGTACCACATTATCCAATCGCTTAATTTCCAATGCATCGCGTTTCAAAAAAGCAATTTCATTATCATTAAGATAGATGACATTCTTGGTATACTCCACTATAGGTGTAGCGTCGGAAGCAATAAAATATTCTCCATGGCCTACGCCAATCACCATTGGACTTCCCTTACGGGCCGCAATGAGCTGATCGGGATGGTCCTTATCCATAATTACAATAGCATAGGCTCCATTTACCTCTCTTAGCGCCAACCTTACGGCTTCTACCAAATCTACTGCATTATTATTATAGATCTCCTCTACAAGATGAATTAACACCTCGGTATCCGTATCACTGTTAAATGAATGTCCGCGAGAAACCAATTCTTCTTTAAGCGTAGCATAGTTTTCTATGATCCCATTATGGATAATGCTCAGCTTTCCATTGTTGGAGGTATGCGGATGGGAGTTCCGATCTGATGGCGCTCCATGTGTTGCCCAACGGGTATGGCCCATGCCTATAGTTCCTTCAAGGTTTTTACCTACGGCAAATTCTTCGAGCTCTTTTACCTTGCCCGCTTTCTTATAAATATTCAAGTCGCCATTATTCAATAGCGCTATACCTGCACTATCATATCCCCTGTATTCTAATCGTTTCAGCCCCTTTAATACAATCGGCCAGGCTTCACGAAAGCCTATATAACCTACAATTCCACACATAAATTAAGTTATAAAATATAAATCGCCCTAAAAGTATATTTTTAGGGCGATTTAATCAAACGTTTGCGTAATATTTTCGTTAATTTATTTTGGTGTAATAAATGTTGAGTTTAATTATATTATCGCCTGCCGAAGGGGACTTTTTAAAGCTGCCTATAATTGCTCTCCCTGCTGTATTAAAAGAAGAAGTATATTCAAAAGTAGACAAAGGGCTAGGTGCTAAAAAAGTACCATAATCTTCTGTTTTACCATCAATCAAATCTTGTATATAAGCGGTAACCAAAAACACATAGCGTTTCTTTGTGGAATCAAAATAACCTCCAAATGCCGATACATTGGCGCGTGGATCGCCCGCCACATAATAACTTCCCCCATCATTATCTGGCAAGTTTTTCCTTTGTCCAGCAATATCATTTCTATATAAAGCTAGCCTTTGGGCTGCCCTAAAAGGTGCCACATCGGTACCAGAGCTTAGGTCTATGACCAATTCCGCCTTGTTCACTATCATTTTACCCACTTCTGCCCTTAGTTTTTTCAGATAAGGAAAAGAGAACTTATTACGTAATCCGCCCATGGGCTGCAGATAGGTAACGGGATAAGATAAGCTTGGATTGTCCAACTGCTGCTGAACCGCCGTGCTATAAATGTGCTTTACGCTTGCTGCTACGGCCGCAGTAGAGGTAGCAATAGGAAAATTGACAGAAACCGTATCAATAGCGGTTGTTGTAGTGGCATTTTGTTTTTTGTAATATAAAAACAGACCAGAATTAGTACTCGCAAAATCAAAGAACATGATTCCGCCTATACCTGTAGAGCTGGCCTTTTTAATCTGCACATGAAGCCCCTTAAATGAACTTTGGAAATAAGAATTGTACTTTAAGGTCGCTGCATTAAGGCCTACAACCTGATTGGTTACAAAAGTAGGATCCAATTTAAGCCTTAACTGTGGGGTAACGGTCTTTAAAGTGTCGGCTGCGCCAACAACAATGTCAGTCACTTTATATTTTGTATTAGGAAATACTTTCCCAGTATAATTCGCCAACAATGTACTTCCATAAGGATAGGTTTTCGAACTCAAATATGAAGTTTCCTGCGTTAAGTCGTTTGATAGCTGATGCACATCTACGCTATAGACAGCTGTACTATCTCCATAAAATTCCCCGCTGTAATTCAAGACCAACACCGCCGAGTCAAGCACAGGGCTGGTTCCAAAATCATAAGCGTCGACAGGTAGATTTACGGCCATTGCCAAAGCTGATTCCGTTTCTCCAAGCACAGGATCCTTCAAATATCCAAAGGGGTATCTAGTCAGTAAATTTGTGGCTACAGCGTCATCCTTAACCGTTCTCGAGACAATAGTAGCCGAATCGATCAAATCACCTTGAACGGCACTTGTTGGATCGACTTCCAAACCTATAGTTGCTGTATTTTCGCACGAGGCGAAAAGAAAAAGACTTATCAACAGGGTCAATAAGTCTAATTTTGAAAATTTCATATTTACTATTAAAATAAAGCCTTTTATTACGCTATTGAAACCAATTCATCACTAGAAATCTCCTCATAAAAACTATAGAAATTCTCGTAATTTTCGGTTAAATTAAAGGCTAAAGTTGGCTTATTAGAATCTTTAACAAATTTTAACACACCTTCCTCTATCTTTTCATCAGCCAAAACTACTGCATCTGAGTGTGTTATCGCTCCAATATGCATGCTATTTGCATCCGCTCCAATAAAGGCTTTGGTATCTTCTTCGGTCATATGGTTCATGATCGCCTTTTTGTGCATATTAGCATCTAATTTTTCAGAAAAGCAATTCTCATAAACCGAATAAACCACCTTAGCATTTTTAAAGGTAGGATCATTTTTATAAGTCGTTTTAATATATGCTGGTACCAGTGCAGTCATCCAACCATGGCAGTGTACGATATCAGGAGACCATCCCAATTTTTTCACTGTTTCCAAAGCGCCTTTACAGAAGAATATCGTTCTCTCATCATTATCTCCGTAAAATTTATTCTCCTTGTCCCTAAACACGTATTTTCTTTGAAAATAATCTTCATTATCTAAGAAATATACTTGCATACGAGCTGCTGGTATTGACGCCACTTTGATAATTAAAGGGTTATCATTGTCATCAATTATTATATTCATCCCCGATAAACGGATCACCTCGTGCAATCTATTTCTTCTCTCGTTAATGTTCCCAAACCTAGGCATTAGGATACGGATTTCGAATCCTTTTTCCTGCATGGCCTGCGGTAATTGACGAGTGATTTCAGAAATTTTGGTGAGTTCGAGGAAAGGCGACATCTCGTGGGTAACAATCAGTAGCTTCGTTTTTGCCATCTCCATATTATTATTAAATTATTGTTAATTTAAAGATTATCAAGGGGCAAAGGTACGGATAATATTAATATTTATCAATAACTTGGTCAATAGGCTTTGTAAGTTTTACAGAAATGCTCAACTTAGCAGGCACAAAACAGACCCATAAATTGAAAATTGTACAAACTATAGCCGAGCTCGAACGTTCGCTAAAAGCCTTACCAACAGGCGGCTCTAAAATTGCTTTGGTGCCAACTATGGGTGCGCTGCATAATGGCCATTTATCTTTAATAGAAACCGCTCAACAATATGCAGATGTAGTGGTATGTAGCATATTTGTAAATCCCACACAATTCACTGACCCCAAAGATTTAGAAAAATATCCACGTCCACTAGCGCATGACATCAAGATGTTGACCGATGCAGGCTGTAATTTTGTCTTCATGCCCTCTGTAAAGGAGATGTATCCCACTTATCCTACTCCAGAAAACTGGCATATAGATTTGGGCAGCGCCGAATTCGTATTAGAGGGCGAGTCCAGGAAAGGACATTATCAAGGGGTTACCCAAATTGTAAAGAAACTATTTGATGCCGTAAAACCAGACATCGCCTTCTTTGGACAAAAAGATTTCCAACAGGTGCTGATGATTAAAAACATGGTAAAAGCACTCGAACTTCAGGTACAAATCGTGACCTGCCCCATCATTAGGGAGGAAGACGGACTGGCCATGAGCTCTAGAAATATCCATCTATCTGAAACCGATAGAAAGCATGCCTTGGTACTCAGTAAAGCACTGGCCTATGTGAGCAACAACTATCATAAAGAGGAACTGAATGTCCTTTTGGATAACGCCAAAATAATGATCAACGGAACTGAAGGTATAGTACTCGATTATTTTACCCTCGCAGATGGAGAGACCTTATTACCGATAAAAGATAAAAGTGCCAAACATCCGGTAGCATTAGTGGCCGCAAAGGTTGGGGAAACCCGATTAATAGACAATGTAATTATCAATTAGGGAGCAATGGTATGAGGTGCTATTGTCTGTGAATTGTAGCCTTAAACCTTTTACCTTTTTACCTTCAACCTTAATTACTAACTTTGTACCATGATTATCGAGATCTTAAAATCGAAAATACACCGAGTAAAGGTAACCCAGGCTGAGCTGAACTACGTAGGCAGCATCACCATAGATGAAGACCTACTCGATGCAGCCAATATCATTCCGAATGAAAAGGTGCAGATTGTAAACAATAATAATGGCGAACGTTTTGAAACTTATGCCATTAGGGGCGAGCGTGGTACAGGAATGATTTGCCTAAACGGTGCAACTGCCAGGAAAGTACAGGTTGGTGATATCTTAATTATCATGTCTTATGGCTCATTGCCAATAGAAGAAGCCAAAAAGTATCAACCAATCTTGGTATTTCCCGACGACAATAACCGCCTGCTTAAATAGATTTAGTTAGCTCTGTCTTCTTCTTCGCTTCTTTTGCGCTCCTTTACTTTGTAGGTAGAGCTTCCAAAGTTATAGGTTATGGAAAATGCCAAACGCTGTGTACCAAAGTAGTGGTATAAATCATTATTTAAAATGCTTTTTTCCCTAAAGATGAGCCTTCTTTTAATATTGTCGAATGCGTCATAAAGGGTGAGTTTGGTATTGACTTTGTTCTGTAACCAGGCTTTTTGCAGGCCAAAGTCAATTCCATAAACCGGAGAGAAAACATACAGGCCATTACCACTTTTTGATTCATAACTATAGCTTATATCCAAAAGCCATTCTTTTAAACTGAAAACATGACTTCCGTTAACGGTATAATTGAACACGCCAATATGGTAGGTCTGTCCAAAATAAGGCGTCAATTCCTTATTATAGTAAAAGCCCACGTTATGGTTCATTCGCCACCAATTATTTACCATTAGGGGCATGCTTAACTGCATATTTGCAAAATCTCTATAGGGAAGATTTCGTCCCAAAAAGACAAGTTCATTCGTCGTTGGACTATATTCAGGATACCTGGCCATTGGATCTATTTCACGACCAGCATTCAACGAAATATTAAATGTTTTTCTGCTATAAGTTAAGGCAAAAAGGTTGGTTGTAGAAGGCTGAAGGTATGGATTTCCAATCCAATAATGCCTTGGGCTATAATAAAAACGAAAGGGATTCAATGCGGCGAAAGTGGGCCTTGTTAATCGGCGGCTATAATTAAAACTGAGTTGTTCACCCTTACCAATTTCATAAGTAAGATTTAGGCTTGGCAGCCACTTCAGGTATTTCCTTTCGGTAACCGTAGCATTGGTAATGGAACTGGCCACCGTGCCGGTATGTTCCGCCCTCAGGCCCAAACTGTAATTGAATTTTCGCCATTGGCCATTATAAGATAGGTAACTCGCAGCAATATATTCTTGGTAACGAAACTCATTGCTACGCTTGGGGTCTAAGCTAAAAATAGCATTGGCCAGCGTATCGTAACGCAAATTGTTCTGAGTGGTCGTATAGGCAAATTTTCCTCCAAATTCTAATTTTCCCATGCTCAAGTTTTGGAGGTAATCTGCTTGGGCTGTATGGATGAGTATATTGTTCCTTGAAGTGGTTTTCCAGTAATTTAACAAATCATCATTAAGTAGATTTCGATTCTGAATATCCTCGTTTTGCCGATTATCGACCTGAG
The DNA here is from genome assembly GCF_016428855.1 of Pedobacter sp. ASV28. GTDB lineage: Bacteria > Bacteroidota > Bacteroidia > Sphingobacteriales > Sphingobacteriaceae > Pedobacter. Next base: position 40,957 of record NZ_JAELTN010000002.1, read on the forward strand.
CCAATGAAGTAACTACATGAAGTTCGCTGTTCCTAAATTGAGCGTCATAATTAATTCCCCCTGCATAATTATATTGTTTAGGCATTGCATCATTATCGCTCTTAATAAGTGCTACTACATTATTGAGGTTACTTGTCTGTGTAAGCAGTAGGTTGTGCGATACCGCATTTCGATCTATTTGGTAAGTCCTCAAAAATGCTTCTAGGCGCTGCCTCTCTTCCAATTGGTAAGTGGCCCTTGCCTGTACATTAAAATTCTGATTGAAGGTAGCGGTACGGGTATCTGTAGTCATCGCATTCGTATTAGCCAAGTACTGCAAAGAATAGTATTTATAAAAAGTGCTCCCGATAGTTTGCCCTAGCTTCAGATCATAGATAAACCGATTGGTCTTTAAAACCATTGATAAGTTGTTATCCAATAAACTATAAATATTTCGCTGAAACCGGGCATTATAAGTTCCCCTCAAACCCATAGATTGGTTCCTTTTTAGCTTAACATCTATAATACCTCGATATTCACCATCGTATTTTGAGGGGGGCTGATTAATCATTTCTATGGATTCGACCATATCTGGCGATAAGCTACTCAAATAGGCCTGGATTTCTTCATTATTCATGTTCACTGGCCTACCATCTACAAACAAGGTGGGTGCAACACTGTTAGCCAACTGCATCGTTCCATCTTGGTTAACCCGGAGACCGGGAAGCTTTTTGAATACATCCAACAAATTAGAAGCAGACTTGAAAAAAGTATTATTGGCTACACCAATTTTCAATTGTCCATTTTGCGTACTGAAATTAGGCTGCCCACTTATAATGGTTACTTCCTTGAGCAGGTTAGGGTCTTCGGCCATCAGAATGTTGCCCATCTCTAAAACATTTGGACTATTCACATGGATCAATACTTCTTTCTGCACGTTTAAATAGCCCATTAAAGTAATTGAGAGTAGATATTTTCCATTTCGTATTTCCCTAAATTCAAATACCCCCAAGGTGTCGCTGTTGGCATATTTAATTAGCATTGATTGATCTTGACTGGCCAAGGACAAGTTTGCCAAAGGTAGCGCCTGGTTGGTGTTCGCATCAACCAATTTTCCTTTAATGGTTTGAGCGCTTAAGAATTTGCCTAGACATAAAAAAAGGCACACGAATAATGTAGGTCTCATCTTGGGAATTGGATTTTTGAATAGCCAAAACTAAGGGAGAGGGAAGGCAAAGAAGTCTCGATTCTCAGATCCGGGAGTTCGGAATTATAAATCTAGACCAGCCTAGATAGGTGAAACAGCCGACAACCGTTCTTTATAAAGCGTTGGGGTAGTATGCTTATGTTTTTTAAAGGCGGTGTAAAAAGTAGATTTTGAGTTAAAGCCAACTTCATAACCAATGGCTTCGAGTTTAATCATTTTGTTGTTCGTAATCAGTTCACAGGCCTCATTTATCCGATACTCATTGATATAGGCTGCAAAGCTTTTACCCAAATTATCATTGAGCAACTGCGAAAGTTGATGTCCTGAAATGTTGATTTTTTTGGCCAAATCGTTCAATTTAAGGTCCGGGTTCCTATAAAGTTGTTGCTCAAGGATAATCTGCTGCAGTTTTTCTGTTAAGGCCTGAGCCTGTTGTTCTACAATTTTTTTGTTGGCATAACGACGTACTGGATCTTGGTTCCCCGAAAAAAGATGGATGGTTTTTCTGTTGCTCACGAATAAGAAAATATTCAGGTAAAGGATAAGCGAGAAAAATAAGGCACCACTAATACAGGGCCCATTAAAAAAATCGAAAACAGACAATTTAAATGCTGCAGGAATCACTATGTTGCCTATAAATACAGATAGTAATAACATCTCATTAGAAGAAACTTTTTCCCTTGAAGTAAAAAGCTTGAAAGCAATCGTTCTCAGCATCCAGCCTGAAAGTAAAATATAAATAACCAGTTGTGCAGAAATTATGGTACCGATATAATTATTCCATAGATCGGGATGGTTATCATATGGGGCAATAAGGCCAGCAATTACAATAGCCAACACCCAGAACAGATAGGTCCAATTCCTTATGATCGTCGTTTTTTTTACCTCTTGTCCAAATGTCGATCTGATAAAATAAAAAAGGGACGGGCCTACCAATGAACTTCCTAAAATACCTATCTCGATATAGAAGCCAGGCAATGCCGGATAGAAATAAAAAATAAAAGATTTACTGATCTTTAGACAAAGCGTCAACAATAATAAGCCCAAGAGTACAGAGGCCGCTGACCTTGATTTCTTGAAGAACAACAGATAGATACTGATGATAAAACCATTAAAGGCTCCCAAGGCACTGAAGAAAAATAAGATTTGTTGACCAAGGTTCATTTAACAAAAATAATAATCTTGTGGTAACGTCAAGCTTACAAGCAATAATGATTTTTATTTTGAGGTATAAAAATGGTCATATGACCTTTAAATTTACTTTTAACGGAGGTATCACCTAAAAAATTACTATGGCTGCATAGTAATTTAGATTTAAAGTGTTAGCTTTGGCAATAGCTAACCAATATATTACCATTATGCACTTTGAATTAAGCGAAGAACAGCAAATGATCAAACAGGCCGCTAGGGATTTTGCCCAAAACGAGCTAAAGCCTGGAGTAATTGAAAGAGATGAACATCAAAAATTTCCAACCGAACAGATAAAAAAACTGGGCGAACTTGGTTTTTTGGGAATGATGGTCGATCCCAAATACAACGGAGCAGGAATGGATAGCATTTCCTATGTTTTGGTTATGGAAGAACTTTCGAAGATAGACGCTTCTGCCTCTGTTGTGGTTTCCGTAAATAACTCATTGGTGTGCTATGGCCTGGAAAAATATGGAACGGAAGCCCAAAAAGAAAAATATCTTAAGCCTTTGGCCGCAGGAGAACAGATTGGTGCTTTTTGCCTTTCCGAACCAGAAGCAGGGTCTGATGCTACTTCACAACATACAATGGCAGAAGACAAGGGCGACTATTATTTACTGAACGGCACCAAAAACTGGATTACCAATGGCAGTAATGCGAGCACGTATCTCGTTATTGCCCAAACCCACAAAGAATTAAAACACAAAGGCATTAATGCATTTATAGTAGAAAAAGGAATGCCAGGCTTTACCATTGGACCTAAAGAAAATAAACTCGGAATTAGAGGGTCTGATACGCACTCCCTGATGTTCAACGATGTAAAGGTTCCCAAAGAAAATCGGATTGGGGAGGACGGTTTTGGTTTCAAGTTTGCCATGAGCACCCTTGAAGGGGGAAGAATAGGTATTGCAGCACAAGCCTTGGGTATTGCGGCAGGTGCCTATGAATTGGCCCTTGCCTATGCCAAAGAGAGAAAGTCATTCGGCAAACCCATTGCAGAACATCAAGCTATTGCTTTTAAATTGGCCGATATGGCCACACAGATTGAAGCAGCAAGATTACTGGTCTATAAAGCCGCATGGCTTAAAGATCAAGGTTTATCTTATACGCTTGCCGGGTCAATGGCCAAACTTTTTGCAAGCAAGGTAGCTATGGACGTTACCATTGAAGCCGTACAGATACACGGCGGGTATGGCTTTGTAAAAGAGTACCATGTAGAGAGACTGATGCGAGATGCCAAGATCACCCAGATCTACGAAGGTACTTCAGAGATACAACAACTGGTCATCAGCAGGAATATATTAAGCTGATCCTTAACTTCCGTTGATGGATTAAAAAATGGCACAAATACAAAAAATTATCTACCTATGAAGGTAAGGCGTACTTTAAAGCATATAAAAGTACGCCTTTGCTTTTTATATCTTCTGCTAGGCTTTTTTCTATTGATCATTTGACATCCCAAAAACAGCATCCAAAATCATCTTGATAATGGTCACTACAATGGCCAACAAAGCAGCAGATAAAAATCCAGAGGTATTAAATCCCTTCATCATACTATCCACGAGTAGGATCATGAGTACTGAAATGACAAAGGACATCAGGCCTAAAGTGAGTAAGTTGAGGGGGAAAGTGAATATACGAAGGATAAATCCCAGCGTGGCATTCGCCAACGCAATTAATACGGCCGCTATAATGGCGCTTCCATAGCCGTCTACAGAAACCCCTGGCACCAGATAAGCACCCATGAGTACCGCTAAGCCCATTAAAAGGATTTCCAAAATTACTTTTATCATACTATTTTAGTTAAATGTTTAACAAATTATCCTTAATAACTATTTGCGCTACCCTATTGTTTGCCCATTGTTCAAATTCCAACCAGGAATTGGATATTCGGTTTTCAAATGACAGCACAAAAATCATCTTAGGTAATATAGAGGAAAGGAATTTATATCAACTGCAAAACTACTTAAACAATGATAGTTTATCCCGCCAGTTGGTCAGTGTAAGCCTTCTCCCATCTAACGGTGATACGGCATCTGCTACGGAAAAAATAATTGAGGGACAATTAAGCCTTCATAAGGGACAAGTGATATTCAACCCCAAAATTCCCTTGGTAAAAGGTAGTACCTATCTTGTTGAATCATTGTTAAACAGCAGTTTTGGTGAAACAGCAGACATTTTAAAGGGAAGGGTAGGAAATCGCATCAAACTTCAGCAAAAAAAATTGACACGATAAGATATCTTTATAAATCTGCCACTATATTTGAGGCTGCAATTCACAGCCCAATCAGAACAATGGAACAAGACACCACCAACCACTTTACTTCCTATCAAAAAATAGTAGTTTTTCTTTTGGCTGTTACCCAATTTACTGTAATCCTAGATTTTATGGTCATGTCGCCCCTTGGCGACGTGTTGATGAAATCATTAAGCTTAAAGCCTTCTGATTTTGGTATTGCGGTATCTGCCTATGCTTTTAGTGCTGGTATTTCAGGTCTTCTGACTGCAGGTTTTGCCGATAAATTTGACCGTAAAAAACTATTGTTGTTCTTTTACATTGGCTTTATCATGGGCACCGTATTTTGTGGTCTGGCCCATACCTATACACAACTGGTAGCAGCCAGAGTGGTAACCGGCCTTTTTGGGGGCGTCATCGGATCCATTTCTATGGCCATCATTACAGACCTGTTCAGCCTACAACAAAGGGGTAGGGTAATGGGCTTTGTGCAAATGGGTTTTGGCGCAAGCCAGGTACTTGGCGTACCCATTGGCTTATACTTGGCCAATATTTGGGGATGGGAAGCTCCTTTTTGGCTGGTTGTGGGGCTAGCCATGATCATCGCTGTACTTATTGGATTTAAGCTTCGACCGGTAAGCCAACATCTTTTAATTAAGAGTGAAAAAACTGCACTAAGCCATTTATGGCATACCGTAATACAGAAAAGGCATCGTATTGGTTTTACCTCAACGGCTTTGCTGTCTATTGGAGGCTTCATGATGATGCCATTTGGCAGTGCCTTTGCCATCAATAATCTGCATATCACCAATAACCAATTGCCCCTAATGTTTATGATCTCTGGCCTCAGCTCACTGCTGATCCTTCCATTAATTGGAAGATTGAGCGACAGCGTAAGTAAATTCAAAATATTCATGTTTGCTTCTATCTGGATGATGATCATGTGTTTAGTTTACACCCATCTTTCTGCCACACCATTCTGGCTGGTTGTCATCTTAAACATCTTAATGATGATGGGCATCATGAGCAGAATGATACCCTCTTCTGCATTGACCAGTGCCATACCCGAACCCAAGGACAGGGGCGCTTTTATGAGTATCAACTCCTCATTACAGCAAATTGCCGGTGGCGTGGCCGCTGCCGTAGCAGGCCTGATCGTTACCCAACCAGGCAAGGGCTTGCCATTGGAAAACTATAACGTAGTCGCATACGTTATTGTGGTGATATCCATTATTAGTATTTTACTGATGTACAGGGTAAGCCGACTGGTTGTAACCAAAGAAGATACCATGGTAAAAGAAGCCCAACCTTCTCCTCAAAACTAAAATGGTTTGCCAAGAAAGCCATAAGCGCAGCCAAGAACGAATGGATATCCAATGAATTTTCTTCAATTTTAACGCTTTGCAATCAATATTGGCCTATTTCTAAATAACAGCACAAAGACAAGGAGTCAGGCTCAATTAAACCATCGATAGCATTATATTGTCATCGAATATTTTTTGAGGTGAAAATTTAAATTAAACATGTATCTTACATCCACAAACTAAACTATTTTTAGATAACATGAAGAAGATTAAGGGATTGATTTTCCTAACCATTCTGATTATGGTCGCCTGTAGCCCAAAAATATCTACCAAGGTGACCAAATCTTACCCTGCACTAGATTATAACCAAGAAGTAATTATATTGGGCGTACAACAAGAGGAACCCAAGGATGCAGAATTGCTTGGAGAAATCAAGATTGGCGATTCGGGTTTCAGCACCAAATGTAGTTACGAAACCGTTATAGAAAATGCCAAATTGGAGGCTCGGAAAATAGGTGGAAATGTAGTGAAGCTTACCCAGCACAAAACACCATCGGTAATGGGCAGCTCCTGTCATCGAATCGCTGCAAGAATCCTTAAAGCAAAAAGTATCGAAGCGCTTCGTGACAACCAAGAAGAGCTTGTCCTGAATGTAGACTATGCATTGCTGCACATTTATAGATATGGGGGAATGGGCTCATTGGTAGGATATAATCTTTACCTCGGCGATTCGATCATCTGTCGAGTAAAGAACAACTTCAAAACTACACTTCAAATCAAAAAAGATGGACTAAATACCCTATGGGCAAAGACCGAATCAAAAGCCGAGGTACCTATAGACCTAAAACCTGGCAAACAGTATTACCTTCGTTGCGGTATTAATATGGGGGCTTTAGTCGGCCGACCATTATTGGAACTGGTTGATAGCCGTACGGGGAAAGCCGAGTTTGACGCCTTTAAGGCTAAAAATCAATAATAACTTTGGCCCTTATTTAAAATATATTTAAGCACTCCATTTTATGATGATGAAGATTACCCTTACTACAATAGCTGCGCTTATTCTATCCCTTACCACTCAAGCTCAAGACCTTATCGTCACTACTAAAAATGATTCGATTAACTGTAAGGTTACAAAAATAAAAGCTGACCATATCTACTTTACCTATGTGCACAAGGGGGAAGTACGCCATACTTTAATGCCCTTGAGCCAAGTAAGGCACCGACAAAATGATTATTATGCTACCTCTGTCATCCCCTTGGATGCCAAAGCCATCCATAAGTATACTAAATTCAGAATCGCTGTTCATGGTGGTTATAGCCAAATGGTGGCCAAAACGGCTTCCAGCGTGCCCAACAACCTGAAATCCTATATCGATGAATTAAAATCGGGATCCCACTTTGGCGCAGAAGCCTCTTATTTCTTTTCCGAATCATGGGGCGCAGGCCTGAACTTTAGCTTATTTAATACTTCAAATGTATCTAACAGCTTAATGAGAAGTGATGATTTATCAGTTACCTTTATTGGCCCAAATGTATCTACCAGATATAGTAGCCCAAATGAAAAACATACCTTTCTTCTGGGCTTAGCTTTAGGCTATTTGGGATATCATAACAACGTGGTCGAAACCAGTTCCTACAAACTAACAGGCAGTACATTCGGTTCTACCTTGGCCTTTATGTATGACCTAAGGTTATCAAAAAGCCTTGCACTTGGTGCACAATTCTCCTATATAGCCGGTTCCCTAACCAGTTTAACCGCAAGTAACGGAACTACTTCTATTACACACAAGCTCGAAAAAGAGGAATATGAAAGCTTAAACAGGATAGATCTTTCTTTAGGATTAAGATTTAGGCTATAAATGTTAGACTTCATCCAGACCGAAGAGGACATTGCCAGGAACAACGGCGGCAACTATACCTTCGAGCACACAATCTTACCGACCTCTTAACCCTTTCCTTAGCTTCCCGAAACCTCGGGAAGAGGATCGGAAATGTGCGTGCAAGTTTCGATATTTACGGTGGAACTGTACGGATGCTGCATCGGAATGACTATCATTCATCGTTATGTTATGTTTTAAGGTGTTCATGAACTTGGCAAATCCTCGGTTATACCTTGGCTGAAAAGAACCCTATTATCAAAGATTTTGAGAAGCTAGAGACCGAATTTGCATAAATGAATTGTCCTATCTGCTCCTTACGTCATTGCGAACTGAAGCGTAGGCTTGGTGTGGAGGTGAAGTCATCTCTTCCAGATACCATGCCATTCCTCAGTATCTAATTTTCTCAAAACCTCGCTTTGCCATAGTGGGCTTTCTGTTCAGTTTTTGGGTATGTTGTTCGGGCCTTCTTCGGAGCTTGTTCGGTAAAAAGGCGCTTTTACCGAAGGTTTCCCGAACAACACCCGAACAACACCCGAAGAAAGTCCTCTTTTTTCTATCCTTGTCTTATTCTAAAATAACGTGAGTTTGGCTTATGTCTTATACCGAATTAGCTTTATGCAAATCGGGTATTTAAATGGTTGAACACTTACAACTCTTTTCACCTCAATGGCCCACGGCCTAGTTTTTTTTAGTTTGCCTATCTTTTATTGTACTCAAGATTGCTGCGCAACTTCATGAGAAAAAGGACCAAACCTGAGGCTTTGCCTAAACCTTTAAAATAAATATATGAACTCATAAATGAACCGCCAAAGTGTCTGATTGCCAAAAAAGTTATTACTTACTTGCCACATCCGCCAAGGCCGGCTTTAAAGCTGAACAAGGGGCTTAGTTGGCTAACGCTCATAAAATTAGATCATTTCTTACCCGAACTCACACTAACATATACCTGCACCTATCATACCGAATCCATTAAACAGTTTAAGGTATCAGCTGGTCAACTAAAAACCATTTCAAATACCTCAACAGGCCTATTTTATACAAATTGTGCCCTATAAGATCTCCTTACCATATCCCTTCTTCAATTATGTAGCCCACCTAAATGTTCTTAGGTACCTAAGGTGCCCAACTAAAACATGGCTCCCAGAAAAAGCAGGGCACCAAAGGCCGCTTTATCCTGATGTCATGTGGGTTAGAAGATCATTATCGAGAATTTGACTTTTATTTTTTAAAATAATTTTATATCTTTGTATCGCAAAACAAGAAAAGAGGGGACAGGTGTCCCCTCTTTTCTTTTAGCGAAAATACCATATGCAAATAGAAAATAGAGTAAGCGCCCTAGTAGAAGAGAAGATTGCAGACAGGCCAGACTTGTTTTTGGTAGACGTTAAGATGTTGCCAAACAACAAGCTGATTATTCATGTTGACGGCGACAATGGAATTAGCATAAAGGACTGTGTGGCAATTAGTAGGCACGTAGGCTTTCATTTGGAAGAAGAGAACACCATTGAAACGGCCTATAACTTAGAAGTTTCTTCCCCCGGCGTTGGCGAACCGCTAAAGCTTAACAGACAATACCTTAAAAACATTGGCAGAACACTAAGCATTAAGCTGGGCAACGGGAGCCAAAAGGAAGGAAAGTTACTGGAAGTTAACGATAATTCGATCACGATCGAAGAAGAAGTAAAAGAAAAAGGAAAAAAAGTGCAATTGGTGAATAGCCAAATTGAACTGAATGATATAACAGAAACAAAGGTTTTAATTTCATTTAAATAAAAATGAACAATATTAATTTAATCGATTCATTTCAAGAGTTTAAAGACTTTAAGAATATCGACCGCCCTACGGTGATTAGTGTATTAGAGGAAGTATTTCGTAGCATGCTGCGCAAAAAATACGGCACAGATGAGAACTGCGATGTCATTGTAAATCCCGACAATGGGGATTTGGAGATTTGGCGAACCAGAAAGGTAATGGAAGATGGCTTCTCGGAGGATGATGACCTGGAAATCGAACTTGCCGAAGTACATAAATATGATGCGGATCTAGAAGTTGGCGACGATTATATCGAGCAGATCACCCTCGAAAGTTTTGGTCGCAGGGCTATTTTAGCCGCACGTCAAACTTTGGTTTCAAAGGTATTAGAACTGGAAAAAGACGAGATCTTTAAAAAATATAAAGATAGGGTTGGCGAAATTGTAACAGGTGAAGTTTACCAAGTTTGGAAAAAAGAAACCTTGGTATTGGACGATGAGGGCAACGAGCTGATCATGCCTAAAACAGAACAGATCCCTGCCGATTATTTCAAAAAAGGCGATGCCGTACGTGCGGTGATCTCAAAGGTAGACATGGTAAATGCCACCCCTAAAATTATCATTTCCAGGGTGGCCCCAGAATTCCTACAACGTTTATTCGAGATTGAGGTTCCTGAAATTTTCGATGGTTTGATCACCATCAAGAAAATTGTACGCGAACCTGGCGAGCGCGCCAAAGTTGCCGTAGAATCTTACGATGACAGAATTGATCCGGTAGGCGCCTGCGTAGGGATGAAAGGCTCTCGTATCCATGGTATTGTAAGGGAACTGAAGAATGAAAACATTGATGTGATCAACTTCACCAACAACATTTCACTATATATTCAACGTGCACTTAGTCCGGCTAAAATCACTTCCATTAAATTGGATGATGAGACCAAACATGCATCAGTTTATTTAAAGCCAGATCAGGTATCATTAGCCATTGGCCGTGGCGGACACAACATTAAATTGGCAGGTAAACTAACCGGCTACGAAATAGATGTTTATCGCGAGGCTGGTGAAGAAGATGAAGATGTAGATCTGGAAGAATTCTCAGACGAAATAGATAGCTGGATTATCGATGAGCTAAAAGCCATTGGTTTAGATACCGCTAAAAGTGTATTGGCACTCTCTATAGACGAATTGGTAAAACGTACCGATTTGGAAGAAGAGACTATAAAAGAAGTAGTCGGAATTCTGCAATCAGAATTTGAATAGTGGTGGTACTTGAATTAATAAGAATAAACGTTACTTTTGTATAAATAGAAAAACAGGATAATCAATGTCAGACGACAAAACCATAATGTTATTAAAAGCAGCAAAGGAGCTTAACATAGGACTCGCTACCGCGGTAGAATTCCTTGGTAAGAAGGGCTATGCTGTGGATAATAAGCCTAATACCAAACTCTCTAGCGAGATGTACAATACCCTTCTAAGAGAGTTTCAGGGAGATAAAATTGTTAAGGAGGAGGCTAACCAAATTGTTATTGGCAAAATTCGTCGTGATGAACCTGAAGTTACCACAGAAAAAGCACCTGAGCCAACAAAGAAAAATCAAGACTTTGAAAATGAAGGTGTTTTAATTAAAAACCTCAACAATTTCGCTCCTGCTGTAGAAAAGCAAAAGGAAGAAAAACCAGCTGAGCCTGTAAAAGAGGAGCCCAAGGTGATTGTTGAAACCAAACCGGCCGAGCCCGTTGCAGAAGAGGTTTCTCTACCAGGTGTTAAGATCGTAGGAAAAATAGATCTCAATGATTTAAATCCGAAAAATAGACCTGCAAAAAAAGAAGAAACTCCTACTCCCGCTCCTGCTGCACCAGTTGCAAAAGAAGAAAAGCCTGTTGTGGAAGAAAAAACAGAGGAAAAACCTATTGTTGCTACTCCAGAGCCAGTAAAGGCAGAGGAAAAACAACCTGTGCCAGAAGCTCCGAAACAAGAAGAAAAGCCCAAGGCGGTTGAACCACCTGCACCTGTCAAAGCTCCAGAAACAGAGGGACACGATGAAGTCATTAAGGCCCGTTCCGTAAAATTGTCTGGTCCGAATATTATCGGCAAAATCGAATTGCCGGTTACTCCAGACAGAAGAAGCCAGCCTATTGCCTCTTCTAGTGATAGCGAGGCCGCTAGACGTAAGCGTAAACGCAAAAAAACACCGGGAAATGCTCCTCAAACGCCTAGCCAAACTGGCCAACAGACACAAGGTAACCAACCTCGTCCAACAGGCGTACCAAGTAATCGTCCCGATTTTAGAAATAATAACCCACAGGGGGCAAGACCTAACTTTAGAAACAACAGGCCTGGAAGCACGCCTAGTGGCCCTAAAGAAGAACCTTCTGAAAAAGAAATACAAGACCAGATCAAAGCAACACTTGCTCGTTTAAGCGGTGCTGGTAAATCTGGCAAATTTGCACAAAGAGCCAAATTACGCCGTCAGAAGCGTGATGATGTGGCTTTAAGTGCTGAAGAAGCAGCTTTAGAGCAGGAAATGCAATCTAAAGTACTAAAGGTAACCGAGTTTGTTACGGCAAACGAATTGGCAAACATGATGGATGTACCAGTGACCAAAATTATTGGTACCTGTATGAGCCTTGGTATGTTCGTATCGATCAACCAACGTTTAGATGCCGAAACATTAACCATTGTAGCTGACGAATTCGGTTATGAAATCCAGTTTGTAAAACCTGATGAAGAGGAAGATAATATCATAGAAGAAGAAGATTTAGAAGAAGATCTATTGCCTAGGGTACCAGTGGTAACCATTATGGGACACGTAGATCACGGTAAAACTTCCCTGCTAGATTATATTCGTAAAGCAAATGTAGTAGCTGGTGAAGCTGGTGGTATTACGCAGCACATCGGCGCCTATAAGGTAACCACCAACACAGGTAAAGAAATTACATTCTTAGATACACCTGGTCACGAAGCCTTTACGGCCATGCGTGCCCGTGGTGCGAAAGTAGCAGATATTGCCATTATTGTTATCGCTGCAGACGATGCGGTGATGCCTCAGACCAAAGAGGCCATCAATCACGCGCAGGCGGCTGGTGTACCTTTGGTTTTTGCCTTCACTAAAATTGATAAGCCAGGAGCAAACACCGATCGTATAAAAGAACAACTTTCTGTCATGAATATCTTGGTGGAAGATTGGGGTGGTAAATTCCAATCGCAGGAAATATCAAGTAAAAGCGGTCTAAATGTTGACCTATTATTAGATAAGGTATTACTAGAAGCCGAATTATTAGAATTAAAGGCCAATCCATCCAAACGTGCTACAGGTACGGTAATAGAGGCTACACTTGACAAAGGACGTGGTATTGTTACCACTATTCTGGTTCAGGGCGGTACTTTAAGAGTTGGAGATCCAATATTGGCAGGAAGCTATAGCGGTAAAGTGAAAGCCTTATTCAATGAACGTGGAGCTAAAGTAAATGAAGCTGGCCCATCTGTACCTGTACAGGTATTGGGTATGCAAGGTGCACCAACAGCTGGTGATCGGTTCAATGCCTTAGAAAGCGAAGTTGAGGCAAGAGAGATTGCCAACAAGCGACTACAATTGATGCGCGAACAAGGTCTACGTACACAAAAGCACATTACTTTGGCCGAAATTGGTCGTCGTTTGGCTATTGGTAACTTTAAAGAACTGAACTTGATCATTAAAGGTGATGTGGATGGTTCTATCGAAGCCTTGGCCGATTCATTGCTTAAACTTTCAACAGAAGAAATACAAATCAACATCATTAGCAAAGCCGTAGGTCAGATTTCCGAATCAGATGTATTGTTAGCGTCTGCATCTGATGCCATCATTATTGGTTTCCAAGTACGTCCTTCAACTGGTGCACGTAAATTGGCAGAGCAAGAACAAATTGATATTCGTTTGTACTCTATCATCTACGATGCCATCAACGAAATCAAAACGGCCATGGAAGGTATGTTGGCCCCTGAGTTTGAAGAGAAGATTGTGGCCAATGTGGAAATCAGAGAGACCTTTAAAATCTCTAAAGTGGGTACCATTGCCGGATGTATGGTATTGGATGGCAAGATCAGCAGAAACAGTAAAATCCGTATCGTTAGAGATGGCGTAGTGATCTATACTGGTGAACTAGCTTCTCTTAAACGCTATAAAGATGATGTAAAAGAAGTAGCTAAGGGTTATGAATGTGGATTAAACATCCTGAACTTCAACAACATTGAAGTAGGTGACATTGTTGAAGCATACGAACAAGTAGAAGTAAAACGTAAGTTATAATACTTTCGGGTATTTAAAATATAGGGAGCGATGGTAATCGCTCCTTTTTTATGGGCGAACAGAAAAGAACTAAGAATGGCTGAACATAATGCTGATGCAAATTCCTCAAAAAAAAACTTTGATTTTGTAGATACCATTAGATGTATCTCTATGATGGGTATTGTTTGGGAGCATAGTTCGGCCATCAGCATAGATCTTTATACCGACAAAACTTCGCTCCTAGTGCAGTCCTTTTCTCTCCAGGCCTTTAAATTTGTAACCATTGCCTTTTTTCTTATTGGCGGATTTTTGATCAACCATAAATTTCAAGAATATTCAGCCAAACAATATTTAAAGAATAGATTTAAGAACACGATAAAACCTTGGCTATTCTGGATGTTGCTTTTTGTGGCCCTAACTATCATTGATAGATTAGTTGCTTGGCATAAGGGAAGTGACGTTGGACTGCTTTCTACTAATTTTCCGCTGTACTTTTATAAACTGATGAATATGACCCTATTCTTCAGTCCATATTGGTTTATCCTTAATTTTCTAATTTGCATTGCCATATTGCTTGTATTTAAACGGTATCTATATAAAACGTGGTTTGGAATTATTCTTGCACTGCTATCTTTAACCTATAGTCTAAATCTTCATTTTAGGTGGTTTGAAACTACGCATTCTGCCGCCCTTTTTGGTTTCGTTTTTTACCTTTGGCTAGGTGTTTATCTCAACAGGTACTTCGAAACCTTTAAACAATGGGTAGCCAGACTCTCTTGGGGTGCTATTTGGGCCGGCATTATCATTACTCTTGCCCTTTCCATGGCAGAATCCTTCTATTTGATAAATACAGGACTAAAAGATGCCTACAATACCTTGAGAATAACCAATATCTTTTATTCTCTAATCGTGTTCGTAGCCTTGTTTAAGATGGGACCAATTAAAGCAATACAGCATCTTCATCCAAGGCAAACCACTTTTGGTATTTACCTAATTCACTTTATCATTCTGGAAAGAATATTATATATGGTTTTCCAGCCTCTTGCGCTTGATTTTAGCCAATTTAATATTTGGGAGAATACGGGGATTACTTTTGCAAGATTTTTAGTGGCTTATGTTTCGTCGTTCTACATTACCCTATTGCTAAATCGTACAAAACTTAAATGGATGGTAGGACAATGAGGTTATTTTAATTTAAAAAAACTCAGCACTTTGTTTATTTTATAATTGAGCTTTCTTTTTTGTCTAAGTAAATTGACCTCGTTTTTCAATCTAAATACTTCATTCATGTAGAACTCATTATTGCTTTTCAGAAAGGATAGGTATAGATTTTTGTTGCTGATCACTTCATCAAGTTTTCGAAATGCCGTTAATTGATTTTCGTGCATAAACAAATGGTTACGGGTCATTCCAGCAGAACTCACTCTATAATACACCAAAGGTTCATCAATAAATATAGTGGTTAGCTTATTTTCGTAGATCTGCAACCAGAAAAACCAATCTTCCTTAGCTTTTAATTCTTCGTCAAATTGATATTTTTCCACAAGTTTTGCAGGAAATAAGGCACAGTGGATCGGTATGGTAAAGCTTTTATCCCATTCTTTTAGAATGGCCTCCTGATTAAAATACATTTCCTTTAATAAGCAATAAGGAGGAAGTAGTGTCTGCTTTTTTTCATCAAACTCCTGAAAGTTTGTAATCACCACGGTTGGTCTTTCCTTATTGACACTCGCTATCGACTTCGAAAATTTTTGAGGGGCAAGATAATCATCGCAGTCTAAGAACTGAATATAATCTCCCGTTGCTTGCCTTAGACCATAATTTCTCGCAGAGCTGAGGCCACCATTCTCTTTTTTGAAGTACTTTATCCGCTCATCTGTTTTCTGCCAGGCTAACGCCTTTTCTTCTGTTTCATCAATACTACCATCATTTACTAATATACATTCCCAATCGGTATAATCTTGTTGGCGTAAAGATCGGATGCATTCCTCTAAAAAGCGACCTTGATTATAGCAGGGCACAACTACCGAAATCTTTAATTGGCTCTCCATCAACTTTTATTTTTGTAAATTTTAAACCCCGCTTTAATGCCTTTTAACATCTTGAAAATCAGCTCTCTTTTTTCCTTAAATGTATATTCTTTTGCTTTTATAATGGTTTTTGCTTTTTTCCTAAAGTCTTTGCATAAGTTTCGATAGAAAATGGGGCTGTAGTTTCCTGGAAAATATCTTTTTAATGCCTTTTTTAACAAGAACAAGTTCCGATATTCATAATAAGCTTGCAAAGGCCTAATTTTAGTCGAAATCTCTTTCCTTTTACGATACATCTGTGCCGTTTTGGTATAGATGATATTCGTATATAAGTTTGCCAAAATACCGTACTCCGTGTCGTCGCCAGCAATAAAATATTCTTTTCTGGGATAACCTATTTTTTCTACCACAGAACGATGAATCAGCATTCCCTCAAAGCAGGCCGTATTAACAAAGCAATAATCTTTATGCTGTAGAGAAATATTATTGTGCAGTATAGGCATGCAAGTTCTATAATCGAAATAATGCTCCCATTGAAAGACTTGGTTATTATCTTTAAATATCCTTAAAGGATGGATACATTTTGATATAGAAGTATATTTAAACAGCTGTTCCAA
Organism: Pedobacter sp. ASV28; assembly: GCF_016428855.1. Lineage (GTDB taxonomy): Bacteria > Bacteroidota > Bacteroidia > Sphingobacteriales > Sphingobacteriaceae > Pedobacter. The sequence goes on from NZ_JAELTN010000002.1 coordinate 57,416, forward strand.
GCAATCGACGAAAGGTTCTACATCATCATCCATTACCCAAATCCATTCATAGTGCTGCTGATAAGCTTTTGCTATCCCTGTATGAAAACCTCCTGCACCACCAGTATTTTCTTGAAATACCAATTCTATTCTTTCCTCCTTCAGACTTTTCAAATATTCATCGGTACCATCGGTAGAACCGTTATTCACAATAATGATTTTGTCTAGCCTTTGGCTTTGTTTTAGAACAGAATCTACGCACTCCTTTAGAAACTCTAAACGGTTGTAAGTAACAATAACGGCGCAAATTGATGTTTGATCCATCTTTAATTATTGAGAAGTGCTTGAATTCTTTTTACGGCCTTCTGGTAGCTGAGGTTTTGCTTAGCATATTGATAGGCATTGTTGACAACATCGAGGTAGTACTCTTGACCTTTTTGCTCAACAAAATCTATCTGAGATGTCAAATCAGATAAATCGTTTTTTACTGGAATGAAGTGTTTATAAGGTTCCAACTCGAAATGATAATAGGATTTCCATTGCCGCTCTTGAATGAATAAAAGTCTTTTGGTATACAGCAGCAACTTTAATCTACCACTGTATCCTCGTCCTTCAAGATCTATGAGGTACCTATACTTTGTATGATCAGCTAATGAGATGTAAGTGTTTTTTTTATTTCCTTCCATGTATTGATCAACATAGGTGTTGTGGGCCTCAATTTTTTCAGGAAATTGTTCAGAAAGAGAAATGATCTTTTCTCTGATGGGATTGGTTTTTACGTTGCCAATCCAAAGCATTTTGTCGTAAACAAAAGGAACTTCTGAAGCAGCCGAGATTTTTTCAATCGTTGCTGTATAGTCTTCAATTCCAGCTTGTTGCCAGTGATCGAAAATAAAGTCTGGAAAAACCGAGTTCAACTTCTCTTTGCTATCACAACAATAATAAAAATTATTTGCTTGTATTTCTCCCACAGGGAAATCTCCGGTATGTAGATTAAAGGACAACGCCTTAGCAGAAATGCCACACTTTATGGCATCCATCGTCATTTTTATAGAAGACTCTGCCCTGGTTTGAAATGAATTGAAATTTTCAATAGAAGAAACCTGACCATCTTTGATCGCTATTTTTAACAGTTCCCTTGGTTCTTCCTTGGTCTTTTTGCTTTTAAACCACATCGTTCTTAAAGTTTTTAGCTACCTCTAAAGCACTCGCAATCACATGATGCATATCCATGTATTTGTAACTGGCCAATCTGCCCAAAAAAGTAACATTTGCAAGCCGTTCTATTTCCTCTTCATATTGACGGAGTATCTCCATATCGTTGCTTAAGCGTTTTGGATAGTACGGAATATCCTCTACAGCTGTCTCTTTGCTAAATTCCTTAAAGTATACCGTTTTTTCATGCGTTTCCCATGGGGTAAAATGTTTATGTTCATGAACCCTGGTGAAAGGCACTTCCTCATCAGCATAATTTATTACAGCATTTCCCTGATAATCTCCCGCTGCAGTATGTTTTTCAAAATATACGGTCCTGTATCCCAAACGGCCAAATTTGTAATCAAAAAATGCATCAACAGGACCAGTGTAGAAAACTTGATCATAAGCAGAAAAATCTACTTCAGATGGGACAAATTTTTGATTAAGCTTAACTGTTATATTCGGATGATCGAGCATTTTCTCAAAAATTTCAGTAAACCCATTTTTTGGGATTCCCTGAAGTGGCATTGCATAATAATTATCGTTATAATTAAATCTTACTGGCAGTCTTTTTAAAATACTGGCAGGAAGTTCACGAGGCTCGCAGCCCCATTGTTTTTTGGTGTAGCCGTAGAAAAAGGCGCTGTATAAATCTTTTCCTATAAATTTTAATGCTTGTTCTTCGAAATTTTGGGGCGTTTCTATCGTCTTGTCACTTACGCTTTCTATAAATGCCCTGGCCTCTACAGGAGAAAGTGTCTTTCCAAAAAATTGATTGATCGTATGAAGATTGATCGGCAGAGAATAGACATTGCCTTTGTATATCGATTTCACACGATTGGTATAAGGCATCATTTCGCAGAATTGCTGAATGTAATTCCATACCTCTAAATTGTCCGTATTAAAGATATGAGGGCCATATTTATGGATGGTTACCCCGGTTTCTTTATCTCTTTCAGTGTAACAGTTGCCTCCTATATGATCTCTTTCTTCCCAAATTTCTATCAAACTGTTTTTGCTCAGCTGTTCAGCAAGTACACTCCCCGCAAATCCGCTTCCTATGACAAGGTATTTCTTCATTTATTAAAGATGATTTTAGATCAAAATAGAGAGCCAAAAGCTCACATTAACATGCAAACTTACAAAAAGATTTACTACTAAGGGGGTTAATAAAACAACGTTGTTATTTAAATCTTAAGGCAAAAAAAAGTCTACTGAACCAATTTCTCGGTTTTAAATCTGGGAAGTACTCAGGATAATGGAAAACCATAAGCCCAATGAAAAACAGGCTAAATCTCTTTTGGTAGGAGCACTTTATTTTTTTAATCAGCTTTTTATCTTCCTCCTTAAGATTTTTATAAAAAACAAATTCTTGTAGTTGAGTTTCCAATTCGGTATTTAAGGTACTTTTTGTTGCTTTTTTATCTTCACCATAGGCTTTGCCTATCACAGAAGCATTATGCATGCGGTGCAAGGTAAGGCATTGATTTATACATGTTGCCTTATGATGATAGATCGCTACAAAACCCATCCACCAATCATAGTAACCTTTTTTAGGAATGGGTAGAAATTGCTCTATAAATGGCCTTGAAAACAAGGTAGTATGTCCAGTAACGGAATTGTACATCAGAATCCCTTTGAAGCTTCGGTTACTCAGTGAGAAATCTGGTTTCAAGATCTGAATATTCAGCGGAATTTCATCTATATCTATTAGTTCCGAGTTGGAGAAGATGAGCCAATTATCCCCGATATTGTTGGCCAACACCTCAAGTTTATGAGGAAGCCATATATCATCTTGATCACTTATTGCAATATATTCTCCTTGACAAAGCCCTATGGCCTTTTCGAAATTCTTGTTGAATCCTAAATTCACATCGTTTTTATACGTTCTTATTTTAGGATGATTTTCCTTTAACTTTTCTAACCTTTCGTAAGTGCCATCGGTAGAACAGTCGTCCACTACCACAATTTCTATGTTTTCATAGCTTTGCTCTAGGATACTAAAAAGCTGTTTTTCTAGGTATGGACCAGCATTGTAGGTGCATAAGGCGATTGAAATTAAAGGCTTATTTTCCATTTCTATGCAAATAGGAGTTTTATGAACTGCTTAAGGTTAAACATGCGGAAAGAGAAAAGATCAGAAGAGATAAAGCTATTTAGCTTTTTGGCTTGCATGCTTTTTTTTAAGATTTCGTACCATTCCTTTAGCAATTGTTTTTCTAGTGCATTAACCTCAAATATTTGTTTTTCCCGATTAGCGTTTTTGATGCTTAAAAGGTGTGCTTCTATGCTGTGGGTTTGCGCTGCATCTATATTTTGTTTTGGTCGTAATAATAAATGGTGATCATTCAATGTTTGGTCTGAAACTTCGTTGAACAAAAAAGACAAAAGATATCTCTCCGTTTTTATTTCGCTCTGCACCATTTCATTGCGCTTCTTTGCTGAGATGCTCTCGTTATGGATCCGATATTTAATGCCATTATAATTTAGATTAATGACCTTGTGGTGCATTGCAATTTGGGAAAACAGCAGGTAATCTTCAGCATATTCATAAGCCTTTGCATATCCAAAGCTTTTCATTACTTCGGCATCAGCCATTATGGTAGGATGTATGAAAGCATTTCTAAACAGCTGTAGCGCCTTAACCCTAGCGGGAATATGAGGCCGCCTAATTTTGGCGGTTTCTTTCCCTTCGCTGTTTATTGCTATCGCATTTGTTCCGCAAAGCTTATATCCAGTATTCTTAGCTAAAAATCGATACTGCACCTCTAATCGATCAAGACTTGCCATATCATCCGCATCCATCCTGGCAATATATTTTCCCCTACTTAACCTTAGCCCCTCATTAAGCGCTGCAACAATCCCTTGGTTCGTCTCATTGTTAATATAAACAATTCTATCATCATCAAAAGAACAAATAATTTCATGGCTAGAATCAGAACTACCATCATTGATAATGAGCAATTCAAAATTGCTAAAGGTTTGATTTAAGATGCTCTCCATAGCTTCTTTCAAATATAGCTCGCCATTGAATACGGGCATCAAAACAGTAACATCAATAGGCGTATCTTTTGTCATGCAGTCCTTAAAAGTTAAAAGGCAGGGTAAAAATAATATAAATAACCTTTGGCTTTACCATGTTGCTATGTTTTATTACTGATGTTTAGGATCGCTACATCTTAATTTATTTCGCATCTTTGAGTATCAAAGTTTATAATGGAAACAGAAGAAATAAAGCAATCAACTCCTAAAAAGGTCTTATTTATTACCCCATATTTTGGCCTTAGTGGATCAGAGATGCAGCTTTTTTATATCCTGAAAAACCTCGATCGCCAAAAATACTCACCCGTTCTCTTCACTAGAGATCATGGTATTTTGTTAAATGAATTAAATGAAGGGATTTATACTGTTGTAGGCTACAAAAAAAACCGTAATTATCTCTTAAGGTTATTTAGGCTACTCCTTTATGCCGTAAATATTAATCCTGTCGAATATCAATTGCGAAGACTTCAAAAGAGAATTAAGGCTGATTTCTGGTATATCAACACGATTGCCAACCGAGATGCTTTTGCCATTGCACAAAAGTTAAATGTAAAAGTAGTTTCCCATATCCATGAACTCCCTTTTGTTTATGGTTTATCTACATATAACACCCTACAAAGGGTAGTAGAAAATACAGCACTCTGCATTGGATGTTCGCAAATAGTTTGTGAAAAACTCCAAGATATGGGCCATAAAAATGTGAAATTGCTATATGGATTTATTGATCAGGGGCGAATAAAAATTAACGAACCAAGGGCTCAAATACGTTCAAAATTTGGAATCAAAGAAGACGATTTTGTCTGGATTGTTTCTGGAGCCACCAATACCATAAAAGGCATAGATTATTTAATTCCACTTTTGAAAAACCTTAATGATCATCATAAAATAATTTGGATTGGTCCAATTGCCAAAAATGGAACATTTTATTATGCCGAGTCCTCCATAAAGGAGAATTTTTCTGGCAATGTATTTTTCGTCGATAAGCAGTCAGAGAAATATTACGATTATTTTAATGCCGGCGATGCCTTATTATCTTTGTCTAGAGAAGATTCCTTTCCCTTGGTCATGCAAGAAGCGGCTCATTTGGGTATGCCTATTGCCGGCTTTAATTCGGGCGGCATTAAGGAATATGTTATTGATAAAGTAGGAATTGTTATTGACCAATTGAACTTTCAAGCCTTGGCTATGGCCATGGAATATATTGCACACAACCGTAACCTATACGATCCTGAGCAAATTAAGCAATATGCCCAAAGGTTCAATGCTGTAGATCAGACCAGAAGTTTGGAGGCTATCCTTGATAAGTTATAAAGTCTTTACTCACTAAACGTTTGCATTTCGATTAACCTATTATAAAGTCCCTTCTTTTCTGTTAGCGCTGCGTGGGTACCTTGCTCAACAATTTTACCATTATCTATCACCACAATTTCATCAGCATGTTTAATGGTGCTCAAGCGATGGGCAATAACAATAGAGGTTCTATTCTGCATTAAATTGTTAAGCGCCTCTTGCACTAATTTTTCCGATTCGGTATCAAGGGCAGAAGTAGCCTCGTCTAACAACATAATTGGCGGATTTGCCAGTACTGCTCTGGCTATGCAAACCCTTTGCCGCTGCCCGCCAGATAGCCTATTTCCCCTATCTCCCACATTAGTTTGATATCCGTTTTCTGTGTTTATGATAAATTCGTGGGCATTGGCAATTTTGGCGGCATTAATCACCTCTTCTTCGGTAGCATCTGGTTTACCAAAGGAAATGTTGTTGAATATCGTATCGTTAAAAAGAAAGGATTCCTGATTAACGATGCCCATTTGCGAACGTATACTTTCTATGTTCAGCTCTTCATAGGGTATGCCGTCGAACTTGATCGTACCATTTTTAGGATCATGAAACCTAGGAATAAGATCCATCAAGGTACTTTTACCGCCTCCAGATGGGCCAACTAGCGCAATGGTATTCCCCTTTTTGAATTGAAGGCTAACGTTGTTAAGCACCTGCTTATCTCCGTAGCCAAAATCTACATTTTCAAAAACAATGCTATTACTGAAACTGGTTGCCACTTTTGCATCCTCTTTATTGGCAAAAGCGGGAGCGGTATCAATTAAATCCAACACCCTGTCGCCTGCGGTAATGCCAGCGTGTATGCCACTAAAGGAATCGCTAATGGCTTTAATTGGCTGCATTACCTGCGAAAAAGTAGTGATATATACTAAGAACTTTGTTGGAGAAAGGAAGTTTTCTCCTTCTAGGATAAGCGTACCTCCATATAAAACTATGCAGGCCACTACCAATATTCCCAAGGTTTGGGATACCGGAGAGGCTAACTGTTGCCGACGAACAATTTTTCTGTTTATATAAGAATAATACCTGTTTTCCTTATCAAACTTGTCCTTAACTCTTTCTGAAGCGTTAAATGCTTTCACGATCTTTATTCCACTTAACACTTCGTCTAAAAAGCCAATCATCCTTGCAAAAGACTCGTGAGATTGTGTGGTTTGTTGTTTAAGTCTTTTAACAATCTTGCTAATGACAAATCCAGAAACAGGGATAACCAATAAAGAGAATAAAGTGAGCTTAACAGAAATGGAAAGTAACACCGATAAAAATGCAATAAGTTGTAGCGGTTCTTTAAAAACTACTTGTAAGGTATTGGTCACTGTAGCTTGTACCACTTGTACGTCAGAAGATATTTTGGATACAATATCGCCTTTGCGCTCATTGTTAAAATAACCTATGGTAAGTCCAATTACATTGTTAAAAACGGTTCTTCTCAGATTTAGAAGCGTATGTACCCTTAGATCTTCCATGAAACGCTGCGAGAGATATTTGAACAAGTTGGCAAGTATGGCAATCACAATAATGCCAAAACAAACGATCCGTAAAGTATAAATTTTGCCATTACTGCTTATAAGTTGTGCAATATAATCGTTGATAGAACCGATAAAATCTAGAGATCCCGCTTGCTGTGCCTGATTTAAAGCTGACGATTTCCCTATAAAAAGCGTCTCTAAGAGCGGGCCTATAGAAGTAAACAGCGCCGTGTTAAATAGTACAGCAAATAGAGTTGCTATCATATAGGGTATCGCAAATTTTTCAATTGGTTTTGCGAACGATAATAACCTGAAATATGTTTTCATTTAAAAATATAAAAGAAGACAAAGTTACGGATTTTAAGAAATGTTTGCTCATTTCATTAAGCTTGTGTTTGATGCATCCGATTGATTTCTGTTTATTTGTCTAAAGTTTTTTAACCATGATCAACCTTGCTGATTTAAAAGAGAATGTAGAATCTGGTAGCTTTATTGCTTTAGCAAGGGCTTTAACGCTAGTTGAAAATGATATTGGCCCATCTTATCAATTTTTAAAATCATTAAATATAAAAAGCAAGGTCCCCGTAATTGGTATAACAGGGCCTCCTGGAGCGGGAAAAAGCACTTTGGTAAATGCCATTACCACCCAACTCTCCCTACAACACAAAAAAGTGGCTATTCTTGCCGTTGACCCTACCTCACCATTTAATTATGGCTCTCTATTGGGCGACAGGATCAGAATGTCAAAGCTCTTTAACGACCCAAATGTATACATCAGATCTGTTGCCACACGTGGATCGTTGGGTGGCATTTCGGCCAAAACGCTAGAGATGGTAGACGTGATGAAAGCCAGTCATTTTGATCTTATTATCGTAGAAACCGTAGGTGTTGGCCAATCGGAGATAGAAATTGCCGGCCTAGCAGATCAAACGATTTTAGTATTGGTACCTGAGTCAGGAGATGAAATTCAGCACATCAAATCTGGGTTAATGGAAATAGCACAGGCCTTTGTAGTGAACAAGGCAGATAGGGAGGGGGCAGATCTTTTTGCCGGAAATTTAAAAAAGATGACCCAGGAACAACATCGGGACACCCCCATATTCAAAACCATAGCAGAAAAGGAAATAGGCATCGATAGTTTATTAAATTGGATATTATCAAAAGAACGCATTCCAAACCATCGAAAGTCATTATTACTTGCCGAAAAAGCTTATAGATTGATACAGGCTAGAAAAATGTCGATGATCGATAGAAAAGCGCTCGTAAAAGCCATTGATACGGCTCAATTAAGTGAAAAATTCAATATATATAGTTTTATTGAAGAGTGGATTTAGGTCTTTTTTAAACAAAGAAATAAGCATTGTATATAAAAAAGGACTGCATAAGAAACAATACAGTACAATATAGATTTATGATTCAATTTATGTGGGTATTGCCAAACACCCCATAAACCACCTATAAATCAACTAAATAAACAAAAAACCAGCTAAATAAGCTCAATTTAAACACTTTGGAACGGAGTTTGTATAAAGGTTTTGAGATTATAAAAATTTGTTTAATTTTGTATTGCAAAAAATTATACAATAAAATATTTTGTTTAACCTTAAAAAGAAAATTATGAATTATTCTACTTTAAAAAAGGGCGTTGCAGCTTCTTTGGTAGCATTAATAGGAGTTACTTCTATTGCAAGTGCTCAGGATGCTCCTGCAACTACCTCTTCTGCCAAAGTCTTTGGAGGAAGAGCCCAGTACAGAACGTGGTCATTAGGTATTAACGGTGGTGTTTTAGCTCCTGTAGTATTAACTGGTGGTTCTGACGATTTTACTAATTGGGATGTAAATTTAGGCTACGGTATTTCATTACGTAAGCAATTAGGTCATGCTTTTGGTTTAGAAGGTAACATTTTCCGTGGTAAACTATCTGGCTCTAACAAAGATGCTGTTGGTAGTGCCGTTGGTGGAATTAGAGAATTCAAAACTGACATCCAATATTCAGCTGACATCAGAGGTGTTGTTAACGTAGCTACTGTTGACTTCTTACGTCGTGAGAACTCTGTGAACTTCTTTGTAACTGCAGGTTATGGTGTTGTTGCTTTCAATCCGATTGTAACTACTACTGCTGGTGAAGTTAACAATAAAGGTAAATTCGGTGACGATAAAGACAAAGATTTTATCAAACAAGCTTACATTCCTGTAGGTGCTGGTATTAAATTCAAAGTGTCTGACCGCGTGTCTTTCAACTTGGCTTATACCATGAACTTTGTTGATGGAGATAACTTGGATGGAGTTTATGCTAAACTTCCTTCTAAAGATAAATTCTCTTACGGTTCTGCTGGTTTAGAATTCTCTTTAGGTTCTAAATCTAAACCAAACTTGGATTGGGTTAACCCACTTGCTTTAATGTATGATGAATTAAAAGATCCTTCATTACGTCAAGAAGTTGAAGCATTGAAAAACCGTGTTTCTAACGTAGAGAAATCTGTAGAAGATTTGAAAAGAGATAGCGATGGAGATGGTGTTGCTGATATGTTCGATAAAGAGCCAAATTCTGCAGCTGGTGCTGTTGTTGATGGTTCAGGTCGTACAATCAAATTCCCTGAGCAAACTACTTCTGTAGTAGCTCCAAGTGGTGTAACTGGTTTTGAGAATATCCAATTTGAGTTTAACAGCTCAGTATTAAAAACTGAATCTTATCCAACCTTAGATAAATTATCTTCATTATTGCGTGAAAACGGTGGTAAAGTAACGTTAGCTGGTCATGCTTCTAGCGAAGGTACTGCTGCATACAATATGAAATTATCTAAAGATAGAGCTAACTCTGTAAAAACTTACTTAGTAAACTCTGGCGTTAACGCTAGCAGTGTAGCTGTTAAAGCTTACGGCGAGACTAGACCAATTGCTTCTAACGATACAGAAGAAGGTCGTATCCAAAACCGTCGTGTTGAGAGCACTAGAAATTAATATTTCTTAAAAGAAACATAAAAAAAGAGTCCCAACTTAAGGTTGGGACTCTTTTTTTATGCCTAAATTTGTATCATGTCAAATCCACCAAAGAACAATATAAATATTAAGATTATGCATATCATCAATAACCTTGCTATTGGAATATTTATATTGGGCATTGCCTATAAACTTTTAGAAACCTTTATTTTGAACAAACCATGAAACAGATTATCAATACTACCAATGCCCCAGCTCCAATAGGCCCATACAATCAGGCCATCATTGCAAATGGTTTTTTATTTGCTTCTGGACAAATCGCCATTAATCCAGAAAATGGAGAATTGAACGTAAGTTCTATTAGCGAAGAGACCCATCAAGTTATGCGCAATATTAAGGCTTTATTGGTAGAAGCAGAATATGAATTCAAACACATTGTAAAAACCACCATTTTCTTGTCTGATATGGCTTTATTTACTGAAGTAAACGAAGTATATGGCTCCTACTTTCAAAGTGATTTTCCAGCCAGGGAAACCGTAGCTGTAAAAGGTTTGCCAAAAGGGGTCAATGTAGAAATATCGATCACTGCTTACAAAGGTTAAAATTGACCGAAAATAAATCAAAGTACCTACTCTCGGCATTTTTGTCGGCCTCTATTTGGGGTTTCTTTTCCATTCCGTTAAGGAACCTCAAAACTTATCCTTCTGAGCAAATCTTATATTATAGAATATTTACTTCATTAGTAGTAATATGGCTCGCTATCCTGTTATTCAGAAAAAAAGAGCTCATAAAGGATATTCGATATATCCTATCTAGTCATACCAAAACCAAATGGACCATAGTGCTACAGATCATTGGCTCTACCATCTTGCTCACCTTAAATTGGTATACTTTTATTTATGCCATTAATCATATTAGCATAAAATCTGGCGCTTTTGCCTATATGGTATGTCCATTAATTACGGCATTTGGTGGATACCTTATTTTAAAGGAACATTTGTCCAAGCTTCAAATACTTGCCCTAGGCACAGCTACCCTCAGTATTCTGATGTTGGCTACAGGCTCTTTGATCGAAGTTACCTGGTCCATCATCATTGCGGCACTTTATGCTTTCTATTTGATAATCCAAAGAAAAATGCAGCATTTAGATAAGCTAAATGTATTGGCTTTTCAAATTAGCATTGCCGTACTGCTCATGCTGCCATTTTTTATCAAAGACTATACCGTAATACAAAGCAATCTTGATTTCTGGCTCAATATTGTACTTATTGCTGTTGTATTTACCATTGTTCCTCTATTCTTAAGCCTGTTTGCCTTAATTGGCATTCCTTCTTCAACACTAGGTATTATTATTTATATTAATCCCATCATTGCTTTCAGTATTGCTATTTCCCATTTCAATGAGAAAATTGATCCACACCAATTATTGGCCTACCTCCTTTTACTATTTGCCGTTTTTCTATTTAATTGGCACTTGATAAAAGATATGCTTACTTTTAAAAGAAAATAATACGTTTTGTTTGCTTCGAACTTAGATACTTCTTTGGTATACCTTAAGGGCGTAGGGCCTAAACGTGCCGAACTTTTACAGAAAGAGTTAGGTTTTTCTACGTATGAACATCTTTTAAGCCATTATCCATTCAGGTATATAGACAGAACACGTTTTTATAAGATCAATGAACTTCTACCCGATATGCCCTTGATACAGGTGGTAGGCAAGATCATGACTAAAGAAACAATTGGGGAAAAGCACAAGAAACGAATCGTTGCTAAATTTGCCGATGATACCGGAACAATGGAATTGGTATGGTTCCAGAGTCTAAAATGGGTAGAAGAACACATCTATCGCGGCAATAACTATATTGCCTTTGGCAAGCCTAATTTCTTTAACGGAAGTTTCAGTATTTCCCATCCAGATCTGGAAACCTACCCAAGGCAAAATGGGAGCGTTACCGGAAACCTTACGCTACAACCGATCTATAATTCTACCGAAAAACTTAAAAAGGCTTTTTTAGATAGTAAGGGCATACAAAAGCTCATTTACCATATCATTGAGCTTCATATTAATGAGATAAGGGAAACCTTGCCCAAGTATATCCTAGATAAATATAAATTGATTGGGAGGAAAGAAGCCATTATCAATATTCACTTTCCCGCCAACACCAACATGCTGCAACAAGCGGAGAGGAGATTAAAATTTGAAGAGCTCTTTTTCATACAGCTACAGTTGTTATATAATAAACACCTCAGAAGCTTAAAATTTAAGGGATCTCTTTTTCAAAATGTAGGGGAGAAAGTAAATACTTTTTATAATGAAATTATTCCCTTCGACCTAACAAATGCGCAGAAACGAGTAATTAAAGAGATAAGATTAGACACACAAAGGGGTTCCCAGATGAACCGCTTGGTACAGGGCGACGTTGGAAGTGGTAAAACGGTAGTGGCGTTAATGAGCATGCTCTTGGCCAATGATAACGGTTATCAGGCCTGTATGATGGCTCCCACCGAAATTCTTGCCCGCCAACATTACGAATCATTGGTGGGCATGTTAAAAGGGGAACTGGTAAAAGTTGGCCTATTAACTGGCAGTACCACTAAAAAGCAACGGACAATTTTACATCAACAGCTAGAGAATGGAGAAATAGATATTCTGGTAGGGACCCATGCCTTAATTGAAGATAAGGTTCTGTTTCATAATCTTGGATTAGTGGTTATTGACGAACAACATCGTTTTGGCGTAGAGCAACGAGCAAAACTATGGAGAAAAAACAGTATTCCTCCGCACATTTTGGTCATGACCGCAACGCCCATTCCAAGAACCCTAGCCATGACTTTATATGGCGATTTGGATGTTTCGGTCATTGATGAATTACCTGCAGGAAGAAAGCCCATAGACACTAAACACCTTTACGAAAATCAGAGGATGCGCATGTTCGGCTTTATGAAGCAGGAGATTGCCAAAGGGCGACAAGTATATATAGTTTATCCCCTGATTAAAGAAAGCGAGAAGTTAGATCTCTTACACTTGGAAGCAGGAATAGAGCAATTGAGCTATCAATTTCCTCTACCTCAATATCAAGTGAGCATTGTACATGGCAAGTTGAGCAATGCAGATAAGCAATACGAAATGCAACGATTTATTGATGGAAAAACACAGATCATGGTTGCCACTACCGTGATAGAAGTAGGGGTAAATGTACCCAATGCCTCGGTAATGGTAATAGAAAATGCAGAACGTTTTGGCCTCTCACAACTGCACCAGCTACGAGGAAGGGTGGGGCGTGGTGCAGAACAATCTTTCTGTATCTTAATGTCGGGCAATAAGCTAAATCCTACCTCTAAAAAGAGATTGGAAACCATGGTAAGAACCAATAATGGCTTCGAGATTTCAGAGATCGATTTAGAATTAAGGGGACCTGGCGACATTACGGGTACGCAGCAGAGCGGAACTATAGAGCTGAAAGTTGCAGATTTGGCCAAGGATCAAGTTATCTTACAAGAAGCCAGAAATACCGTAATCGAGATTTTCGATCAAGATCCCCAACTTGTCGACCCAAACAACAGTTTGTTGAAAAGCTTCCTAGCTAAACGAAATACGGGAATTAGTTTTGATAAGATTTCATAGAGAAAAAAAACCATTTCTCATCGTTTCGAAACGGAACAAAGTGACTTGAGAAAGCTCGTTTGAAAGTGCTCCCGAAAGAGATTTATCCTCGTCCCTAGCTGAAAAGATGCTGCATAAGACTTACGAAGTTTAACTTTTGTTTGTTATGGTATCGTAAAGTTGAGGGCTACGCCGTTTAAAAACTTCGTAAGTATTTCTAATCAAACAAATTCAGTTGATTGGTCGGTTTTTTAGCTTTGCCAAACACTGTTCTACCACCATACTTCCATGATTCGGCTCGTTCTTTAGCAATCAATTCATCAAAATTCCCATTTGGAATAAAGTCTTTTTCTACTCGGGAAGCAATTTGCGAGAGTGATTTAATGGCTTGAATTTTATCCGTATTTCCAATCTTTGCTTTCTTAATGGCATCATTTAACGTTTTGATGGTTTCGTCGTAAATATTCACAGGTACAGGAAAAGGATGGCCATCTTTACCGCCATGGGCAAATGAAAATCGGGCTGGGTCTTTAAATCGTGATGGGGAACCATAGATCACTTCGCTTACCAGGGCCAAAGACTGTAATGCTCTTGGTCCTAGGCCTTCCAATAATAGTAATTCGTCGAAATTAGCGATATTGTTATTTTGTGCCAACCAAAGTATGGAACCCAATCGTTTTAAATCTACATCTTTAGCCTGCACATCATGGTGTTTTGGCATCACTAACTTGCAAATTTCAGCCAGCATTTTTTGGGGCGGTTCTGCCATCATTTCCAACATTGATTTTTTTAGGGGCTGCGCTCTTTTGTCGGTAAGGTTTAAGATTTTGCCTTGGTTTTCACCATAGATAAAGGTATGCGGTTCTTCGGTAAAAGATTGGACGTTGGAAGAATGCCAATGGTAGCGTCTGGCTGTTGAACTTTCATCGCTCATCCCTTGTTGAACAACTGTCCAATTACCTTCATTACTGATGATAAAGTGATGTTGGTACAACTGAAAACCGTCTTGTATGGCCGTATTATCTACCTTAGCTGTCAATTTACTACACTTCACCAAATGTGTAGCGTCCAGGCTGTTCAGTTCGGAAAATTTGAGGAGCTCAGAAGGCGTATTCCTTGACAGTTTTCCCTTGCCCCCACAAATCTGAATCCCAAATTCTTTAGCATGTGGATTGATGGCCTTTTTTAGTGCCCCCATAACGGAGGTGGTTATGCCAGAAGAGTGCCAATCCATACCCATTACCGCTCCCAAACTCTGAAACCAAAACGGACTGCTCATTCGACTAAGGAAATCATCCTTTCCTTTACTGGCCAAAATTTCTTCAGTAATGGCTAAACCCAATTTGCCCATCCGTTCCGCTAGCCAAGGCGGCACAGAGCCGTAGTGTAAGGGTAAATCTGCAATCCCTGCTCTTTTCATTTTGCTAACAAATTTAGCAAAAAGAAGCTGGTTTTAATAATTTAAAATTTATTTATCTTTTGTGGTATAAAACCCATATAACTTGTTTTTATATAAATAGGATGCCAATTGATAATTAGCAATGGCCTGGTTGGTAAGTTCATTATCTGTGGGAACTAGTTTTGAATTTCCATTCGTAAAATCCGGTCTAAAAGTACCTACTTTTTTATTTGGATCTAAAATGATCAGCTTATTGTTCTTAATATACCCCAAACTCTGATAAGTACTAATGAACGCACGATGATTGCTATTTTTTTTATTAAAAACATCCTGTCCAAAAAACTTACTTTCATAGCTAAAGTTTAAATAACCCAAAATGGTTGGACCAATATCAATTTGGGCCGTTAACCCTTTGAATTTCGCTGGGCGAATATTAGAAGGGGAATAGAAGATCATTGGAATATGGTATTTATTTACGGGAAGTTCTACTTTTCCTGCACTAGAGGCACAATGGTCGGCTACAATCACAAAAAGTGTATTAGAAAACCAAGGCTTTTCTTCAGCTTCTTTAATAAATTTACCTATGGCATAATCTGTATATTTAACTGCCCCTTCTCTTCCTGTATGCGAGGGTATATCGATCCTCCCTTCTGGATAGGTATAAGGGCGATGATTAGATACGGTCATGATATGGGCAAAAAACGGTTTATTTTTTCTATATTCTGCATCCAGTTCGCGAAGAGATAACGTAAAAAGATCTTCATCTGCTACCCCCCATATATTTGAATAATGGATTTCATTTTTTTTCAGGGCACTTCTATCTATAACTTGATAGCCATTCTGTGAAAAAAACTCATTCATATTATCGAAATAACCATAGCCTCCATATATAAATTTACTATCATAGCCTTTCGACCTAAAAACATTCCCCAAAGTAAACAGATTCCTGTTATTGGGGCGCTTGACAATAGATTGGCCAGGCGTTGGGGGTATACAAAGAGAAAGCGCTTCCAAGCCTCTTACCGTTCTTGTTCCTGATGCATAGAGCTTTGTAAACAATATTCCTGTTTTGGCCAGTGTATCTAGGTTTGGCGTAATGTGCTGTGTATTACCAAAACTCTCCATGAAATTAGCGCTTAAGCTTTCCACACTGATCAGTACTACATTCATTCTTCTTTCTGCACCGGCATAACTAACCTGCCTAGACAGAAGACCGTTGCCCGCACTGTTTGGGTCTATATTCAACTCCTGCTTGATCAAGGTGATGGCCTGTTTAATAGGAAGGCTTTTGTAAAAAGAATCGTAATCAAGTTCATTATGCCAAAACGCAAAACCAAAGTCATACATCCCATTACCAGAAAGTTCATTTACATATGGATTGGCACTCAGGTTTTTCCATTTATGATCTACCAAAAAATAAGTAGCCAATGGAAAGAGCAGCCATAAAACCGCATACTTTGTTCTTTTTGCCCACCTCATTTGATGAAAAGTAGACAAACAGAAAGCCTTTCTCACCAAATAGGTCACCATACCGGCAACAATAAACATCACTCCAATAATGGTATTTATAGGATAAGATTGACGGATATTGCCAATAACTTCGGTGGTATAAACCAAATAATCTACAGCAATAAAGTTATAACGCACCGCAAATTCTTGCCAAAAGAACCATTCGGATATGGCATTAAAAAGCAAGGTAAAAACAACTACAAAGAAGCAGAGGCTTAATAGTATACGGCTATTTTTTTTCCCATACCATTTGGAAGGAAAAACCCATAAATAAAGTATCAAGGGAATACTAGCATAGGAGGCCGCTGCCAGGTCATAAAGAAATCCGATTAAAAAAACCCTGATGATATTTAGAATTGACCAATCAAATGAAGCATAAGAGCTTAAGAGCAGTACAATTCTGGTAAGTAATGAGATTCCACAAAGTAACAATATTCCCAAAACCACAGGTCCAAATCTAGATTGGAATACCTTTTTGATCTTGTTAAAATAAGACATAAGATATTTATTGATTAATAAATAAACATCAAAAATATCTTTCAATTCTGAAGAAAATCTGAATTTTACTGTATTTTGTCAGCTATAGCTGATTATTTTCTAGGTTTATAGCTAAAGTTAACGCCCAAGGTACCGTTTTGATACATGGGAACAAGTGTAAACTGTTGTTGGCTAGAAGTAAGAAAATGTTTTAAATAAGGATAGATCAAATAGGTAAGCTTAGTTGATAACATACCGAAGCCCGCACCAGCAACCACATCGCTTAACCAATGTTTATTATTATACATTCTCAAAATACCCGTTGTCATGGCAACAGCATATCCTGTGTAACCATACCACGGAGACTGTCCCTTAAATTCTTGATGTAATAGCTCTGCCGCAGCAAAAGCCGTAGCGGTATGTCCAGAAGGAAAGGAGCTATAAGCTGAACCGTCCGGTCGCAAACGATTGGTATGGCTTTTCAGCGTAGAGACCATCGCTGTAGTAATTCCAGAGGTAATCAAAACCATAGCCGTTTGATCTATCACCGAGTTTTTTCCCTTTATCCCAGCGATGTCCAAGCCATATACCGCTATAAGTGGGGCAAACTCTAAATAATCATCTACATGCGCAGCAAACCTTGGATGATCTTCCGTCAATTCCGCCTTGGTGCTCAAGTCCAGGTCCCGTATCGGATTATCCCCCAAAGAAATTAAACCATAGGTCACAAAAGCAACGGGAACAATATAAGATTGGTATTTTTTGGGATTAAAGAAATGATGCTCAACCGCTGTTTTGCTGATTAAGGTGTCTACTTCTTGTGCTTTTAGCTGTAAAGAGAGGCCAATGAGAAAGATTAGCAGCTTTTTCATAAGTATGATTTGGCGCTAAACTAAAAAGCAAGCCTGAAGAAATTCTGTAGTTAGAATATAACTCGGAAAATATGCAGTCCCTGATGATAGTTATACTCGATATGGAAATGGTATAAGCCTACAATTTGTTTAGCAATAGCTAAGCCCAAGCCCATTCCTTCTGAGGAAGATGCTTTGTAAAAACGCTCAAAAGCCAATTGTCCGTCAAGCGCTGGTTCTTTACTGGTATTTGAAACGACCAGCTCTTTGTCATTCAGTGTAACATGGATGCGCCCTCCCATCTCGTTATGCCTAATGGCGTTACTTAATAAGTTGTTCAAAAGGATATCAGCCAAATACCTACTCATTATCACTTCCTTATCTTCTAACTGCTGCTCCAGCGCAATCTGTTTATTGTGTATCAACTCTTGGAACTGCTTGAGTTTTTGCTGCACCAATTTCCCCAAGCTAATTTTCTCCTGTTCGGGAATGAGATTGTTTTCGATTTTAGCCAATAACAGCAATGAAGTATTCAATCTGCCTAATCTACCTACAGCATGATAAATCTCATCAATTAGTACTGCCTGGCTTGGTTCAAGAGGTTTATCTTGGAGCAATAAATCAAGTTTAGAATTAATAACGGCCAAGGGGGTTCTCATCTCATGCGAAGCATTATCTGTAAAGGTCTTGAGCTCCCTGTAATCTTTCTTTACCCGATCTGCCATACCAGAAACCGCGGTCTGAAGCTCGTTGAACTCGTCAATCTTGGTCTCTTGCATTTTTACCCCTTCATTCTGGGCTATGTTAAAAGCTTTCATTCTATTTAAGGTATCATAAAATGGCTGCCAAATGCGCTGTAGCACAAAACGGTTAATGAGGAATAGAGAGACCAAGAGTAAAATAGTCACCGCTATGGTAATCAAAAATATGAATTGCACCAAATCTTCGGATTCTACCCTAGATTTACTAATCGTGACCTGATAGTTATGGTTATTTAAGCGGACACTGGTTACCAAACTCCTACCCGGTTCTGTTTTCTGCTCTTCTTCGTTATAGAAATCACTGTAGAAGAAATCTCTTTCTATTTTATGGTCAGCATTTAATTTTAGATAAGTAACCTTCTGATGTAGGAAGTCTCCCGGAGATGGCAATTTATTATAGTTGCGCACATAGGCCTCGATCTCCTTTTCCTCAATGACCAGGTCTCGATCCATTTTATCAGTAAGTATAAAGTGGATTGCCACATAATAAACTACCCCAGTAATTACCAATATGACCAAAGAGGTTAACATATTTGCCCTATTGTATCGCTGTGCTAACCTCATATGGCTTCAAATTTATACCCTACACCATACATTGATTTAATGTAATCTTTAGCCCCCGCTTCTACCAGTTTTTTTCTGAGGTTTTTAATATGGGTATAGATAAAATCGAAATCATCAGATAAATCAATCTCATCTCCCCAAAGATGTTCGGCAATAGCATTTTTAGCAATAACCTTACCTTGGTTCGATATAAAGTAAATCAACAGGTCGTATTCTTTTTTGGTCAGCGCAAGGAGCTTATCTCTTACTTTGACTTCCATTCCCATTACGTCAATATAAATTTCGTTGAACGATATTACATTGTTTCCACTGAAGTTTTTTCTACGTATTACCGCCATGATCCTGGCCTTGAGCTCCGATAAATGAAAGGGCTTCACTAAATAATCATCCGCTCCCAGATCTAGGCCATTTAGCCGATCATCCAGCGAATTTCTGGCAGAGATGATCAGCACACCTTCCTTCTTGTTCATTTTTTTGATTGCTCTCAAGATTTTCAGGCCATCACCTCCCGGTAAGTTGAGATCAAGCAATATACAATCATAGCTGTACAAATTAATCTTCTCCAAGGCACCTCCATAATCAATAGCGACTTCACAAAGGTTTCCTTCTCCTTTTAGGTAGGAAACGATACTTTCCCTTAAAGGTTCTTCGTCTTCGATCAGTAGGATTTTCATACGTACAAAAGAAGCATATAATTCTGTAGTAAAATTGATGGAAGATGAAGTTACAACTTTATTTGATTAAGATAATAACCGACCCTATAACAATTAGCAGACCTCCAAATAAAGTTTTAGCTTCTATCGGCTCTTTTAAGATTAAAAATGCAAGACCTAGTGTAATGGCCAAACTTAGTTTATCAATAGGTGCCACCTTGGCTACATCGCCAGTTTCGAGCGCTTTAAAATAAAAAATCCAAGACAGCCCTGTTGCCAAACCTGACAGCCCTAAAAAAATGAGGTTGTTTTTATTTAGGGTCTTAAGCTCCTTAAGCTCTCCACTAAATAAAACTATTCCCCACGCAATAAACAAGACAACAACAGTGCGGATAGCAGTAGCCAGATTCCCATTAATACCTTTAATTCCGATTTTTGCAAGGATAGCCGTTCCAGCCGCAAAAAATGCCGATAGCAATGCATAGATTTTCCACATAGCTTTTTTTACAAAGCTGATATTATATGTTCATAAAAGCAAGTTTCTCTTTCCAACTTCCAATTTCCAACAGATTTACATATTAATTATGTGGTAAAATTATAAGATGTATAAAAAGACTATATTTATATTATTGCTGGTTTTTCCACTTTTCGTTGCTGCGCAAACCAATGGCATAATCTCCGGCAAAGTCATCGACAGCATATCTCTAAAGCCGATAGAGTTTGCAACGATTGCGCTGATGTCTCCTAAAAGCAAGATCCCAATTAAACAAGAAACGAGCAATGCAAAAGGCATTTATAAGTTTGATGGGCTTATTAATGGAACCTACTATATCATTGCCAGCTTCATTGGCTTTAACCATTATCAATCTATGACATTTGTGATTGATGCAACACATCAAAAATTAAACTTCGATGTAAGATTAAGTGGTGAAGCCAAAAAATTGAACGAAATTACGGTTACCTCCAAAAAGCCATTATATAGCAACTCAATAGATCGAAAGATCTATCATGTTGACCAAGATATTATAGCAAAAACCGGCTCGGCTAGTGAAGTCCTACAAAATGTCCCATTAGTGCAAGTAGATATTGAGGGAAATGTGAGCTTAAGAAATTCATCTGCCACTATTCTCATCAATGGGAAAGTTTCACCAATTATGGGCAAAAATGCCGCTGCCGCATTACAACAATTGCCCGCCAACAGCATAGAGCGTATAGAAGTGATTACCAATCCATCTGCAAAATACAAGCCAGATGGCACCGGGGGCATCATCAATATCGTATTAAAGAAAACCGTTAAACCTGGTCTTAATGGGGGTGTTACCGCTAGCATCGGAAATCAAGATAGGTCTAATGCTAATATTAATTTGAATTATAAACCCAACAAGTTAAATATTTATGGCAGTTACAGCATCAGAAAAGACAATAGAATTAGGTTAACGACCAACCAAAGGAAGCAAACAGATCCAACAACTCATTTAACCGGTGATTACCTTGATGAGATAAGAGGAAGTTCCAAGCCTTTTTCCAATACGGCAACCTTAGGTATGGAATATGCTATTGACACTAAGAACAGCATAGGCATTGCCGGTAACTATTACTTTCGCAATATGCATAAACATGATGTTACTTTAAAAAATTCAAACATCGGGGCAGAGCTGATTTTCGACTATAACAGAATAAGGACCAACTATGAATATGAAAGAGAGGCTGACGCCACATTCTTCTTTGAGCATAATTTCAAAAAAGAAGACCATAAAATAAGATTTGAATTCAATATCGCAAAAGCTCCAGAAGTAGAAGATAATCACTATATCAATTCTTATAGAAAACCAATTATTGCCGATGAACTAGATAATACCCTGATCAAGCAAACTTCGACCAATAGACAACTTAACCTTACCTATGAACTGCCAATAGGAGAAAAAACAAAGTTAGAAATTGGTTACGACGGTCAATACAATAAGCATGACATGGATTTTTTTGGTGAATCCTACAGTTACTCGCAACAGCAATTTATCACAGATTTGACCAGAACCAATCATTTTATCTACCATGAAAACATTCATGCCATTTACAGTACCATGGAACAGAATTGGAAAAAATTTGGGCTAATGTTTGGATTAAGGGGAGAATATGCCGACTTAAAATCTCACTTAATAACTACAGAAACACTAATTCCCAATCATTATTTCAAGATATACCCAACGCTGCATTTTTCTTATAGATTAAGGGACAATAAAGAGCTGCAATTAAATTATAGCAGAAGAGTGAACCGACCAGAAGGTGATGATCTAAATCCTTTTGCAGAGTATGCTGATCCAACAAATATCCGCGTTGGCAACCCCTACCTAAAACCAGAGATTATACATTCGATAGAAATAGGTTATAAATGGAGCCATAATAATTTTAGCATTCTGCCAGGTATTTATTACCGCTATAAATACAATGGTTTTACTTCCATCACCGAACCATTAAACAATACAACATTAATTACTACAAAACAAAATCTGGCCAATGACAAAGCTATTGGTGCAGATGTAGTTTTTTCAGCTAACCTGAAGGATAAAGTTCGTATTCATCTTACACCAAATTTATTCTACAGCCAAATTGATGCTTCAAACCTTGGTTTCGGCACCCAAAAAAATACCGTTACCTGGAGTGCCAACTTAAATGCAAGCTACACCGTTATTGGTGGCACCAATCTGCAGGTAAACTCAAACTACAGGGCCGCAAGATTAACTCCACAGGGCAGATATTTACCAAGTTTCGTACTAAACCTTGGTGCCAGACAAGAAATATTTCATAAAAAAGCTTCTGCCTTCCTCACTTTATCAGACGTATTTAAGACCCAACAACAGCGGGCTGAACTAAGTAGTCAAGGCTTGGAACAGGATATATTTATACGCAGTAATTCAAGAATTGCCTACGTAGGCATGAGCTATAATTTTGGCCTAGTCAAGAAAAAGAAAGAACTCACTTTTGATAATACACTTTAATAAATTTATATGTCAAACTTCAAGAATACATCGATCCCAATTTTATTTTTGCTCCTCTTTTCATTGACCGTTCGATCACAATCAACTACAACAACCATTTCGGGTATAATAAAGGACAATAAGAGTAAAGCGGTTATGCCCTATGTAAATATAATTGTAAAGCATAAACCCGATCAGAAATTTGTAACCGGCACCATTACAGATGAAGAAGGCCGTTTCAAATTAGCAGAATTAGCCAAAGGAAGTTACAACATTGAGTTTTCTCTGGTTGGCTACCTTAAAAAAGTACAGGAGGTTAACATTGGCACATTGAGTACTTTTTTAGATCTCGGTGAGGTTTATTTAAATGAAGATGCCCAAACGCTAAACACAGTAACTATAGTATCGCAAGCCAGTGAAGGCCTTTCAGACAAAATGGACAAAAAGACCTTCACTTTGGCCAATAATGTAGCTCAATCTGGCGGTTCGGTTTTACAGGCCATGCAAAACTTGCCTGGTGTAACTATTCAAGACGGCAAAATACAGCTAAGAGGTAATGATAAGGTGGCCGTTTTAGTAGATGGGAAACAGAATGCCATGACGGGCTTTGGCTCCCAAACCAGCTTGGACAATATACCTGCTTCGGCAATTGAGCGTATAGAAATCATCAATAATCCTTCCTCTAAATACGATGCCAATGGAAATGCTGGTATCATCAACATCATTTATAAGAAAAATAAACAAGAAGGGTTTAACGGTAAAATTGGTTTAACTTCTGGGTTGGGTGCCCTTTGGGTTAGAAAAGAAAATCTCCCAGACATCAGGCCACAATATCAGGCCACGCCAAAAATCAACCCTTCGTTATCCCTAAATTATAGAAAAAACAAGCTCAACACCTTCTTACAGGCAGACTGGTTATACACACAAACCTTGAACAGGAATGAATTTGCCACCAGAACCTATGATGATGGAACAGTCATCAACCAACAGGTAAAGCGTAACCGAACCACCACTTACAGTACTGCAAAAACAGGGATAGACTGGAATCCTGATGAGTATAACTCCTTAACGATTTCCGGCTATTTTAACCGAGAAAAAATTATTGACAAAGGAGATATCCCCTATTTCAATACCGACTTTTCACAACGTTTGAGATTATGGCAGTTTTTGGAAGATGAAGTTAAATATACCGTAACAGGTTCGGCCATTTATCAACATAAATTTAAGCAACCGGGGCATTTACTGAACGCCTCTTTAAATTATACTTGGCACAGGGAGGATGAAAAATATTTCTTCACGAATATAATGCCCACTTTTACCGGAGAAGATGCCTTTAAACTTTTATCTGATGAGCATGTTGTTGATGTCAGTTTAGATTATATTAAGCCATTGAAACAGGGCAGAATTGAAACGGGTATAAAGCTCAGAAGAAGAACCATTCCAACCGATATGCAGTTCTTTCCCGGATTAAATTCTCCGTTGGATGTAAATGCTGGTGGATGGGCCGACTACAAGGAAACCATTCCTTCGGCCTATGCCAATTACATTTTTGAGAACAATCACATTGAACTGGAAGCAGGGCTTAGGTATAAATATGTAAAAGTTCAATATGACGTCAACCCTAATCATAATACTTATCAAAGCGATGGTTATGATTATTTCCGTCCATTCCCAAATCTTCGTTTTGCCTATAAAATCAATGAACAAAATAAGCTTTCGGTTTTCTATAACAGAAGGGTAGACAGGCCAAATGAGGTGGATATCCGAATTTTCCCAAAATATGATGAACCGGAATTGCTAAAGGTCGGCAATCCAACCCTGCGCCCACAATTTACAAATACCATAGAACTGGGTTATCGGTTAAATTGGCAAAAAGGAAACATTTATTCTGCCGTATATCATAAAATGATAGATGCGACCATTACGAGGATTGCTACTGCAGTTCCGGGAAGTACGATACTTTATAACATCTTTCAAAATGCAGGAAAGAGCTTTAATACTGGCGCCGAAGTAACCTTACAACAGGGATTGTCCACTTGGTTTTCATTTAATGCCAGTGCGGCTCTTTATCAAAATAAAATCAATGCTTTTAGCATCACGAATCGATACCCCGTACCCACCACCTATCAGTTGCCCGAAGAAAGCATTACCTCCGGCAACATCAAGCTGAATAATATTTTCAAGCTAAAAGGACAAACACAAATTCAGCTTTCTGGGGTCTACTTAGCGAAGGACATTATTCCCCAAGGCACCATCGGTTCAAGATTTTCGATAGACTTGGGCGTGAAAAAAGCAATACAAAAAGGCAAGGGCGAAGTCTTCTTAAACGGTAACGATATCTTGAATACCCTACAAACAAAAAAGATCATTACAGGTAACGGTTTCACCTTAAGAAGTACCGATTATTTAGAGACCCAAGTATTCAGAATTGGTTATAGCTATAAATTTTAATCTATAGATGATCTATCTTATTCATTTAGCCATGCATAATTCGTGGCTAAATGAATAGCTTTAATCTTCGTCGCTTCCCGGCAAAGAACCCGAACCAGAATAAGCTCCTTTACGAATAATTGGCATTTTCAAGTATTTATACAGCTCGTCTAAATGCATTAAGCTCGCATTGGTCAGATTGCCCAAAAAGATCACTACAATATCTTTATCCAGGTCACGCACATAGATATGGCGGAAGCCATGCCACCAACCCGTATGGTACACCACCTTATCCATATTCTTTCCATCGAACATACGCCAACCGTAACCATAGTTAAAATGGCCATTCACTGGTTTATTTCGGCCTACGTAAGCAGAATCTAGGCTAGATTGCTTTAATAACCTCCCATTTCGAAGATATTTATCATACAAGACCAAATCATGCAGCGTACTATAAATTCCCTTGTCGCCAACTGGGCCATCTAAAAAATTTTGTACCACAGAATACCTAAAGCTGTTGCGATCATGACCAACCACGTCGACAGGGATCTTCTCATATTCGGCAGTAGAGTATACATGAGTGTTTTTCATACCTGCCGGTTTAAAAATATGCTCCATCATATATTGCGAATAACGCTGACCGGTCACTTTTTCGATGATGGCCCCCAACACCATAAAATTGGAGTTGTTATAATGAAAAACATTGTCTGGCTTAGTATATCTGTTCGGTTTCTTTTCGGCAATAATTTGCATCACTTCTTGGTTAGAAACCCCTTTTTTCATGTTTCGCTTTTCTTTCCTCCAAATATCATCGATGAAATAAACATAGTTCATCATGCCACTGCGATGGGTAAGCAACAGTTTTACGGTGATCCCTTCATAAGGAAAATTAGGGAAGAATTTCTTAACGTCGTCGTTTACGTTCAGCTTGCCCGCCTCCACCAACTGCATAATGGCCACTCCCGTAAACGTTTTGGTAATAGAGGCCAGCTCAAATTCAGAGTTTATTTTTAGGCTATCCCTATGCAGATAATCGGCCCAACCTTTTGCACCCTGATAAATAATTTTTCCTTTTTTAGCAACCAATACATTACCATTAAAAGCATATTTCTTATGCAGGTTCTGTACAAAATCGGCAATCCATTTATCTTCTTTCTTAGGATCGTATACCAACAACAGGCTATCGGCCTTATCGTCTTCTACTACCCTTACTTTTTTATCTTGGGCTAGTTTTTTCTCTTTCTCCTCCTTGCTGGTGCAAGAGGTAACACTTATGATGATTAATGTAGCCGCAGCCAATAGTAAACGAAACTTCATGTAGGTATAACACAGGTTTAAAAGCTGGAAAAATACGCATTATTGTAGTTTTAAACGCAAAAGAGTTTTAAACATTGCCAAAAAAAGAACTTTGTTTTTATCACAAAGTAAATACCATTTATATTGCCATATCCATTTCAAAATCTTTAAATTTGGCACGAAAAAATAGCAAACATCATGAGTTTCAGAATAGAACACGATACCATGGGCGAGGTACAAGTGCCCGCAGATAAATATTGGGGCGCACAAACCGAACGCTCACGTAATAATTTTAAAATTGGTCCAGAAGCCTCCATGCCAAAAGAAATTATCCATGCTTTTGGGTATTTGAAAAAGGCTGCTGCATTAGCCAATACAGAATTAGGTGTATTATCTCAAGAAAAAGCAACCTTAATTGCCAAAGCTTGTGATGAGGTGATTGCAGGTCAATTAGACGATCAGTTCCCTTTAGTTATCTGGCAAACCGGTTCGGGCACACAAAGCAATATGAACGGAAATGAGGTAATTGCCAACCGAGGCCACGTTTTAAATGGAGGCAGCCTTGCCGATGATCACAAGATTCTTCATCCAAATGATGATGTAAACAAATCACAATCGTCAAATGACACCTACCCAACAGCTATGCATATTGCCGCTTACAAACAAGCGGTAGAAGTGACCATTCCAGGGTTGAAGAAACTGAGGAATACCTTGGCCAAAAAGGCAGAAGCTTGGGGTGATATTGTTAAGACTGGCCGTACGCACTTCATGGATGCT
This sequence comes from Pedobacter sp. ASV28, assembly GCF_016428855.1. Lineage (GTDB taxonomy): Bacteria > Bacteroidota > Bacteroidia > Sphingobacteriales > Sphingobacteriaceae > Pedobacter. Next base: position 84,680 of record NZ_JAELTN010000002.1, read on the forward strand.
ACGCCATTGACTTTAAAGCAAGAATTTTCTGGCTATGTACAACAAATTGATAATGGTTTAAGAGCCATTAAAAATGCACTAGAAATGATTGGCGAATTGGCCCTTGGTGGCACGGCGGTAGGTACAGGCCTAAATACGCCAAAAGGTTATGACGTATTGGTTGCTCAAAAAATTGCCGAGTTAACAGGCTTGCCTTTTGTAACTGCTCCAAATAAATTTGAAGCTTTAGCAGCCCATGATGCCATGGTAGAACTTTCTGGCGCCTATAAAAGAGTAGCCGTTTCCCTAATGAAGATTGCCAACGATATTCGTATGCTAAGCTCTGGTCCACGTTGCGGTATTGGGGAGATTATTATTCCCGACAACGAACCTGGATCATCCATCATGCCTGGAAAGGTTAATCCAACACAGCCAGAAGCTTTGACCATGGTTTGCGCACAGGTAATGGGTAACGATGTTGCGGTGAGCATAGGTGCCAGCAATGGTCATTTTGAGCTCAATGTGTTTAAGCCTGTAATAGCAGCAAATGTTTTACAGTCTGGCCGCTTAATTGGCGATGCCTGCGTATCTTTTAATGATAAATGTGCCGAAGGCATTGAGCCGAACAAACCGGTCATTAAACAACACATGGAAAACTCGTTGATGTTGGTTACTGCTTTGAACCCTCATATTGGTTACGAAAATGCCGCTAAAATTGCGAAAAAAGCACATAAAGAAAATAAAACATTGCGTGAGGCCGCAGTAGAACTAGGTTTGCTAACCAGCGAACAGTTTACGGAATGGGTAAAACCCGAAGAAATGGTAGGCAGTTTGAAATAAGGTTTGGGGTTGAAAGTTAAAAGTTTAATATTGAAGCAATGATGAATAAGAGAAGCCTTTACGTTTTACTTTTTTCTTTCAACTTTTTTCTTCTTTTCTTCTCCTGTTCCCGGCTGCCCGATGTACAAGGGAGAGGCGAAGTTTTCCTGCAAGGGATCTGGAACCAAGATAGCATTGGTCATCAGGCACAGTTACAATCTTATACCCAACACCGTTTTAAATTTACCTGTGATTCGTTTTATGTTGATTTTACCACACATGCCAAAGTCAACTATTATGAAGAGAACTGTTTTAATAACGGATTATGGAAAGAATACGCAAAAGGTACTTATCAAGTAAAAAATGACACCTTGGTATTAGTGGGCGATTTTACCAAGGCAAATTACAAACAGAAGGTTTCGGGATGTTATAGGAATGGACGCTATATTAGTAACTTCAAGGTAAAATCTTGGAGTGCCGAAAAATTAGCCTTGGAAAATTTAAATGATCAAACTGAAATAGAACTTAATTTAAAAGAAAAAATTACCTGCGTGCCAAAAGCGCTTTAAAAAATAGAAAATGAAATTAAAAAGATTAATTCTGGCATTTGCCTTTATTTACACACCTATTGCCGCTAGCGCTTGGGGTGTTTTAGGCCATCGCATTGTAGGCGAAATAGCCGATAGTTATTTGAGCCCCAATGCCCGCAAAGCGGTTAAGCAGATCTTGGGCAACGAAACCTTAGCCATGAGCGCCAACTGGGCCGATTTTATCAAATCAGATACAACTTATAAGTACTTAAGCCCTTGGCACTATGTAAATTTACCTGTTGGATTGGACAGAAAAGGTTTAGATGGTTATTTAGATAATTTCACAGAACCAAACATCTACAACAAGGCCAATGAAATGATTGCCTTGTTAAAAGATCCAAAAACGCCTGCAGAAAAAAAGGTATTTGCCATGCGGATTTTAGTTCATTTAATTGGCGATATGCACCAGCCAATGCATACGGCCAGAAAAGAAGATTTGGGCGGAAATAGAATTTCGGTTACTTGGTTTGGTCAAAAATCAAACTTGCACAGGGTTTGGGACGAGCAGTTGATCGATTTTCAGCAGCTTAGCTATACGGAATATACCAAAGCCATCAACTTTGCCACACCAGAACAATTAGCCACCTGGAACAAGGCGAGTATTAAAGATTGCATTTTTGAATCGTATCAAGTTTGTAACCAGATTTATGCTACAGGCATCAAAAACGATGATAAATTAAGTTACAACTATAACTTCGATTGGATTGCCACCTTAAATCAGCAATTACTTAAAGGCGGTGTGCGTTTGGCTAAAATCCTCAACGAAATTTACAAGTAACAGGTTAATTGTTTGAATTGATAAATTGTTTAATTACCGGCCAATTAGTACGTCGGTATTTACTCTTTTGTCCTTTCTCTTTAATCTTTGCTCCTTCATCCTTGTTCTTCAATAAATGAAAATACTCATGGTTTGTTTGGGCAATATTTGCCGTTCGCCCTTGGCACATGGCATATTGCAACATTTGGCTGATCAAGAAAATTTAGATTGGCAGGTACATAGTGCTGGTACTGGCAATTGGCACGTTGGTAGTCCACCAGACCGCAGAAGTATACTAGCGGCAAGAAGCTTGGGTTATGATATTTCTACACAAAGAGCGAGGCATTTCAGTCCTAATTTCTTCGACGAATACGACCACATCTTGGTAATGGATAAAAATAACCTAAAAGATGTTTTAGCATTAGCCAGAACTGATGAGCACAAGCAAAAAGTAAAGTTATTTTTGGTGAATGAACAAGAGGTAACCGACCCTTATTACGACAATGATTTATTTGAACAAGTGAGTAGAGAAGTAGAACAACGATGTAAAGAATTATTAAAGGAGCTAACGGTTTAGCTCCTTTTTTTATTAAACCAATATCTCATTTAGGTCACTTGGTTCGTTACCTTTAATTAATGTGGCAACCGAAGCTAAGGTGCTAGCCGCAATTTCTGTAAGTGCTTCTTCGGTAAAAAATGCTTGATGACCTGTTACCAAAACGTTAGGAAAGCTGATTAATCTTTGAATATCATCATCGCCAATAATACTGCCTGATAAATCTTTAAAGAATAGCTTCTCTTCCTGCTCGTAAACATCAATGGCTAAGCCCGAAATTTGACCTGTTTTTAAAGCTTCGATCGCATCTTTAGTGTGTATTAAAGCACCACGACTTGTATTGATAATTACTACCCCTTTTTTCATTATTGCCAAACTGTTCGCATTTATCAAATATTTATTTTCTTCGCTTAAAGAACAGTGCAAAGAAATCACATCAGCTTTGCTAATCACATTTTCAAATGGTAGATAATTTACACCCAATTGCTTTAACTCTTCACTTTCATAAAGGTCGAAAGCAATTACTTTACAGCCGAAACCTAACATGATTTTACAAAATGCAGCTCCTATTTTGCCTGTACCAATTACGACAACGGTTTTTTGATAAAGATTAAACCCCATCAATCCGTTTAACGAAAAATTCTGCTCTCTTGTTCTGTTATAGGCTTTGTGCGTTTTGCGATTGAGGGTTAATAGTAGCGCTATTGCATGTTCTGCAACGGCTTGTGGTGAATAGGCAGGCACTCTGCAAAGTCTCAATCCATGTGCTGCAACGGCATCCAAATCAACATTGTTAAAGCCTGCGCAACGTAAAGCAATTATTTTGACTCCTTTTTCCGCTAATGCTGCAATTACTGGAGCAGTAAGTTGATCGTTTACAAAAACACATACGGCCTGATAATTATCTTTTTTTATGGCATCAACAATATGTGGCCCCAAGTGGGTTTCCCAAAACTCTAGCTCAAAATCATGAGTTTCGTTACTCTTTTCAAAAAACTGTCGGTCGTATGGCTTGGCCGAAAAAAATAGGATCTTCATGTGCTTAAAATACGAAATAAAAAGTTCCGATTAGATTTTTCTACCGTGGCATAGATAATTCGATATTTTTTTGCTGCGTAAGGTAAATATAATTGAACATACAGAAGGTCGCTATTGCACCAAAACTGTGCCACAGGAAATGTGTCCCTACACTTAACCATGCCCATTTGTCGGCTATCCGAAAAGTAAGGGCCAAAGCAAAAGCCAAAAGTGCATAACCAACCCACTTTCCAGATCTCCAGTTGGTGTAAATCAAATAGTTTAAGACTGGCACAAGAACCAAGAGGGCCATCATGGCATAATTCAAGTTTATGAACAATTGCGTGTTGTCTGCCGTTAACCAATCTCTCAAAAAAAACTGGAGGCCCAAGTATCCAAAAACCATCAGGACAGCGTAATACCACCTCGTGCTCTGGGCTAAAAAATAAATGCCAGCTGAAATGCACAATAACATAATGGGTATCCAATCCATCATAATGAAAATACGCCATTGCCTTAAGGTATGATACGTTGCCCCTCCAATACCTCCCACGTATAACAACACCAAACAATAGCCCAAGAACGGATTCCCCTTAAAATCACCTTTAATTTTAACGGTCCAATAAATGGCTATGATTAAGAAAAATGCAGAAGTTATGGCATTTAAAGGCTCAGGAAAGAAATTGGCCAAATTGGTTTCTGTATATAACATCCCGCCGTCAGGAGGGCGCTGGTCCATTAACATCATGGTGGTTTTATTTTTTATAACATGATACTATTTTATTTGTTTTGGATTATTTTTACTCCAACTATAAATTAAACAATACGAGATGTCCTCTCCTAAATTATATATGGTTTTATTGGGCTGCAAACCTCAGGGACGGCACACAGAACAGCATGATATATTTTTTGGCATTGCCAATGAGCTTAAAGAACTGGTGCCAGAAATTAATTCATTTTGGCCAGAAGCCCAAGGGAAAATTCATTTGGATGCCTATAGGCTGGTAAATAAGATAGAGACTTACCGTGTAGAAGTGGTTAAAAAAGAGGAGCGCCGAGCGGCTTCTTCAGCGCGGCTTTTCTTTTTAAATTTAGGCGGTTACCAAAGTGGGCTGTTTGAAGAAGCACATTATAAAATGTTGTTGGTAGCAACAGATAAGGCGTCGGCAATTAAGAACGCTAAAGAAACAGATTTTTTCAGACAGTATTTTAGTCCGCACATAGATGATAAATATGGGGTAGATGTTGATGACATTTTTGACATAGAAGAGGTGTTACCAATAGGGATGAAGGAAAAATATACGCTTGTTTTTACCCCAACGGTAGATCTACAGGAGGATGAAATAGTATTGGGGTATATGCCCATTAGCAAGCTTTGAACCTCCTCACCGGAAGCAGTAGGGGACTTTTAAGCCAAAAAAATTGTTTTTTTAACCAGCTGGCATAACGGCAAAAATAAAAAATGGCTTAAGGCTATCAAGACCCTAAGCCATCAAACTATATTAGGAACTGAGAAATATGAAACCTTTTTTAGCCCCTGCTAATACTTCCACCAATCTGAGTAACTATGCTGGTCGTAGTGAATGAACTTCCTTTGGTTCCTTTGTTATAGGTTCCTGTGAGGTAAAATCCATTAAAAGCAGTACCGTTGGTTACCGACCCTCCGGTATAAATACTATAACTGTTATTAGCCTTCAGTTTTGCACTGGCAAACAACAAAGTACTGAACGATTTTGGCGCTAGGAAAGTTAGCGCCTCAGTTCCATCAGCCGATTCGATATGAATGATGCTATTTGCCGATCCGCTACCCATTACCAATGCCCTAACGGTAGTTACACTGGAAGTTGGCCCGCTTGTGGCCCCACCAATACCAACCACTAAGCCTCCGGTAATTTTTAAAGTTTTTGCGTCACAATCTATCCCTGCTTCAGGCGCTCCAGCCCCTGCCGCAATTACTATTCCACCGGTAATGGTAAAAGTTCCGTTAGAATCCATCGAATCGTTATTAGTACTGTTGGAATAAACAGAACCTCCATTAATATAAATTGCAGTTGCCGCATTTAATCCATCATCGTAGGTATTGGTTACGATAGTTCCTTTATTAATCGTTAATGCCCCTTTACTTTCTATACCTTCTCCTTTGGTAGATTTGATATTAATCGTACCTCCATTGATGGTTACATATGGGCTTACAGAGGCATCGGTACCTTCGTAAGCGGCCGAAATACCCTTGTCTACCGTGGTTGCCGTAATGGTACCATCATTTATAATTACATGGCCTTCATCGGCCTGTATGCCATCGTTGCTTGCCGTGATATTCAAAGTGCCCCCGTCAATAATAATGGCATCGTTAGCATGTATACCATCAGAAACAGTTCCGGTAATGGTAATCTTTCCTGAAGTTATCCTTACATAGTCATCACTTACAATACCATGTTTATTATTACCTTTCACTGTTAAGTTTCCTGTGCCAGAAAATATAATTTGTCCTTCACTGAAAATAGTTCCTTTTTGATCTTCTGCTGAAGTTGCATAAATACTACCATCGGTAAGGGTATTAGTCGTATTGACATTAATGACCATGAAATTTCTTTTTTTCGATTGGATATTTATAGCCGGGCCATCATTATTCGTAATATTAACTCCATTTAATGTTGTCTTGAACTTTTTATCGCTGTATATTTTCACAGAACCATTGCTTGTGGTACCAGATAGCAGATATTCCACTCCTGTGGCAGTAGAAGTTATGGTAATGTCTCCCCCACTTTCTACAATGGTTACGCCCGCAGCATTTAAGGGGTTGGTAATTGTATTTATTGTTCCAAAATTAATGGACACAGTACTGGTAAAGGTAGAATTTTCGATAAGGTCCTCTGTATCTGCACCTGTTGCCGTAGAACCTTCTGGGGTACCCGAAGTGATAGCACTGTTATCAATGATGGATGTTGCCCCCGTTGTAGAGGTTAATGTGCTTCCGTCTGTAGTATCGGCAACGATATTATCCTTTTTAGAACACGCCGAAAGCACAAATATCATTAAAAATACAATCGTTAACTCCCTTATGTTCATAACACTATATAACAATATAAGCTTTTTCATACGCTTTGATTTTAAATGAACAATGTGTCAAACCTATGGTAAGTAAAATTATAAATTAAGCTGGTATCGATAAACAGCAGCTATCTGTCGTTAAATATTAATTATCACCTTATCTAGCTTTATTGTCATGTTTAATTCAGAACTAACACTAAATAGGAAGATTAGCTTGCAACTTATTAAATTGCACCAAAACTTATCATCATGACGCTATTATTCTCTCCTATCAAAATTAAAAACATCGAATTAAAAAACCGCATTGTGGTTTCTCCAATGTGCGAATACTCTTCAAAAGATGGCTTTGCCAACAATTGGCACCTGGTTCACCTCGGCAGTAGGGCTGTTGGCGGCGCAGGACTCATCATAACCGAGGCTACCGCCGTTTCTCCAGAAGGAAGAATATCCGTAGCAGACCTTGGTTTGTGGAAAGATGAGCATCAGGAAAAACTGAAGGAAATTGTGGATTTTATACATGCCAATGGAGCCGTATCAGGTATACAGCTTGCTCATGCAGGCAGAAAGGGCAGTTTTGAAGTCCCTTGGGAAAGCCCAAAGCAGGCAGATCTTGAAAATAATGGATGGCATACCGTTGCGCCCAGTCCGATTGTTTTTAATGCAAAAGATAGAACACCTATTGAACTAGACCAAAGTGGAATAGACAAAGTGAAAGCAGACTTTAAAGCTGCTACAAAAAGGGCATTGGCAATAGGCTTTAAACTGGTTGAAATCCATGCTGCACATGGCTACCTTATCCATCAATTCTTATCGCCTATTAGCAATAAGAGGGAAGATCATTATGGAGGTAGCTTTGAGAACAGGATACGTTTTTTATTAGAAGTGGTTGATTCGGTACAAGAAGTTTGGCCAAAAGAAAACCCACTGTTTGTCCGAATTTCCGCCACAGATTGGGTAGATGGTGGATGGAATGAGCAAGAATCCATTAAGTTATCAGCTATATTAAAGGAAAAAGGCATTGACCTGGTTGACACTTCTACAGGAGGGTTATCACTGGAACAACAAATCCCTTTACTGCCCAGCTATCAAGTTAAATTTGCAGAGGCCATCAAGAAAAATACAGGAATGCTGACCGGAGCTGTAGGCTTGATCACCTCGGCAGAGCAGGCAGAGGGTATCCTACAAAATGAGCAGGCCGATCTCATCTTTTTGGCCAGAGAATTCTTAAGAGATCCCTATTTTCCTTTGCATGCGGCCCATAAACTTGGTGAAGAAATCAAATGGCCTTCGCAATATGAAAGGGCCAAGCTCAGTTAGAGCTTAGCCCTTTTGAACATGGCGCATATTACCTAGGATCTGCTTTAGTTAATAGTAAGTTTTTATTATCTTTATTTAGCCAAATAATGAACATATGCTTAACAAAGGATTCCTATTGATCCTCTTTTTTGTCTTTTTCATTGCCGAATTTTCTGTAGCGCAGAAAAAATTAACCAATAATTTTTTTTTCGCTACAGATGTTAGTGAACTAGATTCCAGACAAAAGGAAGCTTTCCTTCAGTTTGCCAATGAAATTGATACGGTAGGGATCATTTCTATTAGCATTTTTGGCTATTGTGATGACATCGGGAGAAAGGGATACAACGACACCCTGTCCAATAAAAGGGCCCTGCATATCAAAAGCTTATTGACCGCCAAAGGAATTGAGGAAGGAAAGATTACCGTTATTATCGGCAAGGGGAAATTAGATTTAACGACCGCAAAAAATATTGAGGAGCAAAGGGCTTTTAACAGAAGAGCTGAACTTGTGATCAATTATACCAAAAAAAAGCTGCTGAACGAAAAGGAACTTTTGTCCGACACTTTAAAAGTAGGCGATAAAATTATTTTGGATAACATCCTCTTTGAAAACAGTAGATCTCTACTCCTAGAAGAATCCATTCCCGTGCTTGAAAGGCTGACCAAGATCATCAAAGAGAAGCCTCAATATAATATTGCCATTTTAGGGCATATCTGTTGCAATCCTCCAGGAAGGGATGTAAAAGATTTTGAAACGGGAGAGTATAACCTTTCTCAGGCAAGGGCAAAAGTAATTTATGATTATCTTGTTTATAAGGGTATAGATTCTAAGCGTTTAACCTATAAGGGAATGATGGCCAATTATCCCTTGGGCAAAGGCGAAAAAAATGATAGGAGAGTAGAGCTACAAATTACCTCCATTAATTTTGCGAACAAATAATTATCATTTTTTAAAACCAATGTAGCCATGTTGGCGTTTCACAAGCAGACAAAGTTTATAATAACCTATAAATTGTAACGGAGATAACTAACAAGGTTGTCTTGTTACAAAATGAAAGTTTAAGCTATAACTTAAAAGGTTTCTTAGTAATTTCGATTTTTAAAACAGAAATCATGTTCGACAAATTAATGGCTGCACAAGGCAAGGCCGAAGAAATAAAAAAGAGATTAGATACCATTTCGGTATTGGGTGAAGTAGAAGGAGGAGCCATAAAGGTTACAGCAACCGCAAACAAGGTAATTACCGCTATTGAAATAGCCGATAGTTTTTATCAACAAGCAGACAAAGAAGAAGTAGAGGAACTGCTGTTAACTGCGGTAAACAAAGCCTTGGCAAGTGCCGATCAGGTAAGCGCTTCTGAAATGCAGGCTGCTACAAAAGACATGTTGGGCGGTCTTGGAGGACTTTTTGGAAAATAGCCATGAAAATGGAAGTTTTATAAACAGTTATATGAACTATTAATGATGAAATACACCTATTATGGCCAGTCTTGTTTCTTATTAGAAACTGCTTCAAAAAAATTATTATTCGATCCTTTTATTAGCGGCAATCCTCTAGCAAACGCTATTGATATCGATAAAATCGAAGCCGACTATATTTTAGTTAGCCATGGCCACGGAGATCACGTAGCCGATTTGGTGACTATTGCAAAGCAAACAAAAGCGCAGGTAATTGCCGTTCCAGAAATTATAGGCTGGCTGCAAGCTCAGGGAGTGTCCAATGTACACGGCATGAACTATGGCAAATATAAATTTGATTTTGGCACGCTACGTATGGTATGGGCAACACATTCTAGTGGTCTTCCAGATGGAAGTTACGGAGGAAACCCTGCTGGCTTTGTGATAGATGCAGATGGAAAACAAATTTATTTTGCGGGAGATACTGGCCTAACTGTTGAAATGAAACTGTTGGCTGAGCTCTATAACATTGATTACGCCATTTTACCTATTGGAGGCAACTACACCATGGACGTAGACGATGCGGTTATTGCAGCCAATTATGTGAATTGCGATAAAGTGATAGGCGTACATTACAATACTTTTCCTGTCATTGAGATTGATCCGCAAAGTGCCATAGGCATTTTTAAAAGATCACAAAAGGAACTCTTGCTACCCGCCATTGGGCAAACAATAACCTTATAGAAATTAGTACCCATTAAAAAGGGGGAGGAAAAAAATAATTTTCCTCCCCCTTTTTAATGGGTTAGCCAGCGGTTATTAATTTTTCTTTGCCGCTTCCTTATTGGCTTTGAAACGCATATCGGCAGTGCCATCTTTTTTCTTAGGCCCTGCTACGACCGCCTTAGTTTCCTTATTGGCTTTGTATCGCATATCAGGACTACCATCTGCTTTTAATTTTGAATTTGCAGCAGTTGCTTTTGTTTCTACCTTTTTAACTTCTTTTTTTGTTGCTGTTGCTGCCGCATTTTTTGTCTCTACAGCTTTAACCTCGGCCTTTTTAGCTTCTGTCTTAGTTGCAGTGGCAACTTTTTTAGGGGCTTGTTTAGCTGTAGTTACAGCGGTTTGTGCAAATGAACTGCTTAATCCGAAAGCAGCGATTGCGATTAAACTTAGTACTCTTTTCATTTGGATAAAATTTATAGTTTAATTTTTATACTTTAATTAACATACCAAAATTCTAATTCTTGCATGAAGAATTAATGAAGTTAACTAATTTATATTAAACTTAATAGGGACTGTAAACCTTACGTTTACCGATTCTCCAAATTGTTTCCCTGGCAACCAATCCGTAGACCGCTGTAATACCCTAACCGCCTCCCTAGTCAAATCATTGGATGGACTTTCTAATATCATTATATCTTCAATATTTCCATCTTTTTTCACCACAAAGCTCAACTTTACGGTTCCCTGTATCCGATTACGAGCTGCATTCTCTGGATATTTAATTTCTTTAGCTAAAAATTTATAAAATTCCTTAAACCCTCCTTTATAATTTGGTGCCTGAAAAAGATCTTCATATTTCACCACCTTTCCCGACCTATCGAAATATTCTTCATGCTGCTTTTTGCCATATTCGTCATAAAGCTCATTTCCTGCCATCTTTCCATCATCATAGTACATTTTCCATTTGCCTATTTTTTTATCATGGGCATAATCTCCTTCTTCCTTAATCTGCTGGTTATTCCAGTATGTTATTGTTTTGCCATTTAATTTGCCCCACGCATAGATTTTTTTCTCCGCTAAGTTTCCGTCATTATATAAAAGCCATTCGCCATCTTTATGACCTTTATCATAGTGGCCCTTTTCTTTAACTTTTCCTTTATCATAAAAAGTATAGGGTCCTTTGCGCACTTCCAGATTTCTATCTTCAAAGTTGATCACTTCCTGGATAAGATCCTTTCTATCATAAAAAGTAACTTGCCATAGCTCCGCATTTTTCTTTACTACAGGCCTCCATTTTGAACGTATGGGGTCTTTCTCATACATGGGGCTTGCATAAACCAAAGTGGTGTCTTGCTGAGCAAGGGCAGCTTTTGCTACCATCAAAAATAGCATCAAGATTATTTTTTTCATTTGTTTAATGTGCTTCTAACCAATTTATTCCCTCACCTATTTCAATTTCTATCGGAACTTGCGTTTCAATAGCTGTTTTCATTCTATGGGTAATGATCGTTTTCATTTGTTCCTTTTCATGCTTCAATACATCGAACACCAACTCATCATGTACCTGCATGGTCATGGCAGAACTCAGGTGCTGAGCTTTCATATCTTTATGGATATTGATCATGGCAATTTTGATCATATCTGCAGCCGAACCCTGAATTGGCGCATTAATGGCGTTTCGTTCGGCATAACCTCTTACCGTCATGTTGGCAGAATTGATATCCCTTAGATACCTTCTTCGCCCCATTATGGTTTCTACATAACCATTTTCACGGGCAAAGTTCATGGTATCGCTCATGTACTGCTTTATTCCTGGGTATTGTATGAAGTATTGTTCAATAATTTCCGCTGCTTCTTTTCTTGGAATATTCAAATTCTGTGAAAGTCCAAATGCCGACTGTCCATAAATGATACCGAAATTTACGGCCTTAGCATTTCTACGCTGATTAGAATCGACATCTTCTACCTTAATTCCATAGACTTTTGCTGCTGTGGCCGTATGGATATCTATGCCGTTGATAAAAGCATCTAACATATTTTCTTCCTTACTGATTTCGGCAATAATCCGCAGTTCGATTTGTGAGTAATCTGCTGATAATAGTATATGATCTTGATCCCTGGCAATAAAGGCCTTACGCACTTCCCTTCCCCTGTCTGTTTTAATCGGAATATTTTGCAGGTTAGGATTGTTGGAACTTAACCTTCCCGTTGCCGCTACGGCCTGATTATAACTTGTATGCACCCTTCCAGTTTTAGGGTTCACCAATAAGGGCAGTGCATCTACATAAGTAGACTTTAGCTTCTGCATCTGTCGAAAATCTAAGATATCCTTTACAATATCACTTTTATTGGCCAAGAGGAGCAATACATCTTCCCCTGTCTGGTACTGTCCAGTTTTGGTTTTCTTGGCCTTAGGATCAAGCTTTAAGTGGTCGAACAAAACCTCGCCAAGTTGCTTTGGCGATGCCAAGTTAAATTTTAAACCAGCCTTGTCATATACGCTTTGTTCGGCTTTGGCAATTTCGTTTTGTAATTCTATAGAATAGGCATTTAATGTATCTATATCTATTTTCACTCCTTCCTTCTCCATGTCTGCCAATACATAAATCAATGGGTTCTCTATCTCGGCGGCCAGTTTATCGGCATTTCTTTCGTTCAACATGGGCTCGAAAACATTAGCCAACTGTAACGTTACATCGGCATCTTCTGCGGCGTAATCGACTACCTTAGCCACCTCTACATCTCGCATATTTCCCTGATTTTTACCTTTGGCACCTATCAAGCTGGTAATAGAAATGGGGGTATAACCCAAATAATTTTCAGATAAAACATCCATATTATGTCTTGTATCTGGGTCAATGAGATAATGCGCCAACATGGTATCAAACAGTTTTCCCTTTAATTCAACTCCATACCATTTAAGCACCAGCATATCGTATTTGATATTCTGCCCTATCTTAACAATCAGTTCATTCTCCAGCACCACCTTAAATTCCTCTAGTATGGCTAATGTAATTGATCGATCTGGGGGAAGGGGCACATAATAACCTTCATTAGGCTTAATTGCAAAAGACAACCCGACCAGATCGGCCAAATTAGCATCTGTTCCCGTTGTTTCGGTATCAAAAGAGACCCTTTCCTGTAGAAGGAGCTGTTCAATAAGTTCCTTTCTTTCTTCCTTCGTTTCTACCAGAATGTAATCATGAGGGGTATTACTGATATTCTTCGCATCTATAGGCGTATCAAACAATGAGGGTTGGCTTTGTGCTTCCCTGCCTTTCGACTGCTCTACATCGTTTCCAAAGAGATCCTTTTGTCCCGCTTTTCCTTCGTTAACGGTAAAACTCTCTCCAAAAACCCGCTTACCTATCGTTCTAAATTCCAATTCGGCAAACAAAGGTTCTAAAAGCGCTTTACTAGGCTCTTCCAGCAAAAGTTGTTGTTCATCAAACTCTACAGGAACATTTAAAATAATAGTTGCCAGCTTTTTAGAAATAAGCCCTTGTTCTACATGGTTTTCTATATTTTCTTTCTGCTTACCTTTCAGCTCATGGGTATTGGCGAAAATATTTTCCATACTGCCATACTGCTTGATCAGCTGTTTGGCCGTTTTTTCTCCAATGCCAGGTATTCCGGGTATATTATCTACGGCATCACCCCAAAGCCCCAAAATATCGATTACTTGCTCTACCCGCTCAATATCCCATTTCTCTAATACCTCTTTTACGCCCAAAATTTCCATATCATTACCCATTCTAGCAGGCTTATAAATAAAGATATTATCAGATACCAATTGGGCAAAGTCTTTATCTGGCGTCATACAGAACACCTGAAATCCCTGTTTTTCTCCTTCCTTGGCCAAAGTGCCTATAATGTCGTCTGCCTCATAGCCATCTTTGGTAATTACGGGAATATTAAAGCCTTCGATCAATTTAAAAATATAAGGAATGGCCTTCGATAAGTCTTCGGGCATGGCTTCCCGATGGGCTTTATAAGCTTCAAAATCGGTATGTCTCTCTGTAGGCGCCTCGGTATCAAACACTACAGCAATATGTGTTGGTTTTTCCTTTTTTAATACTTCAAGCAAAGTGTTGGTAAAACCCATTACTGCAGAGGTATTAATACCTGTAGAGGTAAAACGAGGGTTCTTACTTAGTGCGAAATGCGCCCTATAAATCAGCGCCATACCATCTAAAAGGAAAAGTTTTTTGTTGTTCATTTGCTTATAGGCTTTAATAACCACACCAATTCTGTTTATTGGAGGGAACTCGTAAAGTTAACAATAGTATACCGTTCCCATTAAAGCTAAAAAATATTTTTTGTCGACTTATGAAAATAACAACCTTAATACATCTATTCATTAAAGCAAATAAAATCTTATGAGAATTACCCTTACATTTTTATCCATTTGCCTGGCCCTATTTGCCAAATCGCAATCACAGATCATCATTAATGAAATGGCCTTCATTGGGCTTGAAAACACCATTAAAAAGGGTTACGGTTCTAAAGAAGACCCTATACCTAGTGGTGCCTTTATCAATATTGCCGACGCCCAAAACAGGTCTGATAAAATGAGAAGGCTTTTCAACAGCTACAGGTGGCCTGATGGTCAAAGTATAGACTTCTCGAAAAGATTCAGCACGGCAAACGCCAGCGGAAAAGGGATTGTAGATTGCTATACGATAATAAAACCTGGTACTACAGATACCCTTAGTATTTTTGTAGATCCTTATCAAAAAGCAGAGAAATATTTTGTTCCGGAAGGCCTTAGTGCCATTACCCCTCAATTGCTCAAAAAAGAACTCGAACCCATCTTAAAACAAATAGATGAAATAAATAATGCTGACGATGGTGCTGCCCTGAAAATACACGCCGCAAATATATTGGCTTATTTAGGCGGAAAATTAAATTATACTTTTCTTATAGACGAAGGAAACTTAAAGGCTATTGCTTCAGACAAGATTGCCGAAGAAGCCCTTAAGGACTACTTATTCAAATCTTATGTATTCAATAAGTTTTATGCCTATGCAAAGGAAATAGCCAATGAACAATCCTATGCTTTTGACAAGATGAAATTACAGTTTCAAAAATATCTATTAGCCCATCCCAACGCAAACACCGGCGCTTTAAAAGACATTTTAAAATAATTACATCTTGTCCAACAACACCTCTCTATATTTTCCGTTACTTTATGATATGAAAGCTTTCGGATTAATCATACTGGGCCTATTTATGGGCCATCTATTACATGCCCAAGACGCTGTTCTCATTAGCGAGGGCAACTTTGTAAGGGGCGTGGTACAGGGTACCAATTTTGAATCCGTTTTTATACAGACGGATGAACAAGAAGTAAAAGAGTATAAAGCCAAAGATATCCAGTCCTTTATTTGGAATGGCGACACCTATGTAAGCAAGCCCATTATCATAGGAAAAAAAGCGGCCATTAAATTTTTTAAACTGATAGAAGGGGGAAAAGTTAATCTTTATAGTTATGGCAGCACTTCGGCAGTAGAAGAACCTGCACAGCCTCGTGTAAAAGCTCGTCCTACTTTTGGTGTGGGCATGGGTACCGGAGGGGGTATGGGCGGAGGTTTAGGTGGCGGCGTAAGCATTAATTTGGGCGGCAGGAGAAATACCGAACAACCTTCGGGAGCTGCCCCAAAAACTAAAGTGCTATATTTTATTGAAAAACCAGGTACCGGACCTATTCAGGAAATATATGCCGACGGTAGCAAAACCACAACAACGAAGGCCCTATTACTTCAAAAGCTAACAGGCGACGAAGGTTTGACAGAGAGTATAAAAGCCACCGAGAGCTTTGATGATAAAACGCTCATTGCCTTAGTGAAATCCTATAATGAATCTGTAAAATAAGTAGACCTACAATTTTATTTGGCTACAACAGACAGTGGTTGACGAATTACCCCCGCACGGCCTGCGGCTTGCAAAATGTAGAATATACAAACAATAAGCCGATCGTCATTCTGTTACGAAAAAAAGTAAAATATATCCATTTACCAACCCACTTCTAGTAGCAGCTTTCCCGTCATTAGTAACTCTATTGGCAATCGTAATAGATAAAGGTCTTTCTCCGGTTCATCGGAGCAAGCCGTCAATGCGCTTCCCTCAATACGAGTACTTTAGATTGCTTATCTCTGTAAATCATCCCAAAACTCTACTGCCCTGCGGTAGTGTGGAATAACAATGGAACCTCCAACCAAATTGGCTATCATGAATACTTCATTGATTTCATCGTTGGTCACACCTTCGTTGTAGCATTTTTCCAAATGATATTTGATGCAATCATCGCACCTTAAAACCATAGATGCTACTAGTCCGAGCATTTCTTTGGTCTTCACATTTAGCGCACCATCTGCATATGATGTGGTATCTAAGGCAAAGAAACGTTTGATATTCGTATTGGCCGTTTCCATCACCCTATCGTTCATTTTTGTACGATAGCTATTAAATTCTTCTACTAATTTTCCCATTGTAATCTTGTTTGTTAGTTTTCTGGTATTTGGTTTTTTAGATTTATCAAATTAGCTGGCCTAAACAACCCAAAAACTAATCAACAAACCAGTCATTAAAGCTCCTGCAGCGGATCCCAAAATACTTTTTTAAAATTTTTCACCTTATCATTCACTACTACAACTCCTTCTTGCTCCAAAAGCTCTTGCATCAATTCTGGAGGGGAAAAATGAAATCTTCCCGTAAGCAGGCCGGAACTGTTGACTATTCTATGGGCAGGTACTTTTGGGCTCGCTGTACCAGCATAGGCCATCGCATGCCCAACCATCCGCGATGAATTGGCCACGCCCAGTGCTTTTGCAATTGATCCGTAAGAAGTAACCCTCCCTTTTGGAACGAGCCTTGCTACTTCGTAAACTTGTTCGTAGAAATTGGTATCCATTGCTTCTGCTCCATTTGTCATCCCGAATTTAGTTCAGGATCTTATTCGTATACTAAATTATGCCGAAACGAGTTCTGCATGAAGAAAAATCTTTAATTAAACGAAAACTGTATATAGTTAATGTTTTTATCCTTTTTAAGGTAAATCCGCTCATAATGCGTCTTAATAGAAAGCACTTCATCTACCAGATCTGATTGATATAAATGATCGGTATCCTTATGGACAAGCAGCCCTAATTCTTGTACCTTTTCCTTAGTATAGTTATACAGGCCGTCATTGTCGGTTTTGAGATTTATTTTACCTTCCGAAGTAAGTAATACTCTGTATTTTTCCAAAAACCCAGGATAAGTTAAGCGTTTCTTTTCCCTGCTGATTTGTGGTTGCGGGTCGGCAAAAGTAATCCATATTTCCTCCACTTCCCTTGCACCAAAGTAATCCAATAGGTCCTCTATCTGAATCCTTAGAAAAGCAAGATTGTTTATTCCTTCATCTACTCCGGTTCTGGCACCTCTCCAAATTCGATTCCCCTTTAAATCTATCCCTATAAAGTTTTTTTCTGGGAAAAGCTTGGCCAAATTAACGGCATATTCACCTTTACCACAAGCCAGTTCCAATACAATAGGACGATCATTCTTAAAATGATCTGTAGCCCATTTTCCCTTTAAAACTTTTGCTTCATCTAACTGGTAAACATTAGGAAATGTATTGATCTCCGCAAATTTTCTTAATTTATCTTTCCCCACTTTTTAATGTATTAAAAAGACAAAAGTAAGATTTAATTGGCAATAATATCATCACAGCCTTCATACCCTTAATTAGAAACAACTCGCCCAACTTCTCTTCTGTTAGTAACAACTTTCACGAATAAACGTCTTATGTGCAAGATATTCTACTTGCCCAGAAATTTTCCCTAAAAAAAAGCGTTGGTAGCGTAGGGGTAAAACCATTTGTTGTTGTCATGTTATTAAAATATAATTTAAACCTTATTACATATCCATTATTCCGTTCCTTATATGACATTTTCTTCTCTTAAACCGTTATTAATCCTATTTACATTTTTTTGCCTTCCAACCTTTGCACAGCAAACTTACAACGTTTCTGGTACCGTTAGGTCAACTGGTGATGCTGTAGAGGCGGCTACGATCCATATTATAGAGCTTAAGCATCGCATTACCAGCGACAGCGCTGGTAATTATAGTATAGATCTAAAAGCAGGCCAGTACACTTTTGTCATCAGCGCCATTGGCATGAATACTTTAAGAAAGTCTATCAAAGTAAAAGCCAATGAAACGGTAGACTTTGAACTTGAGGACAATGCCAATAAGCTAGACGAAATTGTGATTTCTACAGCCAGAAATGAAAGGAGTTTAGCCAGCCCACAAATGGGAGCAGAACGGCTAAGCATGAAGGCCATTAAAAATATCCCCTTAATTTTCGGTGAACGTGATATTATGAAGGCCATCCAACTTCTACCGGGTATAAAATCGGCAGGAGAGGGTGGTAGCGGCATTTATGTTAGGGGCGGCTCTGCAGATCAAAACCTAATTTTAATGGACGACATACCCGTATACAACGCATCCCATTTAATGGGTTTCTTTTCTACATTCAATCCCGATGCCGTTGATGACATTACCGTTTACAAAACAGGTATGCCCTCGCAATTTGGCGGGCGCCTTTCTTCCGTTCTTGACATCAAAATGAGACAGGGAAATGCAGATAAGTTTTCGGCATCTGGAGGTATTGGTCTTATTTCTTCCAATCTTACTTTAGAAGGGCCCATCCACAAGGGAAAGTCCTCCTTCCTCATTTCTGGTCGCAGAACTTATGTTGACCTTTTTTTAAAACTTTCTCCTGATAGCACCATCAATCAAAATACCATGTATTTCTATGATGTGAATGCTAGGGCAGACTTTCAGCTTAATGAAAACAACAAGCTCATTTTTACAGGCTATTTAGGCAGCGATAAATTAGGCCTTGCCGAAACCTTTGGCCTAACTTGGGGAAACAGTTTGGCGAGTGCACAATGGAAACATATTTTTTCCCCAAACCTAAATTCGTCTACTACGGCTTCCTACACCAGTTATCAAAATAAAATTGAGGTCAATACAGGCATAGATAACGTTCGAATTTATTCCCAGATCAAAGACTTATCCCTGAAACAAAACTACTTCTGGCAGGCAACAGAGAAAAATTTGATAAAATTCGGCTTCAACAGCATTCACCATACTGTTACTCCGGGCGAAATCACCTCTCAGGGACAGTCAAACTATAATCCTATTAACTATCAGGAAAGATATTCGCTCGAAAATGCACTTTTTGCTTCCAGCGATTGGCAGGCTTCCGAAAAGCTAAACGTGAGTTTTGGCCTAAGGTTATCTGGTTTTAGCATTTTAGGAAAAGGTAATTTCCTTAATGTTGATCCGGATGGAAATATCATTGACAACACCAGCTATAAAAGTGGAGAATTGGTAAAGACCTATATCAACCTAGAGCCCCGCTTATCGTTGAGCTACCTGCTCAATATGCAAAGTTCTGTAAAAGCATCTTATGTAAGAAATGCCCAG
Source organism: Pedobacter sp. ASV28 (assembly GCF_016428855.1). Classification (GTDB taxonomy): domain Bacteria; phylum Bacteroidota; class Bacteroidia; order Sphingobacteriales; family Sphingobacteriaceae; genus Pedobacter. The sequence goes on from NZ_JAELTN010000002.1 coordinate 104,346, forward strand.
AACATGCACATGATCTCCAATTCTACTTCCAGTAGGCCAAGCGATAAATGGCTACCAAGTTCCATAATGGTAAAACCTGAGGTATCTGATCAATTTGCCATAGGTTATTATCGCAATCTTTTTGACAATGTTTTTGAGCTCAATGTAGAGAGTTACTACAAGACCATGCAAAACCAAATCGATTACAGGGACGGCGCAGAAACTTTTAATGCTGACAATATTGAGACCCAATTGCTGTATGGAAAAGGTAGAGCCTACGGCCTAGAAATCCTATTCAAAAAAAGAAAGGGAGATTTTACAGGTTGGTTGAGCTATACCCTCTCTAAAACCGAAAGGCAAATTGACGGCATCAATAACGGGGATTGGTATAATGCCCGACAAGATCGCACGCATGAAATTGCCTTGGTAGGTGCATATGCATTGAACAAAAAATGGAGCTTATCTGCCTCTTGGGTATACTATACAGGCGATGCCATTACTTTTCCCAGTGGAAAGTATAACATGGATGGTCAAACATTTTTCTACTATACCGAGCGCAATGGCTACCGTATGCCTGCTTATCATCGTTTAGATTTAGGTGCCACTCTACAGTTAAAGAAGAGGAAGAGCTACAGCTCAGAACTCGCTTTTAGCTTATATAATGCCTATGGCAGAAAGAACGCTTATTCCATTACCTTTCGGGAAGCGGAAAACGATCCGTCCAAAACTGAAGTGGTAAGGACAACGCTCTTCCAATTTTTACCTTCAATTTCTTATAATTTTAAATTTTAATTCCTGATCCGATATGAACAAGCTAAAATCTATCATTATACTTTTTCCAGTTCTTTTATTTTTCGCTTCTTGCGAAGAGGTAATTACACTCGACCTGAACACCGCAGCCGAAAAATATGTGATTGAAGCCAACTTGACCGATAAAGCGAATGGCGCAAAAGTAACCATTAGCAAGACCAAGAGCTTTAATAGCACTAATGACTTTGTTGGAATAACCGGAGCCGTTGTTAACATTGAAGATGCACAAGGCAATACGACCAGACTCACTGAAAGTAGCACCAAGGGGATTTACACACACCCTACCTTAAAAGGCTTGCCTAAATCTACATATAAGCTGAAAATAGAAGTGAATGGGCAAACTTTTACCTCTAATTCTACCATGCCGGAAGTCGTTGAACTTGAAGATGTTTTTCCCTATGAACTGAGCCTATTTGATGGGCCTAGGCTATTTACTCATGTTCGGTATACCGACCCCCTGGGCATCAAAAATTTCTATCGATTTATCGAATATAAAAATGGCGTGTACACCAAGTCTATTATGGTAACCAATGACGAATTTACGGATGGAAAGCTCGTCAATCAAATTGTTCCACCCTATGAATTTACCGAAGAAAGCAAGCTTAAAAAGGGAGATAAGGTTAAGGTAGAATTTCTTACACTTGATGAACCCGTATATAAATATTGGTTCAGCGTAGAAAATGGTGCCCAAGGCGGTGGCGATAGTGCCGCACCCGCAAATCCCGTAAGCAACATAAAAGGAGGAGTATTAGGCTACTTTAGTGCACATACTATTCAAAGCAAAGAATACACCGTTAAGTAATCTAAGTTTTTCTTCGAACTTCAAACATTATTGCTTAAGTTTATAATTATATTACCCTAATATAAATTTCAGCTATATGACATTAGTTCAACTTGAATATATCGTTGCCGTTGACACCTATAGAAGTTTTGTAAGTGCTGCAGAAAAATGTTTTGTTACACAGCCAACATTAAGTATGCAGGTACAAAAGCTGGAAGAGTTTTTAAACGTCAAGATTTTCGATAGGAGCAAACAACCTGTAACACCTACCGAAATTGGCTCGCAAATTATTGAACAGGCGCGTTTGGTATTGCAGGAGAACAGCAAGATTAAAGAGATCATCAATAACCAACAGCAAGACATCACAGGCGAATTAAAAATTGGGATCATACCCACCATTGCCCCCTATCTTTTGCCCGAGGTGATTTCTTCAATGTTGGAAAAATACGCCGACCTAAAGCTATTGATCTGGGAGTATACTACGGAGGACATTATCCATCATTTAAAAACAGGCGTGATCGACTGCGGCATTCTCGCTACACCTTTGATAGATGCCAACATCAATGAAACCCCCTTATATTATGAAACCTTTGTGGGCTACGTCAGTAAAAACAGCAAATTATACAAGAAGAAGACAATTGATGCAGAAGATTTTGAGGAGGAAAATATTTGGTTGTTAAATGAAGGTCATTGCATGCGCTCGCAGGTGTTAAACATTTGTCGCTCTACCAAGAACAACAGGCTACAATCTTTGACCTATAATACGGGAAGTGTAGAAACCCTGATTAGAATGGTTGATGTGAATGATGGCACCACCTTGCTGCCCCAACTATCGCTATCCGATTTAAATAGCAAACAATTGAACAAAGTACGCTATTTTAAATCACCAGAGCCCGTAAGGGAAATCAGTTTGGTTACCCATAAAAACTTTGTGAAGAAAAAAATGCTCAATGCCCTACAAGAAGAAATTTTAGCCCTTATTCCAAAGGGGATGAAACAGCGCAAGAAAAAAGATGTGGTTGGGATATAGACATTGTTAAGCTTGTGCAACTTTAAAAACCGTAATTCTTACCTAATTTTTTGGGCGCTAAAAAAATTGACCTTTATCGCGCAAACAATAGCCAGTAGGAAAGAGCCTAGTGTAATAAAATCAACTATGTTGTCGGGAATATCTTGACCGGTAATACGATCAAGATGATACTTTACAAATGAATTAGGCAGATGATGTTCACCCAACTGCTCCTTAACCTGCCACTGCCATTCGGTAACGGGGCAATAGCCAATACCATACCAAATACCTAAAAATAGCCAACAGAAAAGGGTAATGCCAACAACCCAAAGATGAAATCTACGCATTCGGGGCCAAATCCAGGCAAATAAGTTTATTCCTATAATAAGAAGATGGACAATCGTTAGACCGTAATCCAACAGCTGCAGTCTCAATTCTCCTTTATACTCTTAAGCCCTTCAATACCCACAACCTTTTCCTCTTCTTCTCCCTTTTTACGTTTTTTCTTCTTCTTGGGATCTATACCACTCAAACGTTCTTCAATTATCTTATCGTATTCAATGGCCTGTTCGGGCTTTAAAACTGCTTTAATACTTTTATTGGTTTCGTTGCTTAAGCGATATATTTTAGCCACTTCTTCATCGTTATAACCTGTGGCTTGTTGCTTTTTCATTAAAGCCACCTGTTCCTTTGCAAAACTATAGGCATAATTATATACTACTCCCTTTTGGGTGGAACTTAGCTTTAATCGCGTTTCCAACTCATCCACATTCTTTTTTGCCAGCTCTTCAGCTGTAGGCAATTTTTGTTGAGCTGATGCAGAAAGAGCCACTACCGTAGCTAGAAGCAAAGCAGATAAAAACTTTTTCATTAGGGTTCAATTATCGTTTAAAGCTGCAATTTAGGAATTTTTTGGGAAACAATATGTAGGCGTTCTTTTGACAATGTACCCAGATTTAAGGGATTGATATCCTTTTGTTTTTCCCCGTCCTCTTCAATGTAGACTAGCGCCTGTTTCAATATCCATGCAGAAATCGCTGCACAGAAACCCGGAACGACAGCCCGATCCAAACAAAAAGCGGGGCTATTGTTGTAAATGCCCCGCTTTTATGGTTATCTTAAGAAGAAACTATAATGCCTTTTTGTAACGTTCTGCTACTGCATCCCAGTTTACCACATTCCAAATTGCGGCTAAGTAATCAGGGCGTTTATTTTGATATTTTAAGTAGTAAGCATGCTCCCAAACATCGATACCAAAAATGGGTGTACCTTTTACTTCAGCGATATCCATTAAAGGGTTATCTTGGTTTGGAGTTGAAGAAATCACCAATTTCTTATCAGCACCTACCGAAAGCCAAGCCCAACCAGAACCAAAACGGGTTGCACCGGCATCTTGGATTTTTGTTTTAAAATCGGCAAACGATCCAAATGCTTCATTAATTGCTTTAGCTAAGTCGCCAGTTGGCTCACCACCTTTATTCGGTCCCAATACCGTCCAAAACAAAGAGTGGTTATAGTGACCACCACCGTTGTTACGTACTGCAGCCGGGTACTTAGAAATATTTTTGATGAGATCATCTAAATTGGCATTTGCTTCTGGCTTACCTTCTAATGCCTTATTCAGATTGGTAACATAAGCCTGATGGTGCTTACCATGATGGATTTCCATCGTCAATTTATCGATATGTGGTTCTAATGCGTCTGTTGCGTATGCTAACGCAGGTAATTCAAAAGCCATAATTATATATTTAAGTTTATTAAAATGTTATCTCTACAAATATAGTAGAAATGTTATCTCTACAAATATAGTAGAGATAGGTTAAGTTTTATTCAATTGTTTGTCAACTTTATTTCCGTTTGTTGGCAAAAAAGGTAGTCATCAAACTACCGCATTCCGCACTCAAAACGCCCCCTTTTAACAACGTTTTTGGATGTAAAAGGTTTTCTCCGATTTTCGTAAATCCACGTTTTTCTTCTTTGGCACCATACACCACCCGGCTAATCTGCGTCCAATAACTGGCCCCCGCACACATTACACAAGGCTCTATGGTAACATAAAGCGTACAATCCTTAAGATATTTACCCCCCAATGTCTGTGCGGCTGCCGTAAAGGCCTGCATCTCTGCATGTGCAGTTACGTCATTCAGTTGCTCGGTAAGATTATAACCCCTTCCCACAACCTTGCCTTTACAAACCACTATAGCCCCAATAGGGATTTCATCTGCCTCAAAGGCCTTTCTTGCTTCATTCAAAGCTAAGCGCATAAAATGCTCGTCTTCTTGTTCTGGATTGGTGTTTTCTTCGAAACTATAAAAGCTCATTTTTTTCAATTTGAAATAAAGAACAAGGAGCAAAGAATAAAGATATTGGTTGCCATTCTTGTCGTTTATCTTTGTTCTTTCATCCTTAATCTAAATTAACTTACTACCATTTGGTACTTTTTGTGCTACACTGCTTAAAACAATATCGCCATTTTCATCGGCAAAACCAGTAACCAAGAACTCGCTTATGAATTTTCCGATCTGTTTTTTGGGAAAATTAACCACGCCTATAATCTGTCTGCCGATCAGGCTATCCAAAGTATAATGCTTTGTAATCTGAGCACTGCTCATCTTCGTTCCAAGTTCTCCAAAATCTACCTTTACCTTATAGGCGGGTTTGCGGGCTTCAGGATATTCAAAGGCTTCAATGATCGTTCCTACCCTGAGTTCTACTTTTTCAAAGTCGTTCCAACTAATTTCTTCCATAGCCCAAAAGTAAGGTTTTTAGTTGTTCAGCTTTTTAATTGATTGAAAAAAGTTGTATTGGCGTTAGCCATCTTTCACCTTTGTTCCTTAGTCCCTGTTCCCTATCTTTGTTGCATGTTAGAAATCAAGCTAAAAAAAGGAAAAGAGAAAGCGGTGCATCAACGTCATCCTTGGGTATTTTCTGGTGCATTAGATAAAATAATGGGTAAACCCGAGAATGGTGAGGTGGTAAAAGTGATCAGTGCCAACAATGAATTTTTAGCTTATGGCTATTTTAATGGCCAATCTCGCGTGGCGGTGCGGTTAATAGAATGGGAAGAAGGTCAAGAAATTGACGCTGCTTGGTATGAGCACAAGATATCTGCAGCTGTTAATGCCAGGGCCCGCTTGTTAAAAAACAAAGACACTGATGCTTATCGTTTGATTTTTAGCGAAGCCGATTTCCTGCCGGGGCTAATCGTAGATCAGTACGCCAATTTCTTATCTGTACAGATCTTAAGTGCGGGTATTGAAAAGGCCAAAGCCATAGTGATCGACATTTTGGTCAAACTTTTGAATCCAAAAGGAATATTCGATCGTAGCGATGCCACGGCACGTACACATGAAGGTATAACAGCAGAAAATGGGCTACTCTGGGGAGAAACTCCCGCGGCATTCATTGCCGTAAAAGAAAATGGCATCACCTACCATATCAACATTGCCGAAGGTCAGAAATCTGGCTTCTATTGCGATCAGCGTGATAACCGAAGTATCCTGGCCGCCTATACAGCAGGAAAATCTGTTTTAGATTGCTTTAGTTATAGCGGTGGCTTCAGCCTGAATGCCCTTGCTCAAGGCGCAGCACAGGTAACCAGTGTAGATAGTTCTCCATTGGCCATAGAAACACTGAAACAGAATATCGCTCTGAATGAGTTTGATGAAACCAAACATATCGCTATACAAAGTGATGTGAACAAACAGTTGCGCCAATTTAACGATGAAGGAAAAAAGTTTGACATAGTAATATTGGATCCTCCTAAATACGCCCCTTCACGTTCAGCCCTAGATCGGGCAGCAAGAGCATACAAAGACCTAAATCGTAGGGGTTTGATGTTATTGGAAAGCGGTGGCCTGTTGGCTACATTCTCCTGCTCTGGGGCTGTAGATATCGAAACTTTCAAACAGATTATTGCCTGGGCTGCTTTAGATGCCGGAAAAGAAGTACAGATCATCAAACAATTTTGCCAGCCAGAAGATCATCCTGTAAGGCTATCTTTTCCTGAAGGGGAGTATTTGAAAGGGCTCTTATTAAGGGTGGTCTAATTATAGCTATTGGCAGCTTCACTAAAGGATTGTTAAATCACATATTTTTAGCTAATTTGAAGCAATAAAAACAGAGCCATGCTGATTGTAAAGAACATTAAACTAAGTAGGATAATTATCAATACCTGGTATGTAGATTTAATTATGATCGCATCCTGTATGGGCGCCTACTTCGTTCGCGAATACCTTATCGCCTATCATTTCTCCATTCCTACCATTATTCCTACTGTATTGGGTACGGCCATTGCTTTTTTCATTGGTTTCAATAACAACCAGGCTTATGACAGATGGTGGGAAGCCAGAAAAGTATGGGGTGGCCTAGTAAATGATTCGCGATCATATGCCCGTAGTTTACTTAGTTATGTGCCACCAAGTGAAGACAATGACAAAATAGTAACACGGATGATTCGTCGCCATATTGCCTTTTTATATGCGCTAAAGGCAAATTTGAGAGGTACCGTTGACTTAATCTATGTAAAATACCTCAGCGAAGAGGAAAGACGGGCGGTAGAAACACAGGCCAATATTCATAATGCCATTTTACATAAACAGGCCGACGATTTGGAAAAACTATACCATACCCAGCAAATAGATGGTTTTAAGTTTATGGCCATTAATGAGTTGCTCACTAAATTTAGCGATGGCATGGGCATGAGCGAACGAATCAGAAACACTGTATTTCCAACCACCTACAGTTACCTGACCAAGGTTTTTATATGGCTTTTCGTCGTAACCTTTACTTTGGTCATCAGCCAGGAAATGGGAATTTGGTCTATTTTTATGGGCTGGATGATCGGTTTTGTTTTTGTCTCCACCCAAATCAACGGCATGAATCTTGTCGACCCCTTTGAAAACAATGTGGCTGGAATACCATTAAATCAAATTACAAGAACCATAGAGATTAATCTTTTGCAAATGATAGGGGAAGAAAATACCCCTCCACCAATTACCCCCATTAATGACGAATATGTGCTGTAATGAGCTCTTATGAGGTTTTAAATTAATAGCACATCAAAAGCTAAACTTCGTAAGCTTAGCGTCTCATTAAGAAGCCCCAACGAAAATTTTCGTTGGGGCTTCTTATAGGTAGCGTTTTTAAAGCTCTTCTGATTTGGTAGGTAAATTATCAAACTCTCCATCTAGGGCATATTTGCCAAAAATGACCAGTCCTGCTGCAATTGGAATAAAAATCAATAAAATAATTCCCCATTGTAGGGCGGTATTGGTTTGATTAATTCCGGCAGGTGCCGCATTGATCTTATCCCAAGCTTGCCAGAACATAAATATGGTAGAAAGTGGACCTAAAATGATCCATACTAATCCTAAAATTCTTTTTAATGCCTTCATGATATTAATCGTTTACGTTTTCGTCTCTTTTGTTGGATAAATAAACCGTGCCTATTACAAAACACAGGGCGGCGATCCCTATAGGGTACCATAATCCAGATAGTGGGGTAGAACCTTTAAAGCTGGCAATAAGGGTAGCCACAAAAGGAACCAGGCCACCAAACACACCATTGCCAATATGGTAAGGTAGCGACATAGAAGTGTAGCGTATTTTAGTTGGAAAAAGTTCCACTAAAAATGCAGCTATTGGTCCATACACCATGGTAACCAGCAGTACCTGAAAGAAAATCAATCCTACAAAAACCCAAAAATCGTTACTTGCCAGTTTTTTATCCTTATAGAGCACCGCTGAATGTCCAATGGACTTTCCTACTGCGGCGTATACCGTGTCTACGCTTACCTTATTAAAGGAGGCTCCTGTTAACAAATTTATTTTTGTGGTAGTGGTCAGTAAACTGTCTCCATTTTCGTGAAGCTGTGTTTTGGTCATCACTGGAAGCGCTATTTCTTTGATATCGCTTTGCGCTACCTTACTCATATCCGTTCTATCCAAGAATTCCTGATAAATAGGGCGATAAAAGATGATGCCCAGCAACATGCCTGTTAACATGATCCACTTGCGGCCAACCTTATCGCTCCAAGCGCCAAATACCACAAAAAACGGCGTGGCAAAAGCAATTCCCCAAAGTAACATATACCTAGAGTCGTTAAAGTCTACATGACAAGTGTTTTCAATAAATGATTGTGCGTAGAACTGACCGGTGTACCAAACCACACCTTGCCCCATGGTCGCACCAAAAAGTGCCAGTAATACCATTTTGAAATTGGCCTTTTTACTAAAGCTTTCTTTCAAAGGATTTTTAGAAATATTGCCTTCACTTTTTAGTTTACTAAACATTGGCGATTCGTGCATCTTCATACGAATGTACACCGATACCAAAATCAGTACGATAGATAGTAAGAAAGGTACTCTCCAGCCCCAATCTGCAAATTCTGCTGCGCCAATCATATTTTTGGTCAATACAATAACCCCTAAAGAGAGAAATAACCCTAAAGTGGCAGTAGTTTGGATCCAACTGGTAAAAAAGCCTCTTTTACCTTTTGGAGCATGCTCCGCTACATAGGTTGCCGCGCCACCGTACTCACCACCAAGGGCCAAACCCTGTATCAATCTTAAAATTAAGACCAATATTGGGGCGGCATAGCCAATGCTCGAATAAGACGGGATTAGTCCGATAAGGAAAGTCGATCCTCCCATGAGTACTAAGGTAAGCAAGAACGTATATTTACGCCCAATTAAATCGCCTAAGCGTCCAAATACCAATGCCCCAAAAGGTCTAACAATAAAACCTGCGGCAAAAATGGCTAAGGTATTGATTAGTGCAGAAGCACCTGCATCGGCAGGGAAAAGTTGAGATCCGATAATGGTAGCTAAACTACCAAAGATGTAGAAGTCGTACCATTCTATAAGCGTCCCCAAAGAGGACGCTCCAATTACTTTAAAAATGTTGTTTGATTTAGTTTCTGGGTTCATATTAGGTTTTGGTTCAAATACTAAAACTAGTTGATTAAACCCTAAAAAACAACATTTTACGAAAAATAGGCTAAGATACTATATAAACATCCCTCCAGATACTTCAAGCCTTTGCGCATTTATCCAGCGACCTTCTTCCGAACATAAAAATGCAACCACTCCGCCAATATCGTCAGGTAAGCCTGCTCTGCCAAGTGCAGTATTAGAGGCAATAATAGAATTTACCTGGTCATTATCCCTAACGACTCCACCGCCAAAGTCGGTTTCTATGGCTCCCGGTGCAATGGCATTCACCGCAATCTGCCTTGCACCCAGTTCTTTTGCCAAATATTTGGTGAGCACTTCTATAGCACCTTTCAGCGCAGCATAAGCGCTATAGCCTGGCATTGAAAAACGGGTTAAACCTGTAGAAACATTAATTATCCTTCCTCCATTAGCTAAAATCGCTAACGTTTTTTGGATAAGAAAGTACACTCCCTTAAAGTGGATATTGGTTAAAAGATCAAACTGCTCTTCTGTAGTTTCTGTAAAGGGTGTATTAATTCCAATACCTGCATTGTTTACCAAAAAATCAAAATTCTGGCGTTGCCATTTGTCATTTAACAAAGTATTTAGCTGGCCAACGAAATCATCGAAAGTTTTGATCTTCGATACGTCCAATTGTAATGCGGCTCCTTTTTGTCCCAAAGCCTCGATGGCAGCCACTACTTCTTCTGCCTCTTCTTTTTTGCTATTGTAGGTAATAATGACATCGTTCCCCTTTTGGGCGAGTGCTAAGGCCATGTTTCTTCCCAAACCACGGCTGGCGCCAGTTACTAATGCTATTTTTTGAGTTTTCATGTTTTTTGCTTTAAGATTATATACAAATATCACCACTTATACCACCATAAAAATGGTGACAGTTTAAGATTCTATGAGGGCTAAAAAATACTTAACTCAATTGTTTACGATATTGTTTTGGGGTAATGCCCTCAAAAGATTTAAAAAATTTAGTAAAATTGGTCGGTTCGTTAAAAGTAAGCCGATAGCTGATTTCATGAATTGGTTTTTGCGTATTTACCAACATTTTTCGGGCTTCTTGCAATATGCGTTGCTCTGCAAAATGACAAGGAGAATAACCTGTGCTTAGTTTTATGGTATTGCTAAAGTGGGTGGGGTGAATAAACAACAATGCTGCAAAATCTTTGATATGGTACATCCTATCTATTTTTCCAGTTAAAATATCTTCAACATGTTGATCCAACAAGTTGAAAAAGTCTTGAGTAATCTCGTCCTTACGGGATAATAGTTTTTTAGGGATTGCCATTAAGCTAATTTAGCAATACTATAGTTATGATACCATTTAGGTAATGTCATAATTTATAGCCCTTTAATAAATTAAGTCTTATCACAGTTTCTCTTTCAGCAGACTACCTAAAGGGTATACCTCTTAGAGATACTTCTCTTCAACAAAAGGGATTTAACTGCTTATTTCAAGAATTTCTTCTTCAACAGTTGATTTCTAATATGTAATGTAGCGATAAAAATACCTTGATTTGAATCTGACATATTTAGGGATAAATGATTGGCCCCCTTATTTAGGGAAACCGCTTGTTCTAAAACTTTTTTTCCGCTTATGTTATAAATGGTCAATTGTGCCTCAGAGGTATGGTCTGCGGTAATACCAATGTTTATATTGGATGAATTAGGTGCTGAGTATATTTCCATCGCTAAATTGCCTAAACCCATATTTACGGAAACAGGATCGGTTAATGTGGCTTTTCCATCAAAATCTATCTGGTTTAAGCGATAATAGTTTAAACCATTCACCGGATTATCATCCGTAAAATAATAATGTAACAGGTGTTCGCTATTCCCTGCACCATTTATTTTGGCTATATTTTTGAATTGGATCCCATCTGTTGATCTTTGAACTTCAAAATAGGCATTGTTCAGCTCTGATGCCGTATTCCATTTCAAAAGCACCGAGGCAGCTTGTTTCTGGGCAACAAACGAAGCAAGTGAGATTGGCATAACCGCTTCCGGTAGAAAATCTGAGTAGACAAAATCATCTAAAAAAGTAACCGCATTAGTGGTTGAAGATTTGGAGTTAAAAGCAAATGCATTTAGGTTTAATGAAGCCCCCAGTACACCAGCTCCAAAATCTGTAACACCTGTAGCAGAAAACAGTTGGGTACCATCAACCCAGACCTGCCATTTACCAGCCCCGATATGACAGTTGGCCGAATTTTTTGAATAAATCTTTGCCAATGTGGTATTATTACCATACACTTCAATGGTATGTTCGCTATTTGGAGTAAAACCGGCTATTACTGGATTTAATGCCTCACTTATTGATGTTGTAGAATTATTTGAGGTCGTATTTAAAAAGAAACTAAAGCTATGTTTCGTTGCCCCTAAGTTCCATTGCATGGAGGCAAATCCCCCATCAACCATACCGCTTCCATTGCTATAAAAGGCTCCGCCATCATTATTCCCTATCGAAAATATTTGTTCGCCATTGGTTCCCGCATCAAACCTTATCTTATAGCTCAAGCTCATTACCTTAGATGTGGAAGGAATATTATAAACGGAAAATTTATTACTTGAGGTTGATGTGGGCGCAGTGATTTTCAAACGAGCAGCCGACCCAATGGTCGCTCCCGTATTTGCTAATTCAAATTTGCCCGAGCTAGGTGAACTCATCCTAAACCTCACCACCTGCGCCGGGATTGATGAAGGGCTGGGACTTGGTATATCCAAATTGGGACTTTGGGAAACGGTAGATTCTATTGCTCCATTGGCCGCAATGACAAAAGTTCCCGTATTTGTACCGAAATCTAATGTCCAAGTAGTTTGGGCAACGCAAATTACCGTAAAAACCAGTAGTGATAAAGTGGTCAACAATTTTTTCATCTCAATTCGTTTTGGGTTGGTTAATAGGATTTTTCGTCATGGCTTCGTACCTCGAAATGACGTCTTAAATTATTTTGTCGGCAAGCCCAAGTTACTGTAATCCCAAGCCCTATCGCCAGAAATTCCCCACTCACTATCAATAGCGGTCGTACCTTTTGATTTGCCCCAATCTGTAGTTGGATTGTGAACGCTTGCCTTTCTAAAAAAGGTTCTGTTTCGGGTATCGCCTACTTCTCCTGCAATGGTCCACATGATATTGTTCCGGGCACTGGAAGCACCAGTAGTAGTTACCCTAGCAATTAGAGGGCTGCCAAATACATCAATTATTTTATAGGCGTTACCACTTAAGGTATAAGTTCCCGTAGCATCTTTTCTAAGCAGTGCAATAGCACTATTCCCGCTTAATTGTAATGGTATACTTGCATTAGCGTTTGTAGCACTAGTCGTTCCCCAAGTAATATCACTTTTTATAACTGTAGCATCAGCTTGGGGAGAAGCAATAACATAGCATTTCCCAACTGCCAAAGTATTTGTTAATACCAAGAAATTACCCGTTGGGAAGCTCCAATTTGATAGCGTGCCCACATCCGTAACCGCAAAATAACCGATGGCATAATTACTTAAATCTATATTGGCTTCGGTACCATTATAGAGTTCTACATAATGTGGCCTGGTTCCACCTGCTGCTGCATCGGTATTAATGGCCGTTGAAATTTCCGAAATCAACAAATCGCTATTAGCCGTAGATGGGGTTGGTGGAACAGGGGTAAATTCAATTTCAGAAGAGCAACTGCAAACAATTGCCATAATGAAAAGTATGATTGGAAAATAGGTTTTCATGTTTTTAATTTTTTATCTAAATAGTAAAATGACGTTTCTTTCTTTTAAGGAATTATAAAAGGATTTGAACCGCGAAATTATTTATCCATTTTTTTGTACTAACTGTTGGCGAAGTGCTTTCGATATAATTGGTGTTGATACCTACTCTTAAAGCATTATTTTTAATATATTTATTAATGCCAAATGTTGCCCATTTTTGGTCGCTTACTTTTGAGCCAGCGATATCAAACTCTGGCTTTACAATGGCATATCTGCCATCAATGGCCCACCCTGTTTTAAAAACATAAGACGATTGTATATTAACTGCACTTCCCAGGTTATAAAACGTACTGGCCACTTCTGCCGTTAGTTTGTTCGTTGCCCCTGCATTGGTAAACAAATCTTTACCGGAAACCGTATTTTTAATATACTCGCCTATTAAAGCAAAACCACGGTTTTTAAAAGCAAAATCAACCACTATTTTTCTATAATCAGCTAAATCGGCCTTGCCTGATGCATTGTATATGCCCGATATCAATGCACTTTCGCTACCTATTGGGCTGCTTGCCTTTTGGTTGAGGCTGGCCGCTACGCCAATGGCCAGTTTTGGTTTGGGCTCCCTATAAATATCGTGGGCAATAAAAGCATTGTTTTTGATAAAATCGCCCAAAGGCATAATATCTAGCCTGCCGCCATATTTAAAACCAGAGCTGGTAGGCTGTGAGGAGAAAAAGTTCTGTCCTTCTCCCGTAGTTAAAGATACGGAAGGATAAATCCTCATCTTATTGATGTTGAAGTTGGTTTCTAAAAACAATCCTCCTTCGCGGGTAGCGCCTACAAAGTTTTGCATTAGTCCTCCATATAAAGTACCATCATTAGATTTTCCTGCAATGGTCTGTCCCATGGTTTGGGCATAGCGTTCATCGGCCATAGCCAAGCGGTTATTGGTATGGCTCTGTTTCTGCCCGAGAATCAATTTAGCTCTTTTGCTAATGTCATAACCAATCCAACCTTCAAGTATGGGCGATGTTCCTGTAAAATCGGTAACCAAACCTACCGAAACTTTATTTCTGGCATTAGTGGCCATTAAAGACAGCCTCACTAAATTTAAGCTCATTCTGCTGTTATTGGTCTTTTTTGACAAGGAATCGAGACGGCCGAACTGAACTCCCGGTTGAACTGTAGTCAATAAATTGATTACAGTGCCTTCGCCCTTGCCTAACTTTATAAAAGTACCTTCGCCATTAATGTACACAAACGTAGAGTCCGCTTGTGCAAGTTGGGCCATCGCAGCATTATTTATGAATAACAATGCAAAGCAAAAGAGGAATAGTATTTTTTTCATCCGTATAAAATTTGTTTTCGTTTGTGATGAAGCTGCCATGATTTAATTATTCTACTGTGTGATTTTGAAAATCATAGCGGTTTCATCTGTTTAAATTTATTATGGTGTGTTTACCGGTTTTAACTGCGTTTTTCAATTTGTATCTATTCTCTCAATGGATCTCAAGAACGATTCGCTTAGTTAATGACCTTGTAAACTCGGTTTCATTTGTAATTATTTTTTAGCATTATAACTGAATGGTAAATTGCACCTGACTATAATAAGTGCCATTTTGAGTGCTTGTTTTTAGGGCTTCCCTTAATTGGTTATAACCAAGTTCAAACTGTATTTTCAAGCTGTTTCCCGATAGATATTTGGTGGTAACGAAAGTGTAGCTCCTATCGTAGTCGGCAAAGGCCGCCGTAATATTGTTCTCTTTTAAAGTAGAATATCTTGCGCCCATAGCCCAATTAGAAGGGAATAGGTAACCCGCTTGTACATTAAAACCTCTACCTAGGTTTAACCTTGATAGCACCTTATCTTTTGTTTGTTCTGCTGTTTGCGCGGCAGGATAGGTGATAAACGATCCATCCAACCTAAACTCACCAGCAATATTGTTCGGAACGGTCGCTCTTGTAGCCACAAAGCTTCCCATAGAATACCAACCGTTATACTTGAACAAATAATCTGTTCCAAATTTTGTATAGCTTGGCAACAATACATTACGGTCGGCATCACCATATAACCAACGGCCACCATTGGTTCCTTTAGCAGATGTGGCTCCATCATTATAACTGTATACCAACCCAATAACCAGCTTTGGTTTCTCTTCCCTATACAAATCATCCATATAAAATTCGCCCGCACGTGAAAATTTATCGAATGGCAGATAATCTAGGCGGATGCCATATTTAAAGCCACCAAAGTTTTTTTGTAAGGCACTTCTACTGTCTCCGGTGGTAACAGATAAATATGATTTTATCAGGTTGGTTCCTCCCAACCTATAATTTCCTTTATACCTCACGCCAAAATCAAAGATGGCATCAAATGCATCGGATACTAAACTTCTATCAATAAAACCAATACTTTCCCCCTCTATTCTGGTTTCCCTCCCATCTACATAATCGGCCCTTAAACCGAAATTAAAACTGTGTGTCCGATTAGGTCTATATTCTATATTAGCCTCTTGCAGCACGGTATTAAAAGACCGATTTCCCGTAGTTGTACTTGCATAGTTAGTCGCAAAATTCAACCTTGCAGATAAACTTATTTTGTTTTCGAACAAGTTTGAAAACACATTTAGCCTAGCTCTATTTATCGCAAACGTGGAGTTTGGCGCCGATAAGTTTTTATTGATTGAATTGACCAGATAAAGTGTTTGTAGCGAAGGGCTAAGGTTGAAATTTCCTTTTCCAGAAATAAATGTAATGCCATCGCCTAACAGGTACCCTTTCTTTATCCTTAAAATATGCACATTCTCTGAAGACTCATTAGGTGTATAGGTGGTATCTCTTTGATAACGCTCATCTTCTTGTGCTAAGGCATATTGAAACATACACATGCAGAAACATGTACATATTACCTTTATAATTTTTGCTCGGTTCATTATTAAGTTTTTATTATTGGATATCCATAAAGAAATTAGCGAATGCAAATTTTCCCATGTTCCCATTATCGTGACCCACATTTGGCACATAAATTTCTGTCCAGTTAAATGGCAGTTTCATTTCATCAGCCTTGGCTTTGGCCGTTTTAAAATAGTATTGCCCACGCTCAAAACGGGTATGACCTTGGGCTTCTGCGTCTTTACTCGTATTATAAGTGTTATCGTCTGTTTTGGTGTCTGCCATTCCTGCCAATACAAATACCTTGGTCGCGAAAAAATTGGAAAGAAGGCTATTATCCACTGGTGTATTTTTTATCCCGTAAGGAAAATCTATATTTTGATCTGGAAGTGTGTACCAACCAGCATTTGCAATAGCCACTTTAATTACCCTGGGTTTATTTACGAACATCATAAAACGATGTACAAATTGTGCGCCTGCCGAGTGTCCATATAAATAATAAGCGGTGTTGGTACTTTTGGTTTGCGCTACCACGTAATCAAAAAGTGGTTCGATCAAAGAGAAGCTCCATTTTTCTGGAGCGTTAAAGTTTTTTTTGTTCTTGTCATAGACATTTCCCAAGTTGTAAGCCTCTGCACCACGGTAATCTTCCTGATCAAATTCTGGCGCAATAATTTTACAACCAAATACCGTAGCGGCATTAATCAAGTTATCTGTATAGGCAGACGCATCCCTATTAGCCCCATGTAACATTACTACAATAGGCATATCGGGCGCATTAGCCTTAGGACTGTAGTAAAAAACCTTTATCGGGCTTTTAAGCTTACCCTTGTTGTCAAAATAAAACACCTGCTTGCCAACACTATTATTGTTGATTTGAGCATTTGAAAATTTAGCTTCAGAGAAGAGCAATACCAGAAGACAAAAGATATATTTCATAACATTATATATTTTATTGGTTAATAAATATTTGCCCATACCCATGGTAGAGCAGATATAAAGTTCTTATAAATTTTAAAAACAGGTTGGCTTATTACTGCATTTTATTACTCGTTCTATTTATTTTCAACCATTAGCTTATACTGTTCCACATCGATTTCTTTCTCGCTTTTTGAAACAACTACCGCAGCCACTGTATTACCTATTACATTGATCAGGGCCCTACCTTCGCTCATAAAACGGTCTACACCTACCAGTAAGGCCATGCCCTCGAGAGGAATGATATTTAATATGGTTAAGGTAGATGTTAGGACCAAAAACCCGCTTCCCGTTACACCTGCGGCCCCTTTACTGGTCAATAGCAAAATACCGATTACGGTGAGCTCTTGTCCCAGTGTTAAATCAACATGAAATACCTGAGCCAGAAATATGATGGCAAGGCTTAAATAAATACTGGTACCATCCAGATTAAAGCTATACCCTGCGGGGATAATTAAATTTACCACGTTGCGGCTGCACCCTGCTTTTTCCAGTTTTTCCATGATGTTTGGTAAAACGGCCTCGCTACTGCTAGAGCCAAGTACAATAAGGAGTTCTGCTTTGATATAGCCTAACAGTTTCCACAGGCTAAAACCATTGAATTTTAAGATTAGATAAAGTACGATAAAAATAAAGGCCAATCCTGTAATATAGAAGGTAACCAACAGCTTCCCTAATACAAATAAGGTAGAAAAGCCATACTTACCTATGGTATAGGCCATACCGCCGAAAGCACCAATTGGAGACAGCTTGATGACCATGTGCAGGATATTGAACAGGATTTTGTTGATCTTTTCGAAACCTGCAATTACCGACGAGCCTTTTTCGCCCATTTTGGCCAGTGCCACCGCAAATAAAATTCCAAAGAAGAGCACTTGTATAATATCACCTTTTGCGAAAGCCCCAATGACATTTTCGGGCACGATATGTTTGATAAATTCCCGCCAATCAATTCCTGCAGAAGCAGCAGTATTTAAGGCGGTGTCTGTATGAGCTGCTGTATGTTTTACCCCACTTCCTGGCTTAATCAGGTTACCAGTTATCAACCCTATTACAATGGCACCCGTAGTAACCAGCTCAAAATAGATTAGGCCTTTTATCCCTACACGCCCAACTTTTTTTAAATCGCCCGCGCCGGCAATACCCAGAACAATACTGACGAAAATCACCGGAGCGATAATCATCTTGATCATATTAATGAACATATCGGCCATTAGCTTGGCCGTTGCAGAAAAACCAGAAAAAAAGTGGCCAACAATTATTCCTAATACAATAGCGATCAGGACCTGTACATACAAGATTCTAAGATACTTCAATGGGTGTCTTAATTAAGTAAGATTAATATTTGGTTTACCAGATAAACGGCAAATAGTTATACCGTTTAATGCTTTCGCCTACCATTTAATTGTAACTGGCTTATACCTAAAGTTAGGGTGCTAAATGCTCAATTGAAGCAGCCAGTTTGTTTTAGAAAATTTATTTTTTATTTCGGAAAATAGCCTAAAAATTTCGGAAAAACATTTATAATGTTGAAAATCAAATACCTATTATAGTTTTTCTTGACCTATATCGCTTAGCTTATGATGAAAATTTTAGCTTATTTATTGATATATTTAAGGTCACATAATCAAATATAAAGCTCGGGCACGTATAAATGTGAGAACGTGTTGAATTATTTAAGGAGGGAAATATCACTTTATGGCATTAAAATCTGGAAAGGATGAAATTGAATATCTACTGCGACAAGTTTTTAAGAAATACGAATTAGAAACGGGTAATAAGTTAAACTTAAACACCAATCGTAGGAATTACGAAGACATTGCCAGGATGTTAAGTGCTATTAGCAATGAGCTACCTTATACCTCAGCAGAATTGGGCCATAGCCATTACCCCGAAGACCGAAGCGCTTCGAAAACCGAATACCCTTATTTGAAATATGATGTAACCGGTGGCCAGATTAAGGATGCTTTTAATGGATTGGTGGCAAAACCACGTTCTTTTCTTGTTGATGCCTGTTACATTTATCTATATGGTGTTGGAAGAAACAGGTTTGAAGAAAACATATTAGACCCCAATTTACTTGCTGACGAATCTGATGAGCAACCTAGCCGTTCAAAAAAATTATTCGCTAATAGAAAAAGTTTCTTATATGCAATCCTTATCCTATTGCTATTATTAGGTTATGCCATCTTCAAATGGATAGATATGGCCAATAAAATATCCTCACTAAAGCATGATCTAGTGATTACGCCATACCAACCTACACAAGCCGAAATTGATAGCCTGGAAGGGGTTTGGATGGTTTATATAGGTTCTCCCCAGGCACGAAAATCTGATGGGAACCGTTTCCATAAATTTGTAAGAAATATTATAAATATTAAATATAAAGATGGTTATTTTCTGTTTAATAGGTACGGTGCTGGCTTTGACCATTATGGGTACATGCAATATGAAAGCCCAGATGTCATATCTATTCATTCTTATCTTAAAAACATTGAGAACAAAATCGAATCTCCACGCCTTTCCTTAATGCGTTTAATAGAGAACAAAAATAAAATCATGGTAATTTCTGCCTCTTGGAATTTTGATGCCGGCACAAACAATGACATTATTGGGATAAGAGAGGTTTATATTAAACAGGGAAAAGGGGGCGAAATAAAAGAAGTAATAAACACCGTTGATAACCACGCGTGTAATTGTAAAATCTTACTTTGGTCAAATGGTAAGGAAAAGAAATCTTTTTACCTCAGAAATGAGCTTCTTGATTCCATAAGCGACAATTCCCTGAAAAATTTAGTTGATGAAAACAGCATTTTACTACGAGTTCCTGATAGCGTTACCATTTTAAGATCCAAATAAACCAACAATAATTAGCAGATGCGATGTTAAGTCTCACCATGGCATTACCCTGTCGCATGCATTTAAGCTATTGCTCTTCCTTAAAATAAAGCTTATAGCAATTCATTCCTTTTTCGGCATCGTAGTCTTTTTCTATAAGGTCTTTGTTTCCATGGATATAAACATGAAAATTCTTATCTAGCTTTAAAATGGTTTTGAAGTCTTTGGCTTGTTTCTTTACGGCTGCGTTGGAAATATCAAAACTGTTGGCAATTTGTGTGTCAAACTCTTCCTCATAAGACTGCTTGTAGCTTTTAAAAAGATCTATTCCCTCTTGATTGGCAATTACCTCACTGGCAAATTCGTCCATGTCAAAGGTTTCTTTTTCCTTAAAATACTTCATGGAGCGGTTAAGCAAATCGATTTTATCTGTTTTTTCAACATCAAACTCTTGGTCTAATTTTTCGGTAACGAAGTTTTTGTATACATCCATTACATTTTGAGTTTGGTTATAGTTATCGTTCCGAACCTTTAGTTTTAAGAACTCGTCTTTCCAATATACCGCTTCCGAACTGCGGTTGGTTTGATCAATGACCACAACTTTATAGCCCTCTGTTGCATCTGTATTGAAGATTAAGCAACCTTTATCTAGCTTATTAATGTTGATTCCTTCTTGCTCGTAACTAATGCCAAAACCACTTTGTTCTGGGTAAACCTTAATGTAGCTTTCCTTGTTCTCCGACCGGAAAATACCAATGGCATCATGCAAATCGCCCTCAATTTGTACATTTTCGAAGTAGCCTACATACAATTCTCCTGATTTGATTTTTGGATGGTTGGCCACCTCAAACAGGTACTTGGCAATTTCTTTAGTATGCTCATGAAACAAGCTTCCATCTGCAAATACTTGCGATATGAAGTGATAAATCTCGTTCAATGCCAAATCATTGTTCGGGTGTGTAAAGCGGTATACTTCATTTACTTTTTGAAAAGGAGAAAGAAAATATTGCTTTAACAATTGGTTAAGCATTTCGTCTTGGATGTGCATAGATTTGT
Source organism: Pedobacter sp. ASV28 (assembly GCF_016428855.1). Taxonomy (GTDB): domain Bacteria; phylum Bacteroidota; class Bacteroidia; order Sphingobacteriales; family Sphingobacteriaceae; genus Pedobacter. The sequence continues at coordinate 125,330 of NZ_JAELTN010000002.1, forward strand.
CTGAAAGCACATAATATTCTTCATTTGCTTTGTTACCAACGCGATGCACCGAAAGCTCGGCCAAATTAGACTCGAAAAAAGATACCATAGAATTTAATTGAGCAGCAAAGAAACGAAGTTTAGCGCAATGACGGAAAGAAAATTTACCGAATGAGCGTATACTCTATATGAAAGTGGCGACATTATTCTGCTCAAAAAGCCAGTGATGGATCCATAAGGTTTTCTGCGCGTATAGATTCATCCGAATGACAAATATACTCCGCGACAGCAGATTGAATTGAAAAGAAGGGCTATCGTTTCCAAAGCCCTCCTCAAAATTTTATTTACTTTCTTCCTCTATCGGCGTATTGCGAAGCTTAATTGGCTTACTATTTTTCTTCTTCATTTTAAGGTTCAGCATTTCTACCAATACCGAAAATGCCATGGCAAAATAAACATAGCCTTTTGGTATGTGCTGGTCTAAGCCTTCGGCAAGTAACGAAACCCCAATTAACAACAGGAATGAAAGCGCAAGCATTTTTACGGTTGGGTGCTTATTCACAAAACTACTTATCGCTCCTGCAGACAGCATCATGATAATTACCGCAATGACCACAGCAGCGATCATAACCTCTATATGATCTGCCATACCCACTGCCGTAATTACAGAATCCAGCGAAAAAACGATATCTAAAATCAAAATCTGTACAATGGTTCCTGCAAAAGAATGCACTTTGGCCTTTCCTTCACCCTCTACTTCTCCTTCTAATTTATTATGTATTTCATGTGTGCTCTTGTAAATAAGAAACAATCCCCCTATAATTAGAATAAGGTCCCTGCCAGATATGGCCAATTTATCTAGCCATTCCTGGTTGGTAATGCCAATCCAATCTCCAATATTAAACAAAGGTGCAGTTAAGGTCATGATCCAACTTAGCGAGAGCAATAACAAGACCCGCGTAATCATAGCCAAGGCCAAGCCCAATTGCCTTGCTTTTTTCTGCTGGTGCGCTGGCAGCTTACCCGACAAAATAGAGATGAACACAATATTGTCTATCCCTAGTACGATTTCCAAAACGGTTAGGGTTAAGAGTGATACCCAGACTTCCGGGCTACTTAAAAATTCCATAAATTGATCAGTTATAATGGAAACGAAGATAAAGAATAAACTGTATTTTAATCAAAAAAGGGAAACTCTAGCTTCCCTTTTTCTATCCTAATTATTTTTTACCTATATAAACAATGCCGACAGCACATCGGTTGTTTTTGAAGTTTTCAACCCTAACAACTTCGCATATTGCACTGCGGTTAACGCTGTTTTCAATTTTGAAAACATGCCAGAATTTAAATCACTCAATTTCGAGGTATAATCGCTTGCGTTGGTGGTGGCCAAAGAAGAGATGTTCGCTTTACTTTTTAAATAATCAGTTACAATTGTAGCTACCTGCGGCTTTTGGGTTCCCGTTAAGGCCAATACACTATTTAACTTGCTGGCCACCGCCGAAGCCTGAGAGGCATAGGTACTGGCTGTTGTGGCCGTTTGTGTGGCCTGGTTAATTTTAGAAGCTAGACTAGTTTGTGCAAAAGCCCCTGAAGCACCTAGTGCTATGGCTATGGTCAAGATTGTTTTTTTCATCGATTAGAATTCCTTAATGGATTTATAATACTAATATGCAAAATCGTCTTGTTATTCCTGCTAAATCTTTTTACAAAAAAAAGCAGCCCCAAAATAGGACTGCTCTTTTATCATTTTATGGTGTTTTCGGATTTATTTAAAGGTCACTGAGCCATATTTTGCGGAAATCTTAACATTAGAAGGCCCCCCTCTTCCTATTGTCCCGCTATATTCTTTGCTAGAGCTGCTTCCCCTATCATCGTCGCCCATTTTTTTTGCATTTATATTCTCTCCATATTTAAAGCCAGAGTAATGTGTGTCTACATTTAAACTACCTCCATAATTAGGTGCAAAATCAAGCATTACCGTAATGTATTCAGCATTAATGTTAATCATCTTGCTGGAGGCTTCTATTTTTTCTAGGCTCAACCTGCTGCCATATTGGGCATTTGCCGTAAGAATGCCAGTGATCCGTCCAATTCTTACCCCGGTATACTGCGAGGTAAGGCTTAAGTTTCCTACCTGCTCTATACTTAAGCCACTTCCATATTGTATTTTGATATTTGCATCACCTTTCACGGTTCCTAATTTCACCGACGCATACTGTGCATTCAGTTCTAAATTATCTACCGATTCAATGCTTAGGCCACTGCCATATTGCTGCTTAATATTTGCGCTTCTTTTAATGGTACCAATTCTCACAACAGCATATTGAGCATTAAGCGACAAGTCTCCAATAGAAGAAATGCTTAGGCCACTGCCATATTGCTGTTTAATGGTGGCTTTATTAATGTCTTTCATATCTACGCTAGCATATTGCGCTGAAATAAAATTATTGACATTGTTAAGATTACCTGTGGTCAATTTACCATATTGTACTTTAAGTGCGGTTGGTCCAGAAAAATCGCCCATTTCAATATTTCCATATTGCTGGGAAGCAGTAAGCGCAACATTTGAGGGCAAATAAACAGTCATATAAACCTTCACCTCTCTACGCCACCTCTTTCCATTTCTGCTCCCACTGCCCCAATTACCTTGAGGTTCTTGCATCGAAGTTTTAAAAATCGCTTCATCAGCATTTTTTGAGCTCGAAATAGAAACATTATCGATCAATTTTTGAGCCTCTTCGTCCGTACTCGCATAAGCCTTAATGTCTGCATCAACTTTTACTTCATTTTTATCCCAAGTTTTAAAGATAATGCTACCATAAATATTGGAAATATTGATTTTATCGTCACGTCCAATGTTAAAGGACCTGCTAAAAGTTTTCGACCGTTGCGGTTCATCTGATGGATCTTGTATATTGTTATATACCGCTTGGCTTTCGATATTCGTCACAACTGTTCGTCCTTTATTCGTCGTTGAGGAATAGCTTCTGGTAATGTTGATGGTTTCCCCGGTATCATAAGTAGATTTGGGTGTTGGTGGCGGAGCAGGTGCCGTTGGCGACAAGCCACCTAGCCCTTGTGAATTAACTTGCACCGCAAGTAATAATAAACCCGATATGATGATAATTTTTTTCATTTTTTTACTTTTTTAATTGCAATGAAGCCCTAACTGCACTAGCAGGTACCATGATGATTTTTTAAATTGTTTTCCTAAAACTGATGCCATTGCCATTGCTTGATAACCGACGTCAAGAAATAAGCGAAAAGCTTTTTTGCATCATATGATACTCTCTTTTTTATATTGATTGACTTGATTGATAATGTATAATTGCTGACTGATCATCTGAAGCTGGATTTCGAGGTTTTTCATCATTGCTTTTCCAACCAAAGCCTTATTAGGGCTGGTTTGCAATTGTTTTTTCAGTTCCTGATAATCTGCATCAATCTTACCTAAGTCGGCCATAAACTTTTTGTACAGTTCAGGATCCGAATTGGCAAAAACTTGAAGACTGTCCCTTTTCTCTTCAATAAGGCTGGTAAATCTCACTTCCTTCTTTCCTAAATTTGGATTAATATCGGCCACTATGATTTCACCGTTTATTTTTTTATGCTGATAACCAAAATAAATACCCAAGCTTAAAACCAACATGGCAGCAACACTTAGCCATTGGTATAACCTAATGTTTTTTTTTACCGGCTTCTTATCCAGTTCTGCCGCTATTCTGTTCCATAGTTGATCTGATGGACCGCCAACTTCAAACTGCTTCTTATTTTCTTTTATAAACCCTTCTAATTTATCGCTCATCTTACTACTCCTTTCATTACTAATAAACTATTCAACTTTCTTTTTGCCCGCATATATTGCGTACGGGAGGTATTTTCTGTTATTTTTAAAATATGTGCGATCTCCTCATGATCGTAACCTTCAAACAGATACAATGTTAATACCACCCTGTATCCATCTGGCAGTTCGGTCATTGCCTGCTTTATGGCCGCCACTTTCAGCTGCGTTTCTTCAAAATCTGGCCCTGGTTCTTCGGCAATATCTACATCATCAACACTTACCAGTTCCATTTTACGCTTCCGTAAATAGTTGATCGACCGGTTGATCACAATCTGTTTGAGCCACAGACCAAACGTGGTTTCCTGCCTAAAATCTGCAATGCGGTTAAAAGCATCCAAAAAAGCTTCCTGCAGCACATCTTCTGCCTCGGCATCGTCATTAACGATTCTCAGAGCTACATGATACATCGCCGTAGCATACAATTTGTATAACTCAAACTGTGCCTTGCGACTCCCTTTGCGGCAATCGTCAACCAATGTTGCGTGCTTATCTATATAAACTGTTTCCAAATTCTAAACGTTCTGATCAAAAGACAACGTGAATTTCAAAACGTTGCATCATGATATAAAATTTTTCGAATGAAGGTTAAATATAGGAAAAGCAAGGTAAAATGTCCTGTCCTATGCAAGACAAGCCCCACTTTCCATTACAAGCTCTCGTTTCGCTATCTGCGCTAGGCAGAGCACTCAACTGTGGGCTTTTCATTGCAATTGGGTTTATGATTAAAGCAACACCAAACCCATTCGTAAGCCCAGCCTGCAACGGGCCATTAAGATCGTAAATCAAAAACCCTATCTTTGCCACAATGGCACGTATCTTAGCATTCGATTATGGCACCAAGCGTATTGGCATTGCCGTTACCGATCCTTTGCAAATTATAGCAACGGGTTTGGATACCGTACATCCAAAAGACATTGTCGATTTCCTTAAGAAATACCTTCAGAACGAACAGGTTGAAGCATTTATACTGGGAGACCCAAAGCAGATGGACGGCTCACCCTCAGAAAGTGCCCAGCACGTAAAAGGGTTCTCTACCATTTTGAAAAAAAATTTCCCAAGCATTCCACAACATTGGGTTGATGAACGTTTTACCTCAAAAATGGCTCATGCTACTATCATGCAAAGTGGCTTAAAGAAAAGCGACAGAAGAGACAAAGAAAGGGTAGATACCATATCCGCAACCATAATTCTGCAATATTTCATGGAACAACATCGTTTATAAGCACAATGATCAGCGAAGAATTACAAGAACTCTTATTAAGATATTGTGAGCCTGAGGATAACCTATTACAGGCTATTGATAGGGAAACCAACCTAAAGGTACTTATGCCCCGCATGATGAGCGGCCATTATCAAGGCCGTGTATTAAGTATGCTGAGCAAAATGAACCATCCTAAAAGGATATTGGAGATTGGTACTTTTACCGGATATGCAACTTTGTGCCTTGCCGAAGGATTAACCGAAGATGGGCTTATCTATACCCTTGACATTAACGTTGAACTCGAAGACATGGTGAGGAATAATTTTTCCAAATCACCATTTAATCCCAAAATAAAATATATCCTTGGCGATGCGCAAGAAAGTTTAAAAAACATTTCGGAAACTTTTGACCTGGTTTTTATTGATGCGGACAAGAAAAATAATGGCACTTATTACGATCTGGTATTTGACCGGGTTAAGCCTGGTGGCATCATTATCGTAGATAATGTATTATGGAGTGGAAAAATACTGAATAATGCACAAGATAAAGATACCCAGAATATTAGTTCCTTTAACGACAAGATCAATAACGACCAAAGAGTGGAAAAATTAATCCTACCTGTTAGGGATGGATTATTCGTGATTAGGAAAAAGTAGTTGAACAACCTAATGGTTTGAACTAAAATTAATTATTGGCCCCAAAAATTAGCCGATTAACCAGAAAAACGATGAAGAAAATATTTGTTTTAAGCGTTCTACTTTTATCGGTACTACTTACCAATGCCCAAACAACTACCGAAGAATATATCGAAGAGCATGTAGATAAGGCAAAGGAGCTCATGGAAGCACATTCTTTACCTGCAAGTGTCATTCTAGCTGTAGCCATTCATGAGTCGGGGTCGGGGAAGAGTAAAATTGCCCGTTACCTAAATAATCATTTTGGCTTTAAGGGCAAAAACTCCAGTACAGAAATTCGATCTTCCTATAAAGATTTTCCAAGTGTAGATTCTTCTTACAATCATTTTATAACCTTCTTAAAAAGCAGAACCTACTTTAATGTGCTCTTCGAAAAATATGATAAATATGATTTTAAGAACTGGGCACGGGGTATTCAACGGGGTGGTTATGCCAGAAGCAGGACTTGGGCCTCGCAGGTTATTGCACTCATTAATAAATATGAGCTTTACCAATATGATAACAGACCTGATGATTATGTGGCGCCAGAAGAACCCAAAATTGTTGCTCGTTCCAAGAAAAGATCAGCAGCCAAGATATATACCGTTAAAAAAGGTGATAATTTAAGTATTATTGCACAACGAAACCGTACTACCGTCAGTTCCATTAAAAATAAAAATGGACTAAGATCTAATGCTTTAAAACCTGGACAGAAATTAAAACTCTAATCCAAAAGAAAAAGAATATGACCATTTCTAAACCCATTTCTATTTTAGCCATTGCCCTCATTTTTCTAAGCTCATGCAAAACCAAGCAATACAGCCGTAACAATAAGCAGATTGAAAAAGATGCCCGCAAAGAAAATCCCAACCCCATTTCCTACAATACCGTATCCTATATCGATTCCTTTAAGGCTGTGGCTATAGAAGAGATGAACAAATTTGGTATTCCAGCAAGCATCACCTTGGCACAGGGCATTCTGGAGTCGGGAAGCGGAAATAGCGATTTGGCCAAATATGCCAATAACCATTTTGGCATTAAATGTACTTCCGACTGGAAAGGGAAAGCCTATTATAAAGATGATGACCAAAAGAACGATTGTTTTAGGGTATACAAAGACCCTAGAGAGTCCTATAAGGACCACTCTAATTTTTTAAAGAGAAAAAGATATAGCGCCTTGTTTGAGTTAGATAAAAATGATTACAAGAACTGGGCAATAGGACTTAAGAATGCAGGTTATGCCACCAATCCAAAATACCCTGACCTATTGATCAACCTGATCGAAAAGTATAGCCTTTACCAATACGATCAACCGGAAAGCGAGCGAGAAAAAATCTTAAGGGAAGATCGGGTATTTACGGAAATCAATGCCAACATTCCTAAGGAACAACAAAAATTTACCCCAGTAGCCGTTGCGCCAAAAGATCCGCCAACAGCATTGGAAGGCGGAAAATACTATGTGGTTCAGCAAGGAGATACCCTGTTTAAAATTAGCCAGTTATATAAAATAACCGTAGATGAACTAAAGGCATTAAACCAACTTACCGACAATAATATCAAAATTGGACAAAAACTTTTGGTAGTTAAATAATGTTAAGATAAACCAACCAAATTTATTTATATTGTAGTTTTGTTGTTCAAATGAAATCTGCCATTGCCTTATTTTTTTTGTTGTTCAGCTCCTCTGCCCTGTTTTCACAAAACAAGGCCGTTCAGGGCTTTGTCATAGACCAAGACAGTAAATTACGCTTGGCCAAAGTGTACATTTACAACCCTGCGAATGATGAAGGTCTTTATAACAACACCAAGGGAGAATTTGTGACCAATGCCAAGGTGGGCGATACGCTTTTTGCAGCCTTGGGTGGATATGGAATGGATACCGTAGTTTATAGGGGGCAAAGTGCCATTGTATTTCAGCTAAAATCGCTAGGAATAAGGCTTAAGGAAGTTAATATTTATGGCAAAAACAAGACGCCCCAAGAACGCTATAAATCAAAGTTGGATGAATATAAATATAAATTGGACAAAGGCAGCAGTAGGGATTTATTAAACTTAGGCTCTAGAGGTGTTGGATTGGGAATTGATGCCATTTACAATCTTTTAAGCAGGGATGGAAAAAATGCTCGTCACCTGCAAAAAATATTAGAGAAAGACTATAAAGAAGAAGTGATTGATTATAGGTACCGGCCAGAATATGTAAAAGCTATTGTCGACATAAAAAATGAAGATCTCAAAGATTTCATGTTACAGTACAGGCCAACCTACCAGTTTGTACTTACCGCATCAGATTATGCATTTATTCAGTTCATCAGAAATAGCTATGCATCCTATAAACGGAACCCCTCTATGTTCCGTCTGCCCAAGCTACCTCAGCTAAGCATTGAGAAAATGTAATGGCCATATTAATACATCTACCAAAATTACCTGCAGCCGCAATGGCACTGTTCCCTTTTATCCTGGTCAAAGAAGCTGGGTATAAAAATGACAGCATTTTAATTAACCATGAATTAATTCACCATAGGCAACAATTAGAACTGCTCATTGTCCCTTTTTACATCATGTATTTCCTCAACTATGCCTTTAATCTGCTTAAATACAGAAATCACCATCAAGCTTATTCTCATATCCTATTTGAAAAAGAAGCTTATGCAAAGGAACATGACCTGAGCTACTTAGGCACAAGAAAGCCATTTGCCTGGTATTCCTTTTTCAAAAGCTAGTTCATTATTTTATCTTTTTAAACGACAAGTCAATCAATAATTTACAAAATTTTGCGTTATTTTGTAGAAAATGAAGCGTTTATTACTTAGTTTCCTTACTGTTTTAGCCCTTTCTTTAAATCTTGCCGCCCAAGAGATTGACACGATTCCTATTCCCATAAAAGATATGGAAATCAGATTGAAAAGAAGCCCACTTCCTTCCAGAACAGGCATTATCAAATTTGAGCCCGTAGAATTAAGACCTGCTTTGGTGCAAGCAAAAATAAACTATTGGAAATCAAAGGCTACAGTAGGCATTAACGTAAACCAGGCTTCATTTAGTGACAATTGGAAAGGTGGTGGAGTAAACTCTATCGCCATAGGGGCGGCCGTAAATTATAAGGCAGAATACAGTAAAGAAAGTTATAGTTATACCAGTGAGGTCATTTTGCAATATGGCAAAGTAAAAAATAAGGATCAGTTGCAAAAGAAAACCAATGACCGTATCTATTGGGATAATAAAGCGGCCATCCAAATGTCTAAGAACTGGTATTTCTTTGCTTCGCTAAACTTCGAGTCGCAGTTCGACAAAGGTTTTTCCTATTCTAAAGATGCCCAGGGAAATGAACAGGCGAAATTGCTTTCCAAGTTCATGTCTCCTGGCTATATCACCGAATCAATGGGTTTTGAATACAAACCAAGTAAAGCTTTTTCTACCCGTATAGGTACAGGTACCGCTCGCCAAACTTTTGTTTTGGATACCACTTTATATAAAACCAATGCCAACAACTTTGGGGTAAAAAGGGGAACAAAAATCAGAAATGAGCTTGCCTTTCAGATTGTAAGCAATCTGGAAAAGGAGATCATGAAGAATTTGATATTAAGATCAAAGTATAATATGTTCATCCCTTACGATAATTTCGGGCATATAGACCATAGATTGGATGTTGCTTTTCTAGCAAAGATCAATCGATTTATGAACGTATCCCTAACAGGTGTCATTCTCTATGATCGGGATATGGACTTAAAAGTTCAAAGCAGTCAGGCGCTTGCACTAGGTTTAAGCTTTACCTTTCCAAGATAAACAGAAGCAGCTTTATTTGTTCAACCTTATTCTGTTTAGAAAATAAGCTAAATAGTAAGCCAAAGGACTAAACTTCCTTTTTCAACTCTCAATTGATGGTTTAAACCGCCGTAACTTTGCCCACTCATCGTTATTTATTGTAATGCAAAATTAATACCTTTGCACTTTATAAAATTTTAACTCATAAAACATTACAGCAATGTTTGAAAATTTACAGGATAAGCTAGACAGGGCATTTAAGGTCCTTAAAGGACAGGGAAGCATTACCGAAATCAACGTGGCAGAAACCATGAAAGAGATTCGTAAAGCTTTATTAGACGCCGATGTAAACTATAAAACCGCAAAGTCATTTACCGATGAAGTTAAGGAAAAGGCATTAGGTGCAAACGTACTTACCTCTGTTTCTCCTGGCCAGTTATTGACCAAGATCATGAATGATGAGCTTGCTAGCCTCATGGGCGGTCAGGCTACCGAATTAGATTTAAAAAACAATCCAACCATTATATTAATTGCCGGATTGAACGGTGCTGGAAAAACCACCTTCACCGGTAAATTGGCACTACACCTGAAGGGTAAAGGTAAAAAGCCTATTCTAGTGGCTGGCGATGTTTATCGTCCAGCAGCAGTAGACCAGCTGCAGGTGCTTGGAGAACAGGTTGGTGTTCCTGTTTACGCCAATAAGGAATCAAAAGATCCGGTAGCTATTGCACTAGAAGGCATAGCAGAAGGTAAAAAGAATAATAATAACGTTATTATTATCGATACCGCCGGTCGTTTATCAATTGACGAAGCCCTAATGGCAGAAATCTCTGAAGTGAAAGCACAGACCAAACCGCACGAGATTTTGTTTGTAGTGGACGCAATGACTGGTCAGGATGCTGTAAATACGGCAAAGATATTTAATGATAGATTGGATTTCACAGGTGTAGTATTGACCAAGCTAGATGGTGATACCCGTGGTGGAGCTGCACTTTCTATTAAATCAGTAGTAGATAAACCGATCAAGTTTATCGGTACCGGTGAAAAAATGGAAGCCCTCGATGTTTTCTATCCCGATAGGATGGCTTCTCGTATTTTGGGCATGGGTGATGTGGTCTCTTTGGTAGAACGAGCACAACAACAGTTCGATGAAAAGGAAGCCGCAGAACTACAAAAGAAAATCCGCAAGAATAAATTCGATTTCAACGATTTCTATAACCAAATCCAACAGATCAAGAAAATGGGTAACATGAAAGATTTGATGGGTATGATACCTGGTGTTGGCAAGATGATGAAGAATGTTGATATTGACGATGATGCCTTTAAAGGCGTAGAGTCGATCATCCAATCGATGACCCCTTACGAAAAGGAAAATCCAGACGTTATACAACAGAGCCGGAGGGTACGTATTGCCAAAGGTTCTGGTAACAAAGTAGAAGATGTGACTAAGCTTTTAAAGCAATTTGAAGACATGAGGAAAGTAATGAAACAATTCTCTAATCCAGCGGCAGCGGCCAAAATGATGCGCAACATGCCTAAGATGCCACAACGCTAAGCCGAAGTTAAAATTCAAAAATATAAAACCCCAATGTTGCAAAGGCATTGGGGTTTTTAGCTTATTTATTTGCTATACCCTGCCCAATTGTATGTATGGTAGCATGCTTCCTCTTAACATCATCTTATGGAATAACGACGATAATTTATAGGTCTCTTTTATGACTTCAATGGGAGCCAATCTTATACTAATAGTTAGGGATATCTTCTAAAATTACCGCCGTACCACTTGCCGTTACCATTAACATACTGCCTCCGCTGCCTACTGTTTCATAGTCCAGGTCAACACCAATCACGGCGTTTGCACCCATTGCAGCTGCATATTGTTGCATTTCGTTTACCGCCGTATTTTTGCCCTCACGTAATACCTGCTCATAAGATCCGGCCCTACCGCCAACAATGTCTCTCAAGCCCGCAAATAGATCTTTAAAAATATTGGCGCCAATAATTGTTTCGCCAGTTACAAGGCCTATATATTTTACGATTTTTTTGCCTTCTACCGTATTGGTTGTTGTTATTAACATTTTTTTTTAGTTTTTATATTTCGACTTTCTTTTAATGGAGATGTTACAACCATATTCCATGAAAATGTTACTTCCCCGTCTATTCCTAAACGCATTCAAAGCATTTAAGCCTTAAATAAATAATCTCCAAAAATTAATATAATAACAAGAAAAACAACCTTTTACATTTTTAATTATAAAAAATCTATCTTTGCATAATGAAAAATTGCTGCCTATTGCTTATTGCTATAGTTTTTTCGCTTAGTGCAAAGGCGCAAATAACCGTTTCGCCCGGTTTAGAACAACCTAATTCGCTTCAGTTTTCTGTGAATCTTGCCGTATTGGGCAATAATCTTACCAATGGTGATGATTTTTTTGATGAAGCAGAGCGTTATGAACGCATGGGTGATTTTAGGGGCGCTGTTTCCATGTTCAACAGAGCAGCCAACGAATACCAAAACAATAGAAAATTTTCCCGATATGGAACTGCGCTGTTAAGGTTAAGCAATGCGCACCTTTCGTTGTCAAACTACATGGAGGCCGAACAGGTCATTCTAAGCCAAGCATTAAAGAACTATACTAAAATACACAGCAAAGATGGCCAGATGGCATCTTACCAGCAATTAGGCAAAATATACCTGGCTGCCAACAAACTTACTCAAGCCTTATGGTTTTATACCCAGCAGGGCATTTTGGCTCAGCAACTTAATAATAAGGCTGCGTATATAGAATCTGTGCTGGGCATTGCTGTTACAAAGATCAGAAAGAAAGATTATAAATTGGCCACTAAAGACTTAAATACAGCCGAATTGCTCTCTAAAAACGCAAATATCAATCAATTTAACCAACAGATTAGAAATAACAGAGCGCTTATTGCAGAAAAAACAGCAACTAAGAAGGCAAATAGTCTGATTTAACCTACACTTGTCGTTTACTTCTTCAGTTTTGCTCCTATCCAATTGAAATATACCCTTTTATGGGTATTGTCTCACAACTAGGGTTTCATAATTTTACTTATCATTAAACCCAAACATTAGAATGAAGGATTCGCAAAAACTTACCTCGCTCTTGAGTAAAAGGGAAATAGAGATTATACAACTCATTACCAAAGAATACAATAATCAGGACATTGCCACCCATCTATCTATCAGCAAGCGAACGGTGGAAACCCATAGAAAAAATATTTTTAAGAAAACCAAGATTAAAAGTGTTGTGGGTTTGGTTATTTTAGCCATCCAAAACAATTTACTATCGTAGTTAAACGTTACTTTTATAAAGTTTACAAAAAAGATACAGAGTAATTCTGTATCTTTTTTGTTTATTTAAGAAATTGGTATCATATTGGATAATGATTTTATAAGAATGGATTTTAAAACAGTTAAAGAGATGCTGAAAAAAATATTTACAATCACCTTTACCGCTGCTATTTTGGCTTGCACAGCATCGCCAAAAGCGCAAAAACCGGTGGAAGGTGTGCCAAACATCAAGTTTGATGAACAACAGAGTTTGGTTTGCAAGGAAGTAGTGGGTTTAATAGAAAACTATAACTATAAGAAAATAAAGATTAACGATTCTATATCATCCATCGTTCTAGATCGGTATATCAAAGCGCTTGATCCTTCCAAATATTATTTTTTGGAAAGTGACATTAAAGAGTTTGAGGCCTACAGAACAACTTTGGATGATGATTTTAGAATTGGAGACCTTAGCGCTCCTTTCTATATTTTCAATGTTTACCTAAAGCGGTATAATGAACGTATAGACTATTCCCTTTCCCAGATCAAAAACAAGTACGATTTCAATCAGAATGACACCTATGTATATGATAGGGAAAATATGCCCTGGATCAAAACGACCTCTGCACTAAACGATCTGTGGAAGAAAAGAGTAAAATATGAATTGGTCAATCTTAAGATTGCAGGTACAGATGAAGCAAAAAACGTAGAAACGCTTACCAAACGCTACACTAACCTAAAATCTCAGGCTGGTAAATTCAATAACCAGGATGTTTTCCAAATATTGATGGATTCTTTCACGGAGGCGATAGACCCACATACCAATTATTTTAATCCTAGAAATGCCGAAACATTCAATCAGGAAATGTCTCGTTCACTGGAAGGTATTGGTGCCGTGCTCCAATTAGAAAACGAAGTGACCAAGATTGTATCCATCATGCCCGGAGGTCCTGCATTTAAAAGCAAAAAACTGAATGCCGGAGATCGAATTGTTGCCGTAGCCCAAGGGGATGGTGAGTTTGAAGATGTAATAGGATGGAGAATAGACAATACCGTTTCGAAAATAAAAGGTCCGAAAGGCACCACCGTTCGATTAAAAGTGATCCCTGTTGGGCAAGACTTATCTTCAAAACCGTTAATTATCAGTTTAGTAAGAGACAAAATAATTTTAGCGGAGCAATCGGCTAAAAAATCGGTTAAAACCATAGAGGATAATGGTAAGCCTTTTAAAATTGGCATTATCAAAATCCCTGCATTTTATGCTGATTTTAAAGCCGCCAATGCCGGAGATCCCAATTACAAAAGTACCACAAGGGATGTCCGCTTATTGATTGACACCTTAAAAAACATGGATAAAGTGGATGCCATTGTGGTAGATCTAAGAGCAAATGGTGGAGGCTCTTTAAATGAAGCAATAGACCTATCTGGCCTATTTGTTGGCAAAGGTCCCATCGTACAAGTAAAAGACTATAGAAACAGCCTAAAGGTGTATAAAGATGAAGACACTGGTGTAGCTTGGGATGGCCCACTTGGTGTAATGGTTGACCGTTTGAGTGCTTCTGCATCAGAAATTTTTGCTGGTGCCATTCAGGATTATGGCCGTGGTATTATCATGGGCACACAAACCTATGGTAAAGGAACTGTACAATCTTCCATTGACCTGAATTCGTTGATGAATTCTTCTATGCTACAAAAATTGGCTGCTTTATTCAAAAAGAATGAAACCACCACAGGTCCTTCAAAAAACAATTCTTCCACTGTGACCATAGTAGACAAAAATGGTATCCCGCAATTGGGCCAGATCAATTTGACCATGGCTAAATTTTATCGTATTAGTGGAAATAGTACACAACATAAAGGGGTTATTCCAGATATTAACTTTCCTTCCATCTATCCATTAGATAAGATTGGAGAAGATACAGAACCCTCTGCGCTGCCTTTTGATATGGTTACACCTTCTGCTTACAATACTATTTATAATTTGACCGAAGCCAAGGCCAACCTGATCAAGCTACATGAAGAAAGAATGGCCAAATCAATAGACTATAAAATATTACAAGAAGATATTGAAGAAGGGAAAAAAAGGGAAAATGAAACCTCTGTTACGCTAAATGAAGCCAAGCTTAAGGCAGAGCGTGATTCATTTGAGGCAAAATCTTTAGAAAGATTAAACCAATTAAGGGCACAAAAAGGATTACCGGCCCTAAAGAAAGGTGAAAAAACCACAAAACAAGAAGTTTCAGATTTTGTAGAAGATGAGAGCATGAGAATTATGGTCGACTTCATGAAATATGCCGAAAACTCCAAGCTCAGCAAGAACAGCACTAATAAATCTGCCTTAAATCAATAAAAATCCACCAAAAGAAAAGCGATAGGAAAGAACCCTATCGCTTTTTTTTATCTTATTTAAAAAGATATAACTCCCGATTATCCATAAATTAACAGCCCACCTTTTTATAAGCTTATCCAACAGCTTAAGCCCCCAAGTATGGGAACTCTTTTAAAACCATTAAATTTCGCAGCCAGTATCATCACAAGCATTCTTTCCTGCTGTACCCAAATCTTCCAATGGTCCAACTTTTTTGCTTTCTTTCCATTCTTTGTAGCCCTTGGTAATAGCTTCAACAAACGTTTCTACTGGTTGTGCCCCAGAAATTCCATATTTTCTATCTAATACAAAGTATGGCACGCCCCTAATACCCAATTGCTGACTTTCATAAACATCATATCTCACTGCTTCTGCAAATTCATCTGAATCTAGCATTTTTTTAACCGCTTCTACCTCTAGGCCAAGTTCTTTAGCGATAGACAATAGTTCTTCTGGGTTAGCCACATCTCTAGCCTCGACAAAGTGTGCTTTAAAAAGAGCTTCTTCAGCCTGATCTTGTAGTCCTTTATCTGCGGCAAAATGGATTAATCGATGAGCATTAAACGAATTGGCAGGGATGTTGGTGCTAAAATCTATCGACAGGCCCGCATTTTTGGCCATATCTGCGACCTGCAAGGTCATTTGTTGAGCCTGTTGTCTGCTCATTCCCTTGCTTCTCGCCAAATAGGCATACAAATCTTCGTGGTCTACATTTTCATAATCGGGATTAAGTTGGAAGCTTTTCCATTCTACTTCGATTTCATCTTGAAATGGCAATGCCTCCATTGCTTTCTCAAAGTGCCTTTTACCAATATAGCAAAATGGACACATTACATCAGACCAAATTTCTACTTTCATGAATACAAAGTTAAGGTGGTTATGGGCAGAGTTTGGTAAGAATAGGGTAAAAAGAAAATCGGCCCTGCAAACAATAAGTTTGCAGGGCCGATCCAATGTCCAAAGCTAGCTTTGTTATTTATACAACTGGTTGAACAACCATTTAAACGTACCATGTGTCTGTGCCCTAAAGGCAATTTCTGGACCAAAGGCAAATAACTTACCCTTACCATAATCTGCTTCAAAAGCAGCAACGCCATCTTTAAGGTAGTTTTGTCCCCAAGCCCAGCCACTACGTAAAGGTTTATCTGATGCAAACCATGCCAAAGGTCTTATTTTACCATCTGTAGTCGTAATATTAAATACCGGACTATTGTCAAAATAAACATCTGTATTTTCATCAAGCCCCCAGTTAGCGGGTATTTTACCGTCTATTTTCACACTGAGTACACTACCTGGAACATAAAATTTATCTGATGGTAAACGTTTCTCTTCTCCGTTTACCTTGGTTACCAAGGCATTTTTAACGGGTAGGCCCAAATGAGCCGCCAAGTTGGTAGCCGAGCCAATGGCCACAATGTGACCTCCATTTTCCAAAAATGATTTCAGTTCGGGAATAGATTTTTCCTGTGTCATTCTGCCCACCCGGCCTTTAAATTCATCAGGAATATTCTCAACATTCGGCGTATTTCCACCCCTTCCTCCTTCATTATTATTCAAAGCAGGTACCGCACCACCAACCATAATCAGCACATCATATTTATCCTTTAATTTACCTGCATCAATATCTGGTGGATATACAACGGTAACCTCATAATGATATTGCTCCATAATATATCTCATCCAACCCGAAGCCATAGAGCCGCCATAGGTATCCCAAAGTGCTATTCGTGATGGTTTTACCTTTATTGCGCCCTTTGGTTTTGAGGCAGAAGAGATCTTCATTCCGAAATTATGTTCTGCCTTATTTAAGGCTTCTTTTGCTTTTGCCGTAGCAGTTACATAAAAAGAACCATCAATAGGATTTCGCAACACTTCTACTCCAGCTTTAAGCAACTCGTTTACGGCCAAATAACTTTCATTGGCTTGTGCACTTAAAGCATAGCCGTTTGCACTAGGTAAGGTTTGTGGCGCTGCTTTCAGTAATTCTCCATAAGGCATTTTCTGGAAAGGACCATTAAAGTCATTTAATACCCTATCAAACTTCACATTCATCAAGTAGGCCAAGGTCCAACCTGCGGCATCATAAGGCGCTACTGGGGGGCCTCCTTCGTATTTAAAATCATTGGGGTGATCTTGCGGTTCGAACATATCCAGAACATGGGGCCTAAACGCCTGATCTGTCTTCACAATATAAGATCCTGCCGGGTATGTTTTCCCTTCTACGGTAAATGCTGCTGTGGCTTTATGTACCACTACACCTGTTCTAATCAAGGCATTTAAAAATCTAATGGCCGTTGTAAAGTCTGGCTGATTGGCAGAAAGAATATATCCACGTGCGTCACGGTTTTTCGGATCTTTCATCACTTCGTCGAAAAACTTCGTGTCCATTGTTCTTCTTGCATTTCCACTTGCAGATTTGCTGTCTTTCTTGGCGGCAGCATTAATGGCTTCTATCTTTTGGGGAGAGAAAGACCAAGTGTCTTTACTTCCTCTATCAATAGCATTTTTACCCATTTTATAGATATTAAACAATAACTCATCGTGATAACGTTGAGCATAGTTCAATACTGCATAATTTAGTGAAACCGAATAATCTATCGCATTTTTAAAATACCATTTCTGCGGTAAAACCGGGTTTGGCGAATCGCTGTTTGGCAGTAGGCGCGATGGTACTAAAGGAATTTCCATAGGTGTGGGACTACCTACAATTTCTGTTAATAAGCCCACCATATTATGAAAATACGTAGTTGTTCTCAATCCGCCATTATACCAGGTAGAGAACACAGAACCTCCTCTTTGGGTATAACCAGGCTTATCTTCTACATTTAAACGATTATGCATGGCCGCTCCAACCGCATCAAGGCTGGTTAAGATAATAGGATCAAATACATAATTATGTGGATCGCGGAACGGAGGACCAGCAACAACGGTTCCTGCAGGACCAGACTGATGGTGGTTATACATGATCTGCGGAATCCATTCTATAAACAGTTGACGCCCCATGTTTTGGGTTTCTTTAAGATTGAGCATAAAGAAATCACGGTTATTGTCATGTCCAGCATACTTTTGATACAAACGAGGTAAACCCGCCAGTGATCTTTTCTCTGGGTTTTGCTCCCTCATATACCAGTTGCTCTGTAACTCTTGCCCATCAGGATTGGCATGTGTCATTAGCACAATTACGTCATCTAATATTTTTGTAGTTTCGGCATCGGTTCTACTTGCCAAATTATAGGCAGTTTGTATTAATTGATGTGCGCCCACCGTTTCATTGGCATGTAAACCTCCATCAATCCAAACGATGGCCTTTCCTTGTTGGGCAAGCTCTTTTGCTTCCTTTTCAGAAAGTCCTTCAGCTCTTGCCAATTTTTGGGAAATGGACTTATATTTCTCCAGGTTTTTATGGTTCTCGGGCGAAGTAACGATTAACATGTATTGGCTTCTGCCTTCTTCGGTCTTACCAATATCTACTAATTTAACCCGCTTAGAGCTGGCGGCCAATTTCTTAAAATAAGCTTCGGTTTGCGTGTAATTAGCCAATTGGTAATTATCACCAATGGTAAAACCAAAATGTGAATTGGGTGTGGGCACTTCTTGGGCTAGGGCACTAAAACTTCCCGCCAATAAAAACACCCAACAGCATTTTCTCAAATATTTTTTTATCATGTTGTTTATGTTTGATGGTTAAATCAAATATAGGACAGAAAAATTAGTATAGTAGGACCTCGATAATTTTGTTACACGGGTAGCTTTCTTTACAGAAATTTCTTAATACTGCTAAGTTTTCGATCAAAAACTTTACAGGTGCATTCTACATCTAGTGCCCTAAGTGAAGGAGAAAATGTCTTTTGTTTCGACAAAGCCCTGACAGCGGACTTGGCCGAATGTCCCTTTTATTAAGCCATTGGCTTGAGATTAAATTTTCATTAAAACCCTAATTGTTTCTTGTTTTTTTGAACATAACTACTAACTTAGGATAAATAATTTTTTCACTAATGACCTCTCTATGCCTGCCATTTTATGCCTATTTGGTCCGCCTTTCGCCCTAGTTGGGGAAACCTATTTATCCAATAATACTTTTTCTTTTAGTGTCGAATTTGATTCGGCTCCGGACCAAGAAAGCGTACAGGCCTATCAATGGTTTTTGGACAAGGTTATACTTATTGAAGAACAAGGACAACAGGTAAGCTCAATGACCGCCGATGGGCCCCATACCATTGGTGTACGTATATTAACGGTACAGGGCTGGTCGGGCGTAAAATATTTGGATTTTTATGCAAATATGTTGGTCAACTCTCTTACTATAGCAGGACCAACATCTGTACAGGAAGGCGCTGTGGCCACTTATGAAGCCTACCTCTCCTTTGGCAGCGGAACGCAGATGAAAGTGACGGAAAAAACAACTTTCAGTATAAATATGGGGGGTAGCTTTGATTTTAACGTGTTATCTACCCTTAGAGACGATTCCGATTTTAATGACAAACAGGCCACCATCACGGCCACATTGGGAGGAGGAATAAGCCGAACCTTGCCCATTACCATTTTAAATACCAATGTACGTTACCCCTCTGTGCTGGTGGTAGATCTATTTAACGATACACCCCTAAACGGAGGGGCTATTATCGTCAATGCAGACATTGATGGCGGGCAGACACTGGTATACACCGGTAATAACTTTCTGCCAAACAACAGCCTCCCTGCCGACGCATTTATTCTAGCTTCCGATCTGATAGATAATGCCAGCATATTGAAATGGAGATTCGAGTTTAATATGGCCAAACTCATTAGACAGTACCCTCGCATACAGGATTTTGTACTGGAAATTAGGGGAAGATCTAACGCCGTAAAAGCTATTACAGGGTCTTTTAGCTTAAAGGACTATACAGGTGTGATGGCCATGAACGGCAGTACGGGCAGCTATGCCCCTACAGTAATTGGTGGGGCCAATCTTTATTATGAAAACTTCCAAACCCATGCAGTTGGTGGGGCAAATGGTAACTACAACAAAGACTACCTGCCCATGCTGCTACGTTTCAACTTCAATGTGCCCAGCGGTACGCTAACCTACCAAACTGCCGAACCGATCATTATAGACAATTTTGATTTTGCAGTGCTGAGATATATTTGGGGAGAGGAGGAGGAGGAGGATCTAGATATTCTTGTGGGATTTGAGCATACAGGTACCATTTATGATGATATATACGTAGGGTTTGCTAGCTCCGAATCAAAACACACTGTCCCAGTTGGTGTAAACCCGCAAAGTAATTCTTATCTATGGTGGGGAGGAGATAATCAGGTTTCAGGTACGGAGGCGGTATTAATAAGTTATAAGAATTTTATTCACCCCCCCCCTCTGTCGTCTGTCGATATTGTTGATGTTGGCCTGTATGCGGGTTGGTATAGAACACCAAAATATGGGAACTTTAGTTTAAGCCTGGTTACCTACAAAGGAGGCACTATGGCAAAGGACGGTACTGATTTTATAAATACGGGAGGGGCAATAGTGAGCAGTGAGCAAGTTTCGCTGCATACGAATAAAGTTAGAGAAACCGGAATACTTAGTAGTTACTATAAAATTGGCGTAATAAGATACAACAAGATAGCAAAAACGGCGGTGCTTGTTTTAGAATAGGGCTACGGAAAAGTCTTTGCAACTAGCGAGGGGATGGAGCCCAACCGCTACGCTTTGGGAGTTATTGCTCATTGGTTGATTAAAAACGGTTACTTATAGGAGATTGAAATTAAAGAAAAATTTAAAAAAATATTCGTCTAAAAGCCGCAACGATTGGGCAAGATAAACATTTAAAATTCCTAAAAAAAACATGGCTGTACAATATAACCCCAAATCTTATTTCTATACAGAATACGGCTCTTTGGCTGATGCTGTTGCGGGCAACTTAGCCACAGATGCATTTGGGCCAGTGGTGGGCAGTGAAACAACCCAATATAGGACTACCGCTGTTGTAAGGTTGCTAAGCCCTATTCAATCGGCAAAAGTTTTTGCTATTTGTAAAGGCCGTATTCTAATACAACCCATGGAAGGGGATAATACCAAAATTAATCTAATTCTTAAGCCAGAAGGCAACGATCATGCACCTATCAAAATCAAATATTTCATTTATAGAGGGATTAATAAGTCTGATTTGATCGATAACAGTGATAGTCTAATCGCTAAAAATATATCCGACCCTTTACAACCAAAATTATTACAAAACTTATGGGACGACTATACCGCCTACTATCTTCCCAGCGGTACCGTACCTTCTATATTTCCTGCAAAAAGAATAGGATATAACCCAATCATACAAACTAACGCAATGCTTATCGATACCATCTTCAATACTTTTATAGAGGGTGCTGATACCTATCAGTTGCCCGAGTGTAATAAAGGTGATTATATTGGCAATTTTTCTGGCTCTTTAGGTTTAGATATTGTGTTAGATTACGGCGACTACCAGCTAGAAAACCAAGAAGAGCTATTTAAACTTGATTTGGCTTACGCCCGAAAAAATGAGCATGTCCTTGATTTAGGCCTCATCAGTGCATCTGCCACTATGACAAAGGTAGATAGAGAAAAAAGATACAAAGAATATATCCATCAGTTTATAGATGCTGCCGCATTTTGGGGCTCTCATATAGAGTGTGGAAATATAAAAACATCAAATGGCATAATCTTAAAAACAAATACTGAAATCTATTCTAATATTTTAAAAAAGTATCAGACAAAAAACAATATATATGTATATGTAAAAGGAGAAAGAGGAAGGTCTTATAATTACTATAATACTTCTCGAAAATTATTATTTGATTTAACTAATCAGATTCCATCAGATAGTAACGAAACCTATGGTTGGCCAGTATTAATAAAAATATATCAACCTAATGTGGGACAAGATTGGATTTTCGGAGTATTACAATATAATGTTGACCCACATATTTTACCGAATAGAGATAAACATGTTTCTATAAACGTCATTGCGCCAAGCGTTGCTTCAAATTTATATCCAATCGCTTATTCTCCTGTTGTGTATGTCACCAATAACTTTCTTAGGCCATTTACGTTGAAAATTCATACCGACCCTGTTAGGACATGTGCTTCATTTGCAATAATAAATTGCAATCTTACACAGGTTTTTCCTGAGGTAAGTTATTTTGAAGATTTATGGTATTTTGGGATAAAACCCCCGATTGAAAATAACGATATTGAAAAATGTAGCTGGGGGTATAGAGATAGTGGTAGAATGGTAAATACGCATGAGTTCTTGCGTAATGGCGCTCAAATTCAAGATAGAATTTTTCTTGATGGCGGTAAAGTTATAAACTCCGTTGCTATTAAACGCAGTTTGCATATAGCTACTGTTACATCAGATACCAATAAAAGATTTTCTTATCAAGAAAATATACACGTTAATAATCAAACTTTTGGGATTGTAAAAAAAGCCTCCAACTACTCAGATTATATATTAAAACTATATGAAGACAATAATTTTTCAATTTATAAGGGAGAATTCTTCGATAGTGTAGAAAGTGTAACCATCAACTCGCTTATGCTGGTACATGAGCACAATATAAATAAAAGGAATGGTTATTTTCAACTTGGTATAACAGAAGCCGAAAATACCATCATAGGACAGTTATTGCCAATTGACGCTGCCAATGTATACTTTAAGCTTGATGAAATTAATATAGGTATTTCTGCGCCTTATAGAAAATTTAGATTAGGAGTTAAATTTGAAAATTCTACTAATATATTATTAGAATCATTTCCTACAAATGATATTCATATTTACACTTTAGATGGCTTCTATTTCTTTTCGAAAGATTATTCTAGTTCACAAGAGTATTATAAAGAATTTTCGAATTCGCTAATTAGTTTTAGACCTCATTCTGATATTTCGAATCCTTCTAACAATTGGAAAGGAGAATATGGTTTTGATTGGATACGTAAGGGAGATACTACGCTGACTGGAGATAGCTTAGCTCCAATTGATAGAACTTATTTGAATAACATTGGGCATTATTATAGCATTGTAGGAGGCGTAAAGATTAAAGATGATGGTGGTAGCTTTGATGTTGAGAAAAATGAAATCATTAAATTTAGAAATTTATTTCCAATATATCCCACCAAAAGTAATTCTCATTTATATACAGGTTCTTGGATAGCGCTATATCCTTATAAAAATATTGGAGGTAGTTTGAGCGGTTTTCCGAAACTTACAAGTAACGGAATAAAAAAGTGCCTTACAGAAGCTGTTTTAGATTTAAAGATAGAAATTGGTTCTAGCCCAAGCAGTTTGAAAATTAAATTTGAAAAAGAACATTTTCAAGTAACATCTATTCCACCAAATAGTACTACCGTTCTTCCGAATGATGCTAAATATGGCTATTTAGAGATAAACAATAAAACTGTTACAGGAGGTGTGTTAAGAACTTTAACTATTAAAATTGAAACACTTATAGAGTTTTCAGAGTATAAAAAAATTGAAATAGTTGCAGTTGAAAATAATGTAGAAAAACTTGCAGGTGTATTATGGGCTTTGCCAAATTCAAAAGCAAACAGAAAGGAATTGGATGTAACTTTTATAGACTGCACAACAAACTTAGATCCCGCAATATCTAAAACTGGGCTAAAGGGAAATGAAAAAATATTGGAAGATATTCTCACTAAAAGTTTAAATCAAGCTCTTATCGACATAAAAATGGCTGCTAGTGTAGAAACTTTAGATTTACGAAGGTCTGTCGATCCAGTATTCTATACAAACTATAGTAGTCCTTACCCTTCTCCTACACCAAATCCGCCAACGTTTTTAAGCCCAGTCGAGATCTCATATCTAAAAGGTAAACCAAAATTCTCCCAAGGCTTTTTTGATAATAAGTTGTCAATATTTGTTTTCGGTGACGATTGTATTTCTAGTGCTGTAGGAAGTTCTTATAATATTCTATATGGTGAAGCAGAAGGCACGGGAACATACATCATTTCGTTTTTACCGACACTGATTCTATATGCTTCGGCAATAGCTAATACGGGATCCGGAATACCGTTGCAACGTTCCACAATCTCTCATGAAGCTGGCCATGGTCTTTCTTTATTTCATTCGTTTGGTAATGATAGCGAGTTTACTTTTCGTGAATTCATAACAGACAATATATTGGATTATATTGATACGTCAATTGCCCCTAGCGATAGCAGGATTGGTTTTAACAAATATCAGTTGGATAAACTTAGGAATAATTCGACCTTAAAAACTGAAAAATGAAAAAGATATTATGTTTTATAGCATTAGTGCTCTTTCAAAGTTGCAGCAGCTCGATTATAACATTTAAAGACAAAGGAATGGAAAAATTAGACTTAAAAAAAATAGAAGAATTAGGAAATACCAAAGGCGATTTTTTAGACGAAAAACAACCAACGGTAACTTCTTTTGTATTGGATGGAAAAACCGTATCTCACGACAACACTAATAATAGTGTATCCTACAAATTGGAGATTAAAGGGAAAGACAATGTTGAAAAATTATATGTGAGAAATTTGGAGAAGGGGATCTCGGTTCAAAATAGAAAAGTAAACTATTATGATCAACCATCTTTGATATATGTTTATGAATATTTTGAAGACGGTTCTCCTGAGCGGAAATATATAGAAAAGAGAATAGAGGATGATACCTTTAAAAACATTAAGATAAGAATAGGGAAATATATCATATGGGACAAAACCGGAAGGGTAATAGAAGAATTTGATTATGATAAAGAATTTGAATTTCCTATAGACGATGTTATTAAATTCCTTAAAAATAATCCGAATAACGGTGAGGCAAGTATAAGTCAAACTTTTGGTGAGAAAAAAAGTGAAAATAATCTCAAATACCCTTTTTGGTTAGTAAACACCGGTTATCCTGACAAAGTAAATTCATTTTTGTATTGGACACTGGATGGGAAAAATGGAGATATCGTGCAAACGCAGACTGGAACTTTCAAATTTAATTAGATGTATTAACAGAGCTAAAACTACAGGAATATGCCAGATAATTTGTACTATCCAGCGTTATCACGCCTAATAAATGTGGGCGAACTGCCAGAATCATTGAGCTTTATCCAAGAGGGCATTGGGCAGGTATTCGATAATGTTTTCTATAAAGATTTTATCAGCTCTACAAGTATAGATGGAAGTAGTGCTTTTTACAGTCTGGCTGTAGTGAGCAGGAA
This sequence comes from Pedobacter sp. ASV28, assembly GCF_016428855.1. Taxonomy (GTDB): domain Bacteria; phylum Bacteroidota; class Bacteroidia; order Sphingobacteriales; family Sphingobacteriaceae; genus Pedobacter. Next base: position 150,656 of record NZ_JAELTN010000002.1, read on the forward strand.
GAAACTGGCATTTGAGCTGTTTGGCAGTGGTATTTCATTTGTCCTTAATCCCGATTATGAAGATGGCAGCATTTCTTCATTTCCAGTTACGCTTTTTTGGGAATGGAAAATCTTAAAATACTTTTCCAATTTTAAGTTCGAAACCTTTTCATTTCAGCCTGATGCCTTTTTTGATTTTGCCATTGTCATACTCGGCATTTCCAAAGAACAGGTGTTACGTTTGGCCATCAGTACTTTTGTAACTCCTGAAGAACCAACAATATCAAGTTTTGGGCAATTGGTTGCCGACATTAATCTGTTGTACAGTGCAACCATTACAATTGACGAAGAAGACGAAGATAAATTTGAACAATTAACAACACAAGTAGAGCAATTAAATGAAAATGTTTTTACTACTGTCTTTACTTTATACCTGTTAGATGCCAATTTACAAGTTACCAGACAAAGGTTAGATTATTTCTTTGGTGCTTTAATCCCTACAGATTTAGAGAGCTATATCAAAGATTTGTTTATCCCCAGATTAAGGGCCTCGCTTACCTTGAGTGCAGCCATAGAATTTCCCAGAAATATATTGCTGCCCCTAAAAGAAACCCCAGAGGGCTTGGTGCCAGACGATACATTAGATGCGGAAGGGCAACTCAAGAAGACTCTCCTTAAGTTTGCAGAAGCTGATTTGGATTTTGATACAGAAAGGGGCTTGTATGCCAATACCGAGTTGGCAGGCTCGCTCATTCCAGCAAGGGTACAGATAGGCAACACAGGCCTTATCATTGGCTTTACTAACGTAAAACTAGATTTCAGTAAAACTTCCAATATTCCCGAAGCTGATGCGGCGGGCTACCCAACAGATTTTGTTGGAGTGTACGCTCAAGAAGCTATTTTAGGCTTCCGAAATTTTGGCACGCCTACCCAAGGCCAAACCAGTGCCGAAATAAAGGCCGAAAACCTGTTCATTGGCACTGGCGGTGTATCGGGTATGTTTACCTTAACCGCTGGAGATTGGCTCAATAGAGATTTTGGAGGTTTTAAAGCTCGTCTAGATGTTTTCCGGCTAGCATTTAAAATGGGCTCCATTGTAAGTTCAGAAATTAAGGGGCAGCTTACGCTCAACAAGTTAAAGCAGAATGGCCAAGATGCAGTGATCAACATCAGTGCCCAAATTAAAGACGATGGTAACTTCAGCATTACGGCCATATCAGAAGATATACCACCGCTTAATTTTCTGGATGTACTGGAAATTAAGGTAAAAAGCCTGCAATTGGGCAAAGAAGACCGTGGCTATTATGCGGAAGTAGCTGGCACATTAAGTTTCACCTTTAATATCCCTGGCCTAGGTGACGTGCTGCCTAAAGATATTCCCATCAACAAACTGCGCATTTGGGACGATGGCAAACTGGAATTTGAACCGGGCATAGACAACATAAGCATTGCCAAAACCTTCCCATTAGAGATTGGCCCTGTAAAAATGGAGATCAGCAATATCAGCATTTCTGGGCATAAAGGCTTGCACCAAGGCATAGAAAGGCATTATCTGGTTTTTGCATTTGATGGGATGGTGAATACGGGCAGGGCTGGGATCAACACCTCGGGCAATGGCATCAAGTTTTATTTTACCATAGATGATGATGGCCCATTCCATGCCTTTTTAAGTATCGATAGGCTCAATATCGACATGAGCATACCGGGCAATGTGACTAAAGATAAGGCCGCCTTCCTGTTGAACGGCTACCTGACCATGGCCAACCCCAATGAACAGGCTTCTAGTTCTGCTGCCAACATCGAATACGGTGGTGCGGTAACGTTTAGCCTTCCCCGTTTAAAAATGACAGGCAGTGCGGGCATGCGCCTTAAACCTAGCGTACCGGCATTTGTGGTAGACATAGGCTTAGAATTGCCCACACCTATTATTTTAGGGGCTACAGGCTTGGGCATATACGGTTTTAGGGGCATTATAGGCCAGCATTACCTGCCGTCCAAGAGCGCTACCACACCTCCTTTGGGCGAAAATGCTACTTGGTGGCAATACTATAAAGCCAAGAGTACCATCACCCACAAAGAAGGCATTGAGATAGACAAGTTTGCCAGCAAATCAGGCTTTTCTGTAGGTGCTGGTGCTTCTATTGCCACAGCCTTTGATTCAGGGAAAGTATTTTCAAGTAAACTCTTCTTACTATTGGGCCTTCCCGATGTATTTTTAATGCAAGGACAGGCAGGTATATTAAGGTCTAGAGTAGGCTTGAATGATACCGCAGATCCACCGTTCAGTGCTTTTATCTCTATAGATAGTAATGCCTTTATGGCGGGATTGGGGGTGAATTATAACCTGCCTGACGTAGGCGGATCATTAAATGGGGCTATTTTCTCATTAAGCGGAACCATGGAACTGGCATTTTTCTTTAACAATGCCTCGGGCTGGTACCTTAATTTGGGCAAAGACCAGCCTGAAAACCAACGCATCAGGTCAAGGATTTTAACCTTGTTTCAAGGCTATGCCTACCTTATGATTTCATCTAAAGGTTTTAAAGCAGGCGCAGGTGCTAAATTTGATTTTAACCGGAGTTATGGTGTAGCGGCTGTGGCTTTTGGCGCCTGGATTGATATGGGCGGCTCGCTAAGTTTTAAACCGGTACAGATAGGGGCGTTTATACGTGTAGGTGGCTATGCCTACATTAGGGTATGGAAAGCTAAACTAAGTATGACTATAGTCCTGGGATTAGCTGTAGATGCACCGCATCCATTTATTATCCAGGGTTCTATCTATATTTCTCTCAGGGTCCTATTCTTCAAGATCAAGTTTACCTTAGAACTTACCTGGCGCATTAATAATGATAAGGGGCCTTTGTTGGCACAACAGCCCGTCATAGAACTGCCCGATCCCATTAAAGGTTACTTACCTGCTGCGGCAACCAATATACAGTCTGGAGATGTATTTAAGATTAATCATGTAGCCGAAGTTTTTACGGGAGATGGGGTCATTATTCCGCCGCCCCCAAGTGATCCGCGTTGGCGATATAACATGCTAGATGATCAAACAGGAATAAAAGAGATTACCATACCGTTAGATAGCTATATTGATATTGACTTGCTAAAAGCTGTAAAACCCTCATTTTCAAAATTGGGAGGCGGCAGCAATCAACTTGCCGAAGGCTATTCCGAGCTTATTCCCCCACAAAAGGGCCTTAGCCCCCAAGTTCGCCACGAGTATGAATTGATCAGCTTGGATATTTATTGTTGGGATCCCAATGCAGGCACTTCGGGCACCTGGAAACCCTACCAGATCTATGAGGCGGTAACCGCTATTGTAAAAGAAAATACAGACGAACACGGAGCTCCGATAATTAATCTCAATAGCCTTAAAACTGGTTATTGGCAGTTCTCGCAGCCAAACCGTTATAATAAAATCCGACTGCTATCGCAAAACATGTTTAGTTACGCCAATCAATCTACAGATACCTTAAGTGATCTGGATGGGCTTAATTTTAAACGAAAAGACCTTTTCTGTTTTGAGACCATTTCCAAACAACAACTGATCAACTGGAAAGATGTGGCCGCACAGACCAACTACCCAGATTTTTCTACTTTTTACCAAGGTGGTTATACTTTTCGGTTATTGGGAGCTAGCGGCGAAGTGGTAAACAACCCTTCATTTGGAGGAAATAGCTTAACGCTCACTACCTATGGAGGTAAATTGGTCATCTACCCATCCAACCCGGTCACTTTCTTGAAATTGGCATTAGGGCAAAACGAAAACCGTATTCGAATAGATTTTATAAAGCGCATATACATTACAGAAGTTATAGATACGGGTACTAGTGCCGCCATAGTTGCCGTACCTCAAGATTATTTTATGCCACCTGTTTTTGCAGGACCAGATCAAGATGGCATTGATATTACGTATAATGACCTTAATAATGCGATAGGCCGCATTGAAATCAACTTTGAGCCTGAAACCAATTTATCGTTTGAAGGTAACCTAACCATAGGGGGGCATTTTAAACTTGCCGATGAATATGCGGTCACGCCAGTTTTCCCACAAGGACATGACCAGGAAAAAGACAAGGCGCTAGTATACTTGTCACTATTTGATCGAGCTTTTACAGCAACAGAAGTTGTTACTAAAGGCTACCAAGATACTACGGGCGCAGTGGCTAATTGGTTGTTGAGCGCTACCACTGCCAATGTAGGCAATTTAACCGCTATACCATTGGGGAGTCCAGATTTAAGGCCCGGTTTTTTTAAGGAGAATATAACAGGACAACAAACGTTGGGACGGGTTTATGCCTTCAATTCTAGGGAAGACGCCCTACTTATACCCTACCAGCCTGTATTAAAAATAGAGGAAGCAGATTTTGCCGTAGAAACCATGGTAGTTTTTAACCCTTTCAATACAGGCATTTCCACCTTGTTCAGCAAAGTGGCAGAAGACCCTTTAACGGGGGATAAAAAGGGCTATGCACTGCATCTGCTACAAGAGGATACGGTACACAGTTATACCGATTATAGTGCAGCCGGACAACAACCAAGTTGTGCCTTTTATTTCACCTGCTATAGCGGACAATCTCGGGCAGGTTTTAAAATAAGCGAATACTTGAGCTTAGACTGTAGCACCGGCTATGTTTCTGATTCACAATTTAAGCACTTGTTTATTGTTGTGGATAGAACCCATGATACCCTGGAAATATTTATAGATAAAATTAAGAAATTGAGCGTAGCCATACCAGAACAGCTAAAGTTAACGGCTCCTGTACCGAAACACACTACGCTCCATCAGCTTTCTTACCTTACTGAAGAAATACACCGCAGGCAAAACGAGAATGAGCTTACAGAGGAAAAACTGTTTGACGAGATTACGCTGATGGGAGATGGCTTGAATAAGACCATACAGCCGGTGTGGCGTCCTAATACCATTTATGCCCTATCTCTTAAAACCAGGGACCTGGTGGTAGAAAATGGCCAAACTAGAAATGCTACCCAACATACGCAGACATTTGGGTTTAAAACAGCTGGCCCAATTGGACACTTCCATCAACAAAGCGTGGTTTATGATGACTTGTTGGCACAAGATCGTGCCGATGAGTTTAAGTTGAGCAATTTGAAAAACTATATCGATTATGAACGTTCTTTTCCTGACGCACAGAGCCGTTATGATTTAAGTAAGCCTGTTTTTTACCACCATCCAAAGATCAGGCTGTTGTTCACCAAACCCTATATCTATGCCATGTTCGAAGATTTTGACAGCTACCAAGGCTTGGCAGCAGTGAAAAGTAGTCTAGAACTCATGGTAGTAGATGTTTTTGGAGGATCGGAAAGCCCCGCCTTGGTATGGGAGCAATTGCCCGACCGAACGATTACCATTGACAATTATAGGAGTTTACCTCCCGACCAACAGGTCATCTTTTTAATGAATCTGGCTGCCAGTTCAGATAGCTGTAATACCAATCCACTGGTCATGAAAAAGCGGACCAAGCAAGGGGGGTACCAGTTAGATGATCTATTTCCGAACAAAGTTTATACCGCCATATTTAGTGCTAAATATCAGCCGGTTGGCGAAGCAGAAAAGAGCAGTGAGGTACATCGTTTTAATTTCATCAGTTCACGATATGCCAGTTTTCAGGAACAGGCTTCCAGCTTTATACTCGATAGTACACCAGAAAACGAACGTTATGCCATTTATCCGTTATATACCTCTTTTTCGATAACCGAGATTAACAACAACATCATCCCTTTACTGGATGATAGTCCTACCCATGCAGCCGAGCAGGTAATGCGATATGCAGTAAAGTATGATCGGATCATTTATGGAGGGTTAAAACTTAAAAACCTGGAGCATATAGAAACCACGGTATTGCAGCCATTGGTAAATATTGATCCAGATACGGAGGAACAACGTGTATTGGGCCTGATCATTAGAAACCCAGAGCCTTTTAATGATCCAAAGTTACCTACAGAGCCAATAGATTTGTTGGCGGACACCCTTACGTTACACATGCCGGAACATACAGCAATTGCTTTCAAGTATATACATGCAAGAAATACTTCTGCTGTATTGGTCACCAACGCCAGTATGGATTTTCCTACCGGCTTGGCCCAATTGACCTTTAAGTATAAAATGTTTAATGGAGAAAACTATACGACTGCTTTTGAACAGTACATCAGTCCCGAATTTAACCTTGAAATTAATACGCCCTAAAACTTTGCGATATGCCTAATAATAACGCCTTTTGTTCAGATTATAGCTATGTAACCAGTTGTTTATTGGCCATTCAAACAGCCACCAAAAATGGAGAGTATGATGATTATCCAGCAGTTATCAATAGTATTAACCGTTTGGATCAGGATATACTGCGCAAGTTATACCTAAGGGTGATCACTGTTTTAGGGATATTAAATGGAGAAGAAGGTTTCCCCCAAGTACAAATTACCGGAGATTATAGTGAGCTTGATTTTGAAGCGCTTGATTTTTGGATAGGATTTTCAACGGCCAATATTTCCGGTGATTTTTTTGAGCAGAACTTTTTAGAACTAGATTTCTGGACCGGCTTTATGGATAATGGCTACGAAGACTATGTAACTGTATTTCAAACCATTCTTAATATTTTTAAAGAATTCTGCTCACGCAGCAGCGAATTAGGTGACTACGAAAAGGCCTTAATAGATGCTTCTCTCCTTTCTTTTTTAGATGCTTTTAATGCCCTAAAAGCATTGCTCGGCCAATTGGGACTAAATCCCTGTGGAAGTTCGGACCTTAACATCTTTAATAATACTGCGGGTGTATTTTTACAAGTTGCCGGTGCCGATGGTTCCAATGGTATTGCTGAAGGCTTTCATTTGCGGTGGAGCTTTACGGGTGAATTAGCTGAAAATCATTTGCCAAAGGGCGATTACTTTAGTAGTGTCAACAATCACAACGGATTTAACCAACCTAACGACTTTGTCCATATTTATCGGACTCCTTATCAAAACCTGGCCATTGTAGAATTGGATTTGGAAGAAAGCCGACCAGTGGTCAATTCCCAACAGCAATATTGGACGTATAGCATTAACCAAGTGGTAAATAATACAGTTATTAGCAATCAGGTACGTGTTTACTTTACCAATAAAACTAAATATTACAGTTTAGCTGGCAATATTAACCCAAACTATAACAGCTTTGGATTTTTAAATGCTTATGACGATATCATTGAGATCTCGGTGCTCAACAAAACCTTCTTCCATTTCGATTTAGCATTTACCCGTCAAACTTCGGCCACTCCATCTTATGTGAAAATTGAAGCCCTTAGTTTTGCAGACAGCTCAGAACAACGCATTAAGCAAACTACGGTTATGGATCACGCTGAGGCTACTGCGAATGTTGTAGGAGACAGTTTAAGTATTGTTCGCTATAAGAAGCCGATAACGGTAAGTTTAGCAAAAATTAGCTTCGAAACTTATCACGATTTTCAGCTTACCCGTTCATTGGCCAATTGGTCTGCCGTAGGCACCGGCTTCGCCATAAGTTTAAATGAAAGTGAAGTAAGTGCAAGACTCGAAAGCCCGGCTTATCCCATAGATAATCTTTGGCCTCAATATAATGAGGGTACCAAGGTGAGGGCCAGTAACTATATAGACAAATGGTTTACCGATGGACAGGACCTTGTAGATCAATCTATCCAGCAATTGGTAGCACTGTATCTGCAGAAGAGCGAAACTGACCCTAGGGCACTTTATGATATTTATCCCGACGAAGACCCGACCCAGGAACCGCAAAAAATAAGTTTGCTAGACGTGATCCAACTGCAGGCTTTAGATTATCATATAGCCAGGATGACCGGTTTAGGCCATATTGACACCCCGAGTGGGGTAAGTGCCCAACAAAAATTCGTATACAGGTTATCTTACCAAAATAGGAAGAGCATGCATTCGCCGGAACAGATAAACTACACTTATCTAAGTTTGCCTACCTCGAAACAAGATCAGTTATTGCCAGCTATTCCGCAAATGCGTCCTATAAGCTACCGCTTGTCTACTGAAGAAGATTTATCATTTATGTTTGATGACCAAGGCTACAATAGACGAGAAAATAGTAGGATCATCAATATTGGAAGAACCTTGTTTTATAATGAACGAAGAGATTTCAATTTTTTTGACACATTGGAAGAAGTGGTTAACGAAAACTTTTTTCAACACCCAAAACCGCTTTATTATGGATTAAAATATAGGGCAGAAGGACAAACCAGTTATTTAAAACCCGAAATTACTTCAACCGAAGCTGAGGTAATGGGCAAGGTGTATTATGCCTACGATAATGATTTTCCCATTGAAGGGCTGCCTGAAGTAAATCCTCTGCCCGATGATTCTACCAGCTTATTTGTCCATTTTGAAAAATATACAGGAGCTCATTATTATGCATTATATGGGATAAATTGGTTCTCGAGGGCTTCTGCTATAAGCAATGAAGTGGCGACTGATGAGACAATCTTTCAATCGAGAAATCTATTGTTTGCACCTACAGATCTTACCGTTCAATATATTCAAAAGGAAGATGAACTGATTTTTACTACTGGCCAAGAGCAAACTTGGCTGAGGAAACGTATGGCACAGTTTCCTGATGAAGATACAGCCTTGACCCGCATTACCTTTAACTGGGTGGATATTTTAGATATTTCTGGCCTGGAGCAAATTAACGAAGAAACTTTAAGTTCGCTTATACGGGCTAATGTAGCAAAGGTGTTTTTTAAACCAAGACTGCAACAAGAAGTTATTGGCGTGATTACCGATATGAGGCCTGTTGAAGGAAATGATAGCCAATTGGTATTGTTTGCAGGAGCTTATCATCTGATTACTGGAGAGGAGAAAAAACCAAACATTGCCACAGCAGATTTAGAAAGGTTTAATGGAGGAAATTTATCTACTCCAGAAGCACAATTTAAAGTGTTGAATATAGTTAATGGAAGTAATGGCCTGCCGATTATCACCATAGAGAAATCATTTGTGAGAGACCGAACGGATGATAGGGAAGGCGAGGCGCTATATGGTTCTTATAAAAGCTATACCATTCCAAGCATCGGCAGTCGTTTTTCTATGGTAGAAAACCTGTCCAAGGAAGAGAATTGGGAACCCTTGGCAGAAAAAATTGGCCTGATCAGTTTCGCTGATGCCATAAATCCGGCAATTGAAACAGATGTAGGTGAAAGTGCCGATACCAAATATTGGATAGGCGGCATTAATGGCCCAGCCCTGATTAAACAAGTGCTTAATGAAGACCTTATTTTCGATGGTTACTATGAAATCAGTTTTGAAACGGCTTCACTTAGTCCTCATCCACAAATTAACATTCCTTTTGATGATTCTGATCCCACCAAAAATATGCCTGGCCAATTGCATGAGGCACACATAGAGTGGTACAAGGGAATGGTGAGGTTACCTCTTATAGATGGTGATGAAAAGAAATTGCTGCAGGTGGTTGTTTTACAACAAAATAATCCACTTCAATTGTATGTATACGATAGCAGCTTCGATTCGCAACCGATACAATTTTCAACAGACGAACAAGATTGGATAAGTGTCAATTATCATCCTGGTTATAAAGCTTATTTCTTTGCCGAACCCGCTCCCGAGTTTAGCTTCAATGCGAGCAACATTATGCCCCAGACAGATGAAAATGATAAACGAAATTTAGTAGCCATACAGACTCTTAGTACAGAACACCTTTCATATGTTTCGGGTATTTCCATGCCTGCAGTATTATTGGCCAGGAATATTTACGAACCGGTTCAACCTGAAATTCCAATAGCCCCAGGCCTAAAAGTACGTCCGGATCCAACTAAACAAGCTGCTTTTACTTTCGACGTGCGCACCCCAAATTCAAGAAGGCCTTTTGGCTTTATGTTTTATCGCACCGCTCATATCAATGTACTTGCTGCACTTTATGCTCCGCAGACCATTGCCCATATCATGTTACAATTGGGAGCACTTAGCTCAGATCCACATTTCAATCAGCGATATCTTGATTTGGTAAACCTCCATTTTGAAGATGAAGCTCATTTAGTTTTTAAGGTTTATGAGGCAGAGCCTGATCCCTATGGCTTTCCTGTACCCGATAAAGAAGGCTTGCTTTTGCCCGAAGATAGCAATCGGCAAAAGTTGGACAAGTTGGAAACAGCTATTTTAAGTACACTGTTACCATTAACAGAACAACCGCCAATACTTAGATACTTAAAGACCGGGCAACAAACAACAAACGATTTGCCTGTAATAAGAGATGTAGATGGTAATCTGCTCGATCCAAACGATACACGCTTCAATCCATTTCCAATGGTTCGTACCTACATCAAGCCTGACGATGTTGGCGGTAGTTATGTACGCATAACGGATTATTTTCTAAATGCCTTTTCAAGAGATTTTTATTTTTATACGAGTGCGGAAATCAATAATCAATTGAATATTGGCCCGATCAGTAATTTTTTGGGCCCAGTAGAAATTTTATATACCGAAACGGCTTCAGTTCCTGTGATTGATAATTTTTCTTTACAAACTTCTTTTTCAACAATTGATGCACCTGTTGTTGTTTTCGAAGTGGCAGCTCTTCCCGAAGTAGAGAGGTTTGAGAGGTTAAGATTATTCAGGACAGATAATAAGTTTTTCGCTGAATCCATTTTACAAATGGATCATATATTGGATATGGAGATTGATGATAGTGCCATAGGGTCTTATACTCTTGAGGATGACTTCTCTGATTTGTCCTTCCCTCCTTTTGGGCAGACAATATACTATCGCATAGCTGCACTAAGGACCATCATCAACGAATATGAACAGTCGGAAGAAGTGCTGTCTCAACCAAGTGTAATGATGTCGGTAAATTTAATAGATACCCAAAGTCCGGATGCCCCCGAACTTGGTTATGATGAACTTACCAATGTCTTGTCGTGGCTTCCCACTACCTATAATGGTACCTATTACCTATTTAAACAGAATAGTAGCGCAAACTGGGAATCCATCTTTAGCATAATGCCACCAGATACCAACCAGCCCATGTGGTATGAATTGCCCTGGCCTTTGGACTCTACGGATGAGGATGGCGATAAAATCTATCACCGCTTTAAGGTACAAGTGGAAAACTCTTCCGGAAGAATGAATATTTTAGATAATGAATTAACTGTTTAACCTCTAAATAACAATACCATGCCACAAATCCCACCCATTTCAGATGCCTATATCGATGAGATCATCAAATCGGCTGGTCCCTATGTAGAAAGTATTAATAAAACGCAGGGCATAAAGCTAAGGGAGCTTATAAAAGTGTTACGCGATTACTTTGAACAGGAAATACCAAAAAAAACATCAGCGCTAACGAACGATTCAAACTTTGTGAATGCCTCCTTTTTGGCCGGAATTCCGGAAGAGGGCAACCAGAAGCGACCTTTTATAATTAGGCCGTTAACAGATTGGGATCCAGACCAAGTATTTGGTACGGGCAGCCAACCGGTAAATATGCTACTGGTAGCTACCGAATATATCAACGAGATACATACGGTTACCCAGCTAAAAATCAGCGACGGTGTTACCCCTTTTAAAGACCTTAAAAACCTTGTGGTAAACGGCCTAATTAATGGAGGCTCTGCGGGACAGACCCTAGAAAAGAAAAGCACAATAGATGGCGATTCCAGTTGGGTGGATATTCCTCAAAAAATAGCGGAAGCTCTAAACCTGAAGCTAAATGCAACGGATTATAACCAACATTTCAGGGGAAAATATACTTCGTTGAGCGCACTTGAAGCCGCTACATTTAATCCGCCACTACAAGCAGGCGATTACGCTCAAGTAGATCCGGGAGTAGGAACAGATGCAAAGAACTACAATTGGGATTCCGACGACAATGCTTGGATTGAAGGAGGCTCAGGATCTGCCGCCACCAATACCGACCAGCTTCCAGAAGGCACCAATAATCTTTATTTTACTTCCTCCAGAGCTGTTAATGCGGTAAGTAATGATTATGTACATAAATCTGGAAATGTTAACGAAAATATTTCAGGCAAAAAGAACTTTCAACAAGCACCCATCTTAGATAGCCTAACAGGCAACAGAATACTATCTCTGTCTTCGACGAAGGAAATGGAGAGTTTTTATGAAGTTTCATTACCTGTAATTACCAATACTACCGTTATTACACAACTCACCACCGCAGCAAACTGGAGTGCCACAGATGTATACACGGGCAGCGCCATAACGGGTGCCTACCAAATGCAGTATTATACTGATGCGAATTATTGGTATTATTTCTACAATGACACCACCCCCTTAAGAATACCGAGAAAAGCCGCGCAGCTAGCTGCAACAGATGCCGAGGCTCAGGCTGGTACGCTCACCAACAAATACCTTACGCCTGCCAACTGGACCTATTTAAAGACCATCGTAAACAACATCAGCGCTTTATGGCAGTTCACCGTAGGTATTGGGATTGGCATAGCCGGAGCAACCTCTTCTCTTTTAAAATTGGCGGCCAATACCACCACCAAATCGCAGGTCAACCTAAGCCCATCGGCCACCGATGTGTCGGCACCAGTCAACGGAGATGTGTGGAACAATGCGGGCGAGCTCAAGTTCATGGATAGTACCATTGTCAACAGGCTCGACAAAGTTTACAATAACGAGCTTTTCAAGGGCAGCGGCAACAGGCTAGTAGAGGTCAACCAATACGGCGATAAATCTGCTGTTAATACAATTAAATCTAGATGGATTTATAATCCTTTAATTATATCGGGTATAACAGGTGCTACATATGGGGCAAATAAAAAGGCTGATATTAATGTAAGCGGCTATACCGTCGAAAAGGGGCAGGTCTATTTCAATGCCTCAACAGGTACTTTATATGAAGCCTACGATGATAATAAGGTTATGATTGTAAGCGAATCATATGATACCGTACCTACAGCAAGTAGTTTGAAACCAGTTACAAGTGATGGTATAAAGACAGCTTTGGATGGTAAGGTTAATAATTCAACATCTGTACAGACAGGTAATTTCAATTTAACTGGTACAGGTAGATTAGATACTGGTTTAGGACTTGGTGTTGCACCCAATACGACAACCTGGGAAACAATATTAGCGAATACCACAACCAAATCCCAATTAAGGCTAAACCCGTCTACCG
>NZ_JAELTN010000030.1 GCF_016428855.1 Pedobacter sp. ASV28
CCCCCCCCCCCCCCCCCCCCCCCCCCCCCCCCCCCCCCCCCCCCCCCCCCCCCCCCCCCCCCCCCCCCCCCCCCCCCCCCCCCCCCCCCCCCCCCCCCCCCCCCCCCCCCCCCCCCCTTTTCAAGCATAAGACGGCATACGAGATGGTAACGCAGGTCTCGTGGGCTCGGAGATGTGTATAAGAGACAGCATCTAAAGCCTTAATAATTTGGATCAATACCAATAATGAGGGTACGGTTCTGCTATTTTCAATTTGAGAAATCAATCCTTTGGTGACATCTGCCCGCTCGGCCAATTCCTGCACCGTCATGCCTAGAGATTTTCTTATTTCTTTTATTTTGTGACTAATTTGTAATAATGCAGAATCTCTCATTAAGGAAATTGGTTAATTTTTTAAAAATAAGATTTAAAGCTTGATCAAAGAATTTAAAAACCTATTTCAACAAACTTAACACAATAGTAGTAATTATTTAATAGTATAAATGTTTAATATTAGTAAACAATTATTTAATTTAGCTAAATATTGTCGGTATAATGAAAGAACCAATTAAGATGATAGTGTTTGACATGGCAGGAACAACTGTCAATGAAAATAACATTGTCTATAAAACAGTAAGAAAAGCCATTAATACGATTGGTGGATATCAACTAAGCTTAGAAGAAGTACTGGAGCATGGCGCGGGAAAAGAAAAACGACAAGCCATCAAGTCAATATTGAAGAATAGTTTGCATCTGGAGAACCCTCAGCTTGTCGAGCAGATGTTTCATTTGTTTTTGACGGAATTAAGTACGGCATACGATGTTGAACCTATTTATCCGAATGCAAATGCTGATGCATTGTTTGCCATATTGAAAACTAAAAGTATAATAAGGGTACTTAACACGGGGTACGATAGAAAAACGGCAGAATCATTGCTCGAAAAACTGAATTGGCATGTGGGGAAAGATATAGATGCGCTGATTACAGCATCTGACGTACCTCGAAATAGGCCATATCCAGACATGATTAATTTGGCAATGGAAAAATTTAATATTAAAAATCCTTCAGCTGTAGCAAAAATTGGCGATTCGACAATTGATATACGGGAAGGACAAAATGCAGGTTGCGCGTTAAGCATAGGTATTACTACTGGAGCACATACCCTGGTACAGCTAAAGTCTGTAGATCCTAATTACATAATAGACGATCTATTAGAGCTCGTCCCTATTTTAGATAAATACAATAACGGGTAAATTTTAACCTATGAAAGATGGTCAATTATTAATTTTTGATGGTGCGGCTAAACCATTGCGATTGGTTCGAATGGAAGTGCCGAAATTAAACCCCGCCGAAATTCTGGTAAAGAATACGTATACCACCTTATGTGGGAGCGATTTGCATACCTTTTGTGGAAAGAGGAATGAAAAAACTCCTACCGTATTGGGACATGAAATTGTGGGAATTATCTCCGAAATTGGAGAAAGCCATAGCCATTTGGATTTCAATGGCGAAGCCCTAAAGGTAGGTGATCGGGTAACCTGGGCAGTTTTTGTTGCTCCCCCACAAGAAATTTGGATCAATAAAGGAATGCCACAAAAGTCTGATCACCTTTTTAAATACGGACATGCCCAAATTAAAGGAGATGATGTTTTTCATGGCGGACTAGGCGACTTCACTGTACTAAAGGAGCATACGGCAATTTTTAAATTGCCAGAAAACTTGCCTACCGCTATAGCTGCGACCATAAATTGTGCCGTAGCAACGGTAGCAGGTGCAATGCGTTTAGCGGGAAGTGTAAAAGGTAAAACCGTGCTGGTCACTGGAATGGGCCTATTGGGTAATTTGGCGGTCGCAATGGCGAAGGTGCAGGGTGCCAAAGAAATTATTGCAGTTGATATAACCGAAGCTAAACTTGAACAAGCGAAAAGATTTGGTGCAATGCATACCTATCTGATTGACCATATCAAAGCTGACCATAAAGTTGATGTTGCCTTAGAAATGAGTGGTGCACCAGAAGCGGCAGAACTGGGGCTCGAAATGTTGTGCATTGGTGGTATTGCCGTGTGGGTTGGTGCCGTATTTAAAACCCGAAAAATAGAAATTGATGCCGAACAAGTCATCCGAAACATAATCACGATCAAGGGATTACATAACTATAATTTTGAGGACTTACGGTATGCGCTTAAGTTTATGACTGACCATCATCAAGATTTTCCATTTGATGAAATGATAGAAAAAGAATTTCCATTGGCCGAAGCCACCAAAGCTTTTGAATATGCCTTGCAACATAAGCCCTTAAGAGTTGGCATATATATCGACGAATTGAAATGAAAGCCTCTTTAAAAAACAAATGGACCATGTTGCTGCTCACCATGGTATGCTATCTTTTCTTTTATACCGGTAGGCATAATTTTGGCTGGGCAGCTCCTGGCCTAAGTGCAGAACTCAAGCTTTCTTACAGTTTTGTAGGTTGGATTAGTTTTGCAATGCTAATTGGTTATGCATTAGGACAGCTCATTAATGGTAATTTAGCCGATAAATTTAGTCCGCGTTTTATGGTGATTATTGGTGCATATCTATCTATCGCTACCAATATTGCCATCAGTTTTTCGAATAATGCCTACGTTATTCTTTGCTTATGGGGCATTAATGGGTATTTCCAATCTATGGCTTGGGCGCCAGGTGGAAAAATTATCAGTAATTGGTGGAATCAAGAAGAGCGTGGAAAAGCATTTGGCTTTTACACCATGTCGGCAGGACTATCTTCTGTAATTACTTATACGCTTTCTATAGTTTTACTTCAGCAAGGTTATGAATGGCGAATGTTATTCCGACTGCCTGTGTTATTCCTCTTGGTGGCATCGACCCTGTTTTTTCTTTTTATTAAAGATAAACCAGATAAAAATGTAGAAATAGATAACGATAAATTACCAGCGCTTTCGTGGTTTCAACGCTACAAAAAGGTGCTTGGACATAAAAAATTCTTACTCATCTGTATTTCTCTTGGTTTCGAAAGCATGGCGAGGTATGGACTGATATTCTGGGTTCCTATCCACTACTTAGGAGCAAATTGGAAACAGCAACCACAAAGTGTGTGGATTACATTTTTTCTTCCCTTAGGTATGGCAATAGGGGCATTAACTTTCGGCTGGCTATCTGATTCACTCTTTAAAGGGGATAGAATTTTGGCCATTAGGATTGGAATGTTGACGAGTTTTTTTTTAGCCATTGCAATGTATTTTGTGGCTAAAGAACATTTTGTGCTATCGGCATTGCTGATGTTGAGCGCAGGCTTTTTTGTGTATGGCCCACAAGGATGCTTTTGGCCTTTAAGTCCTGATTTATTAGGCTCAAAACTCACCGGAACCGGAATTGGGCTAATGAATATGTTCGGTTATCTTTTTGCGGCCTTGGGCGAGCCCATAATCGGAAAGATTATCGATGTTTCGGGCAGTACACATACCATCTTTCTGATTGTTGCCGTGGCATGTTTATTTTCGGCAATGGTCATTTCCATAGCTGCTAAGCAAAATAAAAATTATTAATGTATCATAAAAACTTAAACAGATGAAGATTAAATATGTATTCGGGTTATTATTGTTACTTACAGGGGTCGCTGTGAATGCACAAAGAGTAGTTGTACTTGGCCTCGATGGCTTTAGCTCAGAAGGTTTTAGGGCATCCAAGCACCCAAACATCGACCAGCTATTTGCAAAAGGACTGATTACCTTAACCAATAGACCGGTAATGCCGTCGGTAACTCTGCCTAACTGGACAAGTCATTTGACTGGTCAAGGGCCTGAAGAACATGGTGTTACTACTAATAAGTGGATTTTAAATGATCATCCATTACCAGCAATAGAAACCGACCAAGATGGGTATAGCCCATCCATTTTTAAGCTGTTGAAAGACCAGAAACCTCGAGTAAAAACTGCTTATTATTATAATTGGGCAGAGTTGATCAATCCCATCAATAAAAAATATTTGGACGAAATTTCTTTTGAAGAAAATGATAAATACCAAGGCAATTATGCCAAGGCGATAGAGTTTATGACAAAAAATAAAAAAGACCCAACCTTAGTATTTCTTTACAGTGTTCATACCGATCATGCTGGGCATACCCATAATTGGATGTCGCCCCAATATATTGAAGCCATTGAAGAGGGAGATAGGGCAATTGGTGCCTTTGTTGCCAAACTTAAAGCACAAAACCTGTATGAGGATACGTATTTTCTGTTAATCACCGATCATGGCGGTATAGCAAAAGGGCATGGAGGGGTAAGTGTAAATGAAATGCAAATTCCTTGGGCAATCACAGGGAAAAAAATAAAAAACTTGGGGCTAACCGATGCTTTTTTTAGCAGCAATAAAAATACTTCGCTCGTTTTATCTAAGATATTTGGACTGAAAGCTATTCCAAAGTCATGGACAGGTATTGCCCCAAAAGAGATATTTAAATAAATAGCTATAAACTATTCATCTAAGAAAATGGTTCGAATGCCGAAGCACTATTGCCCCGAGTTTTAGCAGTGCTGAAAAGAACGACTTTTTTGTTTTTTCTATGTAGTGTTTTCTTAGGGTTTCAAAATTTTGTCTGATAAGGCTATCAGCTCATTTTGAGTGCCCATATCTGCTTCATTTGAAAGCAAAACAATACCCGAATTCAAATCAGGGTAAAACACCATATAACTGCTAAATCCTAAACTGCCACCTGTATGTGAAATGCTCCTTTTACCGTCTGCTGTTTTTCGTACTTTCCAGTTAAGGGCAATTGCACCATCTTCAAGCTTTCCAAAAGTTGGTTGGTGGCTTAACTTGACAATGGGATTTGTTTCGTTTAACTGAAATGCCATATACTTTAACATATCTGAGCTTGAAGAAGCTATGCTTGCTGCCACTTGTAAATCTTCCCAATCAATAATCGGCATGATGCGCCCCTTGCCATCGTAACCTTTTGCCATTTGTGCAGGCAATTTTCCGGGCTTTAGGAGAAATGTATTTTTCATTTTGAGCGGATCTGCAAAATATATTTTCAGAAGGTTTTCGTAAGTGTTGTTATAAACATTTTCCATAATATGGCCGAGCAGTTGTGCTGCTGTATTACAATGGCGGGCAATGGTTCCAGGTTGAACTTTGAGGTCTACATGATGTAGGTCTTGATAAAAATCTTGCCTGCTGTATTTTTTATGAACCGCATCTAAAATATAGGGAATAGAATCTGGATCGGCCTTTCCAAAAATATCTTTATCTGGCATCCAGTTAGGCAATCCGGAAGTGAGGTTGGCCAAATTAAGCAAGGTAATGGGCGTGCCATTATAATTCAAATTAGGATAGGCTTCTTTCAGGTATTTACATATATCGTCTTTCAGGTCAACCTTTTTATCCAGAACAGCCTTTGCAAGCAAGGTTGACGCAAAGGTTTTTGTAATAGACGCAAGTTCGTAAACGGTATTACCTGTTGGTAATGCTGGTTTATCCCTTTGTGTTGAACCGTAATTATAAAGGTACTGTTTTCCATTTTTGATAATCCCTATTGAAAGACCAACCCTTGAACCATTTGTCATAAATGCGGCAGCAGCTTGATCTACCAATGAATCCAATCCAGTTTTTAACCTATTGTCAGTAGGTACTTTTGTTTGATTGGTTTGTGCCGTGCAGAGAGATATATAGGCCAAGGAAATTAAAAATAGAAATAGTTTTTTCATGAATTTTTGTTTAGTAATACCATAAAATATTTACCATGTTGCACTATATAACCCTAATATACACCGCTATTCTCAATTTACCATTGGTTAGTAAAAATTTATGTCCTAATTGTAATCTTCGAAATCATTTTTGATATATGAGATGGCCAGATTTATAATCGTATTGGTTTTAAAATTATGGTATGGCCTGTCTTATTACCTCCTCGGGACCTTTGCTGAGCTCCACAATTCTATCAGGCCTTAATGTGTTCTCACCCTTTTTGCCTGCGGGACGTATCCATTCTTTCACACCAAACTGAAGATCAAGCCGCGTATTGGGTAGCTTGGTGTTGTACATCTCCCCAAAATGATTTGGGTGTCCTTCCTTTGGCACCTGGCCAATCAATGTTGCCATATGATTATCCTTTACGGTGGTAGCAAACATAATGGCACTGGAGAAAGTCCCGTTCCCAATAACTACATAAGTGGGACCATTAAAACGTACAGGATGATTAATCGTTACCTTTTTTTCCTGTGAACCTAGATGGATAATTTGGCCCACTGGTTGTTTAAGGTAAAAATCGTCATGTATTCCCCAAGACTGGAGCAGTGAGAGATATTCATCGCTACGTTTCCAATTGCATTGGTACCCACGGTATGGTTTATCATAAAAAAAATCAATTATCATATCACCAACGGCTGAATTACCTCCACCATTGCGGCTCACATCAATGAATAGGCTTTTTACTCCGTCTAATTTTATTTGTCTAAATATTCCTTCAATGACGTTTCTAAGTGAATCCAATTGCCTCTGGCTACGAGCATTAAAAGTGGTAATTGTGAGGTAACCGGCATCACCGTACCTATTATAACCGATAGATTTTTCGCTACGCCCGGCCATATCTGCTTTTAAAGTCAGGTAATCTATCCATTTGTTATAAGTAATCCCTTTTATTTGAACGATATTCCCATTCTCCAATTTGACTTTAAAACTATTGGAATTGGTTGCCTGGGAAATGGCATAAAGGTAACCAAACTGACTTAATGCATTATTTGCTCTCTGTTCAGGAAAGCCTGTCGCATAATCGGTACAATGTCTAACCAACGCGTGAATAGGCTGTCCGTTTATTTCTAAGATTTTATCACCTTTGTTCAGTCCCGTAACTACTGCCAATAAATCGTCAATAAAATATAAATTATGCGTTTTAGATAAGGTAAAGGGTAAAAAAATATCACCGGTTTTGAACTCGGCTGTTTGCAGATCGGGGCCTATTCTAATTTGGGCATGCTCGTCAGAGAGTGGAGCCACTGCAGGCCTAACTAATTTGAAGAAACTTGTAGCATCCATCGAATCGGTCAGCTGTTCGTTAATATGAGTGAAAAATTTTTCGTATTTCTTTTTGTTCTGCTCGGTAAATGGATTGGCATGAACTACAAAAAGCTGCTGCTTTAAAAAAGATACATCAGCCCTAAGCTGGGCAGGCGAAAACTTTTGTCCAGAATATTTGGATTGCCCGTAACAAAAAGCTGTCATAAAAAAAGTAGTAATAAGCGTTAGTGTTTTCATGTTGCTCTAGTTATAATGGTAAGGACGACACTTTTTGCAGAAAGGTTGCATCACATGGCAAATGATATAAAGCAAAACGAAGAAGCCATCTATTATTTTTGTTTTTTAGGTTTCATCTTGCTCGGTTTATTAATTTTAGATACCTTGGTCGGGTCACAAATCAGGAGCTATTATCACCTCAAATTTGATTGGATAGGGTATATATTAAATGGACACGAACAACATCACCACTATAAATCTGCAAACCAAAAAGCATTTCGAAATCCTAGATGGCTTAAGGGGCATTGCCGCCCTAGCCGTTGTCATCTTTCATTTTATGGAATGGGCCTATACTGATTTCAGCAAGAACTTTATTGCGCATGGTTTTTTAGCTGTCGATTTCTTTTTCTGTCTTTCGGGCTTTGTGATCGGTTATGCCTATGATGATCGTATTGCAAAAATGGGTATGCTCGAGTTTTTTAAATCAAGGATCATCAGGTTACATCCACTGGTTATCGCAGGATCGATGTTAGGGCTACTGGCTTTTTTGTTCGATCCATTTGGTGGCCATCCCGAATTGTACAGCATGGGTAAGATCATGCTAACGTTTTTGTGCTCGCTGCTGCTTATTCCCTTGCCGATAATAGAAGACCGTGGATTTAACCTCTTTAGCTTTAATGCGCCGTCATGGTCATTGTTTTGGGAATATATAGCTAATATTGTGTATGCACTTGTGCTGTATAAACTTCGCAGAAACTACCTGTTGCTGTTGACCATACTTTCTGCAGTGGCGATTTGTTGGGTAGCCTACCGTTCGGGTAATTTATTGGGGGGGTGGAGCGGTCCGACATTTTTGGATGGAGCAGCAAGGATTTCCTATTCTTTCTTGGCCGGACTGTTGGTCTACCGCTCCAACTGGATCATCAAAAACAAGTTGGGCTTTATCGGCATAGCGATATTATTGTTCCTGGCCTTTGTCATACCATTCTCTAAATGGAATTGGTTATCCGAACCTTTTGTCGTGCTGTTTTACTTTCCGCTGTTGATCGCTTTGGGCGCAGGGGCGACATTAACATCAGGCTTAAAAAAGATCTGTATCTTTTCGGGAAAGATCTCTTACCCCCTGTACATGACCCATTATGCCGTGTTATGGATGTTCGGTAATTATTACACCAGCCATAAGCCAGGCGCCACCCAACTCACTTTTATCATCATAGCTGGGCTGATCCTATTGCTTGGCGCAGCATATCTGGTCATGATCATTTATGATATCCCCGTAAGGAAATATTTAAACGATAAACGGAATGAAAGGCTTGCCAAGCAAAAAGCCGGGAGTGTTTAAATTTTTGATTGCTACGGAGATCGTTTATCATCGTTAATTGACCTTCACTATTAATGTACATGGCCTGCATTAACCAGAAGGATATATATTAACAATTACACTCACTTCTCTCTACATAGCTTTTATTACCATTGCTATTGATGTAATAGCAGCCGCCTTTGGAGCCTTTATATAATTGTTGCCCAGAAGTAGTTTTACCACATGGAACAAAAGTTTCAGATTCTGAGGTGGTGTCATCTTTGCCGCATGACAATAAGAATAGGCTTAATGCCAAAGTGGATAATAGTTTTTTCATGGTGCCAAAATAGATAGCAGTAACAAATAAATTTTACGGTTTTCCGTAGGATGAAAGATGTGGTCGGTTAAATCTTGTTTGTAATTTGATGATATCACCTATATTTATCCATATGTTTATCCAGCAGTTTGAAGTCATTCCGGAACTGCAGCCCTACGTAAAACTGATCTGTACGATGGACTGCGAAGACGATGTAGATACCAATCATATACGTGTACTACCTGATACCTGCGTTGAGTTATTTGTAAACTATACCAGTACACCTGTGGCCATTATTGGCAATGAGCTGCACAAACGCAGCATTGTTACTTTTCGGATGAGTCGCCATGCTGATGTACAAATGCGCAAAGGTGCTGGTTGTGTGGCCATTTGTTTTTATCCCGGGATGGCCTATCGGTTTTTTCAGTTACCCATGCATGTATTGGCCGACAGAACTTTGGCACTGGCCGATTTATGGCAGGATATGGCAGCAGAAATAGAAAACAAGCTAGCTGATGCCTGCAATCATTACGAACGTACGATTATTGTACAGCAATATCTGCTGCAACAATTGGCACAAAATGAATGCGACCAGCAGTTGGACTTTTGCTTAAAACAGATACAACAATCAGCGGCTTACCTGCCTGTAAGTGAGTTGACCAATAATATGGGCATCAGCCAACGCCATCTCTCTCGAAAGTTTCAGCAATTGGTAGGCCTATCGCCCAAAGTATACCTACGCATGTGCAGGTTTGTCAGGTCGCTTGACCACCTCAAAAAATACCCTTTACTGTCGCTTACAGAAGTAGCCTACAAAAGTGGCTATTATGATCAGGCACACTTTAATCGTGATTACAAGACTTTTACCGGACACACACCTGGTCAAGTGGCCCATGCGCCAGATATTTTGTATTGATGTCCGTTTTGTACAATTTGGAATGATTTGGATTGCACAATTTTGAGGTACAACAACAAAGAACGATATGCGAAAATTAATTTTAGGACTGGCCGTAACTTTAGATGGATACATTGAAGGGCCAAATGGCGAATACGACTGGTGTTTTACAGATCAGGACTATGGTTTAAAAGAATTTTTTACCCGAGTGGATTCAATCTTCAT
Source organism: Pedobacter sp. ASV28 (assembly GCF_016428855.1). Classification (GTDB taxonomy): domain Bacteria; phylum Bacteroidota; class Bacteroidia; order Sphingobacteriales; family Sphingobacteriaceae; genus Pedobacter. Next base: position 9,947 of record NZ_JAELTN010000030.1, read on the forward strand.
TGGTCGTAAAAGCTACGAGATGGCACAGCAATACGCTGATAATAACAATGGAGAATTTGTGCCAGGTATGCCATTAATGACAGAATATGTGTTTTCTACTAAACTAAGCTCGGTAAAGAAGGGTGCCATATTGATTGCAGAAGATAGCATCAATGCCGCACAGAGGATCAAAGCACAGCCTGGTAAAGACATCTGGTTATATGGCGGGGCGTCGCTTACTGATGCTTTCATGAAAGCAGGTTTGGTAGACGAATTGTGGTTGTCGGTACACCCTATGCTGCTGGGTAGTGGCAAACCTCTTTTTAGGGGAAGCGATAGTCGAACGAAACTTACGTTGTTGGAAAGCAAAACGTATGAATCTGGTCTGGTATCGCTCCGCTATCGTATCGATAAATAATTATTGCTGATCCTTACTTTTCTTACTCTTCAATGGCTTCTATACCAGGTTGTTTAAACTGCTCAAGGTGGTCTTTCATGGCTTTAAGTTACGCTAGGGTATGTCCTTGCCAAACTGTAATTTATGCAATCGCCCGAAGCGGATCATGCGTACGGTATGACTTTGTGGGGTTACGTTGAAACTTCTTGTTTGTGAGATTGGGGATACTTCAGTGCCTAAGGCGCTTAAATTATATCCTTTTATAATTTAATCATGTTTTTTATGGGCTTTTACCAATGCGTCTATGTTCTTTGGCTTAAGTCCATGTAGTAACTTAAAGAGCTCGGGAAGAAAACTTTTGAAATTTGGATACCGTTTTCTGTTGTTTTCGTATTCGGTAATCTTCTGCTCCAAAATTGGCAATAATATAAACCCAAACGTTTTGGTATGAAGTGTCCGAAGTCTGGTTTCTTCCTCTTTATTACCCATCGCCCTGGCCGTACGGATTTCACCAAGCCTGACCAGATGCTCTATTAGACAAACCTCCCAGTTGGATATATAGGATTGTTCAAGGGATTTTGCCAAGTTTGGTGTAAAGAGTAAATGATCATGGTCAATGTCTGAACGATGGGATAAAAGTAGAGGATTAACGAAAGAGTGACCAATCTCATGTACCGTGAGAAAGCGGGTTACCTCGGCATTGTCGAAACCATATTGCGTATACTCACTAAGGGAGCTGAGCAGGGGGAGCTGAATACTCGAGCTAAAAACCATTGCAGAAATCTTTCCTTCTGGGCTATCCAACATTGGTCCGAAGGCCCGATAATTATCATCTCCAGGGGTAATGGGCATACCTGGCATAAGGTAAAGTTCATAAGCTGCAAAGGAACTCCCATACCATTTTTCCATGAATGGTATGGCTTTGGCATTGATATGTTTCTCGGCTTCAGAAATAGCACCCCGGTAAAAAGCAGTATTGTTTTTAAGAAAGTCGCCTACTTTTGCTTTAAGGTAAAAGGAAATCAGACTATCGGTAAGTTCCAAGCCTAGTTTTTTCGCCCCTGGATATTTTTTTTCATCGAACAAGATCAGGTCATTGGGTACTGGCCGCCGAAAACCAGCCTTTGGAAATTCGTTCCTATAGAGCAGATATTCTAAGATCTGTGAATTATCGTGCAAAGTTTCTCGTAATTCTTTTAAAATACTTGAAATCCTTAAAATGGTGGGACTATCTTTCCATATACCGAAATGTTTTTGGGCAAAATATACGATGGGTTGATGGGAGAAATCTATGTCCTTATTGCTGAAAACATAATTACCGATGTGTTCGACTGCCAGTTTTTCTGCAATAAAATAAGTTTCAATATTTGTATTGACCGAAATCGTGACTTTTTTGGATATACGCTTTTCTATCTGACCAAATAACGTAAATGGCATCAGAAATAAGCCTAGCATGTATAAGAATTGAAAGGGTCTCATAATCAGATGACGAATAAAATGGCGGGTTGGTTGCATCGTGTGGCCAATATCTTGTACAATTGGGATAAAAAAATGGGTTTTCGCTTAAAGTATATTCCAATATTGAAGGAGAATTGATAACTTGATGCATTAAGAACGGAATAACAATGCATACCATCCTACCTTTTTTTCTGGCTATGATCGCGGCCATTGTGCTGTTGAACATGTGGGCCAACAAACTTAAGATCGCCTATCCTATTCTATTGGTCATAGCAGGACTATTGATAAGCTTTATACCCGGACTGCCCACCGTGAAAATTGATCCAGACCTTATCTTTTTCATCTTTCTCCCTCCACTACTTTTTGAGGCGGCTTGGTCCATCTCTTTCAAAGAGATGAAAAAATGGTGGCGTATTATTGGTAGCTTTGCTTTTCTGGTGGTGTTTTTTACGGCGCTTTCGGTTGCCATAGTTACTAATTATCTTATTCCTGGCTTTACCATTGCCTTGGGGTTTTTATTGGGGGGGATCGTATCACCACCTGATGCCGTAAGCACAGGGGCTATTACCAAATTTGTAAAAATTCCTAAATCTACCTCGGTTATTTTAGAAGGAGAAAGCCTATTGAATGATGCTTCTTCTTTGATCATTTTTCGTTTTGCATTGGTGGCAGTAGGTACTGGTCAGTTTATTTGGCAAGAGGCAACGCTTAGCTTTCTGTGGATGGTGGTTGGAGGTGTAGGTATAGGTCTATTGTTGGGTTGGTTGTTTGTGCAGGCGCATAGACGCTTGCCTACAGATGCGCCTTCTGATATAGCTCTTACCCTTATTGAACCTTATTTTATGTATTGGATTGCCGAACAGGTGCATAGCTCGGGGGTAATGGCCGTAGTCAGTGGAGGTTTGTTTATGTCGACCAGGAGATTGATTTTTCTGAACAGTTCCAGCCGTATTAAGGGCTATAGTGTATGGGAGAGTTTTGTATTCATTTTGAATGGTATTGTTTTCCTGATTATTGGTTTGGAGCTTCCCGAAATTGTAGATGGTCTTCGCTCGAACGGTATTCCTTTAGGTACCGCTATTGGCTATGGATTATTGGTAACTGGCGTATTAATTGCGGCAAGAATATTAAGCGCTTACGCTGCACTGATTGCTACACTTATTTTTCGCCCAAGCCTAAGGCCCCATGCGTCTTCTTCCAAGAGGCGTTGGATGATGCCATTGCTGCTGGGTTGGACCGGCATGCGTGGCGTGGTGTCGTTGGCTGCCGCTTTAGCTATTCCGTTAACTTTGAGCAGTGGTATAGCCTTTCCGCATAGAAGTCTAATCTTATTTATCACTTTTGTAGTAATCTTGCTTACCTTGTTGGTACAGGGACTTACCTTGCCATACTTTATAAGCCATACCAATCTTTTTGAAGGCGTGTTTAGTGAAGAAGCAGAAGAATCGGCCAAAAAGAAAATGAAACAAGGATTAAAGCAACATGTATACCAGTTTCTTAAAGATAAATACGATAACGAATTGATCGGTCATGCAGGTATGGAAAGGCTTCTGAAACAATGGGAAGAAAGGGCAAAGGCAACAGATGATAGCTGGATGAGCGAAAAGATGAAAGGGATTTTTGTAGAATTGCTCGATAGCCAACGGCGATACCTTACCGAACTCAATAAAGATCCCAAAGTTGATGAGGAGATTATCCGCCAGCAATTATACCAGATTGACTTGGAAGAAGAGCGACTTAAGATGATATAATTAATGGTCAAGAAAGTAGATTCTTCCAATTATAAAATATCAATTAAAGTTGGCATTGTTTTTTTGTAAGTATATGGATAGGGGGTTTTTATAAAAATGAGATGAAACTCGGATAAAAGACGGATAGAGCACAGTAAAATTCCCCATTTGATCCATTTCTTATGGCTTTTTGCTTGTTTTTTATAATGAACAAATCATGACGCTATGGAGAAGGTCATCATGCATAAATGGAAATTGCATTTAGCAGTTTAATCCATAATTAATACAGCTATAACCTAATCTTTCCATGGCATCAATAATTTTTGTAGCACAACAGGAATGGCCCTCTATTCTTAATATATGGTGGCAATCTCCCAAATCGAAATTGATTTTGCTTAGCTAACACTTTAGCTGATCTTGGTTGCTTCTTGTAGCGTATGTACCGATATTGAGGCGTGCCCATTTTTATTGGTAAATATACCGAAATTAAAAAATGAGTATAGCTTGCTAGTATAAAATGTATCTTTAGCCTAAATACAGCTGCCGTGTTATTGAATAAGTTGAAAGGCACTGTTTTTCAGTAATACACAATGTTATGCTGTTTATTGATATACTTAAGAAGAAATTTGTTTTGATATAAAAAAACAGCTATTTTCATTTAATAGATTTCAATAGTAAGATTGAGGACCTATCGAATTAATCTGCTCATATGATGATACTTGCCAACCGGTTCAAGACATTCCACCTGTTTACATATTTGAAAGAACATGGTAAGATTATGCTGCAATTTTTGTTGGCCGTTTTCTTTATCGGTATGGGGGCTTGGTTTGTATTGCACGAATCTACAGAACTGAAGCAGGTGGGGAATGTCATTAGTCTAGCTAAACCGGTTTTGTTGTGGTTGGGTACCCTGGTTACGCTCCTTTATATTTTTTGTAATGCCCTAATGTATCAGGCTTCCTTTCAGGCTGTTGGAGCTAAAGTTAGAGTTAAGAAAACATTCGTGCTTTTTCTAAAAAGAAACCTGATCAGTGTTTTTCTGCCAGCTGGAGGCGTATCGTCACTGGCCTTCTTCAGTGCACCTATTGAAAAAGGAGGTATTAGTCGCTCACAGATAACCTATGCTTCCATATTGTACGGTTTTATAGGTATTTTGACTGTAATTCTATTGGCCATTCCGGTATTCATTTGGGCCTTGTTCGTTAACCCATTAGGTACTACCGACTGGCTTGGGCTTTGCGCACTTCTCTTCCTTGTTATTGGACTGTATATAGGTTTTACCTCTTTTGTGAATAAGGGTTTTATTTACAGGATATTGGCTAAGAATATTCCTGCCCTAGAGGTAATATTTGAAGAAATGGCCAATAACAAGATCAATAAAAAAGCCGTATTTAAGGCCATAAGCTATAGCATGCTAATTGAGTTTTTTGGCGTTTTGCATCTCTATATTGCAATGAGTGCATTGGGCGTACAAGCCAGTGTGTTTATTGCTTTTATAGGGTATGTAATTGCCGTAGTTTTTATGGTCATTTCTCCATTTCTTCGTGGGCTGGGGGCTGTAGAGCTATCTATTACTTTTTTACTCACCAGGTTTGGTCTAAGCAATGTAGAAGCACTATCTGTTACTTTTTTATATCGATTTTTTGAATTTTGGTTTCCCCTGATCGCAGGGATATTCGCTTTTTTATCAGATATACGAAAATTGCTTTTTCGGGTGTTGCCTGCCATCGTCCTCATTTTATTAGGACTGGTCAATATCATATCGGTATTAACACCTGCTATTTCTAAACGATTAGAACTATTGCAAGATTTTTTGCCAATAGGATTGATCAACGCATCCAATTATCTGGTATTTGCTTCTGGTCTGCTGCTATTGGTTACCTCAATATTTATGCTGAAAGGCCTTAGGAATGCTTGGAACTTTGCCATGATCCTTACTTTGGTTTCCTTGTTCGGAAATATAGGTAAGGCCTTTGATTACGAAGAGGCATCATTAGCTTTTTTGGTAGGCTTGATCTTGTGGTCTACACGTAAACAGTACTATGTTAAAACACATCCTGGATGGATAAAAACTGGACTAAAAGTGGCATTTTTTACTATAGCTGTTACTATGGCCTATGGTGTTCTGGGTTTTTACTTTCTTGATAAAAAACATTTCGGTATTGATTTTACCCTTGCTAAGTCGGTGGTCTATACCTTACAACATTACTTTCTTCTGGGAAGTGAACTACAGCCTAGGGATGATTTTTCGCTACATTTTTTATATTCTATAAGCTTGTGCGGCATCATCTCTATAGGTTTCTTTATCTACTGCCTGCTCAGACCCTATGTGTTTAAATGGCAAGGAGTGGAAAGCGAACTACAGGAAGCAAAATTGGTGGTGGCACAGCATGGACACAGTGCACTGGATTATTTTAAATATTATCCCGATAAATTTATCTATTGGGTATCCGAATCGAAAAATTTTATAGCTTATCGTATTTCAGGATCTTTTGCCGTTGTACTTGAAAACCCAGTAGTGGCCAAACCAGAAGATATGCCATACTGCATTAAGGAGTTTGATGAGTTCTGTTATGCCAATGGCCTAAAAAGTATTTATTATAGGGTGCCAGAAACTTCATTAGCTACCTATCTTTCTTGCGGAAAACAAAAACTTTTTTTGGGGCAGGAAGGCGTGGTAGAGTTGGCTTCTTTTTCATTGGAAGGGGGCAAGCGTAAATCTTTGCGCAATAGCATCAAGAAAATTCAGGAGAAGGGGTATGTAGCTAAGGTTCATGTTTCTCCGCAGAAAAATGGTTTTATGCAACAACTTAAGCAGGTGTCTGATGATTGGTTGCTGGATACTGGCCGTAAGGAAATGGTATTTTCACAAGGCATGTTTATGGTCGAAGAACTGAAAAACCAAGTGATTATCTCTGTTGAAGATGCAGAGGAAAAAATCGTTGCCTTTTTAAATGTCATTCCTAGTTATGCAACAGGAGAAGGGACCTATGACCTTATCCGCAAAACAGCCGATGCGCCTTCGGGTGTTATTGATTTTCTAATGGTCGAACTGTTCAATTACCTAGGGAAACAAGGTTGTACATCGGTTAATTTAGGCTTGGCACCCATGTCTGGATTGGAAGCCCCCACAAACTTGGCCGAAAAATCAATTAGGTTTGCCTACGATAAAATAAAAGCTTTTTCCCATTATCGTGGATTAAGGGACTTTAAGGAAAAGTTTGATCCGATTTGGACCAATCAATACCTAATTTATGAACAAGACTATGATCTTTTGCAAATCCCAAATACGTTGAACCATGTTATTAGACCTTAAAAAAAGTCATGTTTTTATTTATGTTTTTGCCTGTTTATGGCTGTTGAACAACTCATATGCAATTGCACAGCGGCAAGATAGTGTAAGTTTTGGTCGTTTTGGCAAGGTAATATTGTACCAGTCGGTTCAAAAACCAACAGCCTTGGTGCTCTTTATTTCTGGAGACGGAGGCTGGCAACATGGTGTAATTAATATGGGCCGTTTTTTGGCACAGCAGGGCGCATTGGTAGCGGGTATTGATGCCAAGCACTTTGCCAAGGCCATGAAACAAACTACTGGTTGTTTGTATCCTGCAGCAGATTTTGAACAACTGAGCATGATGTTGCAGAAAAAATTTAAGTTTCAAAGTTACCTGAAGCCCATTATAGTTGGTTATTCTTATGGGGCTACTTTGGCCTATGGGCTGTTGGCCCAATCGCCTGCGGGAACCTTTAAAGGGGCCATAGCATTGGGCTTTTGTCCAGATATTGATCTTAATAGGCCACTTTGTACAGGTAGTGGACTGAAATCTCATGTGCTTAAACCAGGCAAATCTTATTATCTGGATCGGATAGAAAAACTAAACGCTCCTTTTATCGTGTTGAATGGATTAAAGGATCAGACATGCCCTTTTGATGCAACAGCGACTTTTTTGAAAGGAATAGATAATGCAGAATTGGTGACATTGACGAAAGTGGGACATGGCTTTTCTATTGGCGATAACTGGTTGCCACAGTTCAAGGCCGCTTTTTTGAAGATCCAGTCTGCGGGCACCGTTGTGGGTAAGGAAGAAGTAAAGCTTGCTATACCGCATGATTTGCCCATCAGTGAAACTTTTCCGAAAGGAAAAACAAATCATCAATTGGTATTCATGATTTCTGGTGATGGTGGCTGGACCAGCTTTGACCAAGGGTTGGCAGATGCTTTTGCCACTAAGGGTTATGTAGTGTTAGGGCTGGATGCGCAAAAGTATTTTTGGAATGCCAAGACACCAGATGGAACAACAAAGGAACTTTCCTTGGTTATTGCGGCTTATATGCAGAAATTGACTATAGACAAATTTATACTGGCAGGTTACTCTTTTGGTGCCTGTGTGGTACCTTTCATTGCCAGTCGTCTGCCCGAAAATCTTCGTCAGGGCTTTCGTGCGCTGGTATCGTTTTCACCAGATCAGACAGCAGATTTTGAAATTCACGTGGCCGATATGTTAAATTTTGGTGGAGGTACCGATCCTTATAATGTCATTGCCGAGATGGGAAAATTGGATAAAGTTACCCGACTCTGTCTATTCGGCAGTGAAGAAGACCAAAATATTGTTCAGCGTTTTAAGGGCACCGGAGCCAAAATACTATCTATTCCTGGAGGACATCATTACAATGAGGATTATGGAGCCATTGTGGAAAGCGTTCTAAAGGAAATTTAATGATAGGGCAGCACTTTGGAAATATGTATTTAACGATTAATTCAAATTAGCTTATAGGTGAAACAATGATGAGGTTTATGATTTCGCTCTTTCTCTTCAGTCTTATTTTTAAGACAGATCTGTACGCACAGAATGAGAATTTTGCATCAGACAGACCAGGGCTATCCGATGCCCCAGACCTGATTGATAAAAAAACTTGGCAAATCGCTTCTGGATTTGATATTTCTAAATATAACCATTATGGGGTTTACCAGTTATCACAGAATACCTTGAAGTATGGTATAAGTAAACGGTTTGAGGCCCGCTTGGATTTCGGTCTGCAATATGATCCCGAAAAAAAAATATATGGAAGTTCTGGCCCTTCTTTGGGGCTAAAAACCCTGCTGACCCCACAACATCAATTTATTCCTAAAACCGCATTTATTATTGAATACTATCCTCCGCCATTTTCGGCTGCCCAACAATCTTCGGGCTTGGGTACCGAATTCTGCTTTAGTCATAACTTTAAAAATGGAAATAGTCTGTATTATAATATTGGAGCCAATTGGTTGGACATTGAAAGTAAACCTACATTAAACACCTTGATGGGGTTCTCTTACCAAGTTAATGAGGTATTGCATATCTTCGCCGAATTTTATTTATATAAAGTTCCAGAAATTCGTCTTAATTATGTTTCAGATATCGGAATGACTTATCAATTCAATAAAAAATTGCAATTTGATTTTGCAACAGGCCTGGACATTATTAAACCAAATGGCAATTCCTATTTTAACTGTGGTATATCCTATAATTTCTAAAATAAACAATTGTGCTGGTAATTTATCAGTTACTTTCTGCTAATAGTCATAGCATAGAATTAATACGAGATAATTTTTAAAGATTGATCAGGAATATGCTGACGAAAGCATAGTTTTGTACTTATGACTATAGAAGAGTTAGAAGATTGGTTTCAAACTGCCGCAAAACCGGAAATGCCAGTTTATTTAAACGGGGCAACTAAAGTAATAGACTATGAACTCTTTGTTCAATCGCATATCTATCCCTTGAAGATGAACGCTAATGCCAGAGTCAGCGAACCAATAATGGATAGATTATTACAAATGAAGTTGTTGATCGAGGCAAACTTATAGGCTTGGTGCCCATTCTTATTAGCCTAAACGCTATGGTGGAGAGCAAGAGTGAACTTGATGATTTTTTTTAGTAAATTTATTGTTAACAAACTCTAGATCATGAAAATAGTAAAAAACATTCTTTGTGCCCTTTTTGGGCTCATGTTCCTCAATGCAGGATTAGACAAATATTTTCACTACATGCCTATGCCCGAGCTGCCAGCCAACATGATGAAGGTAGTTGAGGCTTTTGGAACCATCAAATGGTTGATGCCCTTGGTCGCATTTATCGAAATTTCTGGCGGACTGCTTTTCATTTTTCCTAAAACCAGGGCACTGGGTGCATTAGTCATCTTACCGGTAATGGTAGGAATTATCTTGCATAACGCTACATTTATGCCTTCTGGATTGGGTATTGCAGGTGTAATGTTCCTTATCAACCTCTGGATCATTGCAGATAATTGGAACAAGTACAAACCTATGGTGGCTTAATTAAGCACTATAAAATTCTTGAGAGTGAACAGTTGATAGGCTGGCTTCACCCTCAAAACTTTTAAGGCGATCTGAATAGATGGCCTTTTTTGTTGAATTTTTATGCGCTGCAATTAATTTTTTAAAAAAAAATGCATATGATTAGATTTTATCGTAATATTGCGATTAATTAATTATGGGACTTACCAAGACAGAAATATTTACGGCCGAGCAAAATCAATTGGCAACCTTGCTTAAAGCAATGGCCCATCCAGCCAGAATAGCTATTCTTCAAAGAATATTGATTTCGAATACCTGTATCTGTGGAGATTTGGTAGAAGAGCTAGGCTTAGCACAGGCTACTATTTCGCAGCATTTAAAGGAATTAAAAAATGCTGGCATTATTCAGGGTACCATAGAAGGCGTGAGTGTGTGTTATTGTATTAATCCGAATACATGGGAATTATTGGAAAATCAAATTGGTACTTTTCTCGGATCATATAAAGGGGCAGCAGATTGTTGCTGACCTTTTTTTGAATTTATTAATCGTTAAATTGCAATATTAAAATAAATATGAAACTATCAGAAATAAAAAAAATCTTGGACAAAGCAGAGGAGGTAAATTTTCAACTCGAAAATGGAGAGATGGTACCCGATCATTTTCATGTGACAGAAGTAGGTGTGGTCACTAAAGATTTTATTGATTGTGGCGGAACCGTACGTCATGAAAAGGCAGTAAATTTTCAATTGTGGAATGCCGATGATACAGAACATCGGTTAAAACCAGGGAAATTGATGAATATTATTGGGCTTTCTGAAAAAGTATTGGGCATGGAAGATTTGGAAATTGAAGTGGAGTATCAGGCAGGTACTATAGGAAGATATGATTTGGGCCATGATGGAAAAAACTTTATGTTGCTATCGAAAAAAACGGCTTGTTTAGCTATGGATAAATGTGGGGTACCTCAGGAAAAGCTACAATTGAAGAACCTAGCTGTCTCAAATGTGGTTTGTACGCCTGGTGGCAGTTGTTGTTAACCCAAGGCAACGAATGAAAATGAAAAACATATTGGTATTATGTACCGGAAATAGTTGCCGTAGCCAAATGGCCGAAGGTTATTTGAACCATTTTGCAAAAGGCGGGGCTAAAGTTTATAGCGCAGGAATAGAAACTCATGGTCTTAATCCAAAGGCAATCGAAGTGATGAAGAAAGACGCAATAGTCATCTCTTCTAATACTTCGAACCACATAGACGAGTATAGGCATATTGATTTTGATTACCTGATCACGGTATGTGACCATGCTAAGGAAAATTGTCCTTATTTTCCTACCAAAGCCCTGAAGATCCATCAGAATTTTCCCGATCCTGCCAAGGCAAAAGGTACTGAAGCAGAAATTGAGCAACAGTTTATTTTAGTGAGGGATATGATCAAGACATTTGCCAAAGCGTTTGCAGCTAAACATCTTTAACTTTAGTTAAGGTGGATCTTCCAAAATGTGGTTCACCTGGCTAATGTTGCATTGTATTTTGGACTATTTTTTGGCTTAACTGAAAGAAACGTTTCAAAGAAAGTCTTTCATAAGGTCTTTTGTTTAAAAGGTTTTTTTCATCTTTAACGAATTTTAGGCATTTGCAGTTCATGGTATTTGATTTTAGATTACATGTTTTTTATACCGTTGCCTGTCGTTTGAGTTTTACCAAAGCAGCGGAAGAACTGTTTATTACGCAACCAGCCATTACCAAACACATCCGTTTGCTCGAACAGCAGTTAAATACAAGACTGTTTGAACGAAGGGGAAATAGTATTGCATTGACCGAAAGTGGTCAAATATTATGGCAATACAGCAAAAAGATTAAGGTGTTATATGATCTTGCAGCACAAGATATAGCCGCATTGGCAGGCATGAATAAAGGCCAGCTTCACATTGGGGCCAGTACTACCATTGCACAATATGTACTCCCGGGTATATTGGCCGCATTTAGAAAGGCATATCCTGACATTACGTTGGAATTGATAACGGGTAATACGGAACAGATTGAGCAGTTCATGCTTTCATCTGCTATAGATCTTGGTTTTATAGAAGGTCACACCAAAAATAGGCAAATTAAGTATCTGCCCTTTCTTAATGATGAAATTGTACTGGTAGCCCATGCTGCACATGAACTGGCGAAGTACCGAGAATTGGAGTTGGCAGATCTGTATAAAGCTTCTTTCGTAATGCGTGAACAAGGTTCGGGAACCTTAGAAATCATTCGTTTGGCATTGAAAAAAGCAGGTCTGAAATGGAAGCAATTAGCTATAGAACAGCATTTGGATAGTACAGAAGCCATTAAGTCTTATTTATTACATTCCAATTGTTTAGCTTTTATCTCTTCTCAAGCAGTACAAACTATAGGTGCAGATGGTCTGTTTAAAATTATTAAAGTAAAAGATCTGCAGATCAATAGGCCATTAAATGCGATACATTTACAAGGAGAAGCCTCCCCGTTGGCTAGTCTATTTCTTAAGTTTGTGTCTCGTTATAACCAAAAGTAATCTATAAGAACAATTTGTGATTTGTTGGGTTATGATGATTAGTGGAACTTTGTCATGCAAATCAAGGCAAAATGCAGACTACAAATCATCATTCTAAGGTTAGAGAAAGTAAAATTATTAGCCCCTCTACGCATAAATTTATATTTATCCTGATCGGTTTATTCTGTCTAATGCCTATCATATCAGCACCTTTGGCATTGCTCTTAGGGGTGATCTTTGCCAATACTTTGGGCAACCCGATCGCACACTTGAGTGGTAGGATGAGCCAGTTTCTATTACAAGTGGCTGTGGTTGGACTTGGATTTGGTATGAACGTCCATCAGGCTTTGCAAACAGGGCGGCAAGGTATAATGTTTGGGCTTGTTGCCATTTTTTGTACACTGGTATTGGGCGGCCTACTTGCCAAATTGTTGAAAATTGAGTTTAAGATTTCGTACCTCATTTCTTGTGGAACGGCCATTTGTGGCGGAAGTGCTATTGCAGCCATAGCGCCAGTGGTAAATGCCAATGAAAAACAGATCTCTGTTGCTTTGGGTGTGGTATTTATGCTTAATGCGTTGGCGCTATTCTTATTTCCTGTGGTGGGGCATTCCCTAGCGCTTTCGCAACATCAATTTGGGCTATGGGCAGCTATTGCCATTCATGATACCAGCTCAGTAATAGGTGCGGCAAGTAAATATGGTGCTGAAGCCCTAGAAGTGACCACTACTGTAAAGCTTACCAGGGCATTATGGATTATTCCCATTTCATTAGCTACGGCCATGCTATCGAGAAAAAACATCGGTCAGGTTAAACTACCTTGGTTTATTGGCTTGTTTGTATTGGCCATTATGATCAATACCTATGTGCCATTTATAACGCCCATAAGTGCTTATCTAGTTTGGCTGGCCAAGGCCAGTTTAACCCTTTGCCTTTTTATAATAGGCTCGGGCCTCTCTTACCATAGCTTAAAAAAAGTAGGTATTGGACCATTGCTACAAGGTATGATCCTTTGGTTAACCATGTCTGCGTTAACCCTATGGGCAATTTGTAAGATGGTCTGAGCCATTAATAATAGCTAGAGATTTCTATACATCTTAGCATCCACGAAAAGCTTGTCGTTTGATATTTGGCTTTCTTCACATGCCAGCCAATTCGATCTTCATGCTAAACACAGGATAGAAGATGCCTATAACCCCACTGCTTTTATGGACAGAAATGGATATGACCAGAGGATTGAAAAGCTGCAGAAGCAATTGAACCAAAAGTTGGGGAATAAATAATTGATCAAATACTATTAATCATACAATAACTGTATCATTCAATAGCAATAAAATTTTTCAAATGGAGACATAAAGCCATGTTTTATGGCAAAAATTTCCTATGCCAGTTCTGTATTTCCTTATCTTTACCGTAACAAATAAAAGTTGAACCATGGCGCACTTATTAGATAACCCAATTTACCATGCTTTAAATTCAGCCCATAACATTTTTGCCAAGGGAAGCGATGATGTAAAATATTATACTGAAGACGTATCGCCATTTGCTGGATTTGAAAGTTATACCACAACAGCTTTTGCGCAATTGGATAAACTCAGTGATCCACAAAATACGTTTGTTATCTTTTCGCCAAAGGCCATACCTATACCTGCACCATGGAAAGTGCTTAACCATATTGAGATGTTCCAAATGGTTTGCAATGATAAACCACTGGATGTAGTGATGGAAAATAGGGTTGATATTATAGATTTAACAAATGCTCATGTACCCGAAATGAAAGCACTGGTAGAGCTGACCAAACCAGGCCCATTTCGTTCAAAGACCATAGAATTGGGTAATTATACTGGGCTATTTAAGGATGGAAAATTGGTTGCTATGGCTGGTCATCGTTTTCACCCTACACCCTACACAGAAGTTAGTGCGGTTTGTACCCATCCTGCCTATTTGGGCAAAGGCTATGCCTTTCAATTGCTCCAGGAACAGATTTCCAGAATAGTAAATCGATCAGAAATTCCTTTTTTACATGTACGTAATGATAATGAAGGCGCTATTAAACTATACCAAAAATTAGGCTTTGCCATCAGAACAGATATGATGGCCTATTTCATAGGAAGGTAAGTTTTTAAAGGGTCAATACATTATGTGGAAGCATTATAAAAGATACTCATCTATAATTTCGCCAATTTGTCTGGCATAATCGTCTGGAATTTCTTTAGAGGTCCATTTTGTGACTTCTCCAATAAGAATAGGGGTAAGGGTAGCTAATCTGTTTTCACCTTCGAATACCTCATATGCACTATCTAATCTGGGTTGTATTAATAACGATTGGCCTGCCAAATTAATTTCAAATGGTTCCATGTTGTGGAAGTTTTAGGGGTAAAGATTCTTTGATTACAAATTCATAACAAATTTTGGATATCAAGTGTTTGGTATTTTAGGGGATAAGAAAAATATGAAAAGTTCATCTGGCATAAAAATAATTGATTTGTGCCGTAAAACAATGAGTCTGTTCTTACCAATGCCAAAAGAAGTTGAGGGTTCACTTCTGAACTAAAAATGGTAGCTTAGAGAAAGTTGGGCTAATCGAAAATGAACTTAAAACAGAATATGATAAGGGCTAAGAATATTTTGCAGAAATGAAGGAAAGTGCTGGTATTTTAGCTTTTAGAAATAGAGGTGGGGTATTTGAATTCTTTTTGGTGCATCCAGGAGGACCTTTTTTCGTACATAAGGATAGGGGTTGGTGGAGCATACCAAAAGGAGAGCTCTTGGATAACGAAGAACCTTTAAAGGCAGCTGTTCGCGAGTTTGAAGAAGAGACTGGTGCTACAATTACCGGAACATTTCTTCCGCTTGGTACCATTAAACAAAAAGGAGGAAAAATAATACATGGTTGGGCTGTGGAGTTTGACCTGGACCCCGTAACAATTGTAAGCAATACCTTTGAGTTGCAATGGCCTCCAAAATCTGGAAAAATGATGTCCTTTCCAGAAATAGATAAGGCCGCTTGGTTCGATCTAGCTACTGCCCAACAAATGATCAATGAAAAACAGGCAGAATTTCTATGGCGTGCCATGGCCAGTTTAGTATGATCAGCATCCAAATTTTTTAGAAAAATGATAGCCTCTTATGTTGGTATTCCATCGATGTTCAAATAATTTATATTAAATCTATAGAATTAGTATATATTTGTATCGATTTGTTTATCGAAAAAAAATAGCCATGTGGCCGAGTGGTGAGGTACGGGTCTGCAAAACCCTTTACGACGGTTCGAGTCCGTCCGTGGCGTCTAAAAGAATAAAAAGTTCTTTGCATAATTATTAGATTATATTTTGATTGAATTAAAGAATATTACCAAAACCTTTCATCAAAAGGGTAGAAGCATACAAGCCTTGTCTGAGGTCTCTATCCATGTAGAAAAAGGAAAGATATTTGGTGTAGTTGGTGCATCGGGTGCAGGAAAAAGTACCTTGATCAGGTGTGTGAATTTATTGGAACAGCCCTCTTCGGGGCATGTTATTGTAGATGGAGAGAATCTCAGTCTTTTGCCCAGGAAAGAGCTTGCGGCCAAAAGGAAGAGCATAGGAATGATTTTCCAACATTTTAATCTACTCTCTTCACGTACAGTGTTTGAAAATATAGCTTTCCCTTTAGAGTTGGACCATTTGCCCAAGTCTGAAATAAAGGAACGGGTATTGGATTTGCTTAAACTTGTTGGATTAGAGGAAAAACAGCATGATTATCCTTCCAGTTTATCCGGTGGACAGAAACAAAGGGTGGCCATTGCCAGAACTTTGGCCAACCATCCCCATGTGCTACTCTGTGATGAGGCGACAAGCGCCTTGGATCCGGCAACAACCAGCTCTATCCTGAAATTACTTAAGGATATAAACGAACGTTTAAATATTACGATCTTATTGATTACGCATGAGATGGAGGTGGTAAAGCATATATGTGATGAAGTGGCCATCATGTCGGGAGGTACTGTGGTGGAACAGGGAACAGTGAAAGAAGTGTTCTCTAATCCTAAATCTGATCTGGCTAGAGAATTTTTATCTTCTACATTAAAGATAGAAATTCCGAAAGCATTAAAGGATAAGCTAGTCTTATTCCCTTATGAAGGAAAAAGGCCATTGTTGAAATTAGTGTTGAACGGAGAATCTTCGACCCATGCTATATTTTCTGATATAAGCCATGCTTTTAAAGTAGAAGCAGATCTTGTAACTGCGCAGATAGAAGATGTAGGTGGTGCTAAGTTTGGAACAATGTTGGTCGTACTACTTGGTTCTTCTTCCCAACTGGAGGAAGCTATCTTGTATCTTCAAGCTAAAAACATAAAGACGGAGGTATTGGGTTATGTCTAGTTCAATGATTTGGATGTTGGTCTACGGAAGCTTAGAAACTATTTTGATGACTTTTGCAGCTGGTTTTTTTGGTTTTGTTATGGGTTTGCCTACAGGTGTACTCTTGTTTATAACCAGAAAGGGGCAAATTTTGGAACACAAACTGTTTCATAGCATATTGGCCATAGTGGTGAATATATTCAGGTCCATTCCGTTTATTATTCTTATTGTATGGATGATTCCTTTTACCAGAGCCTTGGTAGGGACTTCTATAGGTGTTAAGGCTGCTATTGTGCCACTAAGCATAGGTGCAGCACCATTTATAGCTAGAATGATAGAAAATAGCCTGCTGGAAATTCCTTATGGGATTATAGAAGCGGCAAGGGCATTGGGGGCAAAGCCTTATCAAATTGTAATAAAGGTCTTGTTGCCGGAGGCATTGCCGGGAATCATAAATAGTGCTACCATCACCTTGATTACCTTGGTAGGCTATTCGGCTATGGGCGGTGCTGTTGGAGCTGGTGGTTTAGGGCAAATCGGCTATCAATATGGCTATGTGGGTTATGATGTGTTTGTCATGAATACCGTGTTGGTGCTGTTGGTAGCCTTGGTATTTCTGATTCAATTTTTTGGAGATCATTTGTCACGAAAAGTGGATCACCGGAAGTCATAACATTTGGTTCAGAATACATTTAATCTCTATAAATACAATAATAAATATCAATGAAAATAAAGAAAAATTTTTTAGCCGGAATGGTTGCGGTAGCTACATATGCTATACTGTTAACGGGTTGTGGGGGATCTAACAAATCTAATGATTCGAATCATATTAAGGTGGGCGTACAAACAGGTCCCGAATTTAGGATAGCGGAAGTTGCCCAAAAGGTGGCCAAGGAAAAATATGGCTTGGAAGTAGAATTGGTACAGTTCAATGATTATGTAATGCCAAATGAGGCACTTTTTCAAAAAGACATTGATGCCAATGCTTTTCAGAATAAGCCTTATTTGGATGTTCAGTCCAAACAGAGAGGTTATAAGTTTGCTATTGTGGGCAACACGTTTGTATATCCCATAGCAGGCTATTCTAAGAAGATCAAATCATTAAAGGAACTAAAAGAGGAAAGTACGGTTATCATACCTAATGATCCTACTAACAGTGGAAGAGCCTTATTGCTCCTTCAAAAGGCCGGATTGCTCAAGTTGAAAGACCAGGTGGGATTGTTGCCTACCGTGCAGGATATTGTAGAGAATCCAAGGAAAATTAAAATATTGGAATTGGAAGCACCACAATTACCAAGGGCGCTTGACGATGCCAATGTAACCATTGCCATTATCAATAATACTTTTGCCACCCCTGTAGGTTTAATCTCTACCCGCGATGGTTTGTTTATAGAAGATAAGCAATCGCCTTATGTAAATGTGGTGGTGGCCAGAGCGGATAATAAAGATGATGAAAAGATCAAAAAATTTGTAAAAGCCTATCAATCTGTAGAAGTAGAACAGGCCGCGATCAAAGAATTTAAGGGAGGGGCCATAAAAGGGTGGTAAAAAAAAATAACAAAAATAAAGACTACTTATTTGGTAGTCTTTATTTTTTTGTTTAAATTTGAGGCAATTAACTTACTTATTATTAACCTGTAGTGTTTGCTAAAACATTGACTACATAAAATTTTTGATCGATGTCTATCTATTTAGAGTTTCCGTCAATTTCGGAATATCCGTTATACACAGACCCCTTTAAAAATGATGGACAACTGTTTTATCCAGAAGAGGATCAATTTTATGAAGCAGTAGAAGATAGGAATACACTACAGGATTATTTAACTCTAAAAACAGTTTAAGTTTAATTGGCCAGTTGACCGAATGGGAGGTAGGAGTTTCATAAACTTTTTAGGTTGGTTCGAATCCATCACTAGGCCGCGGTTGATTAGTTGACCAATTAGCAGTCAATTATGCTCATCTTTTGTTTTGTTAATAACTTAAGCCATCTTTAGGGGTGGCTTTTGCATTAAAAGGCAACATGATCAATGCGATGGGGAAGGCTGACGAATAGAATTGAAAATCAATGAAGTTAAATCTAACCTTCACACATTTCACGTTCATCAATAAGCTGGTAAATAAATTTTCCTTAGTAATGCTAAAATAAGGGATTGAAAATGATTTTAAAAGAAAAAGGGCTGCCCATCCAGGCAGCCACTTTTATCAACCAAATATAAATGTGTATGAACATTGAGACAAATATATAAAAAGACTACTAAATTAGTAGTATTTATTTTATATTTGTTTTTATGATTTATATTTAAACTTTTCGGCATGAAAAAAACACTATTAATTGCACTTGGCTTAGGACCTGTATGGGCTTTTGCCCAACAAACATTCACATTAAAAGGAGAAACAAAAGGGATAAAATCTGGTGAGGTGGTTTATTTGGTTTATGCAGTGGACAAAAAAAGCATCGTAGATTCGAGTAAGGTAGAGCATGGAATCTTTCATTTCAGCGGGCAAATAACAGAGCCTACTAAGAGTATACTTTATATTAAACCTTTAATAAAAGGAGGGAAGAGAGATCTGTTAACCTTTTATTTAGAGCCGGCCAAGATTGAGGTTTCGGTAGGAGATTCTTTAAAATATGCAAAAATATCAGGATCTAAAGTAAATGCAGAAGATGATATTTTAAAGGAATTGATAAAACCACAGCAAGAGGAAATTACAAAGTTGAGTGAGGCCTATTCGAAATATACTGAAGAACAACGGAAAGATAAGACATTGGTGGCTGATTTTTATAAGCAGTATACTGCAGCTACAGAGAAGCTTAATCCATTATACCTGGCTTTTGCACAAAATCATCGCCAATCCTATATCAGCCTTACGGTATTAAGTGCATTGGCATCTGACGATAAATTCTTGACAACGGGGGAGCAGGCCTATTTAGGCTTAACACCAGAACTTAGAAATACCAGGTTGGGTAAAACCGTTGATGGAATTTTCGAAGCAGCCAAAAAAACAAAAATAGGTTTGCCGGCCATACCCTTTACCCAAAACGACGTAAATGGTAAGCCCGTGAATTTAGCAGATTTTCGTGGTAAATACGTACTGATAGATTTTTGGGCTTCTTGGTGTGGACCCTGCAGAAAAGAAAACCCAACTGTGGTTGCAGCCTATCAGCAATTTAAAGATAAGGGCTTTACCATCATTGGGGTTTCGCTTGATCAGCCCGGAAAACAAAACGATTGGTTAAAGGCAATAGCCGATGACCAGCTTACTTGGACACAGGTATCTGATCTCAAATACTGGGACAATGAAGTGGCCAAATTGTATGGAATAAGGTCCATACCTGCTAATTATCTTATCGATCCTTCAGGCAAGATCATTGCCAAAGGGCTAAGGGGAGAGGCTTTGTCTGCTAAATTAGCTGAACTATTGAATAAAAACACCACAAAGACTAAATAAGTAATTAACTTGAGCTAGGGTTAATGCTCACCGAAAAATAGAACATTTCTTATCCCTGCTCACGTTAATTACTAACTAAACTAAACTGGCCTGAACGCAATGCTGTTCGGGCTTTTTTATTTAATGCCCATATTTATTACCTCAAATTAATACTATATTTTATGATTATAACATGAGTTTCCACAAAAAATAAGCATTTATAGTAATGTCATGACAATATCGTATATAAGCTTGTGAAGATTTTATAAATAAGCAACAATGAAATCATTTAAGTTTGCTTTCGCTTGATTGATATTGAGCATTAATCAACTAAACCAAATATAATATTAATGAAAAACCTTCCCATCTTGGATATATCTATCATATTACTGTATTTATTGGCAATGGTATTGGTAGGTGTATATTTTGCACGAAAGAATAAAAGCGCTGAGCAGTTTACAAAAGCCTCTGGAAAAATTCCTGGATGGGCGATCGGTTTATCCATTTATGCCACATTTTTAAGCAGTAATACCTTCTTGGGGGTTCCCGGAAAAGCCTTTGGAGGTAACTGGAATGCTTTTGTATTTAGCATATCGATGCCATTGGCGGCTTGGGTAGCTTCTAAATATTTTGTGCCCTTTTATCGTAGTGTGGGAGGGATTTCAGCCTATTCGCATTTAGAACACAGATTTGGCCCATGGGCAAGAACTTATGCGGTAATCTGCTTTTTGCTGACGCAGTTGGCCAGAATGGGTTCTATTTTCTTCGGTATAGCCCTTAGTTTACAGGCATTGACTGGTTATAGCATGTCTACCGTAATGGTGGTAATGGGCATTTGTATTATTGTTTATACAGTGATGGGAGGCATGGAAGCGGTAATATGGACAGAAGTAGTGCAGGGAGTGATCAAAACCTTGGGCGCATTGTTGATTATCTATTTGATCATAGCCGATATGCCCGGAGGAGTAAGTAAGATCATTGATATTGGCAAAGCCGACCATAAGTTTAGCTTGGGCAGCTTCTCTCCAAACCTTACCGAATCTACTTTTTGGGTCGTGCTGTTTTATGGTTTCTTTATCAACCTGAATAATTTTGGGATGGACCAGAATTATGTGCAACGTTACCATACCGCTAGCAATGAAAAAGAAGCTACTAAATCGGTATGGTTATGTGTTTGGCTCTATGTGCCCGCTTCGTTGTTGTTCTTCATTATAGGTGTTTGTTTATATGCCTATTATCAAGTGCACCCCGAGTTTACGGAGGTGTTAAAATCACAGGTAGCAGCCGAGCGCCTACCTTCTACCGCCACGCAGGCACAGATTGGAGAATTGGCAGGAACCTTAAAGGCAGCTGATTATGGTGATAAGGTCATGCCACACTTTATGGTCAATAAAATTCCTGTAGGCCTTGTCGGTTTGATCGTATCGGCAATTTTATCTGCTGCCATGAGCACCATTAGTTCGGGTATGAATGCTTCGGCAACCGTATTTACGGTAGATATTTTTAAAAGATATTTTAAACCTGGTTTAACGGACAAGCAAAACCTAAAAACATTACATATAGCTACAGTGATATTTGGTTTAATGGGCATGACTACTGGCCTGGCCATGATAGGCGTAAAAAGCTTATTGGACATCTGGTGGGAGCTTTCGGGAATTTTTGCGGGCGGCATGTTGGGTTTGTTCTTGTTGGGCATGATTAGCAGAACAACTAAAAATACAGAGGCATTGACCGCGACCCTGATTGGCATTGCTGTTATTCTGTGGATGACCTTCTCGGGAATGATACCAGAAAAATATGAATTCTTAAGAAGCCCATTCCATAAAAATATGATCATCGTAGTAGGTACACTTACCATTTTCTTGGCCGGTGTGATCATTACCAAAGTAAAAGGGAAAAAAGAACTGGTAGCATAACTTTTAAAAATTACAAGATTAAGATATATAAGAGAATTTATGAGTAATACTAAAAAAGGGTTTATACCTGTTATGCTTACCCCATTTAAAGATAATGGAGCTATTGATTATGATGGATTGACCAAGTTGACGGAATTGTATTTAGAAACTGGTGCAGCAGGACTTTTTGCCAATTGTTTATCTAGCGAAATGTTCGAACTTTCAGAAACGGAAAGATTGGAATTGGTAAAACACGTGGTGAAGGTGGTGGCTGGAAGGGTTCCGGTAGTGGCCACAGGTACCTTTGGCGGCGAAATCGCCAAACAGGCCGATTTCATAAAACGTATTTATGATACGAATGTAGAAGCTGTAATTGGGATCACCGGATTGCTGGCTAAAGAAAATGATAGTGATGAGGTATTCGAGGCCAATATAGCCCAACTTTTAGCGCTCACCGAAAATGTACCCATGGGATTTTATGAATGTCCTGTACCCTATAAAAGAATTATTAGTCCTAAACAGTTGGGAAATATGGTTCAAACAGGAAGGGTAATTTATCATAAAGATACTTGTTTGGATATTGAACAAATTAGGGAGAAACTTGCCCTGACAAGTAATGCGGCAAACTTCGGGTTATACGATGCGTATATGGTGCACGCTGTAGAATCATTAAAAGCAGGTTCAGCCGGACTATCTTGTATTCAGGGTAATTTCTTTCCCGAACTTATCGTTTGGTTGTGCAATCACTATGATCAGGCTGCTTTAAGTAAGGAAATTGCCATTGTACAACAATTTTTTGTTGAACAAATGGAAATCATGCACGAGGTGTATCCAACTGTTGCCAAATATTACCTGCAAAAAAGGGGACTGGAAATTTCAACTTTTACCAGAAGAACTGATATTGGTGAATTTAATAAGGAAACGAAGGCTAAAATTGATCGACTTTTTGAAGAATATGCTAAGCTCAGGGAGAGAATTAATCTTGAAAATGTACTAGCTTAAAGATTTAATGATCTGTAACGGATGATTATTTTTGGTTTGACCCCGAACTCGTTTCGGGGTTTTTTAAAAAACAAATGACAAATTATGAAAACGAAGCTCATGCTGATTGCTTGTTTGTTTACCTTAGGATTTGCACAAGCCCAAATTAAACCCCCACTGCTTATTAGTGGGGAACCCATTAAGAATGGAAATCCTTCTGGCTACGGTAGACTTTCAGTACCATTTTACAATGGCCATAATATGGGGTTTGCTTCGATAGCGGGTAAAGAACAGAAAGATTTGTTTCTGCAGGGCACAGATGGGCATGGTCGAGGTACTTACCTGTACCTGTATAAAGGATTATCGCCAGAGGGCATTCCAATTTTTGCAGAACCCATCAAGATTAGCTTACCTTTTGAAGACAAGGGTGATAACCGTGGTTTAATTGTACAAGATCAAAATGGTAAGATTTATGGCGTATGGGCTTTTGGCCAAACTTTACGCTATGCCGAATTGAACAAAACCACCTTTAATTTTTCTGAGCTAAAACGCCTAAATATTAAAGGCCAACCAAGGGGATTTTCAAATTTTGGTATCGTTCCGCTAAAAGATGGCAGACTACAGTTTTTGTTTTCGGTAGGACAGGAGGGGGTTTTCAGCAATGGTCAAGATTTTCCAAAGATGATAACTTATACGGCAGAAGGTTTTTGGCCATATGAATTAAGAAAAATGGGCATTTATGGAGGTATAGCAGACGGTTTGGAAACAGCCACTGTAAATGTTAAGGCGCTTACCGAGCTAGACCAGGCCTTATTTACCATTGATGGCTTTGTGAAATTTACAGAAGGTAACAATAGTTATATCCTTTCAGGAACACGGTTGGGTAATATCCTATGCTATAAGCTGGATGAGGGTAAAGGTACTTTGTCAAAACGTAAATATGCGGTAAATGCGGAAGGTATTATGTTGCGTAATCCTGGTGTCCATTCTTCACCAGCCTATTTTTATGATAGTGAGCAAAATCAGGGGTTGATCACTGTAGGAGAAGGAGGCCTATATTATTATAAAAATAGTAGCAAAATAGACAAAAATGGAAATCTTATTATGGAAGAGCCAAAGCATGTACTCCAGCAGAAACCACAATTATATGGTGGTTCATTGGTTATCCCATCTATGGCCGATTGGGATGGAGATGGTAAATTAGATATCATTGCAGGTAATTCGATGGGTTTTTTGTTTTTTTATAAAAATATGGGCACTAATCAGCAACCCATTTATGGTGATCCAGAACCATTGAAAGCCGATGGAAAGACTATACATGTACAGCCGGGCTATAAAGAAGATATTCAGGGGCCTGGAGAAGCCAGGTGGGGCTACACTTCGCCAAACGTGGTTGATTGGGATGGAGATGGTTTACTCGATATCTTAACAGGAGACAGTAGGGGCAAGTTTATGGTCTATCTTAATATAGGAACCAAAACCAATCCGAAATTAGACAGGGAACATACCCTGTATGTAGATGGAATGGACATGTACGGAACATGGAGAACCAGGCCTGGGGTAGCAAAATTGGGAGATCGGATAGCGTATGTCACTTTGGATAGGGATGATGAGTTTCATTTGTATTGGCAATTAGATAAGTATAACCTCGAAGATGGAGGAAAGTTAAAAATGGGCGACAAAAATATCAGAGGGAATAAATTAGGCGGCGGTACGGTTGGCCGGGCCAAGTTTGAAATTGTAGATTGGGATGGTGATGGGGTGAAGGATCTTTTGGTGGGTACCTATGGCAAACAATCTATTCCCGATACTTTGACAGGGCTTCCCATTCACATGAAACCCAAAAGAGGATCGACAATACTTTTCTTGAAAAACGTGGGTACCGATGTTAAGCCCAATTACGAATTTCCGAAAGTATTGAAGTTTAAAGGGAAAAATATTTCCTTGGGCGGACATGAAATAGGCGGATGTGTGGCAGGCATCGGACCCGGGAAAGACCCTATGAATTTAATAGTGGGCATAGAAACAGGAGTGTTTATGTTCTATGATAGAAAAGACCTGACTTGGTAAATGATCGTTTTTGCGACTGTAATGAATTTATTGTGATAGAACAGAAGATAAAATGAGAAGAATTAGCATTGTATTGATAGTGCTTTTTACCATCATGGTTTCACCTGATTTTGCGCAACAGGTTATAGGTTTTGATTGGATAAAAAATGCAAGACCGGGAAAGTTGGTAGAAGCAAAGGCTAATATCACAATATCTGCCCCATTGGGTTTAAAATAATTACAATTGTAGGACTACACTAAGAACCGCTGAGTAAATCTTCACAGAATACCGAGAGCATGACATTACGCTAATTTGAGCTTATCTGGCTCATATTAATTGACAAATTTTAACCTTAATTTCAAGTAAAATAGTGCGGTGGTATGATCAAATGATAATATCGTATAAATATTGGCCAATAATGGGCAAAATTACGATACCATCACTAGCTACCTTTAAGATACCAAATTAGAACACGTATTGTATGAAAAGACTTTCTGTTGGCAAAATAAGAATTTCTTATTTATCAAATATTTCATTGGTATTTACACTACTAGCCGCATTTTCTAGATCCATTATAACAGATGAGATTGTTGGCGAAATGCCAAATTCTGTTCCGTTATTTTTTTCTCGTCAAGTTTATTGGCCTTATCAGATAGAGATTGTTTGGTTTGGTATGAACATTATAAGAATAAACCAAAGGTGGTTATACTCTTTTCCAATGCCTTAACAAATGGTATTCTAGAGACAGCATAGAAAATATGGCGACTAAACATAAGTTCAATAATCTATATAACCAAATAATTTAAACCGTATGAAAAAAAACTCTACTCTATTTTCTACTTTTATTTTGTGCCTAACCATGAGTTATCATGCAAATGCACAAATTTATGCTCAAAATTTTAACAGTTCGGTTGTTGTAACGGACTATGCAACTTCTACAAACTCTTCAAAGAAACAATTAAATTTCATTAGTAATTATGGCAATTCGCCATCTACCATTGTAGACGGTAAGTTACAGTTCGAAAAAAAGGGGGCTTCTACCAGTCATTTTGTAAGAAACCTTGATTTTGCGCCAGTGCCAAAATTGGTAAAGGCCAGCTTCAAGTTCCAATGTATAGACGCTATAGGAGATAATACCTTGAACCATGCTGCATTTATATTTGGCTCTAATTTTACCAATGATGCTAATTTACCAACCTTGGCTGATACCCATAGTAAATTTGGAATTACCATGGATGGGGGCAACTTTAAACTAAACGTGATCAGTAATGTGGCAAATACTTCGATAACACAGTCATCTCAGCTTTTTTCGGGACAGCAGACCATTACTTTCTTGGTAAATAATACCGGGATTTCACAGGTATATTTAGCACCAGATGGAAGTTCGGAAAGTGTAGCCAATGATACTTGGGATTTATGGGTTGGCAACACCAAAGTTTATAATGATATAAACGCCTATGGAAATGCTGATATTAAAAACCTGAGGTTTAGTATGCTCTCTGCCACAGCCACCATTAATACGGTAAAAGTACAGTTTGACGATATTGAGATTGACAATTTATATGATTTTATGGCTTGGGATTTTAGTGGTGAAACAACGACCATAACAGGGGCTGCAAGTCCAATTATTAATCATGCCAATTTGGAAGCTGCTGCTTTGAACAGGGGAGCTGGATTAACTGCAGGAAGTTTCAACCACTCTTATTTTTCTACCTATAATGCAGCCATAGCAGATAAAGCAGCTGCGATAAGTAATGGTGCTTTTTATTCTTTTTCGGTCAAGGCAAAAAATGACTATAAAGTTTCTTTGGCAGCATTGAATGCAAAGGTAAGACGTAATACGACTGGCCCTAAAAAAATACTTTGGCAATATAGTGTTGATGGGACCAATTATACAGACCTGGGCACAGAAGTCGACTTGGGAACTACATCAGATGGTGAGGTACAAGCCCCTATTGATCTTTCTGGAATTGCTGCCTTGCAGAACGTACCTTTTACAACTACCATAACCTTTAGGTTGTTGGGATGGGATGCATCAAGTGGAGGAGGTTTTGCAATAGGCAGAATAACAAATGGGGTAGCGGGCAATTCATTGCTGGTAGATGGGGTGGTAGAGGCTATACCTGTATTGCCTGTGGTGCTAACTTCCTTCAAAGCAGTAAAACAAAATAGCGCAGTGCGCTTAAATTGGGCAACTTCGTCAGAACAAGACAACGGTTACTTTACGGTATTGAGGGCCAGCGAGGATAAAAACTTTTTGCCTATAGGTAAGATCAATGGTAATAGATCCAGTACCCTTGATAATAATTATTTATTAACGGATTATAAACCTCTGGCAGGTGCCAATTACTATAAACTTACCCAAACCGATGTCAACGGTAAAACAAATGAAATAGGAGAAGTTCAATACGTACAATTTTCGTTGTCGAATGGTTCGGTACAAGTATTGCAAAATACAGGATATAATACGGTTAGAGCGATCGTAAATACGCTTAAAAAAGAGAATGGTACGGTCAGTATTTACAACATGTCGGGTTCCAGCCTCTACCAGTCACCAATAGTATTAAATGAAGGTGTAAATGAGTTGTCTTTACCTGTTAGTTTGAGCCTTGGCGTTTATATTTTACAAGTTAAACGCCAAGGGGGTAAATTGCTAAGGACGAAGTTCTTGAAATAAATATGTATTACCATTGACTAATGCAGTTGCCGATGACGATCTATATTTAGTAACCTGAAAGGCAGCTTAGAACCGATAACTGGGAAATATCAAAATAACCACTCAGCATAAAATAGAAATCAATAGATGAAACAGACAATAGTATTATTATTTGTCCTGCTTTTTACCGCACAGCTGGGCAATGCAAAAGTGATACTTCCTAATTTTTTTGCTAATGGCATGGTGTTGCAACAGCAAAGCCGGATCAATATTTGGGGTAAAAGCACCAAAACCGTCAAACAGTTGAGCATAACCACTTCGTGGGATAGCAGCACTTATTCGGTAGAAATTGATGCCAGTGGAAACTGGAAGACCAAAATAAATACACCCAAAGCAGGTGGTCCATTTACAATCAATATTAATGATGGAGATGAAATTAGGCTTAATGATGTTTGGATTGGTGAAGTTTGGCTAGTTTCTGGCCAATCGAATATGGAAATGCCTATTCAGGGCTTTAAAGATCAGCCAGTATTGAATTCTGAGGAGGTTTTTAAAAGTGCAAGAAATAAAAAAATAAGACTATTCAGGACCATTAAAGAAGCCAAGGGAGCACCAACAGATCATATGAAGGGAACTTGGCAAGTGGCCGATTCTGCTGCAATTCGTTTATTCAGTGCAATAGGCTATCTATTTGCGGTAGAGTTGCAGCAAAAATTAAATGTACCAATAGGTATCATTCAGTCGGCTTGGGGAGGAACTGGAATAGAATCATGGATGAGTGCAGAAACCTTAAAGGGATTTGATAAATATCCTGTAAGAGAAGCAGCTTCGGTACAAAGAACAGATAGAAATGCCCCATCGGCATTATTCAATGGGATGATTAATCCTTTGGTAGGTTATGGCATAAAGGGTGTATTATGGTATCAGGGAGAACGTAATCATCGAGAACCAGAGCTATATGCTCAAATGTTGCCCATAATGGTCAAGGATTGGAGAACACGTTGGAACATTGGAGATTGGCCATTTTATTTTGCAGAATTGGCACCTATCGAATCGATAAAAGATGGCGAGCAAATTTCAGTATCGGCATTGTTTAGGGAAATGCAGTACAATTCTCAATTTTCTATACCTAATGCAGGCATGTCGGTTACTTTGGATGCCGGAGAACAAAAGGTAATACATCCTGCCAATAAGCCTATAGTCGCCAAAAGATTGGCTGCTATTGCGCTGAATAAAACCTACGGGTTTAAAGAAATAGCATATGCGGGACCTAGCTATAAAAGCTATATGGTCAACGGAGATCAGCTGATCATTCATTTCAACAATGTGGCCAAAGGATTAAAGCCTTTTACAGTACCTAGTGTTAATTTTGAATTAGCAGGTGTCAATAAAGTGTTTTATCCGGCTACTGCCCAAATAAGAGGAAACAATGTGGTGCTACAATCAGAAAAGGTAAAAAATCCAGTAGCTGCCCGTTATGGTTTTAAAATGTGGGTAATGGGCGATTTATATAATACAGAAGGCCTTCCTGCCACCTCGTTTAGAACTGATGATTGGTTTACCGCTCCGTATGGGAAAAAGTAATTGTTAAAAAAAACTTAAAAAAAATGGGAAATCTTAAAAAATCAATATATTTAAGATTCTAAACATAAACAGAAATGAAACGAGCATGGGTCGCGGTTGAGATCATCATAAAGACTTGCTCATGATAGTTTCATAACCATTAAACAACAAATATAAACTCAATGAAAAAGTTATTATTAACGCTATTTATAGCGTGTTCAGCAGTGTTATTTGCCAATGCGCAAGATGCACCTAAAAAAGCAACTTCATTTGCATGGAACAAAGCCGCCCTTACAGAAATAGGCTGTGATGCAGATCAGATCAAAAAGGTATCGGCCATTAAAAAAGAAGCTACCGAAAAAAGACAGAAGATCGAAGAAGACACAGCTTTAGATGAAAAAGCAAAAAAAGCGGCCATTAAAGTTGTTGTTAAAGATAGAAATGATGCAATGAATGCAGTTTTGACAGAAGAACAACGTAAAAAAGTAGAAGAGATTAATGCCAAGCTTAAAGAAGAAGCAAAAGCAGGAAGCTAAGATTTAACTAATGTTGCCTAAAGGGGATGGATGAGATCATAAGATCATGTTCATCCCTTTTTCTGTTTATGACCATAAACAAGCAAATAAAGTTGGGAAAAATTAAGCATGAAAATCTGATCGATCAACCAAAAACCCAAACAACCAACAAACCAAAAAACTATGATAACATCCTATAGAAATTGGGAAATAAAAGTAATAGCAATATTATTGTTTACCACTAAATTAGCAGCCTACGATGAGGAGAATAAAGGTGTGCTAACCACTCCTCTGTATTTGCTCATTTGAAACCAGATATATTCTATTATGAAATCAAAGTTGTTTTTAGGTGCCGTCCCATTGCTTTTTATGGCCATAACTGCACAGGCAAAGGTAGTTTTGCCCACCTTATTCTCGGATGGTATGGTTTTGCAACAACGTACAGAGGTTTCCGTTTGGGGAAAATCAGAGACTAAGGGAGAGGTAATAATAACTACCTCTTGGAACGGTAAAAGCTATAAGGTTAAACCTTCATCGGGTAACTGGAGGGTGAAGGTAGCTACACCCGCTGCGGGCGGTCCTTATACTTTGGTTATTAATGATGGAGATGAGACCAAACTACAGGATGTACTTATTGGAGAAGTATGGGTGGCATCAGGACAATCCAATATGGAAATGCCATTGAGAGGTTTTAAAGATCAACCTGTTGCCAACTCAGAAGAAATCATTAAAAATGCTAAAAATGACAAGATTAGATTGTTTCTAGGCGAGAAAGTAACCTGGTCCCGGCCATTAGAGGAGGTAAAAGGTCGATGGCAGTATGTTTCGCCAACAAGCGTTATCGAATTTAGCGCAGTGGCGTATGGTTTCGCAAAAATCTTACAAGAAAAACTAAAAGTGCCTGTAGGCATTATAGAAGTAGCTTGGGGGGGGACCCTGGTGCAAGCCTGGATGAGTGCCAAAAGCTTAAATACTTATCCGAATGTTAAAATTCCAGAAGATAATAATGTGGCTTTCGAAGACAAAAATGTGCCAACGGGACTATTTAACGGCATGATCAATCCTATTGTAGGTTACGGAATAAAAGGGGTAATATGGTATCAGGGAGAACAGAATAGGCACGAACCCGAAAATTACCTTAAAATGTTTCCGGCCATGGTAAAAGATTGGAGAAGCCGTTGGGGAATTGGAGATTTTGCCTTCTATTATGTACAGATTGCCCCTTATATCTCTAAAACCGAAAAATTATCAAAAATATCTTTGGAATTGCAGCCCAAAGTACCTTTCCTAAGGGAAGCCCAATTAAAAGCGGAAAGCCTGATCCCAAATAGCGGAATGGCAGTGATCATGGATGTAGGTGCACAAAATACCATCCATCCGCCAGACAAACAAACAGTAAGTAATCGTTTATCTTACCTTGCTTTAAACAAAACCTATGGCATGAAAAATATAGCTTACCAAGGGCCTGTATATAAGCGCTTGGTCATAGAAGGCAATAAAGTTCTTTTGAAGTTTGATCATGCAGTGGACCTGAAATTCACTGGTGGTGATGAATCTGCAAATTTTGAAGTAGCAGGAAAAAATCAGGTATTCTATCCTGCTAAAGCAATCATTACTAATGATGGTGTGCTGGTAACCGCGAAAGAAGTAGGAGAACCAGTATCGGTCCGGTATGCATTTAAAGCTTGGGTGCTTGGTGATTTGGTCAACGGAAATGGATTGCCAGCCTCCTCTTTTCGAACGGATAGTTGGGTAATACCCAAGTGATCGCCGTGGCCGTCATTTCGAGGTATGAAGTGAGCTTACAACGTTTAGCAAGACAACCGTTCGTTTTAGGCTTGTCTTGTAGTTTGCAATGAGGGGAAAATTCCAATTGAATAAGAATAAAATGAATAAAAATATGAGATTATTATTGGTATTACTTCTTTTACCGATGATAGGTTTTGCCCAAGAAGACACAACTGCCAAACGTTATTTGCCGGAAGAATATGACCACTATTTAGCACTTCCTTACAAGAAGGTGGGCAATTGGGAGGGAGTAATGGACTTGTTCATCCCCCAAAATGCCACTAAGCCCACAGCACTTATTCTATTTGTACACGGTGGTGGGTGGACGCAAGGTACCAGAGGCACAGCCAACCAATTTAAAATTTTCTTTAAACAGGGCTATGCCGTGGCGACTATTGATTACCGCTTAGCCAAGGAAGCACCAGCACCTGCTGCGGTAGAGGATGTAAGAAGTGCCCTATGCTTTCTATTAAACCAAACAAAATATCATATCGATCCCGAAAAAGTGGTGCTCATGGGCGGTTCTGCTGGTGGGCATCTGGCATTGCTTGCAGCTTATGTAGAAAATGACAAAAGATTTGATGTAGACTGTGTTTATAAAAAGCCTATAAAAATTGTTGCAGTGATAGATAAATTTGGCATTACCGATGTGTGGGAATACATCAATACGAGTGGTAAAAATAATGCCATTTGGTTGGGTGATAAATCAAAAGATCAAGGTTTTGCTAAATTGCTTTCTCCACTGAGTTATGTAAAAAAGACCAGCCCACCGACATTTATAGTTCATGGAACGGCAGATCCTTCTGTAAACTATCAACAGTCGGTGCAGTTAAAAGATTTATTGGATAAAAACGGCGTGAAAAATCAGTTCATTACGGTACCTGAGGGTAAACATGGTAAATTTACCACTGAAAAAAATGCAGAAGTCAATACAGAAATTATTAAGTTTTTAAAATCATTGGGCATATAATCGGTAATTACCGATGGTTATTAGGTGGCAGTTACCAGTAGTAGGCAATTCAGCAATTAACCAAATAACCCATAAACTAAACAACCAATACAAATGAAACAAAAATGGATAAAAGGAGTGGCTTTACTAGCTTCGGCGAGTTTGTTGGCCTTTACCCTTAAAGAGAACATAAAGCCGAAACGAGCAGAAGAACCACAGCTCAAGATTTTAAAATATAATAATCCAAATTTGATCGTCGATTTGGGAGTAGGTTTATGGGCATGGCCCGTTCCGGTTGATTGGGATGGCGATGGCGATATGGATCTTTTGGTTTCGTGCCCTGATAAGCCATTTAATGGTTTATGGTTATTTGAAAATAAATCGGGCGATAAAATACCCGTATTTGAAAAACCGATAAAAATAGGCCCGGCGGTTAAGAATATACAAATTTCGTATAGTAATGGTAAGGCTCGTTATACTACACCAGGTATAGAACTGGTTAACTTTGCCAACGATTTGGGGAAAAAGAAAACAAAGCTTTTTCCTGCCGATTCTATATTGAAGGACTTAAAGGGCAGAAACCGTTTTAATCAATGGAAATTTGTAGATTATGATGGCGATGGAGACGATGATATCATTGTGGGTATTGATGATTGGGGAGACTACGGATGGGATAATGCCTATAATAAACAGGGCGTGTGGACCAATGGTCCTTTAAGGGGATTTTTATATTTGATTGAGAACAAGAACGGAAAGTATGAAAACAAAGGTCGTTTGAAGGCAGATGGCAAGGATATTGATGTTTATGGTGCACCCTCTCCAAATTTTGCCGATTTTGATGGAGATGGCGATTTGGATATTATTTGTGGTGAGTTTTTAGATAAGATGACCTATTTCGAGAATGTTGGCACTAAGGATAAACCCAAATATGCCAAGGGCAGATATTTAGCCAACGAAATGGGAGTGATTAAGATGGACCTGGAAATGATCTTGCCAACGGCGGTAGATTGGAATAAGGATGGACATATCGATTTGGTAGTTGGTGATGAAGACGGAAGGGTGGCGCTGATTGAAAATACGGGTAAAGTAAAAGATGGTATGCCTGTATTTAAATCGCCTTATTATTTTAAACAAAAAGCAGATAATGTGAAATTTGGTGCCTTAGCCACACCGGTAGGGGTAGATTGGGATAACGATGGCGATGATGATATTATTGCAGGCAACTCGGCAGGATATATTGCATTTATAGAAAATTTGGGCATGAATGGCGAAACCCCAAAATGGGCTGCTCCAAAATTCTTGGAGAGCGAAGGGAAGGTAATCCGTATACAGGCAGGCGCCAATGGTTCTATCCAGGGGCCTGCAGAAGCAAAATGGGGCTATACTACCGTTGCCGTTGCCGATTGGGATGGAGATGGCCTTAAAGATATTGTAGTTAACTCCATTTTTGGGGAGGTGTTATGGTATAAAAATGTAGGAACTGCTAAGCTTCCTAAGCTGGGGAAGGCCCAGAATGTAAAAGTAAAATGGGAAAACCAGGCCAAATTGCATAAGCCCAGTTGGAACTGGTGGGAACCAAAACCTCAGACCTTGGTAACCCAATGGCGTACAACTCCATTTGTGGTAGATTGGAATAAAGATAAACTTAATGATATCGTTATGTTGGATACGGGAGGCTACCTTACTCTTTTTGAAAGGTACAAGGAAGGGAATGAACTTTGGCTTAAACCGGGGAAACGTATTTTTGATGGGGTAAATTATTCCGCTTATGATCAAAAGCATAGCGCAAAAGATAGTGTACCTGGACTACTGAAACTGAATGATGGTAAATTTGGACAAAGTGGGAGAAGAAAGTTTACCATTGTAGATTGGGATGGAGATGGACAATTAGATTTTATAGTGAATAGTAAAAATGCCAGCTTCCTTAAAAATACGGGGTTAAAGAAAGGGCAAGTGCAAATTAATGACAAAGGTATTTTAGATGAACTGGCACTGGCAGGACATGATACCAGTCCTACTACCGTAGACTGGAACAAGGATGGCATACCCGATTTGCTTATTGGTGCCGAAGATGGACATTTTTATTATATGAAAAACCCTAGAACCCCAAAAAAGTAGTTTGTATGTTCGATAAAAAAGAAATTCAATTATCCAAAAGGGAGGTCGGACATACGCTAAATATAGGTCAGGTGTTCTCACCTAATGATGAATGGATTGTATTCGATAACAGGAATAATGATGGAGATATTAAGATTACGGCAAGTATCGGAATGATCAACGTAAATACTGGAGAGGAAAAAGAACTCTATAATGTACCCAACCAAACGGTTTATGGACCGGGCGTTGGCGCTGCAAGTTTTTCGCCTCTGGAAGATAAGGTAATTTTTATACATGGTATTAGAAATGCCGATGAACAGAGGCCTTATGATTTTACACGCCGCACAGGTGTAGCTATAGAAATTGCTAAACCACATCGGCCTATTTTCATGGATGCCCGAGATATTCAGCAACCTTTTACACCTGGCGCTTTAAGGGGAGGGACACATGCCCATTCATGGAGTGGAGATGGGCAATGGATTTCATTTACCTATAATGATTATGTGTTGGAACAGTTGGCATTAAAAGATAAGAAAATCAAAGATCTGCGTACCATTGGTTTAATGTACCCTGGCCAGGTAAAAGTAGCCCATACTCAAGATTTAGAGAACAACTCGGGAGAAATGTTTTCGGTATTGGCCGCAACGGTTACCGAAAACCCTAAGTCTGGAAGTAATGAAATAGATAAGGCATTTGACGAATGTTGGGTAGGGAAAAATGGCTATATCAAGGCAGATGGAACAAGGCAGCACAGGGCAATTGCTTTTCAGGGTAATGTAAGAGCTGAAGCAGGACGTACCGTTACTGAAATTTTTGTGGCCGATATTCCAGCTAATTTGCCAAGCAGCAACTTTAATGTAAGGATAGAAGGAAGTGAAAATACGAGGCCCGAGGTGCCAAGTGGCATTGAGCAACGTCGCATTACTTTTACTAAAAAAGGAATAAAAGGCCCGCGTCATTGGCTACGCAGTAACAGCGATGGTACCAAGATATTTTTTCTTTCAGAAGATGATCAGGACATTGTGCAGATTTATGCTGTTTCGCCAAATGGTGGAAATATCATGCAGGTTACACATCACGAGTTTTCGATCACAAGTCCCATTAATCTGAGTCCAGATGGTTTATATCTATCGTACATTGGCAACCAAAGTGTATTTATCACTGAAATAGCAACAGGTTTGTCCGAGCGACTAACGCCACAATATGATGCTCCCGAAAATTTAAATGGAGCTGTGGTATGGTCTAATGATGGTAAAAAATTGGCCTATAATAGGTATGTAAAAACTACAAAAGGTACATTTTTGCAAATTTTTTTATTAAAAAGACCATGATTTGATCTAGATCAAACAAAATCAACTTAATCATGTTATCTAATTTATAAACTGTTTTAATGATCAAACTACTTAATGGCCAAGAACATCAACAGATGTTAAAGTAGGTCCTTCCAATTTTTAGGATCAAAAGAGTTAAGTAAAATTGATAAACTTTAAACAGTTTCTAATTACGATCAAAAAAAACGAAAAGGTAGTCAATAGCTTTGGCTACCTTTTTTTATGTTTTTAAATATGGATGATAGAACAGCATTGATACTGGGAATTGTTTTTTGTTTGGCAGGTTTATTTGTTCTTTTTATAATTTTTAGAAAAGAAAAAAGAGATGAAATAAAAGGTCCCAATAAATAATTTTGCTCAGCTCAGAAAAGGTAAATAATAAATTTTTAAGCGAAAATTATTTCAGGCGGAATATAAAAAGTATAAAAATAACAGACTACGCAATAATCGCTAAAAATAAACGTCTATGTATATGAGAGCGTTAATTTAAATAAGCGGGAATGGTCGGATTGACTATTTCCGCTTTCTTTTGTAATGCTGGTTTAATTGCTTAAAATAAGCACATTACCCAAATATGAAAAATAGTCATTAACCGCCATTAGGTGCAGCATATAGATTTTTTAAAAAAAAATAATTATCAATATAATAATCGCTAAAAATAAACGTCTATGTATATGAGAGCGTTAATTTAGATGAGCGGGAATAGTTGGATTGACTATTTCCGCTTTTTTGTTTTAATGAATTGGTCTGAAGTGGATTTTGGTTGCATTTAAGCAAGTAAATCAATATCACGTCTATTCTGCCAAATATTTGCGTTTATATTCTAAAGGGGTAATGCTGGTCACTTTTTTAAAATGACGGTAAAAATTAGACACATTGTTAAAACCACATTGATAACAAATGATGTTGGTAGGTTGCTTGTCCTCAATCAGTAAACGGCATGCATGGCTTACCCTAATTTCGATTAAAAAATCATAATAGGTTTTTTTGGTCATTTGCTTAAAATAACGACAAAAAGAGGTCACACTCAAATTGCTGATAGAGGCTACTTCTTGTAGATTGATTTCCTTCTTAAAATTGGTTAATGTATAGTTGTATACCTTATTCAGCCTAATTACATCCGATTCATCTGATTGATATTGTACATGGCCAGGATTTAATACCAAATAATCATCTGCTTCGGCAAGATTTTTTAAGATGGAAAGCAAGACGATTAAGCGATCCAAGTTCTCTGTATCTTTCGCCTGTAGCATCAATTTTGCTAACTTTTCCCTGTTTTCCCCCTTTAATAGCATGCCTTTTTTTGCTTTTTCAAAAAGCTTGGGCAAAAGGTAGGCCTCTGGCAAATTTAAAATGTCTTTACCTAAACAATCGGGTAGAAAATGAATGACAATGGCTTCCACCTCATGAGTAGGATTATTTTGAAAATATTCTTCACTGCAACGCCAAGTATGGGGAAGGTTTTCGCCCAAAAGGATAATTTCTCCTGAACTAAAATTGCTGATATTGTTGCCAATAAAGCGAACTCCCTCACCTCTAATTACATAGTGTAGTTCTAGTTCAGGATGATAATGCCATACTTTACCGAAATTTTCTTGGATGTCGTGCCTAATGCTAAAAGAATTTTGCATGCTCACAGGCACCTTGTGAAAGTGTGGTTTCATGGTTTAAGTTACAATTTGGTTAGAATGATTCCTTAATTATAACTAAATAATTTCAAATAATGGTTGTTTGTAATGAAATTATGATAATATCATATAATAAATAGACAATAAGCCGTAAGAAAAATCTATGGGCAAAAAGCATATTTGTATGTAAACATTATCACAACCAAATATAAATGAGTATGGGTTTTACGGTTATTAGAGATCAATCTCTATCTTCTGGCAATTCACTGGCATAAGTATTCGGTTTGTGTATCATTAAATGATCAAGGTATAAATATATCATAATGAAAAAAGAAATCTTTCTTGTAGCCAGTGGCGATTTGAGAATTGCAGCGAATCAAAATTGCTGGGAAACGCAGGATCAAATGGAGCAGACATTAGCTATCTCTTTCGCAAAATTTGGTTATAGTATCAAAAGGGCCCATGCCTATGATCCAGAAAAAAAACATGGTTTTATCGATTCGCAGCGCATGGGTATTGAGGTGTTTAAGAATATAGATAAAGATGCTCCCCTAATTGTAGCTGAAAGTGTTTGGCAATATAGCCATCACGTTCTGGCTGGTTTAACTACCCACCGTGGACCAATTTTAACCGTGGCCAATTTTAGCGGGCAGTGGCCAGGTTTGGTGGGCATGCTTAACCTTAACGGCTCTTTAACCAAAGCGAATGTAAATTATAGTAGCTTGTGGAGTGTTGATTTTAATGACGAATTCTTTTTAAACGGCATTAAAGATTGGTTAGAAACTGGTACAGTTAAACATTCTGAAACTCATGTAAAATCTTTTGCCTCGGTTAAAATTCCAGCTGCAGAGGAGCAATTGGGACGAGAGTTTGCTGCCAAGCTTAAAAATGATAAGGCCATTATGGGCGTTTTTGACGAAGGCTGTATGGGCATGTTCAACGCCATTGTACCCGATGATTTATTGCATGCCACAGGGATCTTCAAAGAAAGATTGAGCCAATCTACCCTATATGCCAAAATGCTTACGGTAAGTGATGCCGATGCCGAAAAGGTATTGAATTGGCTATTGGACAAAGGAATGAAGTTTGATTGGGGAACTGATGATGCTACAGAATTGACCAAAAATCAAACCTTAATCCAATGTAAAATGTACATCGCTGCCTTACATTTGGCAGATGAGTTTGGTTGTGATACCATTGGTATTCAATATCAGCAAGGTTTAAAAGATTTAGTGCCTGCCAGCGACTTGGTAGAAGGCTTGTTGAATAACCAAGACCGTCCGCCAGTATATAATGAAAGCGGAAAAGAGCTCTATGCTGGCGAAGCACTACCACATTTTAACGAAGTAGATGAATGCGCGGGAATAGATGGGCTATTAACTTATAGATTGTGGCAGAAATTGGGCATGCCGGGAGAAAATACCTTACACGATTTGCGTTGGGGAGAAAACTTCAAAAGCGATCGAATAGATGATTTTGTTTGGGTATTTGAAATTTCGGGGGCTGCCCCTCCGGCACACCATGTGGGTGGCTATGCAGGTTCAGATAGCATTCGCCAACCGGCCATGTTCTTTAAATTTGGTGGAGGCTCGCTAAGAGGAGTGGCCAAGCCAGGAAATATCGTATGGAGCCGTATTTATATTCTTAATAATGAGCTTCATTGCGATTTAGGTGTGGGTAAGGCTGTTGAGTTGCCTAAAGAAGAAACAGATAGAAGATGGAAGGAAACCAACTATCAATGGCCAATGATGCATGCCACTTTAGATGGCGTAAGCAGAGACCAGATGATGGCTCGCCATAAGGCTAACCATATTCAGGTAGTCTATGTCAATGATCAGACTTCTGCACATAAAGCTTGTAGGATTAAAGCGGCGGCCTTAGAAGAATTAGGAATTAAGACACATTTCTGCGGTAATGTAGATACAGACGGTTCAAAATTTAATTAATGGGTACGCAAAAATATGTCATTGGTCTAGACTATGGTACCGATTCGGTGAGAGCCTTATTGGTAAACACCCGTAACGGTGCTGAGGTAGCTTGTGCTGTAAGTTTATACAAAAGGTGGGCTGAAGGTAAATATTGCCAGCCAGAGCTGTCGCAATTTAGGCAACATCCCTTAGATTATATCGAGGGAATGGAAGAAACCATCAAAGAGATCTTAAGCAGGGTAAATGATGAAATTAAGGCCAATATTGTGGCCATTACCATTGATACTACAGGTTCCACACCTGGTGCAGTAGATCACACGGGAACCCCTTTGGCACTATTGCCAGGTTTCGAGGAAGATCCGGATGCCATGTTTGTATTATGGAAGGACCATACTGCTTTACAGGAAGCGGATGACATTAATGCCTTGGCCAAGAAATGGGTGGTAGATTATACCAAATACTCTGGTGGATTGTACTCTTCCGAATGGTTTTGGTCTAAAATTCTGCACATTGCTAAAAAGAATGGTGAAGTGGCCAAAAAAGCTTATTCATGGATGGAGCATTGTGATTGGATGCCTGCTTTTTTAACAGGTAATACGGATATAATGACCATGAAGCGAAGTCGTTGTGCCGCCGGGCATAAAGCCATGTGGCATAAAGAATTTGGAGGCTTGCCCAGTAAAGCATTTTTAGCAGCGCTACATCCTTCACTAGGTGAACTGAGAGAGCATTTATATGAGGAAACCTATACCACGGATGTGGTGATGGGCAAGCTATCAGCAGCTTGGGCAAAAAAGCTGGGCTTATCAGAAGATGTAAAGGTGGGTATTGGAGCTATTGATGCCCATTTGGGAGCTGTTGGTACAGGTATTGAAGCCTATAGTTTGGTAAAAGTAATGGGTACTTCCACCTGTGATATGGTGGTGGTGCCTACTGAAGAATTCAATGGCTTGGTAAATGGCATTTGTGGCCAGGTAGATGGTTCTATCTTACCAAAAATGTTGGGGATGGAAGCGGGTCAATCTGCCTTTGGCGATGTGTACAGTTGGTACAAACAGATTTTGGAATTTCCTCTGAAAGAACTTTTGGCCGAAACCCTGAGTAAGGAAGAACTAAAAAAGGCAAGTGATGGCCTATTGCCAAAACTGGCAGAAAAAGCTGCACAACTGCCCGTGACCGAAAATGATTTGATCGCCCTAGATTGGATCAATGGAAGAAGAACCCCTGATGTAGACTTGACCAAAAAAGGAGCAATTATGGGCTTAACTTTGGGGACAAGTGCACCTCATATTTTCAAGACTTTGGTAGAAGCTACCGCTTTTGGTTCAAAAGCGATTATGGACAGGTTCATAGAACAGGGGGTGAATATTAAGCAGGTGATTGCCTTGGGAGGAATTTCTAAGAAATCTGCTTATGTGATGCAAACCTTGGCTAACATACTTAATGTGCCCATCAAGGTAGCTTCAAGCGAACAGGCCTGTGCTTTAGGCTCGGCAATGTTTGCTGCTGTAGTAGGTGGGGTATATGATGATATAGGTGCAGCACAGCAAGCCATGAGTTCTGGTTACGATGTAGCATACCTGCCACAAGCAGATAAGGTATTGGTATATGAAAAACTATATCAACGTTATCTCGCTTTTGGCCATTCATAAAGTTATCGGTTAAATCATCTAAATTCAACCTTGTAGATTTAAAAATCTACAAGGTTTTTTATAGGAAACTACTCTGTTATGAGACTTACAAAGTTTTTAAAACTTCGTAAGTCTTGAACCTTTTTCTAGTGATATGTGCATATCCGCCATTATGGATAATATAGCGATAAAATTTGATGGAAATTTCTTTATAACCACATAGAAGCATGGTTTTAAAAAATCAAAGCACAGATAAACTAATAGGGCTATCTACCTGTATGGCCCACTAATTTTTGCCTTGTATTTTATAAAACATACAGCAACAAAATTTTATTAGTTTTGTTACAATGGAAAAGAAGAACTCAGGAACAGTAGGCGTTAAAGAAATTGCCCGATTGGCCAATGTTTCTATTGGTACGGTAGATAGGGTATTAAATAAC
This sequence comes from Pedobacter sp. ASV28, assembly GCF_016428855.1. Classification (GTDB taxonomy): domain Bacteria; phylum Bacteroidota; class Bacteroidia; order Sphingobacteriales; family Sphingobacteriaceae; genus Pedobacter. The sequence continues at coordinate 51,550 of NZ_JAELTN010000030.1, forward strand.
AGGGTAGGGGTTTCTGAAAAAACTAAAGCAAAAATTCTAAAGATAATTGAAGAGCTTGATTATCAGCCTAATATCTTTGCTAGAAGGCTGGCATCCAAAAAGAAATTGAGATTTGCCACCCTAATTCCCCAGGTATCGGACGAAACTAAATACTGGGCGGCTCCACTAAATGGTATACAACAGGCTGCTTCCGAAATTAAGGATTTTGGAATAGAAGTAATTCCTTTCTTTTTTGACCAGAATAATAGAGCTTCTTTTCTGGAAAGCACTGCCAAGATCATCCCGCAAGATTTTGATGGAATACTCATGGCACCCATGTTCGAAGAGGAAAGCATTGTTTTTATCCAGCAATGTAACGATAGGAAAATTCCTTTGGTATTCATCAATTCAGATATTCCAGGCTATAACAATTTATGCTATATTGGACCCAATCTTTATCAAAGTGGTTTTTTATCTGCACATATTGCCAACTACCTCACACCGGCCTCTAAAAAAATATTGATCGTTAATATTTCTAAAGAAATTGATCTGCACCATCACCTCCTACGTAAAGAAGAAGGTTTTAGGAATTACTTTGAACAAAATGGAAGCAAAAACCAATTAACGAAGATAGATATTCAGCAGACCGACTATCCGCACATCGAGCAAAAACTTTCTCAACAGTTGGCAAAAGACCAGTATAATGTGGTTTTCGTAACCAATTCAAGAGTGGCTACAGTTGCTAAATATTTTGAAGAGCATAAAATTGAGGGTATAAAACTGATCGGTTATGATTTTCTTGAAGATAATATCCATTACCTTAAAAATAAGACCATCGATTTTCTGATCTGTCAAAAACCCCAAGAGCAAGGTTACAGAGGTTTAATGAGTCTTTATTATCATTTAGTGCTTCATGCAAATATCGAAAAAGAGCAATTCATGCCGATCGATATCATTACCAAAGAGAATTATCAATATTATAGCAATTAGCAGGATTTTGTCCTCTAAAATGTTAAAACTTAAAAATTTTATACGGAAAATTTGTAAGTAAAATAATAATTACTAATTTCGTGTACGTTACCGTTAACCAAATGTAACTGTTCTCTTTATTTTGTACGTACAAAAGGCGTAAACCTAATTATATAAAATATATGAATATTAATCATTGTATGATGTTGAAATATTATGGGTTTCTTGATTGTAATGATGTTACATTAAGTGGCATACTTTCTTCTTTTGCTAAAGTTGATGAAACACATAGCTTAGTAGGTACAAGAATTTTAAACGAAAACAAAGGCATACTCTTAAATCTTGTGAAAAGTAAATTAATGTTGTGCAAAAAGCAGGGGATTTACTATTTTAATCGGTTTAATGAAAGATTAACTAATTGCTTAGAAACTTCCCAGTTAATGAATGATATTGGAATTGCAACTAAAATAAATTTTGAAAACAACACTAATCAACTTATATTTTTTCTACAATTTTCGTGTACGTACACGAAAATCAAATAACCTAAACCAAGCAAAAAATGAAAGAAAACAAACTATTCAACCTAATGCTGTTGGTGCTATTAAATGTCTTTTTGAGTGCTTTTTTTATTGGAAAAGCATCAGGTAAAAAGATACCTAGTGGTTTTCAACAGCAATTTTCGGTAGCAGGCATAATTACCGATGAAAATAATTTCAAATCTCCAGGGGTTAGTGTGCTGAACAAGAAAACTAAACAAGGTACTATAACTAATGTAGACGGAGGTTATACCATTAGGGCTAGCAATGGCGATACCATACAGGTTAAAATGACTGGTTACATGACGCATACTTTTGTGGCTAACGATTCAAGGAAGCTAGTTAATATAGCTTTAAAACTGGATGTACAATTATTGAAAGCTGTAGAAATTACAACGGCATTAGGTATCAAAAGGAACGAGAAAGAATTAGGTTACGCAATAACTCAAGTTGATGGCGATGATATCAATAAAGCGAAAGAAACTAACGTAATTAATTCTCTCGCTGGAAAGGTAGCTGGATTGGTAATTAATAGTGGTGCAGGTGGTCCAGCTGGTTCGGCAAGGGTAGTATTAAGGGGATCAACTAGTATTACAGGCGATAACCAGCCTTTATATGTAATTGATGGTATTCCGATGGATAATGCTAACTATGGTAGAGTAGGTAGTGATCAATATGGCGGTGGGGTAGATATGGGAGATGCCATTTCTGCAATCAATCCTGATGATATCGAATCGATTTCGGTATTGAAAGGCCCAGCTGCAACTGCTTTATATGGGAGCTTTGCTGGTAATGGTGTAATCCTCATTACAACCAAAAAAGGGACAAATAATAGAGAATTAGGTATTGATTTCAACAGTACAAATACTATAGAAACACAGCTAACTAAATACGATAATGTACAGTATTTGTACGGACAGGGCAGAAATCAGCTAATGCCAACCGATCAGGCTTCAGCCTTTAACAGCTTATTTATCAATTTCGGGGCAAGATTAGATCCTGGCGTGAGTTACATTGGTTTTGATGGTGTGTCTAGGCCTTATGCCCTCGCAGAAAATAATATCCAAGACTTTTTTCGCACAGGTTCATCATTTAATAATACAATTGCTTTATCTAGCTCAACAGACAAATCCAGTTTCAGATTTTCTGCTTCAGATCTAAGGTATAATGATATTGTTCCTAAAAGTGATATTAGAAGAAATAGTTATTCTTTCTCTGGACGTTCTAAGTTTGGCAATAAACTGACTCTTGACGTTAGGGTAACGTACATGGATGAGCATGTGAACAACAGAGCTGGATTAGGAGATTCTCCTTCTAATATTGGGATGAATTTCGCTGGTTTAGCTAACAACATTGACCAATCATTATTTCAAACTACTTATAAGAGTGCCCTTGGGGATTATATAGATTGGGGTGGTGGTCAATACCGTATAAATCCATATTGGATAATTAACGAAATGTATAATCAAACGGATAAGGATAGGCTTACTGGTACAATTGGTGCAACGTATCAATTTTCAAAAGACTTTAGTATCAATGCAAAGGCGGCTACCGACATTACATTTTTAGAATATGAAAATTTCCGCCCTAGAACTACACCTGCGGCATTAGCTGGTCAGCTTGATCTAGTAAATATGCGTTATACAACTAATCAGGTTGAAGCTTTAGCTACTTACACTAAACAAATAAATAAAGACTTTAACGTGTCGGCGAGACTAGGTGGTAGTATCAATACCCGTCTTCGTAAGGGAACTAATTCTGCATTTACCAATATGCTTGTATTAGATGCTATTACGCCAGCTAGTTATGTTGATAAGGTAGTAACAGAAACTGATATACAACGTAAGATGTATTCTTTATATGGTTTAGTTACTATTGGCTTTAAAAAGTATTTGTTTTTAGATGCTACAGTTAGGCGTGATCAATCATCTACATTGCCAGAGCAAAACAATACGTATGCTTATCCTTCTTTATCGAGCAGTTTTGTATTTACTGATGCTTTTAAAATTAATAGTGATGTTTTAACATTCGGTAAGTTGAGAGCTTCTGTAGCTGAAGTTGGAAGTGATACAGATCCATATTTGTTAAATCTTAATTATACATTAAATCAACTTCCTTTCAACGGCTCAATGAATGGAAAAATTTCTTCTACTATTATACCTCCAACCGATTTAAAGCCTACAAGAACCAGATCTTTCGAATTTGGTACAAATTTGAAATTCTTCAAGAACAAAATCAATTTTGATGCAGCTTACTATCAGTCTAAATCAAGAGATCAGATTAACATTGTACCAGCTGCAAACACATCAGGATTTAGCCAACAGTTAATTAATGCTGGAGAGATTTCGAACCGAGGAGTTGAGTTGTTGCTTTCTGGAAGCCCATTATCAAGTAATAGCAAAGTTAAATGGGATATGAGTGTCAATTTCGCCAGAAATGTGAGCAAGGTAGAATCATTATCTGATAGGGTTAATGGATTCCTTACACTATCGCAAGCACGTTGGGCTGGTCTATTTGTGGTAGCTAAGCCAGGGGAGCAATATGGTAGTATTATGGGATACGATTTCTTAAGAGATCCAAATGGCAACGTGATATTAAATTCCAATTTTCTACCTACCATAAATCCTGAAATGAAGGTGTTAGGAAAAGGAGTGTTTGATTGGACAGGTGGTTTTACTAACCGTGTTTCTTACCGTAATTTTAGTTTTAATGCTGCATTTGATGTAAAATATGGAGCAGATATTTTCTCTATGACGAACCTCTTTATGTATGCAAGAGGATCAGCAATTGAAACATTAGAAGGTAGGGCAGAATGGATTTTATCTGAAGAAAACCGTTTGGCTGCAAAAAGGACGCCTGCCGAATGGTTAGCTGACGGTAATAGAAGAGGGTTTGTACCAAAAGGTGTAGTTAATACAGGAACAACTGCTAATCCAGTTTATACTGCTAATACAACAGCAATTGATCCTACATTATATTGGACACTTTTTGCTACAGATGGTTCTAACATAGCTACTCCATTTATTTACAAAGCTACTTATGTAAAAGTAAGAGAACTTACGCTTACCTATACCTTACCACAAGCGCTGAATAAAAAAATTGGCTTAAAAGGATCGTCGTTTAGCGTTGTTGCTAGAAATCCATTTATCATCTATAAAGATGTGCCAAACGTAGACCCAGACTCTAATTACAACAATAGCAATGGTCAGGGATTGGAGTATGGTTCATTACCAACTCGTAGAGGTTTTGGATTTAATCTTAATGTGAAGTTCTAAATATTAGGAGAATAAACAAAAAGTGAAAAATATCATATAAATAATGTGTTGCACATTAATAATTATAAAAAGATGAAAAAGATAAAATATTTCTTATTGCTTTTGTTAGGCTTAAGTTCACTTGCATGCAAGAAGTTTGGGGATATGAATATAGATCCTACCAAATCAGCTAACATGGATCCTGCAAGTCAGCTGATGTATGTTCAGGCGTATTTTTCAGGAGATTTAGGGATACAAGAACGTACAAATTATTTCATGCTTATCCCTATGATGCAGCAATTTGCAGGCGCTTTTAACATGAGTTATGGAGCCCTGTATATAAAAACGCCTAGTTACATGTGGAGAATGTTCGATAATAGCTATCCGTTTGATGTTTTAAACATTGTTGACGCTGTTGAACGTACCAAAGGCGTTGCTGGTAAAACCAATGTAAATGCAATGGCTCGTATCATGAAAGTATATGTCTTTGCCCGCTTAACCGATTTGTATGGCGATATTCCATATTTTGAAGCGGCCAAAGGTTATTATTCTGGTGTTTTCAAACCAAAGTATGATGCCCAAAAAGACATTTATAATGATTTTTTTAAGGAACTCGCCGAAGCCTCTGCACAATTAGATGCTTCAAAAGACAAAGTGCCGAATGAATATTTTTATAAAGGCAATATTGCATCTTGGAAGAAATTTGCTAATTCTTTGCGTTTACGTTTGGCGCTTCGCTTGGCAAAAAGAGATCCAGATAAAGCAAAAGCAGAAATTCAAGCGGCTTACGCAGCGGGATTATTTGCTAATAACGCAGATATCTGTATGACCAAGCACGAAAATGTGGTTAACGCCTATGGAGATGTTAGGCCTAACGGAATATCTGCAGCTTGGAACAGTAAAAATGAGATGGGTCGTGTGGTGACTACTTTTTTAAATGCATTAACTTCTACAAACGATCCACGAGTAAATTATCTGATTAAATGCTATAAAGAATTTAATCCAGTAGCACCTACAAGATTTTTAGAAAGAGAAGATATTACTGCACAAGTAAAAGCTAAAATAGGATTGGTAGGAGGATTACCAGGTCGTTACAATTATGAAAACACATTAAGCACAACTGCAATAATACTGGCAGATGGCTCATCTTATACACCGAGGAGTATAGATTTAAAACCACAGCTTAACCATAATTTATTAAGAAATGATGCACCATTTTTTCATATCACTTATGCAGAGGTAGAATTGTTATTAGCAGATGCTACACAACGCTTTGGTCTTAATTTGGGCGGAACTGCTCAAGATCATTATTACAGAGGGGTTGAGGCCGCGATGCAACAATTAAGCCTGTATCCAAGTGGGCCAGTGGTAACAGCAACAGAAATAGCCAACTTCAAAACTGCCAATCCATTAATCGCTGGTAAAGAACTAGAGCAAATCAATACACAACTGTGGATTGCCTTATTGCTAAATGGAAATGAAACATATTCAAACTGGCGTAGAAGCGGATTTCCATTATTGACACCATCACCAACTAGCGAATCAACTTCACAAACTATCCCTAGAAGGTTTGAATATACATTGACAGAGAAGCAGCAAAACTTAGAGAACGTAAATGCTGCAATCAAGATCATAGGCACAGATGATTGGTTGAAACGTGTATGGTGGGATCAAGAATAATTAACATTATTAACTCAATTGATATGAAAAGTATTAAACTAATAGTATGCATCTTGTTTTTGGCTAACATTTTTGTGGGCTGTAAAGAAGATGAGGTAAAAAAGCAGGAAGAAGAATATGCGTATGTACCAAGAATTATTGGAGGAGATGCTGCTATACCACCAAATCCTGCAATATTTCCAAACCCAAGTGTAGTGCTAACCTTAAAACAAGGAGCCACTTTTGCTTTCACGGGTCTCCAATTTGCGCCTGTAGGTAAAGTAAGTGTAGTGTGGAAAGTAGATGATGTGCAAGTAGCTACGGGCGAGAAATACACCTTCACGGCCACCACGCTTGGCAATCATAAGATAAAAGTAGAAGCAAGCCATAATGGAACTACCGTAAGCCGGTTTAAAGATGTAACTGTAATACCTTAACCTGTAGTATCGCCTATAAAACCTGTATAACTAGACGTTTTAAGCCAATCAAATGGATTGGCTTAAATATTCCGATAGAAACAATAGCCCTTTCAATCTGTAAAAAAATATAAAATGATCTTCAGTAATAACAAAATGTGGATGTGGAAATGCACGTGTTTGATCTTATGTATGCTAAGTACAATTAGTTCATCAAAAGCTCAATTTAAGGTAGTAGGCTATATCTGGTCTAGGGCTAATATGGTTCAAGATTTGAAAAAAATAGACCTTGATAAAATTACCCATCTAAACATTGCATTCATCAATCCAACACCAGATGGTAGTTTTAAGGATGTACCAGGTTTGGATACGGTAGTGCAAATTGCACATCAGAAGAATATCAAAGTTTTAATGTCTTGCGGTGGAGGTAGTAGTCATGCTTATTATGCTAAGTTGTTGACAGAGAAATACCGAAAAGATCTAGTGAAAAATTTCATCAAGGTATTAGATAAATACAATTTAGATGGAATAGATGTTGACTTAGAAGGAGACGATATTGATGCCAATTACGAACCTTTTGTGGTTGGTTTAAGCAAGCAGTTGACTAAAAGGAAAAAGCTCTTAACATCTGCAGTTGCTTGGTGGACTAGAGGGCGTATCACGGATGTAGCATTAGCACAATTCGATTTCATCAATATCATGGCTTATGATAAAACTGGCCCATGGAAACCTGAAGTTGCTGGACAGCATTCTCCAATATCTTATGCGGAAGAACATTTGGCCTATTGGCATAATGAAAGAGGTCTAAAAAAGGAAAATCTAAATGTTGGTTTACCTTTCTACGGTTATGGATTTGGAGAATTGCCAAGTAAAAACAGAGCTTTTAGACAAATTTCTTGGAATGATGTAGTACAGAAATATGCTGATCGCATGGATCATGACGAAATTGTTTTACCAGATAATGGCGGAACGCTCTACTACAACGGAAAGAAAACCATTAAGGAAAAAACACAATTAGCCCTGAAAGAAGGTGGCGGTGTAATGATTTGGCAACTGCTTTACGACAGTTTCAATGAGCATTCGTTACTAGATTTAATTAACAATACTTATAAAAGCCAAGCTGTTACTGGCAAATAGGATTTGATATGAAGGTTTCGCATCACTTAATCGTTATACTTATAATTTCCCTTTTTTCGTGTAAAAAGCAGAAAGTGGAAGAAGTATTGCCTCACAAGGATGATACTACTGTAGAAACTTTTGTGCCAAAAAAACAAGATTTTAAAGTAGTAGGCTACATTTGGTCTAGAGCGAGTATTATAGACGATTTAAGTAAAGTAGACTTTGAAAAGATTACACACTTAAATATTGCATTCATTAATCCAGACCCTACATCTGCTACCTTTTCAGATATGCCAGCGTTAAATACAGTGGTTAAAACCGCACACCAGAAAGGGGTGTATGTAATGCTTTCTTGCGGCGGTGGTAGTCCACAACGCTATTACACTGAGCTTTTGAGAAATAAACGAGCTGCTTTAGTCAAAAACTTCATCGACTTTGTTGATAAATACAATTTAGATGGAATAGATGTAGACCTTGAGGGAGATGATATCGATGCAAATTACGAGGCTTTCATTACAGAACTGCGAACTCCCTTAACCGAACGTAAAAAGTTACTCACTTCGGCCGTTGCTTGGTGGACAAGAGCAAGAGTTACTGATAAGGCATTGCAAGCTTTCGATTTTATTAACATTATGGCTTATGATGCTACTGGACGTTGGGACTTAACTAATCCTGGGCAACATTCTACTTATGCTTACGCTGTTCAACACCTTAACTATTGGCATTTGCAACGTAGCCTGAATAAGAAAAAATTAATACTTGGATTGCCATTTTATGGTTACGGCTTCGGAACTGTATTTAACAGCAATGCTTCGCTGGCGCAAATGTCTTGGCAAACGGTTCAGCAAAATTATCCAGATTGGGTAAATGCCGATGAAATTCCATTTCCAAATAATGGAGGAACCTTTTACTACAATGGAAAAAATACGATTAAAGCAAAAACAGAGCTGGCAGTAAAAGATGGTGGGGGTGTAATGATTTGGCAGTTGCTTTATGACAGTCAAAATGACAACTCACTTTTAAAACTAATTGATAAAACGCACAAAGAAACTACGAATTAGCATTCGATAACTAAAGTGCTAAAACAATAATTATGAAGAAGACACTCAATTTATTAAGCGTATTACTTGTTGTATTTATGTCCTGTAAGGGAGATAAAAGCGTTAAACCAAAAGAGGAAGAGGGTGAGAAAGAAGAGGTGGTAACGATTAGAAAGGACAGTCCTTTCGGCATCAATGGTAGGCTGAAGTTAGACGGTACTAACATTGTAAACCAAAAAGGTGCAGCAATTCAGTTGCGTGGTATGAGTACGCATGGTTTGCAGTACAGAGGTAATTGCTATAATGAGCAGTCTTTGAATTTGTTGATGCATGGTTGGGGTATAGATATTCTTCGTATTTCTATGTATATACAAGAAGGTGGTTACGAGAAAG
>NZ_JAELTN010000031.1 GCF_016428855.1 Pedobacter sp. ASV28
CATTACGGCTGCATTCTTAAACAAAACAACAAAGGATCATGACAAAACGAGCTTGCAATATGATTATGCCAAAATAGGAAAAGTGTTAGACAGTATACTAATGCGTAATGGAGAGTCTTGGGAAAAAAGAAACTATAACCAATTGGAATTTAACTATACCAAAACATTCGATAAAGCGCATAAGAAATACACGATAGATATGCAGTACGATTTTTGGAATAGCGATAAGGACTGGAGTTTATTCACCCAAAAAACTTTCCCGGTAGCCACCTCCTTTCCTGGCATTAGAACCAGTTCCATTGGATCAAGCAAAGATTTTATGTTACAAACCGATTATATACACCCTTTAGATAGCATTGCCAATTTAGAGTTCGGTATTAAAATCGAAAAACGTAGTGTAACCAGTGCATATAAAGCCGAACAGCAAAACAATATAGATTGGGAAATACTGGACAGAATCAACAACCAGATTATTTATGATGAATTAATTGGTGGTGCCTATGTACAATTTAGCAACAAATGGAATAGAATAACTTACCAAGTTGGTTTAAGAACAGAATTGACCAAAACCGCTTTAGAAGATAAAGCAGGAACATTTAACGATACCAAAAAATACACAAGACTTTTTCCAACGCTTAACCTAACCTATCAGTTTGGTGCAAATACCACAATACAGGCTAGTTATAGCAAACGAATTAATAGGCCCTCCCTCTTTTCGTTATATCCTTTTAATGAATTGACCGATTTCAATGCCCAGTATGTAGGCAATCCAAATTTAAATCCTTCCTACGCTGATGTCATAGAATTCAGTTTTTTAAAAACCTGGCATAAACTAACCTTTAATCCCTCCTTATATTATCAGAACAATAGTGCCATTATCCAAGATTATACTTACAGAGACCTTAATGGAGTATTTATTACCACACCTATAAATATTGATAGAGAAACACGTAGCGGGCTAGAGCTTTCTGCCTTATATAGCCCTTATAAATTTTTACACCTAAGCATGGAAGTTAATGCCTATTATTTTAAGCAAAAAGGTTTCTATGTAGACCAGGATTTTTATCACAGTGGCAATATTTTAATCAGTAGGTTCAGCGTGCAAACGAAACTACCTGAAAAATTCAGTTTCCAATGTCGTTATAATTTTACCAGTGCGCAAAGTAATGCACAGAGTAGAGTGGCCAGTATTCATAATTTAGATTTTGGGATAAGCAAACTACTACTAAAAGACAAAGCTACCCTAATATTTGATGTCACTAATTTATTTGATTTGAAAAAATTTGAAACTAAAACAACTGGCAGCACCTACTTACTTTCACAAACCAATAGACCAAATGCAGCAAGGTATCGTTTAACCTTTATCCACAAATTTAACCTCAAAGAAAATCAAGGTGTTAGACAAGCAAAAACGGGCAATAGAAATTAAACTTTATTATCACCTTCCAGGTCTAGGGATCATCATTAAACTTTCATGGCCCTTTTCATCTACAGACTGTACCGCAAAAAAGTAATTGTCTTTTGAGTAGGCCAAAGTAGCCATGGGTTCTTTTACAAAAAACTTTCGTTCCCAAAATGGGCTGGTGGTTTCTCTCATTAATACATAGTAGCCATAAGGCTGTTTTCCTTTTGGCGCATCCCATTTCAATTGCGTTTTATTGGTCAATCCAGAGGTGACAACCACTACATTCTCTGGCTCTTGGGTTGATAAGCCCAGATTAGCCATTACCGACAAGTTCATTCTGGTTACCTTTTGCAGGTAGGTATAATCTACATATTCGGGTAAATCACCATACTTAAATCCATTCTCCGTTCTTATATCTTGATGTTGTCTATTAAAATCTTCGTTCATCTCTGTTACCCTAACGGCAGTAAAACCTTGTTGTGAAAACGGCGTATGATCACCACCTCTCAGATACCTGTCTCTTCGGTAAATCAATTTTACTTCGAGCTGGTCAACATATTTTTCGGCAATTTCTTTAATATACCGGGCAGCCTGTCTAGCCTTGCCATCATTTTCCGTACCCGCCGATTGACGGGCAGCGGCCTGTTCCTTCGTTTCTCCCGCTGGCACACCTTCACTAAAAACACGGACACTCTTATTATCTTTTATATCGGTCTCCATGCCATAAGAATTGCCAACAATATCATTATTCATTAATAAATGTACATTCCAACCCTCTTCTTTCGCCCGTTTGGCCAAATTGGTGGCTCCATACAAGCCCTGTTCTTCGCCTACGAAAGCCACAAATACCAAGGTGCCACTGAATTTGTATTTGCTCATGATACGGCACATTTCCAATACCGCAGCTACACCAGAGGCATCGTCATTAGCTCCAGGTGCAAAATCCTTAATGTTCATCACATCGGTAACCCTTGAATCATAATGTCCGGAAACCATCAACATCCGTTTATCTTCTGGATCGGTTCCCGGCAATATGGCCATTACATTCTTAAGGATAACAGGTTCTTTGATCCTTCTACCATCTGCTGGCTGCAAAAAAGTATCATAAGAAACCTGTAGTCTTCCCCCACTTGATTGGGCATATTTCTCGAACTCACTTTTTATCCAGGTACGTGCTGCCCCAATACCCGTAGTCTTACTTATGGTATCACTCAGGGTATGCCTGGTATGGAAAGAAACCAATCTCTTCACCAATACTTCGAGATTGGCTGCCGAAACCTCTCCAACCATCGTACTAATTTCGGGATCTTTGACTTCTGTTCTTTGGGCAGAAACCCTATCTGTTACCAAAAGGAATAAGAACATGAATAGGGACAGGTATTTATTTTTTATCATAAAAGCACGTGTAAAATTATGAATAGAAAGTTACAACTATTTAGCAATACCTGTAAATTCACACACTACATTGTTACTTAAACTAACTAATATATGATGATGAAAAAATTTATGATTGGCACATTGGCCGTGGCCTTTTACTTCTCTGCATTTGCACAAGAGCCCGTGAACACTGTGGCTGTGCAAAAGATAAGAGCCGAAGGCCTAGAAAAATCGAAGGTGATGGACATTGCCCATCAAATTACCGATGTAATTGGTCCCCGTTTGGCCAATTCTCCCGGCATTAAACGAGGGAGGGACTGGGCTGTTAAATATTTTACGGAATTAGGCCTTAAAAATGTAAAGCAGGAAAGCTGGGGAGATTTTGGAAAAGGCTGGTCGGTTGAAAAATATTATGCAGCAACTACCACACCGTTTTACAGACCGATTATCGGTTATCCTAAAGCTTGGACCCCGGGAACCAATGGTCCTATCAAATCTGAAGTGGTACTCATTAAAGCAGATACCGTGACCGATCTAGCTGCCTATAAAGGTAAACTAGCAGGCAAGATCGTGGTGATCGAATCGGTGTTAGTTCAGCCGCTTAAAAATTCTTATACCCCTGATGTAACCCGCTATACCGATGAAAAACTTGCGGAAATGGCAGCAGCAGAACCCGTAGCTCCGGGAGCTGGTCGTCCAGGTGGACGCGGAGGCAACAACCAAATGGCCATGATGATGAGGATGAGACAAAACAGGGCTGCTATTAACGAAGTGCTATTACAGGAAAAAGTAGGTTTAATCTTAACCTATGCCCGTGGTAGCTATGGCACCTTCTTTACCAGCAATGGGGCTTCTTATGCCCTAGATGCCAAACCTGTTTCACCAGAGCTGGAAGTTTCGGCCGAAGACTTCCTTCACATTCTACGTTTATTGCGCAGCGGGCAAAAAGTAGAGGTAGAAGCTGATATCAAGACTTCTTTCTATTCCCAAGATCCCAAAGGCTATAATGTAATTGCCGAAATTCCAGGTACCGACAAAAAACTGAAAGATGAAATCGTAATGCTTGGTGCCCACTTTGATTCATGGCACTCGGGAACCGGAGCCACCGACAATGCCGCTGGCTCTATCGTAATGATCGAAGTAATGCGAATTTTGAAAGCAATTAACTTCCAACCCAAAAGAACTATAAGAATTGCCCTTTGGGATGCCGAAGAACAAGGTTTACATGGTTCAAGGGGCTATGTAAAACAACACTTTGCCGATCCAACCAAAATGGAGTTATTGCCAGAACATGGCAAACTTAGTGCTTATTATAACTTAGATAATGGTACTGGTGCGGTTCGTGGTATTTATTTACAGGGTAATGCAGGTGCGAGAGATATTTTCCAGTCTTGGCTAAACCCATTTGCAGATTTAGGTGCTAAAACGGTAACCATTAGCAATACTGGTGGTACAGATCACCAAGCTTACGATGCTGTAGGCTTGCCCGGTTTCCAATTTATCCAAGATCCAATGGATTACAATACACGTACTCATCACACCAACCAAGATACTTATGACAGATTGGTAGAAGATGACCTCAAAAAATCGGCAACCATTATTGCCTCATTTGTATACCATACTGCTGAACGTGCAGAAAAAATTCCGCGTAAGGAGTTGCCAAAACCGGTTGCACCGAGGAATTAATTTATTTCTAATCTAAAAAATAATAAAAGCCACTTAAAAGTGGCTTTTATTATAATATGTAGCTTGTTCTCAGCAAAGTCTTCTAACATTTCAACTAAATTTATATGGTATGAATCAAAGCATAGATATTTGGGTTGGTATAATAATAATTCCCAAATTGGTCCCCTATTATTCGGTCATTATATAGGTCAAAAACAAAAGTCTTTATTTCTTTTTCAAATTTAACTTTTACGCTTACCTGCCCAGTTTTCATGGCAGAAAATTGTCCATCAATTGTAAAAGGCTCTGAGGCAAAAAAATCTTTTAATATCCCTTTGTTTAATTTATTGTCAACATTTAGCTGCCTTATCCCAACGTTAGAATTAATAAAGTTTCTAGATATCCTAACTTCCTCAACTTGATCTGCGGTTATTATCTTGAATACATTTCCATCATTAAACGTTATCATTTTCAGTTTTGTAAAGTGAGGTGTGGGAGCATTTATAGGGGTTGGCCTTCTGTCAGGGGTTGCGACTTGCCAAACAGAGCCATTCTCGAACCAAACTCGGGGTTCATTACTTGAATATGTAAATCCTGTTCTACCAGCAACCGGCTTACCTATGGCCTGGGCCAATAAAAATAAAAAGTCTGCGCCTCTTTCTCCCGCCCCGCTATGGCAAGAATAAATGTATATAATGGGGAAGTTTTTACCTTTTAGTTTTTCTAAAAAGGTTTTCCAATATAATTCATTCCAAGTGGTTATATAATTAGTTTTCCAGTCTTGCGCACCCGTTTGTCCAGAACCCGTTTCCAAGAACCCTTCATTACCATGTCCCCCAATGTTTAGGTTTCCATTTCCAAATAGTTCAATCTCATCTTTAGGATTAATCGCTTTATTAACTCTAGATAACCAATTGTTTACGGCCATTTCAGTGGTTGAATGACGCATGCACTGCCAAAATGCCCTCCCCATATTGTTATTTGCACCGTTATCTGGACCGCTTGACACAGTATTTTGATCTCCTATGCCTTTGTCCATAAGAGAATAAAAATGCTTATTTTGACCTTTTGTTTTCATATTATTTTATTTAATGGTTACATGACAATCTCCTTAGTTTACCATCAGATAAGAAAAAGAAGTATGATTAATCAAGCAAAAACCCTCTCCTTAAATGCCCACACCACCAACTGGTACGCATTTCTAAAACCCATCTTCTTCACCATATTTCTGCGATGGGTTTCAACGGTAAGCTTGCTGATAAAAAGCTCATTGGCGATTTCCTTATTGCTATAGCCCATGGAGATTAATTGCAAAACCTCGATCTCTCTGGGACTAATGGTATTTTGTAGCTGTTCTTCATTAATTTGAATTGTCATAGCTCTTTAGTTTTAACCAAAATTATTTAGCAGGAGCTATTTCTATTTAGGAGATATTACCCTAAATTACAGGGTGTTTTTACGGTATTGAGCATCTGTAAAAAGCGGTTACTTTGAAGAAATTAATAAACCATTTAAATTATCTAATATATAAACCATGATTATCAAACTAAACGACGGAGAAAAGTCACACACAGGAAAACCTTTTAAAAAAGACGAAGTAAAGGAAATGGTTAATGCATATAGAAAACTCATAGACCCCGATAAAGACTTAAAATTTGCACATTTCACTGTTTATGAGATACTGGAATTATTTGTAGACAATAAGATTATCCCAAAGGCAGTATTAAGTCAAATAAACAAGCCCAGTGCGACAACGGAATATGGTGTGAAAATTTATATTGGAAGGCACAGTACAGAAAGAACTTGTCCTACTGGTAGAATCAATGATTATTTAAACCGTAATACAGCAATTATATGCAATACTGAAATTCTTGGATTTAAGAAATATCTAGATATATTAGACAATACCAAGTCAATCTCAATGGCTGTTCCAGGACCCGGTGACGCTATAGACCAAGCTACGATATGTCCGCCCGATTGTCCTGAAGGCACATATACCGATCCTTCAGATGGTTATGATGTAGGTAACGCATAATGAGTTTATTAAAAATACCATTTTCTGTAATTATAGAATGGATGTGTTTCGTCGCATCTATTCTATTTATTCCTAAAAGAATATTTCCAAGGTATTGGAGAGCGTTTATTATATATTTAGGCATCTTAATTATCTTTGAGACCTACACTCATGTTGCGAGTAAAATGGCTACGGTTACAAGAAGCAATCACTCTTTGTATAACAGCTTCATGCTTGTTTATGCTTCTTTTCATATTTGGATATTTTCTAAAATAATTACACTGAAAAATATTAAAATAATATGCTCTTTATTAGCACTTGGGCTACTTGTTGGCTATATTTCCGAATGGCTATATCAAGGTTTCTATCTTTACTTTTACCGAACAAATACAGCTTTTAGTGGCATAATGGTACTACTCTGTATTATTTATTATTTTAGTTTATTTAAACAAGATGAATATCACGATCTTCTAAAAGATGCTACGTTTTGGTTCGTTACTGGCTGCTTAATTTTTTATGCTACCAATACTGCCGTAAACGCCTTTTTCGCAGAACTTATCCGTGTAAAGATAAAAGGACAGGTTTCTATACGTTATGCAATAATAAATATATTAAATATACTGATGTATAGCTGTTGGATAAAATCATTTCTATGCTTAAAGAACAAACAGATCTATACACGAGCATAATTCTTATCTCTCTTGTCTTTTTGATAATTGTGATTGGCCTTGTCATTTTGGTGACTACCTATTATAGAAAGAAAAGAATTCATTTAGACGAAAAAAAGCTGCTTCACCAAAAATTTGAAGCCGAGCTACTTAAATCTCAAATTGAAGTACAGGAACAAACCATGCAAACTATCGCTAGCAACCTGCACGACAATATTGGCCAACTGCTAAGCCTTACTAACTTAACCTTGGCTTCCATAAATATTGATGATCAAGAAAAAGCGAGCAAAAAAATTAATAACTCTACAGAGTTAGTAAACAAATCCATCAAAGAACTAAGAGAATTGGCTAAACTTTTACAGGGAGAAAAACTGCTCGAAAAAGGTATCGGCTACGCCCTTGCACAGGAAGTAGCTTGGCTTGAAAAATCTGAAATCTACCAAATTAACTTTACCAACCAACTTGAAGAGAATCTAGAAGATTCTGCCGAAAAGGACTTGATTATCCTAAGACTCTTTCAGGAAATCGTGAATAACATTATCAAACATGCCCAGGCTACCGAAATTATCATCAGCTTGGCACAACAACAAGGAAGCTTAGTCATAGTCATTAAAGAAAATGGCATTGGCTTTAATTATCACGACGTATCTAAAAACAGCAGTGGCGGGCTAGGTCTCCACACCATAGATAAGAGAGTAAAATTAATTGAAGGAACATTTCAAGTCGACTCAGAAATAGGCAAAGGAACTCAAATTACCTTAATCATACCCTACCCTTAAATTATGCAAGAAAAGATAAAAATAGCCTTAGTGGATGATCACACCCTATTCAGATCTGGTTTGGCGAGCCTGCTAAGTGAATTTGAGGAAATTACCATTGCTTTTGAGGCAACAAACGGTATTGATCTTCAAGCCAAAATAAAACACCATGAAGACATACAATTGATATTAATGGACATTAATATGCCCATTATGGATGGCTTTACCGCTACTAAATGGATGAAGGTAAATTATCCAGCTATCTATATCTTAGCCCTAAGCATGTTTGAAGATGAGAAGTCCATTATCAATATGATCAAAGCTGGTGCAAATGGCTATATGCTTAAAGAATCAAAATCTACAGAGCTACTGGTAGCCATCAAAACAATGATTGAGAAAGGATTCTATATCAATGAACTGGTTTCTGGTCGATTGCTGGTTTCCATGAAAAATAACGATTCCAAAGACACCCTTACCGAAAAAGAACTCGTCTTTCTACAACATTGCAGTACAGAACTAACCTATAAAGAAATTGCCAGTCTTATGAATGTAAGTCCACGTACGGTAGATAATTATCGCGAATCCTTATTTGCCAAGCTCAATCTCAAATCTAGAACTGGCCTAGTGGTTTATGGCATTAAAAATAATTTGATCAAAATTTAGTTGGGGTTGGGTTAACTGTTTAATTGGTTATTTGATTAGCTTGAAACATCAAATTAGCTAATTAACTGAGCAGGTCAAACGATTGGTGCCTATCAGGAATTTCAACATTCCTAAAACCAGCTGCCCTTAACCTTTCTTTAAAGTTCAACTGAACTTCATATTCACCATGAACAAGGAACAGTGTTTTCACCTTACCGGCATCTTGGCAGGACAGAAACTGTAGCAGGTCTTGATAATCGCCATGTGCACTCATGGATTCGATGCTTCGTACCTCGGCGTGCACATCAAACTTGTCTCCAAAAATACTGACTTGCTGTGCCCCATTTTTTAATCTACCGCCCAAGGAATTTGGCTCGCAATAACCAACCAACAATATGGTGTTCTTTTGATTTCCAATATTGTTTTTAATGTGGTGTTTAACCCTGCCAGCCTCAGCCATTCCAGAAGCTGAAATGATGATACAGGGATTTGGATCTGCATTTAGCGCAATAGATTCCGCTACGCTTTCCACGTAATGGAGGTTTTTAAAATCAAAAGGATTATCATCGATCTTTAGAACATCTAAAACATTATCATTATACCCTTCTGCATGTTTTTCCACAATTTGCGTGGCCTTTGCAGAGAGCGGGCTGTCTACATAAACCTTAACCTTGGGAAGCTGTCCTTTTAAATCAAGGTTATTTAAGATATAAAGCAATTCTTGGGTTCTACCCACACTAAAGGCAGGAATAATTACTTTTCCTTTTTTCTCTATACAGGTCTTGGTCACCACTTCCAACAAAGCGTGCTCGGTAGGTTGAGCATCCTTATGTAATTTATCCCCATAGGTAGATTCCAGCAGAATGTAATCGGCCTGCGGAAACGGTTGGGGCGAACGCAAAAGCAAATCTCCATATTGGCCTACATCACCACTAAAGCTCAACTTAGTAGTTTTTCCCCCTTCAATGATGGTTAAATGTACAGAGGCACTACCAATAATGTGGCCCGCATCTATAAATTTTAACCAAACCCCTTCCGTTATCTCAATTTCGCTTTGATAGTCGACTGCCACAAATAACGACATTGCCGCCCTTACATCATCTTCAACATACAATGCCTCTTCTAACGGCATCCCCCTTTTCAATAGCTTCTTATTTTTATAAGCTAAATCTCCAGCCTGTATTTTGGCCGAATCAAGAAGTAGAATTTGACTAAGTTCCATAGAGGCAGGCGTGGCATAAATCTGCCCCTTAAAGCCCTGATTTACTAACCGAGGAATCAAACCGCTGTGGTCGATATGCGCATGCGAGAGCACAAGATAATCTACTTCAGCAGGATCAAAACCAAAATGCTCGTTTAAGCTTTCTGTCTCCTGTCCCATGCCCTGAAACATACCACAGTCCAGTAAAATTTTAGTTCCGCTATCAAGCGTTAGCAAATGTTTGCTACCAGTTACATTTCTGGCTGCTCCATGAAAAGATATTTTCATCATTAGATTTATTTACTCAATAATAATGAAATATGTCGGAAAAGACTATAGGTGTAATTCATAAAACCTATATCCCGTAATCGGGCACCAGCAAAGACCCAACAAAAATAAAACACAGAAAATTTCAAAAACTAAACAATTAGTTATAAATTAGACTTAGATATCTAAAACTAGTTAGTGCTTTGCAAGGCCTGAACTTAAAAAACAACATCAAAATGGAAATTAAAGATTTGACAAAAGCAGAAGAGCAGTTAATGCAAATAGTTTGGCAGTTAAAGAGTGCTTTTGTAAAAGAAGTGATTGATTGCCTACCTGAACCAAAACCTGCCTATAACACTGTTTCAACTATCATAAGAATTCTGGAAGTAAAAGGGTTTATAGGACATGAAGCTTATGGAAAGGCCCATAAATATTTTCCTTTAATTTCTAGGGAAGAGTACAAAAGACATGCTACCGAAAAACTCTTGGGCAACTATTTCGAAAATTCGGTAGAAAGTATGTTCTCTTTCTTTGTAAAGGAGGAAAAGCTTGATCTGAGTGATGTGGATGAAATTTTAAAAATGATTAACAAATTTAAAAACAAACCTAAATGAGCTGGTCACACTATTTATTGCAAGTAAATATCTATTTGGTTGTTTTTTATGCCTTTTATAGGTTATTACTCACCAAAGAAACCTATTTCGTGTTAAATAGGGTCTACTTAATTTGTTCGGGCATTTTCTCGCTGGCCATTCCCTTTATACAGGTAGATTGGTTTAGCAAACAGGAAATTAGTCAGCAGATTTACGTGCAGGTTGAACAACTGAACCAGCTCATTAACCAAGGGCCAGTAGCTGCAGAAGCCAAAAGTTTTAACTGGGGCAGTATCATTGTACTTATTTATCTATTGGGAGTACTGTTTTTCCTAGGCCGCTTTATCATTCAACTGATCGGTGTAAAAAAAATGTTCAATGGACTTAAAAATGGTTTGGCTTTTTCTTTCTGGAATAAGAAAATAGTAGCTGATAACCTTCCTGGTGCCACAACTGTAAATCACCACGAAGACATCCACATTAAACAACTGCACACTTTCGACGTACTATTTTTCGAGTCCTTAGGTATACTCACTTGGTTCAATCCTATTATCTACCTCTATAAGGCTACGGTTAAAAGTATCCACGAATATTTAGCTGATGAAGCTGCTGCTAAATTTCAGGGCGATAAGGAGGCTTATTCCATGTTATTGCTTAACCAAGCTTTTGGCGTAAACGTTAATACCTTAACCAATGGTTTCCTTAAAAAATCAATGATTAAGAAGCGGATTTTTATGCTTTATAAAGAAAGATCCAGAAAAACAGCTATCGTGAAATATGGCATTTTCGTTCCTCTTTTTGCCTTAGCCCTATTACTTTCTTCTTCAACTATAAGAAAAAATGAACAGCTTTTGGCTGCAGCTGACCAAGTACCACTTGAAGATGCAAAAGCAACCGTAGCTGAAGTGTTGAATTTGACGCCACAAAAGTCGGTTGAAGTTGTTCTTGCTGAACCTATCGTAAGATTTCCACTGCCTAAGGGCACTAGGGCTGAAGATGGGATTAACTCATTTTATAAATATTTAGGTAATACGGTAAAATATCCTTCTTTAGCTGCCGAAAATAAAGTTCAAGGAAACTTAGTGATCACCTTTAAGGTAATTGACAAAAAAACCACGGACATTAAAATAGAAACCAAATTAGGTGCGGGCTGCGATGAGGAAATGGTTAAAAGGATAGAAGCCTATAAAGAAGGAGCGTTAAAAGACGGAAATTACAGCTTAAAAGTAGCTTTTATGCTTCAAGGTTCTTCGGCACCATTTATTAACGAAAAGGCAGAGAACAAAGCTAACTTCATCAGTTTAAACACTATTTCTATTGTTGGATATCCTTTCGAGCCCGACGAAGTATATAGCTTTGCGAGCTTAGAAAACCCTCCAAAATTCCCTGGAGGAGTTAATGATTTTTATAAATTTTTAGGCGACAATATTAAATATCCAGAAGAAGCCGCAAAGCAAGATATTGAAGGAAATGTTTTTGTGTCCTTTATTGTAGAAAAAGATGGCTCACTAAATGAGATTAAAATAGACAGGGGATTAGGATATGGTACAGACGAAGAAGCCGTGAGAATTTTAAAACTTAGTCCAAAATGGACACCAGGTACTCAAAACGGCAAAATCGTTCGCGTAAAGTATAATCTCCCAATTAAGTTTAGCCTAAATAAAAAACAAACTGGTACAATAAAAGGCATTAAATTCGAATCTCAGGAAGGCGCAATAAAGCTAACTGGAGACCAAATTGTGCTGAGAGGAAAAGACTTTGAAGACGGAAAATCACCTCTTTATGTTTTAGATGGTGAAATTTTGGAAAATGGAAGAATTAGTGGCATAGACGCTAAAACCATTGAAACTATCAACATTTTGAAAGATGATAGCGGGGTAGCGCTCTACGGCGAAAAAGCAAAAAATGGTGTGGTAATTATTACTACAAAAAATGCTGAAAAAGTAGTGACTGGAAGACCTAGTAAAAAACCAACTCAACGATAAAAATGAAGAAAATTGCGCTTATCTTATTGGTTTCGCTATTAGGGTACCACTTAGGTCAAGCCCAAACCACTAAAGATAAAGTACATTCTTTTGTTTCTATGAAAAATCCTCCAAAATTTCTAGGGGGCATGGCAAAGTTTTATAAGTATCTGGGCGAAAATATCAAATATCCCTAGCAGCCCACAAAAGACAATATACAAGGAAATGTCTTTATGTCTTTTGTGCTAGAAAAAGACGGATCGGTAAGGGATGTTAAAACATTGAGGGGATTAAGCACCGAAACCAACCAGGAAGCAGAAAGAGTTTTAAAGCTTAGCCCAAAGTGTAATCCCGGTATGCTAGACGGCAAAGCTGTTAGAGTAGTGTACAACCTTCCAATAAAGTTTGCCAACAAAGCCGGAAAATAAATCTCCTCCTTTAATATACAAGAACTAAAAATAAAAGCCCTCCCGACAAAATGTCGAGAGGGCTTTGTAATTTCTCCTCTGTCTCGGACAACTAAATTTAGTGAAAAATTTAGTGATTAGAAAATATAATCTTCATTAATAATGAATTACGACTGAAATTGCTTGCCTTTTACCTTACGTTCCTGCTCGGTCAAATAGATTTTACGTAATCGCATACTTGCTGGGGTTACTTCAATATATTCATCAGCTTGGATATATTCCATAGCTTCTTCCAAAGAGAACTTGATTGCCGGAGCAATACGGGTATTGTCGTCAGTACCAGACGCACGCATATTGGTTAATGCTTTACCTTTAACCACGTTTACGACTAAATCGTTATCACGGATGTGCTCGCCCATGATCTGTCCTTCATAAACATCCACTCCCGGATCCACAAAGAAACGACCACGATCCTGCAGCTTATCAATAGAATAGGCGGTAGTCATGCCTTTTTCCATAGAAATTAAAACCCCATTTAAACGACCAGGAATTGTACCTTTCCAAGGCTCATAAGCTTTGAAACGATGCGCCATAATGGCTTCGCCAGCAGTTGCAGTTAATACGTTATTACGCAAGCCAATGATACCACGGGCAGGAATTTCAAATTCTAAATGTTGTAAATCGCCTTTTGGCTCCATAATCAACAACTCGCCTTTACGCTGAGTTACCAATTCAATGACCTTACCAGCAACTTCACCTGGTACGTCTACAATTAAAGTTTCTATCGGCTCATGTTTTTTGCCATCAACTTCTTTAACGATAACCTGTGGCTGACCAACTTGTAGCTCGTAACCTTCACGACGCATGGTTTCGATTAAAACAGACAAGTGAAGAATACCACGACCATAAACCAACCAAGAGTCTGGAGAAGCTGTCTCCACCACTTTAAGGGCCAAGTTTTTTTCCATTTCCTTCATCAAACGGTCTTTGATACGTTGTGAAGTAACCAACTTACCTTCTTTACCAAAAAATGGAGAGTTGTTAATGGTAAACAACATGTTCATTGTTGGCTCATCAATGCTAATTACCGGTAGTTGTTCTGGCGCTTCAAAATCAGCAATAGTGTCACCAATATCGAAACCATCAATTCCCACAACTGCACAGATATCTCCAGATTTAACTTCAGTAGTTCTTACCTTGCCTAAACCCTCGAAAGTATATAATTCTTTTACCCTAGATTTTACCAATTTACCATCACGTTTAATTAAGGTAACGGGTTGGTTTTCTTTAATTACGCCCCTATGTACACGACCAATAGCAATACGACCCACGAATGAAGAATAATCCAAAGAAGTGATTTGCATTTGCAAAGTGCCATCGTTAACCGGTGCAGCTGGGATATGCTCTACAATAGCATCTAATAACGGGAAGAAATTATCTGTTGGCTGTTTGTAATCAGTACTCATCCAACCATTTTTAGAAGAACCGTAAATTACAGGAAAATCCAACTGCTCTTCAGTAGCTTCTAAGTTAAAGAACAACTCAAAAATTTGCTCATAAACTTCTTCTGGGCGACAGTTTTCTTTATCAACTTTGTTGACCACCACAATTGGCTTTAAACCTAAGGCCAAAGCTTTTTGTGTGACGAAACGAGTTTGGGGCATTGCTCCTTCAAATGCATCGCAAAGCAAAAGTACGCCATCGGCCATTTTCAAAACACGCTCTACCTCACCGCCAAAATCGGCGTGACCAGGAGTATCAATAATGTTGATTTTAACATCCTTATATTTTACCGAAACGTTTTTAGACACGATGGTAATACCACGTTCACGCTCTAAATCGTTGTTATCAAGAATTAAATCTCCAGTTTGCTCGTTGTCACGAAAAATAGAACAGGCATGTAAAATCTTGTCTACAGTAGTAGTTTTACCGTGGTCTACGTGGGCTATAATAGCTATATTTCTTATCTTTTGCATCGTATGCGATTGTATTTAAGGGCGCAAAGGTAGTAAAAAAAGCTTAAAACAGAAAGGAAAAAGCCAAACAATTGATGTTAAGTTTTTGTAAATCAACCGCATTACAAATTAATTACTATAGCCCTATACCGAAACGAAAAGCTACGCAGTAAACCGAGCATTAGCCCATTTAGCAAATCGTAATTTAATGCAGTAGCATACGTTATTCTGTTTAACTTCTGTATTGAGCTTAGTTTGAACCAATTCACATTGGCATTGGATAACCTGATATTGTCGCTTAAACATACTTTGGACCTCAGCATAGAAGAACATTAAAGTATACATTAAACGAAAGGATTTATAAAATCCGAGAAAGACTTTATGAATACAAAACAACCTTTTATACCTTAAAGACCAATCAATTAGGTCTTGAAATCCAACCTATCAAATCAGTCAAAAATCCAATTATCGCAAAAAACCATCAAGGAAATGTCAAATTATAATTTATTTCAAGTATTATTGAGGCAATTTAAACCAACCAAATACAAACTCATTCAGCAAATCTGTAACAGCTATTATGAACGAAAACATTATTAGTAATTATGCTAAACTGAAATCATCTTTATTTTATTTACCGCTATTTTTATTGATTTCAATTGTTGTTTTTTTATATATTCAAAACGCACTAAATGTTGAGGCATACACACAAATTCAAAAGAACTATTTCTTTTTTTTCAATTCGAAATTATCGCAACTTCCAAGTATACAATATAACCTTACCCAATTGGGCGATGTGTTAATTATTTTTTCGCTTTTAAGTATTTTTATTATATATGCTCCAAAAATGTGGGAGTCTCTAATATCAGCATCGCTTGTCTCGGCTTTACTTTCCGGCCTATTAAAAGCATTATTTGCCGTACCAAGACCTGCCGAGACATTGGACAACAAGAGTTTTGTTATTATTGGAAAAGCATGTTCTGGTTACAGCAGTTTGCCTTCTGGACACTCTATAACTGTTTTTACCACACTCACTATTTTGTTGTTCGGATTTATGCCCAAAGAACTGAAATTTAAAATTTTATGGTGTTTTTTGGCCATCATTACAGGATTGATTATTGTGTCTACGAGAGTAGGTGTAGGGGCACATTATCCCCTTGATGTTATTGTGGGAAGTATTATTGGGTATATTTCGGGACTTATAGGTATTTTTATCAACCAAAAATACAGCATATGGACTTGGATCGGCAACAGAAAATACTATCCAGTTTTTATTGTATTATTTTTAGTTTGCTGCTGCTTATTAGTAAACAAACTAATTGGTGATAATTTGATAATTTATTATTTGTCGTTAACAAGCCTAATTACTTCATTATATATAACCACTAATGTTCAAATTAAAAAACAAATTAAGTTTAAATCACTACGTATGGATAGCGAGCTTTCTTAATTTTTTATTATTTCATTACCCTTTTTTTTCCTTTGTCTTTAATAACCTTGACTATAAAAGTTTAAACGGCATTGCCATTATTATTAGTTTAATAATTCTAATGTTGGTTTTAAATGCTTTTGTTTTTTACCTGATATTTTTCCTGTCTCGAATTGTGGGGAAATCCCTATTGGTGTTATTTTTTATCCTTAATGCAATTGCTGTTTATTTTGTTAACACTTATGGTGTCATCATAGACGAGAGCATGATTGGCAATGTACTGAATACCAATTTTAAAGAGTCTAGTAGTTTTTTCTCTATAAAGCTGATCATTTATGTGGTTTTATTTGGTGTACTTCCCAGTGTTTACATCATAAAAACCAAAATAATAAACGTAACACTAAAAAAGTTTGCCATAACTTCTGCGCTTACCTTGTTATTTGTTGCCATTTTAATATTTGCCAATGCCAGCAATTGGTTATGGATTGATCAAAATTCAAAGCAATTAGGTGGCTTAGCAATGCCTTGGTCATATGTGGTAAATACTTCGCGTTTTTACATCCATAAACACCAGGAAAATGAAAAAGAGATATTATTGCCTAATGCCACAATAAAGGATAACAAAAAATCTATTGTGGTCCTAGTAATAGGAGAATCGGCAAGAAGCCAAAACTTTTCTTTATATGGATATGAGAAAGACACCAACCCCCTACTTGCTAAGGTGGAAAACTTATTCCCTTTCAAGGCAACCTCTTGTGCAACCTATACAACTGCAGGCCTAAAATGTATTTTAGAACACAAAAACACCGATGAATTATATGAAATTCTACCCAATTATTTATACAGAAATAATGTAGACGTTATCTGGAGAACTACAAACTGGGGAGAACCTCCAATTCATATTAAAAATTATCAAACTGGGGAAAACTTAGCTTCAAATTGCAAAGGCGTTGGCTGTAATTATGATGAAGTTCTTTTGACTGGCCTAAAAGAACAAATATTGGCTAGTAAAAACAATAAAATATTAATTGTTTTGCATACAAGCACAAGTCATGGACCAACGTACAGTAAAAAATACCCAGCTCAATTTGAAATTTTTAAACCTGTTTGTAATAGTGTGGAATTAGGAAATTGTTCTCACCAAGAACTCATCAATGCTTATGACAATACTATCGTTTACACAGACTATATACTCTACAATGTAATTGAAGATTTAAAACAATTGAAAGAATATAACAGCGCAATGCTTTTTGTTTCTGATCATGGAGAATCATTAGGAGAAAAAAACCTGTATATGCATGGACTACCCTTAAGCATTGCCCCCAAAGAACAATTTGATATTCCTTTTATGGTTTGGTTATCTGATGGCTCAAAACAACTTAAACCCAATAGAACAGTATCTCAGAACTATGTATTTCATAGTGTTCTAAATTTTTTAGGCATACAAAGCGCTATTTATGATGACAAAATGAGCATTTTTAAATAAGGAATATCCAATCGCGATTTCTTTAAAAACCTGCCATAGGACAAAGGGGTTCAAAAGACCGATGCAAACAATTGTTAAAATACGCATTAGATCATCTTAATGTTGAACGAGTTGAGTTTAAAACTTGCCTATACCTGCTCCAACCATTCCTCATAACTTATTACACCTAACTCGGGCTTTCCTTCGCCTTCCAACATGGCGATAAATTCTAAATCATGTCCATCAGGATCTTTAAAATAAATGGCAATTGCAGGCATCCAAGCAAAGACCATTGGCTTTTCACTGCCATCCTTCAGAAAATTATAAGGTTTTAAATTCCTTGTTTTTAAAAATGCCACAGATGTTTGCAACACGTCAACAACTTCACACCTAAAGGCAAAATGCCTTATATCAATCTGATTTTTAGGTTTTTCCCATAAACCAAGCATCGCACCCTTAGGTTCCCCAATCCAAAAAAATGCTACCCTACGCTCATCGGAATAATTACATTCAATTAGGCCTAGAACATTTTTATAAAAATCTATAGACCTTTCTAAATTCTCGACAAATAAGTGCGTTTCAAATAATCCTTTTATCATGCCATAAAATTACACGTTAATAAAGGTCAAAGAAAATCACTTATATCAATCTGCATATCGATTATATATATATATATATATCAACAATCTCAGCAAACCGGCGAACTATTATACTTAAAATTTCAACCCTAGCCCAAAGGTTCCAGTTACCATTCTTGTATCAAAGCCAATATTGTTCTTAAATACCGGCACAATGCCATAACTGCCTCTTAAATCTAAATAAAAAGTGGTCTTGCCAAGTTGTTGGGAACCAACCTGAACACCTATTAGGGGGCTAATATTGAGTTTATTCACGCCATGCAGGCTTTGATCTCGATTTGGTTGGCCATTACCTGGCCCAGAGGTGATGGTAGGATATTTCAAAGACACGTTACTGGAAACCAAAATACCTGGGGCTACCCCTCCATAAGCACTCAGATAAGTACTGGAACCATTTAAAAATTTATAGTTAATCATTATGGGCAACTCTAAATAATCGAGCTTGAATATATAATAATCATAAGCTTGTTGCCTACCCCCATTTGAATTTAGGCTAAGAACACTGTTGTTTTCCCTACGATAGGCATTCCCCCTACTATTGTAAAGCAATTCTGTCCCAACATTTAGCCTATTGCTTAGGTTATATTCGCCAACCAAACCAACTGCGATGGAGCCTCGAAAATAACTTTCGAAATCATTATAACCCATTGCATCAAATGTGGTCAGCATTTGTGCTTTATTGGTAAAAGCAGAAAAATTGATCCCCAATTTAAGACCAATCTTCAACTTAGTCTTCTCTTGTGAAAATGAATTAAGGGACAGCAGCAGTAAAAAACTGAAAATTTTTGATTTCATTGAACCTATATTTAGATGGTTAAGCCGCAAAAATAAATCTTACATCATGACTAAACAATAGGAAAATCAGTACCATAAAAAAAGCCCCGAATTGGGGCCTTTCTATTAATTAGCCATGAAAAACTAAGGCATTAGTACGGTATCAATTACATGTATAACCCCATTAGATTGGTTAACATCGGCTATAGTTACTTTTGCATCATGACCTTTTGCATCCCTTACATACAAATCTTTACCTTTTGTCCAGAATGTAAGATTTTCACCCTCAACAGTTTTCATAGTTGCTTTTCCTCCGCCTTTTTTAACTGCTTCCCAAATGGCCTTTGCACTATAGTTTCCAGCAAGAACATGATAGGTAAGAATCTTGGTTAGCATGGCTTTATTTTCTGGCTTAACCAATGTTTCAACAGTGCCTTTAGGCAATTTATCAAAAGCGGCATTAGTTGGTGCAAACACCGTAAAAGGTCCTTTTGAAGATAGGGTTTCTACCAAACCTGCGGCTTTTACCGCTGCCACAAGTGTAGTATGGTCTTTTGAGTTTACCGCATTTTCAATAATATTTTTTGAAGGGTACATGGCTGCACCACCCACCATTACTGTCTTTTCTTTCGACTTCATCGACTGTGCACTTACTTGTCCTGCCAACAAAAGGCTAAAAGAAACAGCTCCAAGAGCAATAAATTTTGTTAGATTTTTCATTTTCTTACGTTTTTAATGATTTAGTAATTTTTGATTTCTGAAACATTTACGAGAACTATTTTGCTTCGGTTTTTCCTTTCTTCATTTTTTCGAACTGGCAGCGCTGAACAAGGTCGAACGACATTTAAAACATTAATTGAAAACAATTGATATAAAGTGCCTTTCATTCATTTTATTTTATATTTTTGTTTTAATAAGTATATACTTTTTGAATACAAGCATAAAATTATCAGAAGAACAACTGATCTCCTTACTACTTAAAAAGGATGAAAAGGGATTTAATTATCTATATGATAATTATGCTGCTGCCCTATTTGGCGTAATTACCAGAATGGTCAGTTCAAAAGAATATGCGGATGAAATCATGCAGGATGTATTTGTAAAGATTTGGAAAAACATCGCACAATTTGACCCTGAAAAAGGCCGTCTTTATACTTGGATGTTAAATCTTGCCCGCAATACCTCTATTGATTATCTAAGATCTAAAGGCTTTCAAAACGAACAAAAAAACCAAAGTATTCCAGAATCCGTAAATGATAGCGAACATTATTCCATCATCTCGGATGTGGACAATATTGGAGTTAAAAACATTTTGCTGCAATTAAGACCAGAATGGAGAGAGTTGATTGATTTGGCCTATTACAAAGGGTATACCCAACAGGAAATAGCGGAAAGGCTGGACATCCCTATAGGCACAATCAAAACACGAACAAGGAATGCGTTAATTGAATTGAAAAAACTATTAAAAGATCATCAATAAATTGGATATTAAAGAATACATATCATCTGGCATTATTGAAGCCTATGTAATGGGATTAGCATCTGAAGAAGAAGTGGGTATATTGATGTGCGTACAGAAAAACAATCCAGAAGTTAAACAAGCCATCTTAGAGGCAGAAAAAACACTGGAAGATTTCAACAGCAGGCACGCAATCAATCCTCCAGAAGAACTAAAATCTGCTATCTGGGCCAAGATCAGTGCCGAAGGTGAAGAGGCTTCTGCTCAACAAAGTTCTGATGATAGTTTAACTGAAGACCACATTATCCCATTAAATCAAGAAATTAAACCTATAAACACGGTAAATCTGTCTCTAAAATGGCTATCTATTGCAGCTTCTGTCCTATTGATCGTCAGTATATCACTTAACCTATATTTCAGAAGCAGTCAAAACAATTATCAGGCCCAGCTTCTTGACCTTCAAAAGAAACAACAAAATACCGATATAGCTTATAATGCCCTTAAAATTAAATGGGATATTGCTAATCACCCCAACATGAAGACTATTCAGCTATTGGGCGTAGAAAAGCATCCAAATATGAAAGCAATGGTGTATATGGATAAGAGTTCCAATGAGGTTTATCTTAGCTTGGAGAATTTACCATCTCCTCCTAAAGACCAAGAATATCAGCTTTGGGCCATAGTAGATGGGAAACCTACTAGTATGGGCGTATTTGACCAAGAATCTACCGAAGCCGTTCAAAAAATGGTTACCGTGACCAATGCCCAAGCCTTTGCCATTACGTTAGAAAAGAAAGGGGGTAGCGAAGTGCCTACTTTAGAGAATATGTATGTAATGGGAAAAGTTTAATCCGTAAATCTTATTTAACCTAAGTTCGAATTAAGTGAACTTAGCGGCTGTCTAAATTTCACGTCATCATCATGGTCCCGAATATTTTGGGTATGCACTACTTGTTCCGATGTATCGAAATGATGACCATTTGTTATGCCATTATTTAGCTTTTCCCGAAAGCCCAAATCAGAAATTTGGGCATGGCCTTTGTCCAAGTGGGCACATCATGTTTCCCACCAACCATTTCGTAATAGAAAATATCATCTGGCCTACTGTACGTTTTTTTCAACAACTCCTTTACTACATCAATCGTGTCATCTATAGAATCGATAATAAAGTTTTGATTTCGATCTGCTTTTTCATCTTCGGTTCCCGTCATCAACCAGAACTTAAGACTAGGCTTGCCTTTAGTTTTACGAATCATCTCATGTAAAATTCGATCATTATCGGTGTAACCATCGCTCAAATCTCTTTTCCTCCACCAAAAAGAACCAGAAAAAACACCAACCATATCAAAAATCCCATCGTGCTTCCAAGCAATATCGAATGCGGTTAATCCACCTAAAGAAAAACCGGCAAAAGCGGTCTTTCCTTTGATCTTTACTGGAATTTCACTTTTCACAAACGGCAATAGTTCATGAACGATAAAGCCCGCATATAACTCTGCCTTACTTCCCCTTTGTTTAAAGTCTGGCTCTCCAGCTATACCATATTCAAGCAATCTATCTTTTCCCGCCTTTATGCCCACCACCACTACAGGATCTATTTTCCACTTTTCATACAATGAGTCCAGTATCTCTTCCATGCCCATTTCTGCCAAATCCTGCCCATCGTTCACCAACAGCAGGTTAACATACTCGTTTCCTAATAAATTTTCGGGCAGGTAGATCTCCAATTCCACCTCTCTTTCTAGATATTTAGATTTTATAGAATGTATACTTTTGATGGCCGTTGGTAATAAAAGGGTGCTATACATAAATTATCTGCTCACAAATCAGCAACAAAGGTACAACTCTGTTTAAAAAACCTGTGGCACTATATGGAATTTTTACTTAAACAGGTAGATTCCATTTAAAAAAACCTTTGATTTCTTTGGGATTGGAAATCATTTATTTATATTAAAACATCTAATTATTGTGCCCATGAAAGAAGAACTGAAAAGATGGTACAGTCCTAGCTTAAATAAGGATATTGAGACACTTGTTTTTGGATATGGAGGCCATCCCATTATCCTATTTCCCACAAGCATGGGTCGATATTACGAGAACAAGGATTTTAAATTGATCGAATCCGTTCAAAATTTTATTAACGAAGGAAAGATTAAGATTTATTGTCCAGACAGTATCGATTCGATGAGCTGGTACAACAAGAATATCCCCCCTGCCCATAGGGTGAAAAACCATATTTGGTATGATAAGTTTTTACTGGAGGAACTCACTCCCTTAATCAAATCTGAAACAGGTTCTTCACAACTCATTACAGCAGGATGTAGCTTTGGCGGTTATCATGCTGCCAATTTTGCCTTCCGACACCCTTGGTTAGTTAGCCATTTATTTAGCATGAGTGGTGCTTTTGACATCAAAGGCCAGTTAGATGGCTTTTATAATGACGACGTTTATTTTAATAATCCTGTCGATTATTTGCCCAACAACATCAATCCTGAACTTTGGCAAATGAAAATTGTATTGGGCACTACAGATAGGGACCTGTGCAGACCTGATAACGAACGTTTATCCGCAATTCTCCACCAGAAAGGCATTAACCATTGGTTAGATATACGGGCCAATGCCGATCACGACTGGCCAATATGGCGAGATATGTTCCCCGAATATATTTATCAAATTTAACTAGTTGTTGTGTATTAGCAAGCTAGAAAAACAATTAAACAGTTAACCAATTACTTTAAAAAACATATAACCCCAATGAAAAAAATAGGAATTTTATTTGGTCAGGAACGCTCATTTCCGCAGGCATTTATAGATAGGGTAAACCAAAAGGCAGTGAAGGGCATTACTGCAGAATTCGTCAAGATAGACAAAGTCTTTCAGGCCGAGGTGCCCCAGTATGCGGTAATTATAGATCGCATTTCGCAAGATGTTCCTTTTTATCGTGCCTATTTAAAAAATGCCGCTATGGGTGGAACAGCGGTGATCAATAACCCCTTTTGGTGGAGCGCCGATGAAAAATTTTTCAATAATGCATTGGCAGAAAATATTGGTGTTCCCGTACCTAAAACGGCTTTGATCCCATCAAGGGAACATCCAGATGACACCAACGAGCATTCTTTCAGCAACTTGGTGATGCCATTCGATTGGGATTCCATATTTGAATATACAGGTTTCCCTGCCTACATGAAGCCTTTCGATGGCGGTGGTTGGAAAGAAGTCTATAAACTGCACAACAAGGAAGAGTTCTTTGAAAAGCACAGCGAGACTAAGCAAACCGTAATGATGCTCCAGGAAGAAATTATTTTCGACGAATATTTCAGGTGCTATTGTATAGGAGGCAAACATGTACGTATTATGCAGTATGAACCCCGTAACCCACACCATTTGCGCTATGTAGTTGATGGGCCAAAACCAAGCGAAAAGCTATTGAAAACCATTGAGGATTATACCTTAAAACTTAACCAATATTTGGGCTACGACTTCAATACGGTCGAGTTTGCTGTTCGAGATGGCGTTCCTATTGCGATCGACTTTTGCAATCCAGCCCCAGATGCAAGCTTAGAAAGTGTGGGCGCAGAAAACTTTGAATGGGTAGTAGAAACTGCGGCCAACTATGCCATTGAAAAAGCGAAAAAACAAGTGTTTGGACAAGATAATTTAACTTGGGGAAATTACATAAAAAGTAGCGCCACGGGTACAGCACTAATTCAGAAAGCCAAAAAGGCCACTACAGCTAAAAAAGTTGCTGATAAGCCTAAGGCAACAAAAACCACAGTCAAGCAAACAACAACCAAATAAAAGCTATAAACCCATCTATTTATGAATGATTTTACATTAGGCATAGAAGAAGAATACATGATTGTAGATCCCGTAACAAGGGAACTCACTTCTCATGACCAAAAAATTGTAGAAGCTGCCCAAAAAATCCATAAAGACCAGGTGAAGGCAGAAATGCATCAGGCCGTAGTTGAAGTAGGCACAGGCATTTGTAGAAACACAGAACAGGCAAGATCTGAAATTTCCCAATTGCGCTATACGGTTTCACAATTGGCGGGAGAACAGGGATTGCGCATAGGGGCCTCAGGCACACATCCATTTTCCCATTGGGAAAAACAACTCATTACAGAACATCCCCGTTATAATGAAATTGTAAACGAATTACAGGAAGCAGCAAGGTCCAATCTTATCTTTGGCCTTCATGTGCATGTCGGATTTCAATCAAGGGAACTGGCCGTACACATCGCCAATCAGGTACGCTATTTCCTTCCTCATGTTTTTGCACTTTCTACCAATTCACCATTTTGGGAAGGGAGAAACACAGGTTACAAATCGTTTCGCACCAAAGTTTTCGATAAGTTTCCCCGAACGGGCATTCCAGATATCTTCAATAGCATAGAAGATTATGACAATTATGTAAAATTGCTCATCAAGACCAACTGCATCGACAATGCAAAGAAAATTTGGTGGGATATCCGCGTCCATCCCTTTTTTGAAACCATTGAGTTTAGGGTATGCGATTGCCCCATGCTTATTGACGAAACCATGGCTTTTACAGCCATATTTCAGGCATTATGCGCCAAACTATATAAGCTAAGGCTGCAAAACCTCAATTTCATTTCTTACTCCAGGGCATTGATTAATGAAAACAAATGGAGGGCCGCCCGTTATGGCATTGATGGAAACTTAATAGACTTTGGTAAAGAAATGGAAGTAAATTGCCGAAATTTGATCCTTGAACTGCTAGACTTCATTGATGACGTAGTTGATGATTTGGGCAGCAGGGACGAAATTGAATATGTGCATAAAATTTTGGCAAATGGTACAGGTGCAGATAGGCAACTCGCCGTTTATGAACAGACCAAGAGTTTCGAATCTGTAGTAGACTACATTACTACACAAACACTAATCGGTGCGAAATAGCATGAGTGATCAGAACCCTATAAAAGTTGCCATTATCGACATGAATAATGGTTCTCCAAATCAGGGCATGAGGGGAATACAAGAAATATTAAACCGGTACAGGCTATCCCATCAGTTAAACCTGACCTTTGATATATTTGATCTTAGACAAAAAGGAGAACTCCCAGACCTGGACTATCACATTTATATTTCTAGTGGCGGCCCTGGAAGTCCATTTGACGGGGAAGGTCTGGAATGGGAGAATAGCTTTTTCAATCTATTGGATAAAATCGAAGCATTTAACTTACAGAATGAAGATAAAAAGCACGTTTTCCTAATCTGCCACTCTTTTCAGCTGGCCTGTAGAAAATACGGGTTGGGCAAGGTGGTACAGCGAAAATCAAATGCATTTGGTATTTTCCCGATCACACTCACAGATATGGGACAAGAGGAAAGCGTATTCGCCGGACTTCATAACCCCTTCTTCTCTGTAGACAGTAGAGATTGGCAGGTTGTACAACCCGATCCTGCTGTTTTTGAACGAAAAGGCGCTAAGTTATTGGCCATAGAAAAAGAGCGCCCCCATGTTGACCTGGAACGATGTATGATGGCCATTCGTTTTTCTCCGTGCATTATTGGCACGCAATTCCATCCGGAAGCCGACCCCGTTGGGATGAAAATGTATTTATTGCTGGCCGAAAAGAAAGAATTGATCATTAAAAACCATGGAGAGGAAAAATATAATGACATGCTTAACAGCCTAGAAAATCCGGACAGGATCATGCTCACCCAAAGTATTATTTTACCTAATTTTTTAAATGAGGCCATCAATGCACAGCATATAGCTTGATCATTTTTGATACCCAAGCCTAAGGTTTATTTCAAAACTATGATAAAACAATATAGAGCAGCGTTTAATGCCAATTTCAGCACCAAAAAGTACCATCTGTTTTTGGCTCAGCTAGCGAATAGCTATCCTGAAATTACCTTTAGGGTTGCCGAATCCCCAATCTTTATTCCAAAAGAATTGAAAGATAAGTTGATCCATGCTGGCAATGAAATCATTTCACTGATCAAAAAAGCTGATTTTAAGGCGCTCACCCAAGCTTCCATTCCCAAAACCTGGAATGTGCCAAACGAAAATGCCCATCCGCATTTCCTTACTTTCGATTTTGGTCTCTGTAAAAACGAAGAAAATGAAGTAGAACCTATGCTCATCGAAATGCAGGGCTTTCCATCGCTGTACGGCTTTCAATCTCATTTGGCAAAAAACTACAAAACAGGCTATGCGCTAGAGGAAAAGCTTAGCCCTTACTTTAATGGACTTACAGAAGAAACCTACTTCGATCTCCTTAAACGGGTAATTGTGGGTAATCATTCGCCTAAACAGGTCGTTTTGATGGACATTGATGCACCTCATCAAAAAACAGCTATCGATTTCTTTGTGACTGCAAAAAAATTGGGCATTAAAATCTTATCCTTAACAGACATTAAAAAAGAAGGCCAAAAACTCTTTTATACCGAAGCAGGCGAGCGCATTCAGATTAAGCGGATTTACAACCGTTTAATATTTGATGAAATTGCCGAAAACACACAGATATTTGAACAGAGCTTTGATCCGAGAGCAACACTTGATATTGAATGGATTACACATCCTAATTGGTTCTATCGCATCAGCAAATACACCATACCTTTTCTAAAAAGCAAATTTGTACCCGAAACTAGATTTCTAAATCAAGTTGAGGCAGTTCCTTCAGACTTGGAAAATTATGTATTAAAGCCCCTGTTTTCATTTGCAGGTATGGGCGTGATTATTGATGTAAATGAAAGTGATATTACCGCCATAAAAGATCCTGAAAATTGGATTTTACAGCGAAAAGTAACCTACGAGCCTGTAGTACAGGCGCCAGATGGAGGTATAAAAGCGGAAATACGCTTGATGTACCTCTGGCCAGATGGCGAAGAGCCACAGCTTTGCATTAACTTAGCCAGGTTAAGTCGGGGTAAAATGATTGGCGTACGCTACAACGCAGATTTTGACTGGGTTGGTGGTACCGTTGGATTAATGGAGTAAATATTCCGCTTTTCGTCATGCTGAACTCGTTTCAGCATTTACTTTAAGAACCTACAATTTTACATTAATCTGAAACCCAGCCTCTAAATAATCCTAACTTTGCACTATGGATATTCAGTTCATACTCATGATCATCATTTTTCTAGCCGCATTATTTTATGTGGGACGGATGATCTACCGTGCTATTTCCCCCAAAAAGGGTTCCTGCGCTACTGGATGTGGCAAGTGCGCTGCTAGTTTCGATCAAATTCCCGATCTTAAGAAATAAATTAATGCTAGAAAAATTTCAGTCCTATCTTAAACAACGTTTAGCCATAACCGACGAACAGGCACAAGAAGCCACCAGTTGTTTACAGACCAAGCAATTTAAAAAGGGCAGTATTCTATTAAGACCTGGCGATTTAAGATCCGAAAACTACTTTATTAACGAAGGCTTGCTGCGTTGTTTTTCTATAGACGAAAAGGGCAAGGAACATATTATTCAGTTTGCTCCCGAAAATTGGATGATTTCGGAACGCAATAGCTCTGTTTTCAAAGAACCTTCCATATTTTTTATTGATGCCATAGAAAACACAGAGGCACTAATTGTACCAAGCCATTTTTTTGTAGACATCCAAAAGCTTGTTCCGCATATTCTAGAATTAAATATTCTGATGTTGCATAACTCCATCAGGTTTATGCAGAAAAGAATCAATATGTTATTAAGCGCTACGGCCGAGGAGCGCTATCTCGATTTCATTAAACTTTATCCCAACTTAACCCTCCGGGTACCACAATGGATGATTGCCTCTTATTTAGGTATCACACCAGAATCGCTTAGCCGTGTCCGTAAAGACCTGGCCAAAAAGCATTTTCGCTAAAACTGGTCAATTGTTTAAACCGTTGACTTGGTTAGCTGATCCCATCCAACTCAAAGAACAAATAAACTAAATCATTACTTAACATACATCAATAATAGTTGAACATAGCTGTGGTAATTTTGTTGTATAAGTTTACAACATAAAAATTAAATATTATGGCAACAACAAAATGGGCACTAGACCCAACCCACAGCGAACTACAATTTAAGGTTAAGCATTTAATGATTACTACCGTAACTGGAAGTATCAAATCTTTCAGTGCAGAATTAACTTCAGAAGGTGATGATTTTAGCAATGCGACCATTACCTTTTCTGGTGATATGAATTCTATCGATACTGGAAACACCGATAGAGATAACCACTTAAAAAGCGGAGATTTCTTTGAAGCTGAAAAATATCCAACCATCAATTTTAAATCTACTTCGGTTGAGAAAGATGGTAGTGATTACCTTGTAAAAGGAGATTTAACAATTAAAGATATCACCAAAGCCATAAAATTAAATGCGGAGTTTGGTGGGATTGCAACAGACCCTTGGGGAAATACCAAAGCTGGTTTTACCATAAGCGGCAAAATTAATCGTACAGAATTTGGCTTAACCTGGAATGCTGCTTTAGAAACCGGAGGTGTGATGGTTAGTGAAGAAGTGAAAATTTTGGGCGAGCTACAGTTTGTAAAACAAGCTTAACAGCCAATAAAAATAGAAAGGAGGCAAAAATGCCTACAACATTTAAACAGATTGCTGCGATCCTGAATCCGCCTGCTCCACATATGGTAGGAGATGGGTTCAGGGTACACAATTTTTTCCCAAGCGGATATAAGATCAACATGGATCCATTTTATCTGCTTGATTATAATGCAAAAATCGAGTTTTCGGCACGAAAACATCCCCGTGGCGTTGGTGTTCACCCGCACCGAGGTTTTGAAACCGTAACCATTGCTTATCATGGGGCAGTAGCACATCATGATAGCGCAGGCAATAGCGGAGTTATTAACCCAGGAGATATACAATGGATGACAGCGGCAAGTGGCATTCTTCACAAAGAATATCATGAAGAAAGGTACAGCCAAAAAGGTGGTCCATTTCAAATGGTACAGCTGTGGGTCAACTTACCCGCCAAATACAAAATGACTGCACCAAAATACCAAGCCATTGAACATGCTAATATTGCCACCTTCAAATTAGCTGAAGATAGTGGGGTGATAGAAGTAATTGCAGGAAATTATCAGAGTGTTAAGGGAAGTGCATTCACCTATACGCCTATAGAGCTGTACAATATCAGATTAAAGGCCAATGGTAAAGCTGTACTGAATACACCAGAGCATTATAACACGGCAATGATCGTCATTGAAGGTTCGATAACGATCAATGATACCGAAAAGATAGACACCAACCAAATGGTACATTTCAACCATACGGGCACTCAAATAGATATAGGGTCCAATGAAGAAGCCATTGTACTTTTTTTATCTGGAGCACCAATTAATGAACCTATAGCACAATATGGGCCATTCTTAATGAATAAACCAGAAGAGTTGGAACAAGCCATTGAAGATTATAACACCGGAAAGTTCGGTTATCTGGAAGAGTAAACCAGTTATGGTTATGAGTTGCAAATTATGGACGATGGAATTTAGACCACCTCTTAACCTGTAACTCATAACCTTTAACCAAGCTTCTCAATCAAACAAACGGCATAGGCCACTACACCTTCTTCCCTACCAATAAATCCCATCTGTTCATTCGTTGTGGCTTTGATCGAAATATCATCTATAGAAATACCAATAGCTTCTGCTATATTCTGTTGCATCTGAGGAA
The DNA here is from genome assembly GCF_016428855.1 of Pedobacter sp. ASV28. Taxonomy (GTDB): domain Bacteria; phylum Bacteroidota; class Bacteroidia; order Sphingobacteriales; family Sphingobacteriaceae; genus Pedobacter. The sequence continues at coordinate 30,329 of NZ_JAELTN010000031.1, forward strand.
TGTATGGGTTAATCTTGGGCGCCTCTAAACAAAGCATGGCATCTATGTTCCCCACTTCAAATCCTTTTTCTTTTAAAAGTTTCATGGTCTCTTGAAGTAAGATGATGCTGCTTATCCCTTTCCATTGCGGGTCCGTATTTTTAAAATGAAAGCCAATATCCCTTAAATTAGCTGCCCCCAAAAGGGCGTCGCAAATGGCATGTAGCAGTACATCAGCATCAGAATGTCCATAAGCTCCTTTGTAATGAGCCAAATCTACCCCTCCTACCACAAATGGGTGATTGTCCTTTAGCTGATGAACATCAAAGCCAAAGCCTATCTTAATTCGCATTATTTATTTCCCTACACGATCAAAGTTAAACAACAAACTAAATCTTAATGTATTTGCCAATGGGCTTTTTTGGGCATTCGCCAATAAATAAGACACATCAAGGTTAAAGATGTTATACTTTAGACCTGCTCCCAATGTAAAATACCTTCTATCTCCCTTTTCAGGTGTTTCATAGAAATATCCAGCCCTAACCGCAAATTGCTGGTTATACATATATTCAATACCAGTAGAGATGCTTACTTCCTTTAATTCTTCGCTAAAACCACCTGGGGCATCGGCAAAAGAGCCAAATATTCCAGAAGGAACAGAACGATTAGGATCCTTACCAGAGATAATATTTCCATTGGTATCCCTGATCGGTTGTGTGGGAACCATTAGTTTATTAAAATCAAGCGCAAAAGTGAACTGGTTATAATCGTCAATAATAAAAGTGGATGCACCACCAAGTTTCATATTGGCAGGTAGAAAAGGTTTCTCTGCTGTTTCTGCATAACTAACTTTTGTCCCTATATTAGAAAGATTTAAACCTGCAGAAAGGATAGCATCCTTACCGAACATAACAGTTGGTTTTTTAAAAAAAGCGGAAACATCTACAGCTAAAGCTGTACCTGCTTTTTGCTGACTTCCGCTCACCTGACCTGAAGTTAAATTAGAATAGATAAATCTGGCCGTTGTACCTAATGAAAAGCTCTCTCCAAATTTACGGGCATAGGTTGCATCGAAAGCAAGTTCATTCGGACTGAAAACGCCTTGCTGTATTTGATTTTCATCAATCAAATCAATTTGCCCTAAGGAGAAGTATCTTAATGAACTTCCGATCACTGTTCTATCGTCAATTTGATAGAAACCGCTTAAATAAGCTAAATTGATATCTGGCACCAAACTTTTAAGCCATGGACTATAAGAAAGAGCAAAACCATAGGGCTTATCTAAAAAAGCCAATTTCGAAGGATTAATACTCATTGCATTGCCATCGGGCATTACAGCTACTCCAGCTTCACCCATTGCCCCTGCCCTAGCATCGGGGGTAATTAACAGAAAGGGAACTCCTGGCTGAATACTGTTTGACTGGCTACCATTTGATTGTTGAGCAGAAAGTTTATTTCCAAAAAGTCCCAACATCAAACCAACCACTATAAATCCACTCAAGTAGTTTAATCTCATTTTATCATCTTTTATATTGCGCAATTTAGTATAGAGTTTGGTAATTTCAAAGTTTATCCCCTACGCTATTGTAATTGCAACTCAGAACGTAAAAACCCTCACAATATTGCGCCCCACAGTTAAAATCAACGATTTATCTATAAGCTTCCCCATTTTAGGCAACGAACAAAAAGAGTATTTTGTCCCAAACCGCCTATCAGAAAGGCAGTTCTGCACTCTTCTTCCTTTGATGAATAATTTCAGCTAATATTTTCAACCACACTCCAAAGAAACCAAAATTCTCACTTTGAGAAAAAAATTCCATAGTTTTGAAATAAAAAAAGATATCAACAATAATTAACAAGACGAAACGTTAAGTCTCTTTGAAAGAGACCTTTCAAACAGCAAAAACGATTGATTTTGGGCTATTGCTTTTATTTAATTAACGATAAATAAAAAAGATTTTTACCTGCTGATATTTTTTTTGTGTAATTTTAACTGCTAAAGTGCAATATGTACAATTTATGAAGAAAATTTACTTATATACATTGCTATCATTATTCGGTACTGGACTTATAAGTTCTTGTAGTTCAAGTAAGAAAGGGGGATCCGTTTCAGAAAAAACCGGCTATGCTTACAATAAAAGAGAAAACGGAGGTTTTGAGGTAGCAAAAAATTTTAAAAGGGGGCCTGGACCTGGCTTGGTCGAAATTGAGGGTGGAGAGTTTATAATGGGAGGTAGTGCCATTGACATTCCAGGTCAGGATTTGAGCAGCTATAACTATAAGAGAGAAGTTACCGTAACTTCATTTTATATGGATGAAACCGAAGTATCAAATACCGATTGGCTAGAATACCTACATTGGATCAAAACAACTTTTCCTCCTGCTGGAAGTGCTCAAAATGCAGAATATTATTATAGTGCATTACCCGATACGCTGGTATGGCGTAGACCTTTGTCATATAATGAGCCCTATGTAAATAATTATTTAAGACATCCAGCTTATCAGGATTACCCTGTAGTAGGTGTAAGTTGGGTACAGGCCAATGATTATTGTTCTTGGCGTACAGACAGGGTGAACGAGTTTCTTTTAAGAGAAAGAGGTTATATGACTTCTTTCAAAGACAAAGGTAAACCTGCCGGAAAAGGTACCACTACAGCAGCTCCTGCAAGCGGCGAACCTTTCAATACTGAAATCTACCTAAACGGTCAGATTAAGGATTTAGGCAAAAAAGCACCTCAAGATTTAAGCAAAGACGCAAAAGGAAAAGATAATAAAAGAAATGTTAGACTAGAAGATGGTGTAATTCTTCAGCCTTATCGCCTTCCAACTGAAGCAGAGTGGGAATATGCGGCATTAGGCTTAATAGGCAATACCCAATATGCAAACATCAACGAAAAGAAAATCTATCCTTGGAATGGCCTAGGCATTACTTCTCCGAAAAAATCAACGAGAGGAATGATATTGGCCAACTTTAAAAGGGGCAAGGGCGATTATATGGGGGTTGGAGGCTCTTTGAATGATAAAGGAAGTATTACCCAACCCGTTAGAAGCTTTGTTCCAAATGATTTTGGTTTATACAACATGGCCGGAAATGTGAACGAATGGGTAGCAGATGTTTACCGACCAGGTACATTTGAAGCTACGGAAGGATTAAATCCTTACAGGGGTAATGAATACCAAAATAAAGATAGAGACCCTCAAACAGGAGAGTTAAAGAAAGATCCTAATGGTAGAGGTACTCCAGTGATGAAACCTGCTATTTCTGGCGTTAAACAAACCTGGACTGAGTTACAAGCTGCCACCGTACCTGGTAATGGAAACTACAAACCCGATCAAAGAGGTTATAGAGATGAGCAAAACAATCTGGCTGGTGAAATTACCTTAGTCAATGACAAATCTAGGGTATATAAGGGCGGTTCTTGGGATGATCAGGCCATGTGGTTAAATCCTGCTGCAAGAAGGTTCTTACAAGAAGATGAATCAACCGCAGATATTGGTTTCCGCTGTGCCATGACCATGCTTGGGGCACCAGAGGTAAAATCTGCCGGTAAACCTCAATTCAAGAGTAAAGCTGCAAAACCATTTAAATCTAAATAAAAAAATAAGATTCCATAAAAAAAGCGCAGTGTTAACACTGCGCTTTTTTTATGGTCAAGAGAACCGAATTAACAACGTATTCTTTTCTATTTTATCCCCTTGTTTAACCTCTATACGCTGAACAAGCCCATCTGTTGGCGACTTTATGATATTTTCCATTTTCATGGCTTCCAATATAAGCAGGCTATCTCCCTTTTTTACCTCATCACCCTGCTTTACCAATATATTTAACACCAAACCAGGCATAGGGGCTTTTACCTGAAGCACCTTACTACCAGAAAGGTTGTCCATTCCCAACTGTTTCAGAAGCAGGTCTAATTGACTTCGAATAGCAACATGATAGGTGTTTCCATTTACTTTGATCTTAGCGGTTTTCTCAACCTTGTCAAGATCAACCAGCTCTAGCTTAAATGATCTATTCTGATACAGTATATGTCTTGTATTAACATCGATATCCAATTGATCAAATATGACTTCCTTATCATTTACCGTAATGAGGTCCCCAATGGTATTAATATCAAAATTATAGATTTCGTTTACCTTTACCTTATTCATATCAATTTGTTAAAGCATATTGTATTAAGTTGGCACCCATTTTAAGCGCATTACTTCTACTTTCTTGCGTGTCTGAAGGGTAAGTCCCAAAATCTTCCCATCCATTGCCAAGATCGCATTCATAAGTATAATAACACACTATCCTACCTTTATAGATCAAGGCAAAACCCTGCGGCCGCTTTCCATCATGTTCATGAATTTTAGGCAAACCATTGGGGAATTTATATTTTTGATTATAAATCTTATGGTTGGAGGGCAATTCTACAAAGCTAAGCTCAGGAAATACTTTTTTCATTTGCGGCCTAATAAACTTATCCAGTCCATAATTATCATCAATATGAAGAAAACCTCCATTCATAAGATATTTTCTCAAATTGGCTGCCTCCTGCTCGTTAAAAACAATATTCCCATGCCCAGTCATATACACAAAAGGATAACTGAACAATGCCGAACTTCCAACCTCGACAATGCCCTCATCAGGTGAAAAATTGGTGGAAAGATTCTGGTTACAGAAAGTGATCAAGTTAGGAAGCGCAGTTCTATTGGCATACCAATCTCCCCCTCCATTATACTTAAGTTTACCCATTTTATAAGTTGGCGCAGCACTGAAAGCTAAAAAGACAAAAGACAAAAGAATAAGTAGAAAACAATAAGGGCGAAACAGCCTCAAAAAGACAGTTTTATTTTTTCGTCTCATGAAAGCTCGCCTAATTTTTATGCTTTGTTCCTTGCTCATTACTCCTATTGATAAAATTGACTTCAAAACAGGCCGCCAAACCTGCCGTTTCGGTACGAAGTCGGGTATTACCTAAAGTTACTGGTTTATATCCGTTTTGCAAAGCAAGATCAATCTCTTTCGGCGAAAAATCGCCCTCTGGCCCAATCAAAACCAAGTAATTTTGAAAAGGAACAATCAACTGATCAATAAACTGCTTATGCTCATCATCTATACAATGTGCAATTAATCTATAGCCTTCAAATTCAGATTTCACAAAATCTGAATAGCTTATTGCACGATTTAATTTGGGATGATAAGCTGTTAATGATTGTTTAACGGCAGAAGTGATGACCCTTTCCAGTCTTTCTTCCTTAACTAACTTTCGTTCCGATCTATCACATATGATAGGGGTAATTTCATCGATACCAATTTCGGTAGCTTTTTCTAAAAACCACTCGAAACGATCGATATTCTTGGTTGGAGCAATAGCAAGATGTAAATAGTGGTTTCTCTTGCCATAACCAGTCTGTTTATTCGTAACCCTTAACTCAACTGCTTTTTTGGTGATTAAAATGATCTCTGCAGTATAAAACCCGCCAACGCCATCAATCAAATAAACCAAGTCGTTTACCTTTAGCCTAAGTACTTTACTACAATGGTTACTTTCTTCTTCATTTAAGGTATAAATCTTAGAATTAATATCGGGGGTGTAGAATAAATGCATCTTGGAGTTAAAAGTTTAGTATCTAAAGTTAAAAGCACATTTACAGTTAACCAAATTATCAACTAACCGATTAACCAAATTAGTGCAGGTCTACCATATCTCTTTTGTTGATGACGATTTCAAGTTTTACCGTTTCTACATTCTGCTCTGTCTTTTTAAGTATGGTAAATAAATAGCCATAACATTCTTCACTATCCCCCACTTCCGGTATCTTACCAAAAGCATGTGAGACCAAGCCGCCAACAGTATCAAAATCCTCATCCTCAGGCAAATCATGTGGAAGATGTTCATTCACATCATAAACTGTAGCATAAGCGTTTACGATAAATTCTGAATCGGAAATTTTCTCTACCGTTGGTTTTTCTTCATCATATTCATCCTGTATTTCTCCCACAATCTCTTCAACAATATCTTCTAGGGTGACCATACCGGCTGTTCCACCAAACTCGTCCAATACAATGGCAATTTGTATACGCTTTTGTTGTAGCTCGCTCAGCAAATCATTAATTTTTTTGGTTTCGGGGACGAAATATGGCTTTCTGATAATATCCGTTAACCCCCAATCTTTATTGCTGGCCAGTAAAGGCAATACGTCTTTAGCATGAATAATACCTATTATCTTATCGATAATATCATCGTAAACCGGCATTCGGGAGTAACCTTCAGAAATGATCTTCTCGACTACCTCTTCTTTGGTTGTGTTCAGTTCAATACCTGAAATTTTTGTACGGGGAACCATAATATTCTTTACTACCCGTTCATTAAAGTCAAATACATTCTTGATCAGTTCATGTTCATTATCTTCTAATGCTCCACTTTCCTTACCCTGATCCAGAAGATAATGTAGCTCTTCTGTACTATGTGAAGACTCATGCCCATCGGCCGAATTAAGTCCAAACGGTTTAAGGATCAGGCCAGCAAAGCCATTAAGCAACCATATAAAAGGCCTACCTATTAAATAAAAAGCTTGAAGGGGCAAAGAAATAAACAAAGTGGTGGCTACAGGACGCTGTATGGCTATCGATTTTGGAGCTAATTCTCCAAATACAATATGCATAATGGTAATAATAGAGAAGGCAATGATAGTAGAAGCCGATTTGATAAAGGTCTCACTTATTCCTAAGCCCAACAGGCCATCATGAATAATTTCATGCATTACCCGTTCTCCTATCCACCCTAGTCCAAGAGAAGCCAGGGTGATTCCTAATTGGGTAGCAGCCAAATATCCGTCAAGGTGATGGATAATATATTTGGCGGTTTTACCAACCCTGCTTCCCGACTTTGCCTTAATCTCAATTTGAGAACCGCGAACTTTTACAATAGCAAACTCTGCAGCTACAAAAAAGCCGTTAAGTGCAACTAAAAAGAATGTCCAAAATAAGTCCCAACCCATTAAGAATTGTTTCTAAATGTTTTATCATAGAGCTCTATGCTCTCGTTTATTACCTTATGTGCATATCTAACACCCAATAGGTGCTCTATGGTAACCTGCTTTTCCTCTAATGCTTTATAATCCTGAAAAAATTTAACAATTTCTTTCATGGTATGTGGAGGTAAGTCGGCCAAATCGTTGATATAGTTTACAGACATATCATTTTTTGCTACCGCAATAATTTTATCGTCTTGTTCTCCATTATCAATCATGTGCATTACACCAATCACTTTAGCTTCAATAATTGTCATTGGATAAACATCTACCGAGCATAAAACCAGAATATCCAATGGGTCTTTATCATCGCAGTAAGTCTGCGGAATAAAACCATAGTTTGCCGGGTACATTACTGAAGAGAACAATACTCTATCTAACTTAATTAAGCTAGAATCTTTATCTATTTCATATTTTGCCTTTGATCCCTTAGGGATTTCGATAATTGCATTTACTGTTTCTGGCAAGTTACTGCCTGGAGATACGCTGTGCCACGGATGGGTTTCGTCTTTATTCATCTTTTCTTTAAATCTCTGTTTCGTCTAATTTACTGGTATTCTTTGATATTTTATTTTTTACAAAGGTAATAACTAATGGAATTGTTGTAATCAAGATAAATCCAAATATGATATAACCTAAATACTCTTCAATCTGTTTGGAAAAACGCTTGCCCAAAAAATAACCTAGCAAAGTTAAGGAACAAATCCATAAAAGTGCACCCAAAACATTATAGAGAACAAATTTCTTAAAATCCATCCTAATAAGTCCGGCTACAATAGGAGCGAAAGTCCTTACTATAGGTACAAACCTGCCCATAATTAAGGCAAAAGCTCCCTGTTTACGATAATATTCTTCTGCAGTTCTGAGAAATCTTTTCTTGAAGAAAAAAGTATCTTTTCGAGTGTGTAGCACGGGACCGGTTTTTTTCCCGAACCAATATCCCGTAAAATTACCAGATACAGCAGCCACGATCAATGTAAATACCAACACATAGATATTTACATCCAACTTGCCCGTAGCCACAAACATCCCCGCTAAAAACAACAGGTAATCTCCTGGTAAAAAGAACCCAAAAAAAAGGCCGGTTTCCGCAAATATTACAAATACAACCAAGTAGAAACCACCTTCTCGCAGCAGTTTTTCAGGATCTATAAGATGCTGTAGGTGGTTCCAAAATTGCTCCATAGTTACAATTATTCGTAAAACTACAAATAATATTCTATATCACTATGCTATATCAGGTTTAAAATAAGGGAAGGATAAACACCTAAAACTAAGATCACTATGGTAGAAACAATTAATACCAATTTATATTGAACAGGGGTATCTAGATCCACTTCTTTTCCTTCTTTAAAATATACGGCAACAATTACCTTAAAATAGTAATAGAAACCTATTAATGCATTTAATATGGCAATAACCACCAATATGACCTGATAATTTTCCAACACATTTAAAAACATTACATATTTACCTATGAAGCCTGCCGTCAATGGAATTCCTGCCAAGGAAAGCATGGAAATAGTTAAGGCGAACGCTGCCATTGGATTGCGCTTGGCTAATCCGTTGAAGCTCTCTATATCGTCGCTCCCTGTCTTCTGTTTAACATTGATCAGTATAGCAAATGCTACGATACTCGCAAAGGTATAGGCTGCCGCGTAAACTAATACATTACTTGCTGAATTAGCTGTCAGCACAATTAAAGAAAACAACAGATAGCCTGCGTGGGAAATACTAGAGTAGGCCAGCATTCTCTTAAAATTCTTTTGATATAGCGCGGTAATGTTTCCTACACAAAGTGTAATGATTACAATTACAAACAAAGCAGGCATCCAAAAATCGTGCAGAGGTTCAAAAGCACCTGCAAACAACCTTAAGAATGCGGCAAAACCTGCCGTTTTTACCACGGTTGACATAAATGCGGTAATTAATGAAGGTGCTCCTTCGTAAACGTCTGGTGTCCAGAAATGGAAAGGTGCAGCCCCAACTTTGAAACATAAGCCCACCATGATCAATATAATGCCAGGATAGAATAGCGGAGAAACAGTCCTTATGCTATTTACTAAATGATTTTGAATCACATCAATATCAAAAGAACCTGTAGCTCCATAGATCAGCGCAATACCAAAAAGTAAAAACCCTGTAGAGAATGCTCCCATCAAAAAGTACTTCAGTGAAGCTTCATTCGAAGCAAAATTCAACTTTCTAATCCCCGCCAATATGTACAAACATACAGACATGATCTCAAGTCCGATGAACAACATCGAAAGGTTTTTATAAGAAACCATAATGATGATGCCACATAGTGCAAAAAGAATAAGTGTAAAATATTCAGCTATATTAGGGCTACCTTCTACAAAATAACGCTGTGTAAGTAAAAAGATCAATAAGGTTCCTATAATGGATATCCCTCCAAAGGCCAATGCAAAATTATCAATTTGCATCATGCCAAAATAGACTGTTGGAGTATTCCAAGAACAGACCACAAACCCCAAAGCGATCAATAAACCAATCAATGTCAAAGGCAATAATGCCTTCTTTGCCTTAAACAAACCTGCATAAAGTACTACTAAAGCCGTAACGGCAATGGTTATAATAATGTTCATCTGCTTAGTTTATCCCTGTTAATTTTTGATTAATCTGTTCTAATAAATGTTGTATCGAGGCATCAGACAACTGCATAAGTGGTTTTGGATAAACCCCAATTACAATAATCAAAGCACAAATGGTATACAGCACTATTTTTTCTGTTCCTTTTATATCTATGAAGCTAAAAGTTAGCTCATTAGTTTCCCCCAACATTATTTTTTGGTACATTCTGAACATATAAACCGCACCAAAAATAATTGTTAAGCCTGCAATAGCTCCTAGCCATGCACTATAATTATAGACGCTCATCAGCAATAGAAATTCTCCAATAAAGCCATTTGTTCCAGGTAAGGCAACCGTACCCAATACAATGATTAGAAAAACAATAGCTAGTTTCGGTGCTACTTTTGCTAGTCCGCCCAACTCCTCTATCTTATTCGTATTAAGGCGAGAAAAAATAATGTCCAATACGAAGAATAAACCCACAACGTTAATACCGTGACTTAGCATTTGTATCATACTTCCTTGTAATCCCTGCATGCTCAGGGTGAAAATACCCGCAGAGATTAAACCTACGTGGCTAATAGATGAATAGGCAATCAATCTTTTCGCATCTTTCTGTGTAAAGGCAATAAGAGCGGCATAAATAATGCCGATTACCGAAAGTATAATGGCTACACAGGTCCAGTCTTGTACTCCTTGCGGAACAATTGGCAATAACCACCTAATTACGCTGTAAATACCCATCTTCAGCATAATACCGGAAAGTAACATGGTGCCTGGAGTAGGTGCTGTAGTATAAGTATCTGGTTGCCAAGTATGAAAAGGAAAAATAGGCATCTTAATGGCAAATGCAATAAAAAATGCCCAAAAGATCCAACCTTGTTGATGCGTATCTAGCTCTAAAGCGTAGAAGGCATTAATATCAAAATTATGGGAAGGGTTTTGTAGATACAGGTAAATGATGCCCAACAACATGAAGAGCGATCCTGCTATGGTATAAACAAAAAATTTGATGTTCACTCTTATCCTGTCTTTTCCTCCCCACATGGCACAGATAAAATAAATAGGTATCAATGCCGCTTCCCATCCAATATAGAACAAGAATGCATCCAATGCAGTAAACACCAATAATAAACCACTTTGCATAAATAGAATCAATGCATAAAAAGCATTGGCATTTTTATACTCGTGCTTAAAGCTCGACAAAATAATTAAAGGTACCAATACGTTTGTCAACAGTACCATTACCATGCTTATTCCATCTATTCCAGCATGAAAACGAATGCCTAATTGATCAATCCAAGAATAGTTTACGACAAACTGTGTGCTGGCATCTGGTGTAAACCTGAACAACAAACCTATAGTTGTAGCAAGGGTCAATATTGAAAAGACCAAAGCAGCCACCTTAGCGGTATTCTGCTTAGCAACCAAAGCTGAAATTATAGCGCCAACTAAGGGGAGAAATATGAGTATTAAGAGTTCCATTTATTTTGTTGAACCAAATTTTAAGCGATAGATAAATAAGTATACAATAACAAGGCGACGATACCGAATACCATCATAAAAATATAAAAGCCAACGTTTCCAGACTGTAGCAATCTTAATCCCTTACTGCCTTCATTAGCAGTCCATCCGAAACCATTCACTAAACCATCAATTACTTTTTTATCGACGATGCGATAGAAAAATCTAGATAAGACATCTAATGGTTTTCTGATCAGGGTATCATAGATTTCATCCAAGTAAAACTTGTGATATGATATCTTTTCTAATACAGAACGTGGCGCTTCATCAGTTACTGGAACTTCAGCCCTCGTTACGTATTTAGCACGAGCAAACAAAATAGCTAAAATAGCTGCCAATACCGACACGCCCATTAACGTAAATTCGGTAGTATGGCTAAGGCTCAAGTGATTTTGGGTAACCTTCGCTCCCGATAGCCAGTGTGACAACCACTCGTTTCCATCAAATACATGAGGAATATTAATGATACCACCAATTGCAGCCAATATGGCCAGTACAACTAAAGGCGTAGTCATTGCTTTAGGCGATTCATGAATGTGTTCTTCTGTATGGTGCGAACCCCTAAACTTTCCATAGAAAGTTAGGAACATCATCCTAAACATATAAAATGCCGTTAAGAAGGCCGTGAATACACCTATGGCCCAAAGTATCTTACTGTGCTCATAAGTATGTGCCAAAATTTCATCTTTAGAGAAAAACCCAGAGAAAGGAGGCAAACCTGCAATCGCTATTGTTCCGATCATCATGGTGGCAAAAGTGATTTTCAACTTCGATTTTAGTCCACCCATTTGGCGCATATCCTGCTCATGATGTAAAGAGTGGATTACAGCTCCCGCGCCCAAAAATAATAATGCTTTAAAGAAAGCATGTGTTAACACATGGAAAAAAGAACCCGTATAAGCTCCTACGCCCAATCCCAGAAACATATACCCTAATTGCGAAACCGTTGAATAGGCCAGTACTTTTTTAATATCGGTTTGGGTTAAGGCAATCAAAGCTGCAATTAATGCGGTTGCCGCACCAATAATAGCAATAATATGTTGTGCGATAGGTGCCAAATCAAATAATACACTAGAACGGGCAATCATATAAATTCCGGCAGTTACCATGGTTGCGGCATGAATTAATGCTGAAACAGGTGTTGGTCCTGCCATTGCATCTGGAAGCCAAGTAAACAAAGGCAATTGTGCCGATTTTCCACAGGCGCCGATAAATAAAAGAATGGCAATGACTGCAATAGTTTCATTTCCAGGTAACATATTAGCTGCCTGCGGAAAAATTTTCGCAAACTCTACGCTCCCAAAAAAATTGAACAATAAAAATACGCCCAGCAAGAAGCCCAAATCACCAATCCTATTCATGATAAAAGCCTTCTTTGCAGCACTTGCGTAACTGCTATTGGTAAACCAGAAACCTATCAATAAATAAGAACATAAACCTACACCTTCCCAGCCAATAAACATGACAATATAGTTTGAGCCTAAAACCAAGATCAACATGAAGAAGATAAATAGGTTCAAGTAGCTAAAGAATTTTCCAAAGCCCGCATCTTCATGCATATAGGCTGTAGAATAAACATGAATTAAAAAGCCTATACCTGTAATGATTAAGAGCATGATTGCACTCAAAGGATCATACAGAAAAGATAGTGGAATATTTAAATTACCTACATTAATCCAATCGAAGAGGTTTATGGTAAACTGCTTTGTTGCACTTGAGCTAAGCTCAAAAAACAGACAAACACTAATAATAAATGAGGCAAATACCACACCGCTGCCAATAAAACCAACTACACCCTTACTCAATGAATTTCGGCCAAGGCCATTAATTACAAAGCCTAAAAGCGGAAGCAACGGAACCAACCAAAGTAAACTTGTTATCATTTTATTTTATTAGAATTACCACTTAAGGCGATTTAACACATTAATATCAATTGATTGTGTATTACGATAAACCATTACGATAATACTTAAACCTACTGCGACTTCGGCTGCTGCCAAAGCCATAATAAAGAATACAAAAACCTGACCAGACGGATCGTTATGATGTACCGAAAAGGCTGCCAAGAGGAGGTTAACCGCATTTAACATTAACTCAACCGACATGAAAATAACAATCGCATTTCTACGGGTTAATACACCAACTACGCCAATAGTAAAAATAATTGCACAAAACCAGATATAATGGTCAAGTGGTACCCCCTGCATATTTTGAAATAAACTATCCATTATTTTTTTCTTCTTTTTTAGTTAAAAGTACTGCCCCAACCATTGCGCTCAATAATAACAACGACGAAAGCTCAAACGGCAGCATAAATGGACCAAACAACTCCTTACCCAAATTTTCCACCAAACCTAAGCTTGGGTTTTTCAACAGTAAAGGGCTACTTATCGATACTGATTTTAGAGATCCGATTAGGGTAACTACCAAACACCCACCAGCTATGATGCCTACAACCTTAAGCAAGGCAGTTTTATTCGGCTCGTTTTCCTTATTGAGATTGAGGAGCATAAGCACAAATAAGAAAAGTACCATAATGGCTCCCATGTAAACAATAAAGTTGACGACTGCCAAAAATTGGGCATTCAACAGTACATAGTGAACCGTGAAGGTAAAGAAAGTTAAAATAAGATATAAAACACTATGAATAGGATTTTTAGCAAAAACCACCATCAATGCGAAAAATATACTTAAAGTTGCTACAAAATAGAATACTGATGTACCCATTAATTTTTATTTAGTTGTTTCAATTTTGCCGTCATTGCGAGGCACAAAGCAATCTTTTATAATCTAATCATTGCGTTAGGATTGCTTCGTTCCTTGCAATGATGAAAAGGCTTACTTATCCAAAGGACCCTCTACCAATTTATCTTTACCGTAGATGAAATCTTTACGTAAATAATCTGCCGGAACAATTGGACCATCTAAGTAGATCGCCTCTTTTGGGCAGGCTTCTTCACACAAACCACAGAAAATACAACGTAACATGTTAATTTCGTATACCGAAGCGTATTTTTCTTCACGATACAGATGTTTCTCATCGTTCTTGCGTTCTGCAGCAATCATGGTAATGGCTTCTGCTGGACAAGAAAGTGCACAAAGACCACAGGCTGTGCAACGCTCTCTCCCTTGTTCATCTCTTTTAAGGGAGTGCATGCCCCTCCAGTTCAAAGAGAACTCACGCTGCTGCTCCGGATACCTTATGGTAGCACTCTTTTTGAAAAAGTGACTGATGGTTGTTCCCAAACCTCTAGCTATAGCTGGCAAATACATCCGCTCGGCTAAATTAAGTGGCTTTTGCTCTAATACTTTTTTCTTATTGCTTAATGATTCCATGTCTCCTTAAAAATTATTAGTCAACGCAATAACTATCCCTGTAACTATAATATTTGCAATGGCCAGTGGGATTAATGTTTTCCAACCTAAATTCATCAATTGATCGTAACGGAAACGTGGAATGGTCCAACGTACCCACATAAAGAAAAAGATGAATGCAAATATTTTCATAAAGAATATAAATGTACCAAACAAAGGTGCCCATGTTGGTCCCCATTGGGCCGCAATATAATCCATACCTGGATAGTTGTAACCACCAAAGTATAATGCCGCCATTACAGTAGAGGAAACGAACATGTTGATATATTCGGCAAATAGGTAAAATCCTAATTTCATTGATGAATATTCCATGTGGTAACCACCGTTTAGCTCGGCCTCACATTCGGGCAGATCAAATGGTGCGCGGTTAGTTTCTGCAAAAGCACAAACCATAAAAATTAAGAAGCCCAACGGCTGATACCAAAAATTCCAATTAAAGCCATGTTGTTGCTCTACTATTTCTTTTAAACTCAGTGAATTAGAAACCAAAAGCAAGGCAATAATAGAAAGGCCCATGGCAATTTCATAACTGATATTTTGAGAAGCGGCACGTATAGCACTCAATAATGAATATTTATTATTAGAGGCCCAGCCACCAATCATTACGCCATAAACGCCCAAAGAAATTACGCCAAATATGTATAATAGACCCACATTGATATCAGTTACCTGCAAAGGAATTACCCTATCTCCTATCACCATATCCTGTCCCCAAGGAATAACGGCCGTACCAATACAGGCACAAAGCATGGCCAAGCCTGGCCCAACCATAAACAGCCATTTATTCGCATTTGCAGGAATAATCTCTTCTTTCATGAACATTTTTACCCCATCGGCTAAAGGCTGCAGAATACCAAAAGGTCCAGCTCTATCGGGCCCTAACCTATCCTGTAAAAAAGCGGCGACTTTACGTTCGGCATAAGTTGAATACATGGCAATAAGCAAGCTAATTGCAAATAATATTGTAATCAGCACAAACTTCTCTATAACAAAATTTATATCCATTAGAATTTAATGCTTTTTTCTAGTTCTCGTTTATTGGCTTCTTGTAAAGCTAAATTTTCCTTAATCACAGGAAGTGGTTTAAATGTTTCGTAATGATTTGAGGAGATTACCGAAGTATCTGAAATATGGGTAGGATGCTCTAATGTCCAGTCATTTGTTTTTTTCTTGTCGAAACGACATTCGTTACAGATAAACTCTTCTACTTCACCATATTGGTCCTTACGTGCAGTGACACGCAAAACATCCTCTCCTTTATACCAAAGTGTCACCTTGCCATTGCATTTTTCATGGGTACAGTTTCTATGGGCATCAATTGGTTTGGTAAACCATACGCGGTTCTTAAAACGAAAGGTCTTATCGGTCAATGCGCCCACGGGGCATACATCAATTACGTTCCCAGAAAAATCATTATCTACCGCAGTTTGTATGTAAGTGGAAATTTCTGAATGATCTCCTCTATTTAGAATACCGTGAACACGTTTATTCGTAATTTGATCGGCAGTAAACACACAACGGTAGCATAAAATGCAACGGTTCATGTGCAACTGGATTTTATCCCCAATATCGATTCTATCGAAAGTACGGCGTTCAAATTCGTATCTCGTTTTTTGCAAACCATGTTCATAGCTCAAATTCTGCAAATCACACTCCCCAGCCTGATCACAAACGGGGCAATCTAAAGGGTGATTAATCAGTAGGATCTCTACCACGCCTGCACGAGCCTCTAATACTTCTGGAGAAGTAATATTCTGCACTTCCATACCATCCATCACAGTGGTACGACAAGATGCTACCAACTTAGGCATTGGCCGAGGATCTTTCTCAGACCCCTTGCTTACCTTCACAATGCAGGTACGGCATTTACCTCCACTTCCCTTCAATTTGGAATAATAGCACATGGCAGGAGGCACAATCTCTCCCCCAATTTGTCGGGCAGCATTTAAAATAGTAGTGCCTGGCTCTACCTCTACTGTTATTCCATCTATGGTTACTTTAACTAAATCGCTCATGGTTAAAGATTATCCTGTTTAACTTCTACTTGTTTTTCAATAGGATTAGCATAATTTGCTAAACCATAATTGGTACTTTGACTTTTCATTGGCTCTTTAACGTGCCATTCAAATTCATCTCTGAAATGTCTGATGGCACTTGCTACCGGCCAAGCAGCTGCATCGCCCAGTGGACAAATGGTATTACCTTCTATTTTCCGCTGTACATCCCATAGTAGATCAATATCCTCCATGGTACCATGTCCATATTCAATTTTGTGCAATATCTTTTCCATCCATCCTGTTCCTTCACGACAAGGTGAACATTGACCACAACTTTCATGATGGTAGAAACGGGAGAAATTCCAAGTATTTCTAACAATACACTGGTCCTCATCAAAAGCAATAAAGCCTCCCGAACCC
Organism: Pedobacter sp. ASV28; assembly: GCF_016428855.1. Classification (GTDB taxonomy): domain Bacteria; phylum Bacteroidota; class Bacteroidia; order Sphingobacteriales; family Sphingobacteriaceae; genus Pedobacter. The sequence continues at coordinate 47,236 of NZ_JAELTN010000031.1, forward strand.
AACATTGTTCCCGTAGCAAATCCCCCTTCTGAAAGCGACTCGTAACTCATTAAACGAGGCTCTCCATTGGCATACTTTAGGGTAAGGTTAGCAGGCAGTATTGGCACTGAAGAACCTCCGGCAACCGTTGCTTTCAGCTTTTTGCCGTTGGCAATACCTCCACAATATTCATCAGAATAGATAAACTCTTCAACTGGTAAGCCTAGTTCAATTTCATAAACACCCGGTTTTACCAAGTTTCCAGAAGCGGATATTAACTTTGTTCCTGTGCTTCTTCCGATACCAATTTTTGCATATTCATCACCCCCATCATTGATGATTGGCACCACTGCGGCAATAGATTCAACATTATTAACCACCGTTGGACAACCATATAGGCCCGCAATAGCTGGGAAAGGAGGTTTGATACGTGGGTTTCCTCTCTTACCTTCTAACGATTCCAATAAGGCTGTTTCTTCCCCGCAGATATAAGCTCCGCCTCCTGGCTGAACATATAATTCTAAATTATAGCCGGTACCTAATATATTTTTACCTAAAAAGCCTGCTGCTCTAGCTTCTTCAATTGCTCTTTCTAGTATCCTGATCTGTGGCATCATCTCACCACGAACATAGATATAAGAGGTATTTGCTCCCAAAGCATAACTTGCTACAATCATTCCCTCTATTAAAGCATGAGGAATGTGGGTCATTAAAAATCTATCCTTGAAAGTGCCCGGCTCCGATTCGTCGGCATTACAAACAAGATAGCGCGCTACCCCTTCTGGTTTTGCCAAAAAACTCCATTTCATTCCCGTAGGGAAACCTGCCCCACCTCTACCTCTTAAACCTGATTTCTTTACCTCCTCCACTACATCATCGGGAGTTAAGGTCTTTAATGCTTTTTCAACAGCTCGGTAACCGCCTTTTTGACGATAAACCTCTAGCGTATTGATACCAGGCACATTGATATGTTCTAATAATAGTTTACGAGCCATTATTTCTTGCGTAAATCGTCAATTAATTTGTTTACCGACTCTTCAGTCAAGTTTTCATAGAAGGTATATTCTGGACCAATCTGTAAAACCGGGCCAAAACCACAGGCTGCCAAACACTCTACCCCTCTCCAACTGAACAAGCCATCTGCAGTAACCTCTCCTTCTTTCACCCCTAACCTGGTTTCTATATGGTTCATTATCTTTTCAGCACCTACCAAGCAGCATGGGCCTGTTCTGCAAACCTCTAACACATACTTCCCTTTGGGTTGAAGGAAATACATGGTATAAAAACTGGCCACCTCATAAACTTCGATGGGTTCTATAGCAAGGTATTCTGCCACTTTATCCATTGCTGGCACACTTGTCCAACCATATTCTGCCTGAACCAAGTGCAAAATCGGCAATAAGGCCGATTTCTGTTTTCCTTCTGGATAACGTTTAACTATTTCATCAAATTTTTCTAACAAAGCTGATGAAAATTCTACAGGTTGTGTTTCTTCTACTTTAAGCATCTAATTCTCCTGCAATAATGTTCATACTACTCATGTTGATAATGGCATCAGACAACAACATGCCTTCGCTCATTTTAGCATACATTGAGTAATTAATAAAACTTGGCCTTCTAAAATGTAAGCGGTAAGGTGTTCTGCCTCCATCGTTTATTAAATAAAATCCAAGTTCACCGTTACCACCTTCAACAGCATGGTAAACCTCCGCTTTAGGTGCATCAATTTCTCCCATCACAATTTTAAAATGATAGATCAATGCTTCCATATTGTTATAAACTTCTTCTTTTCCAGGCAGATAAAAATCTGGAACGTCGGCATGGAATATCCCCTTAGGCTCAGTTTTCACTTTTTCCAAAGCCTGTTCTATGATACGGATACTCTGCCACATTTCTTCATTGCGGACCAGGTATCTATCAAAAACATCTCCACTGGTTCCTACCGGAACTTCAAAGTCAAAATCTTGGTATGAAGAATAAGGCTCACTTACCCTAACGTCATAATCAATTCCAGTGGCACGCAATAAAGGGCCTGTCCAACTATAATTTAATGCAGCCTCTTGAGTAACCTCTGCTACACCCGCTGTACGATCTATAAAAATACGGTTACGGTTCAACAAGCTTTCAAATTCTCTTAAGGCTACCGGAAACTCTTTTAAAAACTTATTGATCTTGGCAAAGGCTATCTCATTGAAATCTCTTTCCAAGCCACCTATACGGCCAATGTTAGTGGTTAAACGAGCACCACAGATTTCCTCAAAAATCTCATAGATATGTTCTCTAAATTGAAAAAGGTAAAGGAAGGTTGTAGTCGCTCCAGTATCCTGGGCAATGATGGTATTACAAATGATATGATCGGAAATACGCGATAGCTCCATAATGATTACCCTCAAATAATCAACCCGCTTAGGGATTTGAATATTCAACAGCTTTTCTACCGTCATGTGCCAGCCCATATTATTGATAGGCGACGAACAATAATTTAAACGATCGGTTAAAGGGGTAATCTGATAAAATGGGCGATGCTCTGCAATCTTTTCAAAAGCTCGGTGAATATAACCAATGGTAGACACTCCACTTACAATCCGCTCTCCGTCCATCTGCAAAACATTTTGAAAAACCCCATGTGTTGCAGGGTGCGTTGGCCCTAGGTTTAAGGTAACCAACTCACTTTGTGGGTCATTATCTGTATATACTGGATGATTATGTGCCATACGTATTATCTACCAAAATATTCGTCTTTTTTATCTACTCTATTTGGATCTTCCAATGGGTATTGCTTAAGCATAGGGTGCACAATCAGGTCATCCATATTCAATATCCTTTTCAAATTTGGATGTCCTTCAAACTTCACCCCAAAAAAATCATAAGTTTCTCTTTCCATCCAGTTGGCCCCATTCCATAATGTAGTAGCAGTAGGAATTTTAGCTTCTCTTTCGTTCAAGAATACCTTTATTCTTATTCTTATGCCGCCAACCATACTATGCAAATGGTAAACGACCGCAATTTGTTCCTTCTCTGGGTAATGTACCGCTGTAATATCTGTTAGAAAATTAAAAGTGATTTTTTCATTCTCTTTAAGAAAAGTGAGCACATCAATGATCTTCTCTTTAGTCGTAGAGAAGGTTAATAAGCCATATGGCTCAGAAACATCAAATAGCTGTTCGCCAAAATTATGGCCAAGTAGATCAATTATTTCTGTATTTGTTGCTTTAGCCATTATTGTATTCCGTAACTAGCCAACATTTCTTTATATTCAGTAGAGTACCTTCTTCTTCCAGATTCATTTTTCACCAGTTCCTGTATCTTTGTAAAGCCATCTAAAATAGCTTCTGGCCTCGGCGGACAACCAGGCACATAAACATCTACCGGGATGATCTCATCTATGCCCTGAAGCACAGAATAGGTATCAAATATACCCCCACTAGAAGCACAGGCACCCACAGCCATTACCCATCTAGGCTCTGCCATTTGAAGGTATACTTGCTTTAAAACCGGCCCCATTTTTTTTGCAATGGTTCCCATGACCATTAACACATCGGCCTGTCTTGGCGAAAAGCTTAACCTTTCAGAGCCAAAGCGGCCAAAATCATAATGTGAACCCATGGTTGCCATAAATTCAATGCCACAACAAGAAGTAGCAAATGGCAGGGGCCATAAAGAATGTGAGCGAGCCAAACCTATCACCTTATCTAAGGAAGTAGCAAAAAAGCCATTACCTTCAATACCAGGGGGCGCCTCAACTATATTGATTTCACTCATGTCTTAAACAAAAAATGCTTGCCCTAACTAACTAAGACAAGCAACAAATTTACAATATTTACTAGGAATTGGGTTAAACGATCATCATTTAGAAACAATCTAAATAGCTAAAACAACAATGTGTTTAATGTTTAATTCCACTCTAAAGCTTTCTTTTTCAAGATATAGATAAAGCCTAATAAAAGGGTTCCCATGAAAATAAACATTTCTATGATACCATTCCATCCAAGCGTTCTAAAGTTAACCGCCCAAGGGTACATAAAGATGACTTCCACATCAAACAATACAAATAGAATGGCTACCAAAAAGTACTTGATAGAAAAAGGCTGACGGGCATTACCCACCACTTTAATTCCTGACTCAAAAGTAGCTAACTTATCTTCCGTTTTTCGTCTAGGCCCCAAAAGATGCGTAGCAAACAAGGTGACTACTACAAATCCCAAAGCAACAATTACCTGAAAAATAATAGGTATAAAATCCTGTGCTGTACTCTGTGCTTCCATATCAATTAAAATAGTTGAGGCAAAATTAAAATAAAAAGGCAGGATTACAAATCCTGCCTTTTACATCTCCTTAAAAGTTTTATTTTTTAATTGGTGTTTTTTTTGCTGGCGTTGCTGGACCAGACAGATATTTCAAGTTATCTAAAGCAAGTGTATTTTGTGGATCTATTGCTAAAACCTTGTTAAAATATTCTTTCGCTTTTTCTTTATCTGTTGACGCATACAATGCACCTATGTAGTTATAAGCCTCGACCAAACCTTTTTGGTTGATAGGCGTAGAAGCTTTTTCTGGCTTATCTACAGTTACCATTTGGATATATTTCTCAAAATGAGGTATAGCAATGCCTTTTGGTTCCTTAACGTCATCCATCAATCTAATGGTACGAGCACGATATAGTTGTGCAGCTTCATATTCTGGTGCCAATTCTAAAAGCTTAACAAAAGCCGAATCTGCCGCCTTTAGCAAGTTCACATTTTCTCCTTTAGAACTTACATAGTTAGAAGTACCTAAATAGTAATAAGCCATGGCCAAAGAAGGATTCTTTGAATTTAAGTTAACCACTCTATTATATACAGAAGCCGCTTTAGGGAAGTTTTTATCTGTAAAATACTTTAGACCAACTGCAGCTAATTCCTCTACTTTTGTCGAATCAAGTTCCACACCTTTGGTAATGTTAACTACCGCTAAACTGTCTTGTCCTGTGGCCAATTGAGCTTTACCTAAATATAAATAATCTGAACCTATGATACGTGAAGCATCTTGGGTTCTTGCGAAAAGCTGATTCATATATTTGATACCTTGCTCATAGTTTTTGTTTTCAACGGCAGAATACCCTCTCATCCTGGTTACCACAAAGGTTTTAGGATTTTTAGGGTCAGGAGCATTCAAAGTAGCTACTTCTTTTTCCAAAGTGGCAAAATCACTGGCGTAAACTAAAAACTGGGCATAACGCAAACGTGAGTCAAAAGATTTATCGGTTAAGTCCAGGTATTTCCTCATGTTTTCAAGGGCTTCTGCTCTTTTTGCATTACCGTTTTTCGGATCTGCAAAAGACCATTGCATTTGTGTTTCCGCCAATTCGCGATAAGCAGGACCATAATTAGGATCTGCAGCAATTACTTTCTTGATTTCTACTTCTGCTTCAGGAAATGCGAAAGCTTCTTTGTACATCTTTCCAATTTGCACATTTGCACGATACAGGCTTGGATTAATGTCCAAGGCCCTCAAATATTGAGGATATGCTTCTGTATTTTTTTTCTGCATGGCATAAAAATCTGCCAAGGCCAAGAAAGTTTCCGGATCTTTATCTTTTGCATCTAGCTCATCTGCTTTTTGTAAATTCGGTAGTGCTGCTGCATAATCAGGTGTTTTTTGATCAATATAAGCCCTACCAATACCCAAATAGGTCAAATAATTTTTAGCGCCCAATTGTAAAGCCTTATCAAAATTGGTTTTCGCATTAGTTGCATTACCTTCTATCAAATCGGCTTGACCCAAACCAACAAAGTTTAGTGCATTTTTAGGATCAGCTGTGGTTCCATTTGTGAAAGCTGCTCTGGCAGAATCTATATCCTCAGTTAATAAATAAACTTTACCAAGGTTAAAATAATTATCGCCTTGTTTTGCCTGATTGGCAACTAAGGTCTTAAGCATAGAGGTTGCTTTTTGATACTGTTCAGCATCAATAGCTTTTTTAGCGTCGGCTAAACTTTGAGCAAACGAGGCAGTACTACCCATCATTAATAAGCCTACGGCAAAGGCTATGTTCTTCTTAATCGTTTTCATTGTCTCCATTTGTTAATCGAAATAACTGTTTTACTGCTTGGATATACAGCGTTCTCTATTTCTCTAAGTTGAAAAATTAATTTTTAGTTGTAGTTTTTAAGTTAAATTCTCTAGTCATTATCTTATGTGGACCTAGTCCTGATTTGAGTACAATTAACTGGCCACGTGGGCTAGCTAACCAATTTGCAAATCCTGTGCCTAAACCGTCACGGCCTTCGGCATTTATAAGGTAAATATTTCTCAGGAACGGATATTTTCCATTAATGAGGTTTTCTTGTTTAGGTTGGTAATACGCATCATCTCCCTTTTTTCCCGCAAGGTTTTTCACACCCAACGTTTTTACCTTAGGCAAATATGCAGAAATATTTTTATTATTTTCCAAGAGCCAATTTACACCTACTACACCTATATAACCTTTATTTTCAGCAACGTATTTAATTACGTCATTGTTGTTCTGCAAGGTATAAATTCCAGATTTGGGCAATTTATCTACCTTAGCCGAATCCATAAAATACCTGATCGTACTGGATAATGCGTTATCAAAAACCAACTTTCTATTGGCGTCGGCTGTTCCTTTTACGATATCATACACTTCCTTTGCCGTTATAGTAGAATCATTATCGGCAACATTAGCGATCAATGCTATGCCATCAATGCCAAAGCGATCGGTAAATACGGGTATTTCGAGTTTCTTAAAAACACTCAGCTCGCCAGGTTTGAGCATTCTAGAAAGCACCATCATTTTCACTTCTCTTTTCAGAAATAAGGGAATGATCTTGTTTTCGTTTCCTAAGATAGTTTCTATTTTCGTTTCGGGATACTCACTCTTAAAAACTTGGATCTGGTCATCCAAAATCCTCGAAAATGATTCATCAACTAATAATTTCGTGGTTCCCGAAGTTCTTGTTTCCTTTACCGAATCCTTATTTGTTTTTCTATTGCAAGAAATACAAACAAGCAAAAAAAGTGCTAAGAAAACTAAAGCTGAAATCTTCCTCATTCTTCGATTCTGTTATCTCTTATTATTCTAAAAAACCTAATTGCAGCATATACAATCAACACTATAGCGAAGGCAATCTGATATTTTCTTGGAAACCGATCAGGATCAAGCCCTAATAAATCGCTGAAGAAAATGAGCACGATACTGATGCCAAGATAAATGACCATCATGGCAAGTCCTAAAATAAACAGAAATCGCTGTTGAGGCGATTTCTGTTTGGAATTATTGAAATTAAACATGCTTAACTATTGTTGTAAGCTAAATTTAATTGGTATGTTATACTTCACACGTACAGGTTTACCATTTTGCATACCTGGATTCCAGCGTTTGCTCAATTTCAAAACCCTGACCGCTTCTTCATCAGTACCATAACCAAGTTTTCTATCGATCTTAATATCGGTCAAAGAACCGTCTTTCTCTACAGTGAAAGAAACAAATACATTTCCTTGTATATTGTTCTCTGCAGCCATAGGTGGGTATTTAATATTATCACCCAAAAATCTGTAGAACTTGTCTATACCACCTGGATAAGCTGGAGGATTCTCCATACTTACAAAGTTATATACCGTATTATCTTCTACCACTACCGCTTGTTTCGGACCTTCTCCTGCTGCTGTGATCTGCACAACATCAGCAGTTGGATCACCTTCCATTGTTTTCTGACCTGGGTCAGCCTTTTTCAGGTCATCAACGGTTGGTGGCTGCTCATCCCTTACCTGGTTGTCAGGCTTAACAATGGGAGGAGGAAACTTGATCTGATCCTGCTTTGGTGGAGGTGGCTCTACCGGAGGAGGAGTTTTCACCTCAGGGTTAATGGGAGGAGGAGGTTGCATAATTACCTCTGTTACTTTTTCTGGAGGTGGCTCTGGGGCCATCCCTTTCAACAAAGCATAAATCCTTGGAGCTAGAAAAATGAAAACAAAAATTGACGAGGCAATAAACAACGATTTGGTTGTATTCCAAGCATTAGTCTGACGAAGCTCGTAAGCTCCGTAAGCCTTATTCTTTTTGGCGAATACAACGTCAATCCATTCCTTATTAAATAAATCTATTTTAGACATTGTTTAATATTTTAATTGTTATCATTTAGCTATAAAATCCCTGCGGCTTTCATAGCTCCTTTTTCACTGTCCAACAAGTGGTTAGGATCGTCATCAACAGCCGGAGCGTTAATGTTAGTCTTTGTGATGTTAATCTCATCCATAATATCTACAAAATTCTTATATGTAGATACGTCAGTTGGCTTAACAATGATTACGATATCCCTACCGGTTGATTCTTTCACATTCTTTTTATTCTTCAACAACGAAGATCTGATATCGTTGAAGCCTTCGATGGTAGGTGCCGATTTACCAGGTTCACCCATATACCAAGCAATTTTATTGTTCTTGCCTAGCAATATGGTCATGGTTTGAGATTCTCTCAATTCCAACCTGTTCTCATCTTTGGCATCTTTATCAGGCTTTGCAATATCCATCGCAAGTGGTTTCGATAAAGATGTGGTTAACATAAAGAAAGTAATCAAAAGGAAAGCAAGATCCACCATTGCGGTTAAATCTACTTTTGTCGACTGCTTTTTACTTCTAACCTTGCCACCTTTACCGCCATCCTTGCTGGAGGTATCTAATTCTGCCATAGCTTATATTTTATTGTCCGCCAGCTTCGGCAGATGTAATTAAACTAAATTTGTTTACTTTTTGCTTTTGAAGCACATCTACAACCTTTCTGATTGTTGGATACTCTTCGTCGGAGTTACCTTTAATACTCACACGCATATCAATACCGTGCAATTCTCCAGTAGCCAATCGTGCTTGCTTAATCCAGTTAAATAGCTCACCATTGGTCGTCGAATCAGAGGGGATACCTGTTTGTATGCCTGATTTATCACGTTGTTCGCTATTCATGGCCAGAAACTGTTTTAAGTTTCCAAATGGAACTCCAAACGAAGGAAGAACAGAAAAACGTTTCGTTTCTTCTTCCGTAAAAGTGGCTCCATATTGTTCAGCCATTTTTTGCAAGGTTAATCTTTTAACATCTTGACCAACGATTTCCAAAAACACTTTACCCTTACCTATACTGATGATAGAGATATCTTTATCAGGCACTTTAAATTGTACCGTAGAAGAAGGGATCTTAATATCTAATGGATCTGGTTGTCGAGCTGTTGCTGTCAAAATAAAGAAAGTCAATAAAAGGAAAGATACGTCGCACATGGCGGTCATATCAATCGAAGTACTCTTTCTTGGAACTTTTGCCCTACCCATAATCTAAAAATTATAATATTTTAATTAATGATGTTAATTCTTCCGGTTTTCCATAAAGCCGGCAAAAAAAATTAAAATAATTATTATTTATGTGTACTAGCGTAAGTTTGGATGATGCTAAAACCAGCTTCATCAATAGCATAAGTTAACTTATCAATTTTTGAAGTTAAGATGTTATACATGATGATCGCTAAAGTAGAAGTACCGATACCTGTTGCAGTATTGATCAAAGCTTCAGAAATACCTGTTGCCAAAGCTGCCTGATCTGGTGCTCCTGAGTTAGCCAAACCACCAAATGCCTTGATCATACCTGTTACCGTACCTAATAGACCGGTCAATGTACCTACAGAAACCAATGTTGCGATTACCGTTAAGTTTTGTTCTAACATTGGCATCTCTAATGCAGTTGCTTCTTCAATGTCTTTTTGGATTGCTACTACAGATTGCTCAACATCTAAATTAGTATCCACTTCTACCTCACCATATTTTTTTAGGCCAGATTTGATTACGTTTGCTACCGAACCTTCTTGTTTGTCGCATTCTGCAACAGCAGCTTGAATGTTACCTGCACTTAAAAGTGATTGGATTTTTTTGATAAATACTTCTAAGCTTCCTTTTCCTGTTGCTTTACCAATTACGATTAAACGCTCGATAGAGAATACAAATACCATTAAAAGCATACCCATTAAGATTGGTACGATAAAGCCTCCTTTAAAAGCCATACCGCCATAGTTACCTACTTTAGGCAATATGCTGTGTGTATCGTCATTATAAAACGCCAACGATAAGGTACTGTTATTTTTTGCAACAGCTTCATCTATAATAAAGTTTGAAGGCTTTCCTAGTACGAATAAGAATAGTAGTACCCCAATAATAATACAGATGGGAATAACTAGAGTAGCAAATAAGTTAGACGCTGTAGCGCTGCTCTCTTTTTTAGCTGGTGTAGGTTTTGGTGCGTTTGCCATTTTTTTAATTTTTAGTTTTAGTACTTGTTTTAAAATTTTGTTTTTGTATAAATATTAAATTAATTAAGTATTACACTCAACGCAGGATTAGCCCGAATTGTTGCGCAAGCAAATTTATAATTTTGATTTAAATTACAAATTAAATATTCATTACACAATTAATTCGTTACTTAAGCTTGGGTAAAGTGTATAACCAAAAAAGATTGCCCTCAAGACAATCTTTCCGCAATTAAAACTAAAAATTTAATCAAATGCAAATTTTTTAAAGAAAAAAGCTTTAATTTATACTTTCTGTAACCTTTGGCATCCCTTTTCTGATCGCTTCGTTCGAGTAATCGTCAAATTCTTTAAAATTATTCAAAAATGCCACAGCCAGTTCATTGGCTTTTAAATCGTATTCCGATTTGTTGTGCCAAGTTTCCCTTGGGTCCAAAATGGCCGACGGTACATTTTCGCAAGAAGTAGGCATATGCAAGCCAAACACAGAATGTTCTACAAAACTCGCTTTTTCTAGACTTCCATTTAAGGCGGCGGCAATCATTGCCCTGGTGTAAGATAACTTCATTCTGCTGCCCACACCATAAGGTCCTCCACTCCAACCCGTATTCACTAACCAAACGTTTACCTGGTTTGCTTTCATCTTTTGACCCAACAATTCTGCATATACCATCGGGTGTAGGGGAAGAAATGCTTTACCAAAACAAGCAGAGAATGTTAACTGCGGCTCCGTAACGCCCGTTTCTGTTCCAGCCACCTTGGCGGTATAGCCAGAAATAAAATGAAACATGGCCTGTTCTGGCGTTAATTTGGAGATCGGAGGCAAAACGCCAAAGGCATCGGCCGTTAAAAAGAAAATGTTTTTTGGAATGGGTGCGACCGAGGGTTCAAGTGCATTTTCAATATGATCCAATGGATAGGCAACCCTTGTGTTTTCTGTTTTTTCAACATTGGAAAAGTCGACGGTTCTTGTATTCGGGAAATAGCTGATATTTTCTAGCAAAGCACCAAATTTAATGGCCTTAAATATTTGAGGCTCTTTTTCTGCACTTAAATCTACACACTTAGCATAACACCCTCCCTCAAAATTGAAAACAGAAGTATCTCCCCAGCCATGCTCATCATCGCCAACCAATGCCCTATCAGGGTCTGCAGAAAGCGTTGTTTTTCCTGTACCGGATAGGCCAAAGAAAATAGCAGTATCCCCTTCTTTACCTACATTTGCCGAGCAATGCATGGACAGCGTATTCTTTTGTGCAGGCAATACAAAGTTCAAAACTGAAAATATTCCCTTCTTTATTTCTCCAGTGTAGGCTGTACCTCCTATTAAAATCATCTTTTTGGAGAAATTGAGTATAGAAAAATTTTGCTGTCTTGTGCCGTCGTTTTCTGGATCGGCCAAAAAAGAAGGTACCGCAATAATAGTCCACTCAGGCTGTACGGGAGGGGACTCCTGTTTGTACCTCAGAAATAAATTATTGGCAAAGATATTTTGAAAGGCATGTTCTGTTATAACCCGGATACTTATGCCATATTTTTCATTGGCACAAGCATAGCTATCTCTTACATAAATTGTTTTATCATTTACATACGCTATCATTTTTTCATATAGCGCATTAAATTTTTGTTCACTGATCTTAATATTAATATCTCCCCACCATACCGCATTTTCGGTAACAGAATCACAAACGATAAACCTATCCTTTGGGGATCTTCCTGTAAATTTACCTGTATCGATGGCTAAAGCTCCAGTATCGGCAAGCGTGCCTTCTCCGTTTTTTAAGGCCTCTTCAACAAGTTCTGGCACAC